>NZ_VLJN01000019.1 GCF_007829435.1 Cupriavidus gilardii J11
CCGGCAACCCGCGCCGGACCGGCCGATGGTGTCGTCCGTTACAGCATCTCGATGCCGACCAGGCTCGCCACGCCGCGCTTGCCGCCGGTCTTGCGCAGCGCGCCGATCAGCGTCGTGATGATGCGCGCGCCGGAGGCGCCAATCGGGTGGCCAAGCGCGCAGGCGCCACCATGGATGTTGACCTTGTCGCGCGGGATCTTCAGCTCCTGCATGGCGGCCATCGGCACCACGGCGAAGGCCTCGTTGATCTCGAACAGATCGACGCTGTCGCTGTTCCAGTCGAGCTTGCGATACAGCTTGGCCATGGCCTGGACCGGCGCGGTGGTGAACCAGCCCGGCTCCTGCGCGTGCGTGGTGTGTCCCAGCATCCGCGCCAGCGGCTGCAGGCCCAGGCGGGAGGCGGTCGACTCACGCATCATCACCAGCGCGGCGGCGCCGTCGTTGATCGACGACGACGATGCGGCAGTGATGGTGCCGTCCTTGGCGAAGGCCGGCTTCAGCGACGGAATCTTGTCGACCTTGATGCGGCGCGGTCCCTCGTCGGTATCGATGACGGTGTCGCCGCCCTTGCCGCTGACCGTCACTGGCGCGATCTCCCAGCGGAAGTCGCCCTTCTCGGTGGCCTGCTGCGCACGGCGCACGCTTTCCATCGCGAAGGCATCCTGTGCTTCGCGGGTGAAACCGTATTTGCTGGCGCAGTCCTCGCCGAAGGTGCCCATCGCGCGGCCCTTGTCGTAGGCGTCCTCCAGGCCGTCGAGCATCATGTGGTCATAGATCATGCCGTGGCCGATGCGGTAGCCGCCCCGTCCCTTCGGGATCAGATACGGCGCGTTGGTCATGCTCTCCATGCCGCCGGCCACGGCGATGTCGAACGAGCCGGCCAGCAGGCCGTCGTACACCGTCATCGCGGCGCGCATGCCCGAGCCGCACATCTTGTTGACGGTGGTGCATCCCACCGACAGCGGCAGCCCCGCGCCCAACGCGGCCTGGCGCGCCGGCGCCTGGCCCTGGCCGGCGGGCAGCACGCAGCCGAACACCACCTCTTCGACCTGCTCCGGCTTGAGGCTCGCGCGCTCCACCGCAGCGCGGATTGCCACGGCGCCCAGTTGGGGCGCGGTAACGGTGGCGAACTCGCCCTGGAATGCGGCCATCGGCGTACGGGCCGCGGATACGATCACGATCGGGTCTTGCATGATGGTCTCCTTGCTGCTGTGCTGGTTGTCGTTACTCCCCTCTCCCGCTTGCGGGAGAGGGGACGAATTGGCGGTATCGCCGTGCTCACCTCACCGGCAGGTGCGGCGGATCGCCGTACTGCCGGTAGGCCGCCTTCAGTTGCGCACGCAATTCCTCGTTATTGCTTGCCGCCATGCCGAGGTCGCGCAGCAGGCCGTCCGACACGCCATAGATCCAGCCGTGCACCGTCACCGCTTGCCCCCGCGACCAGGCATCCTGTATCACCGTCGTCTGGCAGATATTGTTGACCTGCTCGACCACGTTCAGCTCACAAAGCCGCGCGTGGGCATCCTCTTCACGCATGATGGTGCCGAGATAGTTGTCGTGCTTGTCGGCCACGTCGCGCACATGGCGCAGCCAGTTGTCCGCCAGCCCGATCCGCTCGCGCTTGAGGGCGACCTTGACGCCGCCGCAACCGTAATGGCCCACCACGGTGATGTGCCGCACCTTCAGCACCTCGACCGCGAACTGGATCACCGACAGCGCATTCAGATCGCTATGCGCGATCACGTTGGCGATATTGCGGTGAACGAAAACCTCGCCCGGCGCCAGCCCGAGGATCTGATTGGCCGGCACGCGTGAATCGGAGCAGCCGATCCACAGATATTCCGGCGCCTGCTGATTTGCCAGCCGCGAGAAGAAGGCGGGATCCTCGGCATTGACCCGGTCCACCCATTCGCGGTTGTTGCGGAACAGTTGCGCGATGGCGTCAGTCATGCCGCCCTCCTTGCCGGGCTGCAGCCCGCTGCGGGGTTGCCATAGCGATTAACGAAGCGTTCGTTTGCATGGTAAGCATAGAAGTCATGAACATGGCCGGCCAGTAGCCGGTCCTTGTGGCCCTGCCACAAGGCGGGATCAAAGAAATCCGCGTGGTGCCGCAGGAACGCGGCGCGCACGCGCGCATCTCCCAGCAGGAAGGTGCGAAATGTCTCCGGGAAGATGTCGTGGCGGCCGACGCTGTACCACACTTCGCCAGACATCTCCTCCTCCTCGTTGCGCGGCGTCGGCACGCGGCGGATATTGCAATCGGTCAGATATTCGATTTCGTCGTAGTCGTAAAACACCACGCGGCCGTGGCGTGTCACGCCGAAATTCTTGTACAGCATGTCGCCGGGGAAGATATTGGCGGCCATCAGCTCCTTGATGGCGTTGCCATATTCCAGAATGCCGTGCTCGACCTGCTCGTCGCTGCCTTCCTGCAGGTAGATGTTCAGCGGCGTCATGCGGCGCTCGATATAGACATGGCGCACCACGATCTCGTCCGTGCCGTCCCGGGCGCGCTGGTATTCGATCATCGACGGCGCATGCTGCTCCAGCTCGCGCACGAGCGCATCGTCGAAGCGCGACAGCGGGAAAGCGACGTTGGAATATTCCAGCGTATCCGCCATGCGGCCGACGCGGTCGTGCCGCTTCACCAGCTGATATTTCGACTGGACCAGTTCGCGCGTGGTCTCCTTGGGCGCCGGATAGAAGTCCTTGATCACCTTGAACACATAGGGATAGGACGGCAGCGTGAACACCAGCATCACCAGCCCGCGAATGCCCGGCGCGATGATGAAGCGATCGGACGAGTGTTGCAGATGGTGCAGGAAGTCGCGATAGAACAGGTTCTTTCCCTGCTTCTGCAAACCCAGCGACGTGTAGATTTCCGCGCGCGGCTTGCGCGGCATGATATCGCGCAGGAAAGTCACGTAGGCCGACGGGATTTCCATGTCGACCATGAAGTACGAATGCGTGAACGAGAACAGGATCAGCAACTGTTCCGTACGCATCAGCACCGTATCGAGCGCCAGCCGGCCCGACGGCGCATGGACGATCGGAATGGCCAGCGGATAGGTCTGGTCGCCATTCAGAATCCGGCCAATGATGAAGGCCGACTTGTTGCGGAAGAACAGCGACGACAACACATGGATCTGGAAATTGGGCGCGATGCGGAAGTCGCCGAGCGTTTCCGTGACGGCGCGCACCACATAGCCGATATCGCGCCGCAGGTCCTCGAACGGGCGTTCCAGCTGGAAGTTGTGCACGATCCGTTCGAAGCAGTCCGCCATGCCGTCGCGGCTGCCCGGATAGTACGCGCGGAAGGTCGGCCGCATCGGCGACTCCTCGTTCTCGATGTATTCGGTCGAGATCGCGGGCCGCACGAAGATGAAATCGTTGTTGAAATATGAGCGGTGCAGGATGCGCGTGCACACCGAGTTGAAAAAGGTCTCGGCCAGTTCCGGTTGATGATGGTTGGTCAGCAGCCCGATGTAATGCAGCTTGATCTGCTGCCAGATGCCATCCTCGATATTCTCCGCGTCGTATTCGTCCTGCAGCGTGACCGTGGTTTCATGCACGCGCTGGTTGTAGAACGCGATGCGGTCGCGCTGGATCTGCTGCAGCCCCAGCCAATCGCCGGCTTCGAACTTCAGCTTGGCCTGATGGCTGACTTCGCGGAACAGGCGGTAATGCTTGTCGAAACCGTCGAGCATGGTCCGCGCCACATCGTAGGCGATCTGCGAGGACAGCAGTTTCGGGAAGTGGGACATGGCTCGACGGGTGGTGCCTGGACGGGCGCGGTAACCTCACGGGGACAGACGGTGCGCGGCGGCTCAGCCGATTGTAAGCCTTCCGCCGCGCGCGGGAGGCGCCGGTATCCCGGCGATCCCTTGCGGCAATGTCGCGATTACATCGTTTCGGCGAACAGTTCGCGGCCGATCAGCATGCGACGGATCTCGGAAGTGCCGGCGCCGATCTCGTACAGCTTGGCGTCGCGCCACAGGCGTCCGGTGGGATATTCGTTGATATAGCCGTTGCCCCCGAGGATCTGCACCGACTCGCCCGCCATCCATGTTGCCTTCTCGGCGGTGTACAGGATCACCGCGGCGCAATCCTTGCGCACCTGCCGCACATGGTCGCTGCCGAGCGCGTCCAGGTTCTTGCCGACGGTGTACAGATAGCTGCGCGAAGCCTGCAGCGTGGTGTACATGTCGGCGATCTTGCCCTGGATAAGCTGGAACTCACCGATACTCTGGCCGAATTGCTTGCGATCGTGCACATAGGGCGTCACCACGTCCATGCAGGCCTGCATGATGCCGACCGGTCCGCCGGACAGCACCGCGCGCTCGTAGTCTAGACCGCTCATCAGCACCTTTGCCCCGCCGTTCTCGACGCCCAGCACGTTCTCGACCGGCACCTCGACGTCCTGGAATACCAGTTCGCCGGTATGCGAACCGCGCATCCCCAGCTTGTCCAGCTTCTGGGCGACCGAGAATCCCTTCATGCCCTTTTCGACGATAAAGGCCGTCATGCCGCGCGCGCCCAGTTCCGGCTCGGTCTTGGCATAGACCACCAGCACGTCGCAATCCGGGCCGTTGGTGATCCACATCTTGGTGCCGTTCAGCACATAGCGGTCGCCCTTGCGCTCGGCGCGCAGCTTCATGCTGACCACATCGGAACCGGCATTCGGCTCGCTCATCGCCAGCGCGCCGATCCAGTCCCCCGACACCAGCTTGGGCAGGTATTTCGCCTTCTGCTCTGGCGTGCCATTGCGGTGGATCTGGTTGACGCACAGGTTCGAATGGGCGCCGTACGACAGCCCCACCGATGCCGACGCCCGGCTGATCTCCTCCATCGCGATCATATGGGCCAGATAACCCATGTTGGCGCCGCCATATTCCTCGGCCACCGTGATGCCCAGCACGCCCAGATCGCCCATCTTTTTCCAGCAATCCATCGGGAACTGGTCGGTACGGTCGATTTCGGCGGCGCGGGGCGCGAGTTCGGCCTGGGCCCAGGCCTGCACGGACTCACGCAGCATCTCGATGTCTTCGCCCAGGTCGAATTTGAGGCCCGGCAATGTCGTCATGGTTGTCTCCTGTTGGATCCGGTATGCGGAATCGATGGAAAGTCGGATGTTGGCTGCTGGGCGACGTTCAGACGTGGTCGAGCGAGCGGACCACGCACAGCGTCATCAGCATCGTCGCCACGGCCTTTCGTGCACCGCCGGACAAGGTAAACACGTCTCCCTGTGCGACGATCAGCGTGCGCCCGGGCTTGACCACCCGCCCCACGGCAATCAGCTGCTCGCCCTGCGCGGGCGACAGCAGGTTGATCTTGTACTCGGCCGTCAGCCCGGCTTCGCCTTCGCCCACCACGGACAGCGCCGCGTACCCGCAGGCGCTGTCGGCCAGCGCGCCGACGACACCGCCATGGAAGAAGCCGTGCTGCTGCGTGACCGATTCCGCCCACGGCATCGCGATCTCGACCTCGCCCCGCGCAACGCGCGTCAGGGTGGCGCCAAAAGTGCGCATCAGGCCCTGCCGCGAAAAGCTGGTGGCGATGGCATCGGCGCGGGTGGCATCGAGCGGCGTGGATGCAAGCACTTCAGGCATGACGGTTCCTCTGGCGGGGCTGCCGCATGTGCGGCTCGGCTCGGGCTATTTTATTTACGTTTACGTAAACGTCAACCAAATTCGGCGATGACAGGTGAACAAGGCCACCCAGCCGGCAGGGCCAGCGGCCCGGCCCATCCAGCATCAGCCCACGCGGTCCGTCTCGCCCGACGCCGCCGCAGCCGCCAGCAACGCGCGGCACTGACGCTCATGCTGATCGATTTCCGCCAGTTGCGCCTGCAGATCCTCCATCTGCCGTTCGACGGTGCGCCTGTGTCCGGCCAGCGCGGCCAGAAAACGTTCGAGCTGCGGCACCGTATCGCGCGGCGACTCATATAGGTCGAGAATCTCGCGGATCTCGTTCAGCGTCATGCCAAGGCGCTTGCCGCGCAGGGTCAGCTTGAGGCGAGTGCGCTCACGCCCGCTGTACAGGCGCTGGCGGCCGCCAGCGCCCACGCGATCGGGCGACAGCAGGCCCTGGTCCTCATAGAAGCGGATCGCGCGTGGCGTGATATCGAACTCGCGGGCGAGATCCGTGATGGTGTAGGTCACCGTGGAAGGCGGGTTGGCCGCCGCCTGCGATACCTCGGAATGGCTGGACTGGATTGGCATGGGTGCCCTGGAAAATGAACGAGCGTTCGATCCGCCACGGCGAATTCGCTTAAGATGGCGAGAGGCCGCTCGAATTGACGTTTACGTTAGCGTCAAGCAGCCACCATGGCAACCGCCACTGCAGTGGTACCGACGATATGCCGCGATAGCCATACCGGAATCGAAAACCAGAAAGCCAACCGTCCGCCGCCGGGCGACGCCAGGGCTTCGCAACCGAGAGACTCCCCGATGAACGCACTCGAACATCAGCTCCAGTATCCCTTCGGCGACACCATGCCGGAGCCCGGCCATCGACAGGAAGTCGCACCCGGCGTCTATTGGCTGAGGATGCCGCTTCCCTTTGCGTTGAACCACATCAATCTGTGGCTGGTGCGCGACCGCCTCGAAGGGTGCGACGGCTGGACCGTGATCGACTGCGGCATCACCGACGAAACCATCCAGAGGCATTGGGAAACGGTGTTCGCCAACGAGCTGGAGGGCCTGCCGATCCTGCGCGTACTGGTCACCCATTGCCATCCGGACCACGTGGGACTGGCGCACTGGCTCTGCAAGCGCTGGACCGCGCGGTTGTGGATGAGCCTGGGCGACTATATGAGCGCGCGCGCGATGAGCGGCGGCAACGGCGTCGGGTCCAATGCCGGCGGCGACTTCGCCGCGAGCCATTTCCAGCGCCACGGGCTGGTCGACGCGGACAGCCTGGAAAAGCTGCGGGCGCGCCGCAGCTACTACCCGACGCTGGTGCCGGACCTGCCCACCCAGTACCGGCGCCTGATGGACGGCGACGTGGTCCGGATCGGTACCGATCCGGCGGCGTCGGCATGGCGCGTGATCGTGGGCTATGGACATGCGCCCGAACACGTCGCGCTGTACAACGCCGAACGCAATGTGCTGATCTCCGGCGACATGGTGTTGCCGCGCATCTCCACCAACGTCAGCGTGTTCGACATGGAGCCCGAGGCGAACCCACTGGCGCTGTACCTGGGTTCGCTGGACCGCTACGAGCCGCTGCCGGCCGATGTGCTGGTGTTGCCGTCGCATGGCAAACCTTTCCGCAACATCCACACGCGCATCCGGCAATTGCGCGAGCACCATGTCGAGCGGCTCGCGGAAACGCGCGCCGCCTGTGCCGAGCGCCCCTGCAGCGCCCGCGACATCGTCGACGTCATCTTCCGGCGCCAGTTCGATATCCATCAGATGACGTTCGCGATGGGCGAAGCGCTGGCCCATTTGCACCTGCTGTGGCATGCCGGCGACGTGAACCGCGAGACCGGCGACGATGGCATCATCCGTTTTCGTGCCTGCTGACTTGCAGCCGCCGCCCTGTCATGCCAGACGATATCTTCGCCCAAACCCCGGCGCCGCCGTATTACGCGGTGATCTTCACATCGACCCGCAGCGCCTGCCCGCCAGGCGAAGACGATGGCTATGCGGGCATGGCCGACCGCATGGTCGAACTGGCGTCGGGGATGCCAGGGTTTCTCGGCGTCGAATCGGTGCGTGATGGCAGCGCGCCCGGCGCGCCGGGCATCACGGTGTCGTACTGGCAGTCGCTCGAGCATATCGCCGCGTGGAGGGCGCACGTCGAGCATCAGCAGGCGCGTCGCCTGGGGCGGGAACGCTGGTACGACGGCTTCCGGCTCAGGGTCTGCAAGGTCGAACGGGCCTACGGATTCGACCGCTGACGTGCAAGGCGGTGGTCGACCGGCGCGGCACGCTTATGGATGTCGCGCCAGGGTCTCCAGATAGCCAATGCCGTCGATGGCGCGGCTGCCATACCACGACAGCATCTCCCCGTCGACCAGCAGCACCGGCAGGCCGAGCTGTCGCTCCAGCGCATCGGCGTGGTCGTCGGTGAAGCGGTAGGGCTCGGTCGACAGCAACACCATGTCGAGCTCGCGCACCAGCGCATCGTTCCACCGAAAGGTCGGATATCGCTCGCCGCCCGCGTTTGGCCGCGCGCAATCGCCACCGACGCAGGCTGCCAGCGCGTCTGCGCCGTCCGGCCATGTGTGCCAGCCGATCAGCGCGAGCATGCGACTGATATAGGTGTCGCGCGACACCGTCATCCAGGGGTCCTGCCAGATCGCGTACAACACACGGCGCGACGGCCACTGGCGCGCCCGCACCCGGGCCAGCGCGGCGTCAAGCCGCCCGCACAGCGCCTGAGCCTGCGCCTCGCGGTCGAAGATGCCGCCAAGCAGCCGGTACAGCGCGAGGTTGTCCTCGGGAGCGCATGGATGCGTGACGATCACGTGCGGCACGAAGGCGCGAATGGCTTCGACCGTCTCGCGCCGGTTCTCGTCGATATTGACGACCACATGGGTTGGCGCAAGCGCACGCAGCGCGTCGACCCGGACGTCCTTGGTCCCACCCACCTTGGCCACCGCCCGCACCTGCGGTTCCGGATGGACGCAGAAGCCGGTGCGCGCCACGATGTGCGGCCCCAGGTCGAGCGCGAACAGCAGCTCAGTCACCGACGGCACCAGCGACGCGATCCGGACCGGGCCCTGGGCACGCCCATGCGGCTGGCCGACCGCATCGTGCCAGATCACCGCGCGTCTCCGGCGGGGTCGCGCGGCTTGCGCGGCGCGCGGCGAAACAGCAAATCGTAGAGCCAGCGCGGCATGACATGCAGCAGCGCCGCGACCCAGCGCATCGGCCATGGCACCACGACGAAGCGGCGCCCGCGCGCGATGGCCCGCACCGCCTTGCGCGCGAACACGTCGGCATCGGTCAGGAAAGGCATCGGATACGGATTGCGCGCGGTCATCGGCGTGCGGATATAGCCGGGCGCAATGGTGACCACTCGGATCCGGTGGGGACGCTCCTCCAGCCGCAGGCTTTCCAGCAGACGCAGCACCGCGGCCTTGGATGCACTGTAGGCGCCCGCCCCCGGCAGGCCGCGCACGCCGGCCACGCTGGCGATGCCGACCAGCGTGCCGCGCCAGCCGTCGACCGGCTCACGCGCCCGCATCGGTGCAATGAAAGGCTGGAAGGTCGCCAGCGTGCCGAACCAGTTGATGTCCATCACGGCGCGGAAGGCGTCGAGATCCTCGCGCTCGGCCGCGAGCGTGCCGACCGACACCCCGGCGTTGGCGATCACGATGTCGGGACAGCCATGGCGCGCGATGAACTGCTGCGCGGCGAGCGCCAACGCCTCTGCGTCGCGCACGTCGACCGGATAGATGCTGGCGGCGTTGGGATTGGGCAGGCTGGTCGCCAGTTCGCGCAGCGCATCGGCGCGGCGGGCCACCAGCCCGAGAATGGCGCCCCGGCTCGCATACTCGCGGGCCAGGGCCCGACCAATACCGCTCGATGCGCCGGTGAGAAAGACTTTGAGGGGCCGCATCGGGGATGGTCGGTATGGGGCGCCGCCTGAGCGCCCCGGGATGGGAGGATCAGAGCTTCTTGTCGCGGACCTGCGTGACCAGGTAGTCCATGGTCTGCACCGCGGCGCCCTTGCTGCCGGCAATGGACGGCGAGGTCACATACTTGCCCTGGATCACGATGGTCGGCACGCCGTCGATCTTGTAGGCGTCGGCGATCTTGTTGGCGCGCTGCGTGTTGGTCGACACCGAGAACGAGTTATAGGCGTCCAGGAAGGCCTTGCGGTCCACGCCGTTCTTCGCCATCAGGTCGGCGATTTCGTTCGGGTCCAGCAGGCGCTTGCGCTCCGAATGAATGGCGGCGAAGACCTTGCCATGCAACGCGTCGACCTTGCCCAGCGATTCCAGCGCGTAGTAGATGCGCGTATGCGGCAGCAGGTCATCGCGGAACGCAACCGGCACGCGCTTGAACACCACATCCTTGCCCTGCTTCCTGACCCACGCCTCCAGGTCCGGCTCGAAATCGTAGCAATGCGGGCAGCCGTACCAGAAGAACTCGGTGACCTCGATCTTGCCGGGCGTGACGGGCTGGGCCGCCTTCAACACCTGGTACTCCTTGCCCTCGGCCGGCGCGGCCTGGGCGGGCGACTGCATCAGGAAACCCGCCACGGTGGCGAGCGTGGCGAACAGGGCGGCGAAAGTCTTCATTGCGCGTGCTTGGGTTAAGAACGATCTGCTTATGACAGCGAACGGCGCGGCGGGTTCAGGGCCGGCGCGCCGCCGCCTCCGGGCAAGGCCTGCTTACTGCTTGGTGAAACGGATCACCGACGCATCGAAACCGGCGGCCTGCAGCCGGTCCCGCGCGCGGTTCATGTCCTCGATCCTGTTGTAGGGTCCAAGCCGGACACGGTACAGCTTGACGCCGTTGACCTCGCGGTCGGTCACCTTGGCCTCGAAGCCCTGCATCGCCAGATTGGCCTTCTGGCGGTTGGCGTCGTCCTGCGAACGGAACGCGCCGACCTGCAGCAGATAGCCCACCTTGTTGGCATCGGCAGCGGCGATCTCGGCAATGGGGTCGGCCACCGCGCGCTCGGCTGGCTTGGCGGCCTGCGTCCCCGCTTGCGTGCCATTGGCCGGCTTCTCGCCGGGAGCCTTGTCGGTGGGCTTGGGCGCGGGGCGGGCGGTCTCCTCGCGATGCGGGGCGACCGGCGTGTCCTCCGTCGGCGTCGGCTGGGATTGCGGACCGACCGGCTTGGGCGGCGTCTTGCTCCACAGCGGCTTGTTCGGATCGGAAGGTGGCTCCTGCACCGGCGCCGGCAGCGCCCCCACCACGTTGCCGGGCTCGGCAGGCTTGGGACCTGCCTTGCGCTGGAACGGCGTGGGCGCCTTGGTGATGTACAGCGCCACCACCACCGCGATGGCCAGGCCGATGATCAGGCCGAGCACCAGTCCCAGGAACGTGCCCCCGCGCTGCTGCTGGGCGCGGCTGGTTTTGCGCTGGGCACGCTTGCGTTGCTGTTGCATGGATTCCTCTTGGCGTATTGGCGGAAGATTATAGGCCGGCGGGGGCCGCGGGCGGACAGCCGGCACGCACGGCCCCGGTCATCGGCGCCAGTGTGCGGCCGCCAGACGCTGTCACTACATGCGCTGCGGCGCCGATACGCCGATCACCGCCAGGCCGTTGCGCAGCACCTGCCGCGTGGCCGCAAGCAGGGCCAGGCGGGCCAGCTTGACGGCTTCGTCGTCGACCAGCACGCGATCGGTGTTGTAGAACGCGTGGAAATCGCCCGCGAGATCGCGCAGATAGAAGGCCACCGCGTGCGGCGCCAGTTCGGCGGCCGCCTCGGCCAGCATGTCGGGGAATTCTGCCAGCCGCTGCACCAGGGCCAGCGCCTGCGGACTGGCGTCCGCACCGGTGACCGGCTCCAGGTCGGCTCCGGCCAGCCCGGCCAGCCGCTGCTGCCAGCCCTCCCCGCCCCATGACTCGAAGATCGAGCAGATGCGCGCGTGCGCGTACTGCACGTAGTACACCGGATTCTCGTCGTTCTGTTTCAGCGCCAGGTCGACATCGAACACGAACTCGGTATCGGCCTTGCGCGACAGCAGGAAGAACCGCACCGCGTCGCGGCCGCGCTGGAAGTGCGCGGGCCAATCCGCCACGTTGCCTTCGACGCAGGCGCGAATGGTTTCGTCGCCGCCATTGCTCCATTCGATCAGATCGCGCACGGTGACATAGGAGCCGGCACGCTTGGAGATCTTGACCTCCTCGCCGTTCTTCATCACGGTGACCATCTTGTGCAGCACGTAGTCGGGGTAGCCGATCGGAATGCCGATCTCCAGGCCCTGCAGGCCGGCCCGCACGCGGGCGATGGTGCCATGGTGGTCGCTGCCCTGCACGTTGATGACCTTGGCGAAGCCGCGCTCCCATTTGGTGGTGTGATAGGCAACATCTGGCACGAAATAGGTATAGGTGCCGTCGCTCTTGCGCATCACCCGGTCCTTGTCGTCGCCATCGTCGGTGGTGCGCAACCACAGCGCGCCCTCGTGCTCGTAGGTCTTGCCCCTGGCCACCAGCGCGTCGACCGCCGCCTGCACGCGGCCCTCCGTGTACAGCGACGATTCCAGGTAATAGCGGTCGAACCGCACGCCGAACGCCTGCAGGTCGATGTCCTGCTCGTTGCGCAGGTAGGTCACCGCGAAACGCCGGATCGCCTCCAGGTCCTCGATATCGCCGGTGCCCGTCACCGGCTCGCCGTCGGACGCGCGCACCGTCTTGCCGGCCATATAGTCGGCCGCGATGTCGGCGATGTAGTCGCCGTTATAGGCGGCCTCGGGCCAGTTGGCATCGCCGGGCTTGAGCCCGCGGGCACGCGCCTGTACCGAAACGGCAAGGTTCTGGATCTGGACGCCCGCATCGTTGTAGTAGAACTCGCGGTGCACGCCGTAGCCCTGCCAGGACAGCAGGTTGGCGAGCGCGTCGCCCAGCGCGGCCTGGCGGCCGTGACCGACATGCAGCGGACCGGTGGGATTGGCCGACACGAACTCGACCAGTACGCGGCCGCGCGAGCCTTGTTCCTGCGCCCCGAAGCTGTCGCCCTGCTGCAGCGCCGCGCGCAGCGTCTCCGCCTTGGCCGCCGGCGTCAGCCGCAGATTGATGAAGCCCGGGCCGGCGATCTCCATGCCGGCGACCAGCTCGGCGGCGCGCGCGTCGGCCCTTACCGCATCGACGATCTTCTGCGCCAGCTCGCGCGGATTGCTCTTGAGCGCGCGGGCCATCTGCATCGCCACGTTGCAGGCAAGGTCGCCGTGCGCGGCTACCTTGGGACGCTCGAAGGCGATGGCGGGCACCGCGGCGTCTGCCGGGGCGAGCGAGCGAACCGCGTCAGTGAACGCGGCGGCAAGTTTGGAGGTCTGAACTGGCAGCATGAATGTCGGGGCCCTGAAAGCGACCAGGGCGCGGCGGGAGGGTCGTAGTGGCCGAACCGTCACCGGAAACGGCCGGTACCGCGGCGCCTGATGGGCAGTGATTTGGCAGAACGCGGATTTTATCAGGTGCTATGCTGACATCATGCGCCGGGGCCACATTCCGCGCCAGCCACGCGCGCGCCGGCCCGTATCCACGGCACCCTCGGGTATCGAAAAGAAAGGAACCACCATGTTGATCACCTTCAAATCCCATGCGGCGCAAGACCTCATCATGATGAACGACCTCGCCGTTACGCTCCTTGGCATCATCGGCAAACAGGTCGGTGAGCGCGGGGTGATCACCAAGGAGGAACTGCCGCGCGCGATCCACAGGCTGGAGGCCGCGGTCCAGCAGGCCAAGCACGCCGACACCACCGACACCGGCACCAACCGGGACAAGGACGACGACTACGACCAGGAGGAACCGCTGCACCTGGGGCAACGGGCCTATCCGCTGCTCGACATGTTGCGCGCTTCGCAGCGCGAGGGGTGCGACGTGTTGTGGGGGGTTTGACGGTCGGCGTCGTTTTCCGGACCGGATTCGCTTACTTCCTGGACTTCCCTCTCCCCCAGCCCCTCTCCCGCAAGCGGGAGAGGGGCTGGGGAGAGGGCAGCCCAGCAATAGAGAGTCCCCAAAAAAACGGCCCGGCCACCGTAGTGAACCGGGCATCGGATCAGGGGGATCCAAGAGGGGTTACCGCGATATTGCGGCGTCGGGGGAGGCGCCGCAATCCGTTGCAGGGCATGCGCGCGACATACCCCGGCATTCTGTTCCGGCGCGCATGCGCGCCAGCCCGCTATTCCTTGCTCAGCATGTCCGCGAGCTCGTCGGCATGCTCTTCCTCGACCGAGAGGATTTCCTCCAGAATCCGGCGCGTGGTCGGATCGCGCTCGCCGATGTACTGCACCATCTCGCGATAGCTCTCGATGGCGATGCGTTCGGCCACGAGGTTCTCGCGGATCATCTCGATGAGTCCGTCGGCCTCGACATATTCGGAATGGCTGCGCGCCGCCAGGCCCTCGGGCGAGAAATCCGGTTCGCCGCCAAGCTGCACGATGCGCGCCGCGATGCGGTCGGCATGCTGCTGTTCCTCGTCGGCGTGGACCTTGAACTCGGCCGCGATCGGCTCGGCATGGATGCCCTTCGCCATGAAATGGTGGCGGCGGTAGCGCAGCACGCAGACCAGTTCGGTAGCCAGCGCTTCATTGAGCAGCTTCAGCACGGTGGCGCGGTCGGCGTCGTAATTCTGCGTGACGGCACCGTCCTCGATATGCTTGCGGGCCCGCGCGCGGATTGTTGCGACATCCGACAGGAAGCCCTTGCCCGCTGCGCCCGCCTGATTCGATGTATTGGGATTGCGGGAAACGGTGTCGTCCTTGGCGGCGGTGTCCATGAAGTCGGTTCTCCTGTGGGTGACGATGGCGACGGGCGCGATTGCGCCCGCACACCTCGGTCTTCTATTGAGTCTATTGAGTCGGCTTATTCCATCGGGCTTTCAGGCCCTTCCTCGTCGCGTCGCTGGCGGTTGCCGCCGCCGACCAGCAGCAGCGCCGCAATGGCGCCCACGGCAGCAGCGATCGCGATCGCCTTGAACGGCGACTCGACCACGCGGTGATGCACGCCTTCGACGGCATGGTCCACATGCTCGCGAGCGCGCATCGCGCTTTGCGCCGTGACGTCCTTCGCATGATTGGCCAGCGCCTGGGCACGCAGTTGAAGCCGGCGGCGTGCCTGCATGGCCTCGGCGGAACCCTCGCGGGTCAACACGTCGATGGTCTGCTGCAACTGGGAAACCAGTCCCCGCATCTCGTCGAGCACCGGCGTCGCGGCGCCACGCGCCGCTTCGCTGGTATCGCGCGCGGCGTGCTTGATGTGGCGGACGGTATCGCTGGCGCAGTCGGCCAGATGGCGGAATTCCTTCTTGACCTTCGGGTTGTGTGTCAGCATCGGGCTCTCCTATGTCATGAAGCGCGGACCGGCGCATGTCTGTCGCGCCGGTCCGGCCGGGACCGTTGGGAACTGCTGCCCCGATGTCATCGACCCTTGCGTACCAGGCTCATTACGAAGGTGACCAGCGCAACCACCAGGAAGATGAAGAACAGGATCTTGGCGATTTCCACGGCGCCGGCTGCAATGCCGCCGAAACCGAACACCGCGGCAACCAGCGCGATGATGAAAAAGACCAGCGCGTAATAAAGCATGGCAACACTCCCTCTTTAATCAACCTGCGGTGCCGTCATTTGACGGCCTTGAAAACCGTCACGCCCAGCACCAGGAACAGCACGCAAAGGATCAGGAACAGGAAGAACAGGATCTTCGCAATGCCGGCCGCGCCAGCCGCGATGCCGGTGAAACCCAGCAGGCCCGCGACGATCGAGATCACGGCGAAGATCAATGCCCATTTCAGCATGCTGCTCTCCTTTTCCTCGAAGCCCGCTCACGATGCCGCGGGCCTTGGAAGCATGGTAGGAATCGCCACTTCGGGGTGTCACCGAAGCACGACCGATTCCCCTGTCAGTGCTTTCCTACAGCCTTTTCGCCCGGTCACAGCGCCCACTGACGCACCCCGCGCGGGTAGCGCGTCTAGTCGGTTGACCCGAAGCCACCGTTGTGATTCCATCGGCGCAGTCATGCGCATGCGAACGCATGCGCGATTCGGGAACAACCATGCTAAAGCTGTCGTCGTTGCGGTCCACCCTGCTGCTCGCGGGTGGCATTCTGCTTACGGTGGTCGTACTGATCGCCTCGGAGGCCGGCAATATCCGCTTGCGCCAGGGCTACTCCCAGGTGATTCAATCCCAGCATGTGCAGAGCGATATCAGCGCGCTGTTGGCCGAACTGGTGAATGCGGAGGCCGGGCAGCGGGGCTACCTGCTGACGGGACGGGAAAGCTACCTGGAGCCCTACCATCGCGCCATCCCGCGCATCAACACGCTGATGACGGAAATCCGCTCGCGCTATGCGGACGATCCCGAGGCGCTGAAGCAATTCAGCGAGACTTCGCTGTTGATCAGCCGCAAGCTGACCGAGATGGAATTGACGCTGATCTACGGCCAGCGTGACGTCGAGGTTGCGCTCGACCTGATCCGCACCGATTTCGGCAAGCAGACCATGGAGAAGGCGCGGCTGGGTCTCGAAACCCTGCGTGCGCGGTCGGCCGAGCGGGTGGCCCGTAACCTGGAAAATGCCGATCGCGATATCAACCTGTCGCGCTACGGCATCGGCCTGCTGACGGCAATCAACATCGTGCTGCTGGTCATCGTGGGCTTTCAGCATTCCAAGCGGCTCGCGGTCTCCGAGGCCGCCCGCAGCGAGCTGGAAGAGGAAAGCGCGCGGCTGGACCGCATGGTGCGCGCGCGCACGCGCCAGCTGTCGGCATTGGCATCGCACCTGCAGCGGGTGACCGAGGACGAGAAGACCCGGCTGGCGCGGGAGCTGCACGACGAACTGGGTGCGATCCTGACCGCGACCAAGCTGGACATGCATTGGGTCCGGCGGCGCGTGCAGGATCACCCGGAGGTGCAGGAGAAGATCACTCGCGTCATGCTGCATGTCGACCAGGGTATCCAGATCAAGCGCCGCCTGATCGAGGACCTGCGGCCGACGGTGCTGCTGAATCTGGGGCTGAAGGAAGCCATCGCGCAACTGGTGGAAGAAGTGGCTGCGCGCAATCACTGGGAGACCGAAGTCCATCTCGATCCGGCCGCGCCGCCGCTGCGCGACGCGGCCGCGATCGCGCTGTACCGGATCGTGCAGGAATCGCTGACCAATGCCAGCAAGTACGCCGAGGCTACGCGCCTGTCGGTCGCGCTGTCGCGCCACGATGACACGCTGGTGCTGGAAGTCCGCGACAACGGCCGCGGCTTGCCGCCGGACATCGAGACACGCCGCACGTCCGGACACCACGGCCTGCTCGGCATGGAGCAGCGCGTCATCGCGCTGGGCGGCACGCTGCAAATCGATTCCGCGCCGGGGGCGGGCGTGACGGTACGGGTTGAAGTGCCGCTGACCGATGCGGTGGTGGCGCCGCCACCGGTTGACGACGGCGAGACGAAGGCGGGTGGGGAGACGGCTGTGACTGCCCTCTCCCCCGGCCCCTCTCCCGCGAGCGGGAGAGGGGAGATAACTGGCGGCGATTGAACCGCTCCCGACATACTCCCCTCTCCCGCTTGCGGGAGAGGGGCCGGGGGAGAGGGCACTCACAGCCCGCGACAATCGCCCCATGAAAAAAGGGCTCCTGCGAGCCCTTTTTTCATGGGAGTTGCAGCGACCCGCGATTACATCTTCTGCTTGGTCTCTTGCGCGGCGCCCTGCATCTTCTCGCCACCCCGTTCGATGTCCTTGCCTGCACCTGCCATGGTGTTGCAGCCGGTAATCAGCGTAACGCCAGCCAGTGCAAACAGCGCGATGAGCTTCTTCATGATGACCTCCTTGCGTAGCATGGGAGCGGCAAATGCCGCAGCGGGAAAACGGTGATGCCGCAACCGCGATGTACGCCGGGCCGGGGCGAACCGTTCGGTTCACGATGGCGCCTGCGCGTACTCCTCGATCACGCGAAATACCTGCTCGAGTTCGAGCGATTTGTCGAAAAAATAATCGGCACCGGCCTCGGCGCATTGGCGCCGGTACGTCGGCACCTGGGCATGATTCGTATAGACGATGCGAATGCCCGGGGCCTGGGCCTTCTGGATCGCGCGCAGCACGTTGATGCCATTGCCGTTCTTCAATTGCAGATCGACGATGACGACCTCGTACTTCCCACCTTCGAACAGGCGGATCGCTGTGCTTTCGGTGTCCGCCCAATCGACAGTCTCGACGAAGGAGAATGCGTCCAAGTACTCCAGCAACATACTCCGCAGGACCGCCGAGTCCTCGATCAGCAAGACCCGCAGCTTACGGTAGGAAGTTGCCGCGGCTTGATCCAACATGGTTCGATGGTAGCAATGGGGCCTGGTGGCAGGTATCCGGGTCCGTCCTACAGGGGGTGGCGCAAGCTTCGCTGCGTGCCATTGCCCCCCCTGCGCGCTTTTATTCGACGAGGCCGTTCTTGATCGCGTAATACGTAAGATCGGCGTTTGTCTTCATCCCCATCTTCTCAAGGATGCGGGAGCGATAGGTGCTCACGGTCTTGACGCTGAGGAACAGTTCATCGGCGATCACGGATACGGATTGGCCCCGCGACAACTTGCAGAAGATCTGGAACTCGCGCTTGGACAAGGTCTGGTGCAACGGCTGGTCGGTCGGCTTCTCCAGCCCGCCGATCAGCAGTTCGGCCACGGTGGCGCTGACATAGCGCCGGCCCTGCGCGACCGTGCGGATCGCCTTGACCAGGTCGTCCGGCGCGCTTTCCTTGGTCAGGTAACCTGACGCGCCGGCCCGGATCAGATTGATCGCGTACTGGTCCTCGGGATAGGTCGACAGGATCAGCACCGGAAGATCGGGATGGCGCTGCCGGATCAGCTTCAGCACGTCGATGCCGTTGCGGTCCGGCATCGAGATATCGAGCACCACCACGTCGAATTCGCTCTCCCGCAGCCGCGCCATGACCTCATCGCCGCTGGCGGCTTCGCCCTCGACGCGAATATCCGGCTCATCGGAAATGAACTGGCGCAGACCGGCTCGSACGATCTGGTGATCGTCGGCGATCAGAACGCGAATCATGGAACTCCCCCGTGGTGTGATTGCAAGGACGCTAAAGCCCCGGCCGAGATGCGGCCATTGCATTGTAGTCATTACAAAACATCGGGAATGTCGGTGTCAGGCTGACAGTGTGGCGGCGCGGCGATGGCCGGCCGCCTCCCGGGGGAAGCCGGAAAGCCATTCCAGGGGAGCGGGACTACAGGTTCGGCGCCACCGCCCGCTCCAGCGTCGCCCGGTCTTCCGGCCGCCGCGCCGCCATGTCGTCGAGCTGGTCCTGACCGATCTTGCCCACCGAGAAGTAGGTCGCGTCCGGGTGCGACAGATAGAAGCCGCTCACCGAAGCAGCGGGCGTCATCGCCAGCGCGTCGGTCAGGCCCATGCCGATCTCGCCGGCATCGAGCACCTCGAACATCGCCCGCTTGACCGTGTGCTCGGGGCAGGCCGGATAACCCGGCGCCGGGCGGATGCCGCGATACGCCTCGGCGATCAGTTGCTCGTTGTCGAGCCGCTCATCGGGGGCATAGCCCCACAGGTCGGTACGCACGCGCTGGTGCAGGCACTCGGCGAAGGCCTCCGCCAGCCGGTCCGCCAGCGACTTCAGCATGATGGCGCTGTAGTCGTCATGGTCGGCTTCGAACTGCGCTTCCTTCTTGTCGACGCCAAGGCCCGCCGTCACCGCGAACAGGCCGATATAGTCGGCGATGCCGCTGTCCTTTGGCGCGACGAAGTCGGCCAGGCACCGGTTCGGACGGCGTACGCCGTCGATGACCGGACGCTCGCTCTGCTGGCGCAGGTTGTGCCAGGTCAGCGCGACCTTGGTGCGGCTCTCGTCGGTGTAGATCTCGATGTCGTCGTCGTTGACGGTATTGGCCGGCAGCAGCGCGATCACGCCGTTGGCGGTCAGCCAGCGGCCCTGGATCAGCCGCGCGAGCATGGCCTTGCCGTCGGAGAACACGCGCCGTGCCGACTCGCCAACGATCTCGTCGTTGAGGATGTCGGGGAATTTGCCAGCCAGGTCCCAGGTCTGGAAGAAGGGCCCCCAGTCGATGAAGTTGGCCAGCTCGGCCAGATCGTAGTTGCGGAACACGCGGCGCCCGATGAACTTCGGCTTGGGCGGCACGTAGGCGCTCCAGTCGATCGGCGTCTTGTTGGCGCGGGCCTGGGCCAGCGTGACCATCGGCGTCGCCTTCTTGTTCGCGTGCTGGGTACGGATGCGCTCGTAGTCCGCGCGCAGTTCGTCCAGGTAGCGCGCGGCGCCTTCGTCCGACAGCAGACTGGACGCCACGCTGACCGAGCGCGATGCGTCCGGCACGTAGACCACCGGCCCCTCGTAGTTCGGGGCGATCTTCACCGCCGTGTGCACGCGCGACGTGGTCGCGCCGCCGATCAGCAGCGGAATCTTCTTGACGCGGAAATAGTCGTCGCGCTGCATTTCCGACGCGACGTAGGCCATTTCCTCCAGCGACGGCGTGATCAGGCCCGACAATCCGATGATGTCCGCGCCCTCGACCTTGGCCTTGGCCAGAATGTCGTTGCACGGGACCATCACGCCCATGTTGACGACTTCGAAGTTGTTGCACTGGAGCACCACCGACACGATGTTCTTGCCGATGTCGTGCACGTCGCCCTTGACCGTGGCGATCACGATCTTGCCGCGCGAGCGCACGTCGCCGCCCGCCTCGGCCAGCAGCCGCTTCTCTTCCTCGATGAACGGCAGCAGATGCGCCACCGCCTGCTTCATCACGCGGGCGCTCTTGACCACCTGCGGCAGGAACATCTTGCCGGCGCCGAACAGGTCGCCGACGATGTTCATGCCATCCATCAGCGGCCCTTCGATGACCTCGATCGGGCGGCCGCCGCGCGCGGCGATCTGCTGGCGCGCTTCCTCGGTATCCTCGACGATGAAGGTGGTGATGCCGTGCACCAGCGCGTGCGCCAGGCGATCGGCCACCGGCACCGGATTCTCCGGCGTGCCGCGCCACTGCAGGTTCTCTTCCTTCTTCGCGCCGCCGCCCTTGTAGCGGTCGGCGATTTCCAGCAGGCGGTCGGTGGCGTCCGGGCGGCGGTTCAGCACCACATCCTCGACCCGCTCGCGCAGTTCGGCATCGAGCTGGTCGTAGACGCCGAGCTGGCCGGCGTTGACGATGCCCATGTCCATGCCGGCCGCGATCGCGTGATACAGGAACACCGTATGGATCGCCTCGCGCACGACGTCGTTGCCGCGGAACGAGAACGATACGTTGGACACACCGCCGCTGACCTTGGCATACGGCAGGTTCTGCTTGATCCAGCGCGTCGCCTCGATGAAATCGACGGCGTAGTTGTTGTGTTCCTCGATCCCGGTGGCGACCGCGAAGATATTGGGATCGAAGATGATGTCCTCGGGCGGGAAGCCGACCTCGTTGACCAGGAAGTCGTAGCTGCGCTTGCAGATCTCGATCTTGCGCTGGAAGGTATCGGCCTGGCCCTGCTCGTCGAAGGCCATCACCACGGCGGCGGCCCCGTAACGGCGGATCAGCGTGGCATGGTGGCGGAACTGCTCCTCGCCTTCCTTCAGCGAGATCGAATTGACCACCGCCTTGCCCTGCACGCATTGCAGCCCGGCCTCGATCACCTCCCACTTGGAAGAGTCGATCATGATCGGCACGCGGGCGATGTCGGGTTCCGACGCGATCAGGTTCAGGAAGCGCACCATCGCCGCCTTGGAGTCCAGCATCGCCTCGTCCATGTTGACGTCGATGATCTGGGCACCGTTCTCGACCTGCTGGCGGGCCACCGCCAGCGCCTCGTCGAACTGGCCGTTGAGGATCATGCGTGCGAACGCCTTGGAGCCGGTGACGTTGGTCCGTTCGCCGACGTTGACGAACAGCGTGCCTTCGCCGAGCGTGAAGGGCTCCAGGCCGGAGAGGCGCATCGGGCGGGCGGTACGGTTTTCGGTGCTCATGAGCGGAAATCGGTGATCGGGTTCGGGACGCCGGCGGGGTTGTTGCGCGGCCGCCAGCGTGGTCGCCTCGGTGTGGGGATCAGGCGGCGGCGGTGTCGTCCACCGCATCGGACGCGTCGCGGTACTGGCCTGGCCACGCGCGCGGCTTCCTGCCAGAAACGCGCTGGGCGATCGCGGCGATATGCTCCGGCGTGGTGCCGCAGCAGCCGCCCACCAGATTGACAAGGCCCGACGCGGCAAACTCGTCCACCAGCGACGAGGTCACCTCCGGCGTCTCGTCGAAACCGGTGTCGCTCATCGGATTGGGCAGGCCCGCGTTCGGGTAGCACGAGATCGCGGTGTCGCAGATCTTCGCCAGTTCGGCGATGTAAGGACGCATCAGCGTTGCCCCGAGCGCGCAGTTCAGGCCGAAGGTGACCGGACGCGCATGGCGCAGGCTGTTCCAGAACGCCTCCACGGTCTGGCCGGACAGGATGCGCCCGGACGCGTCGGTCACGGTGCCGGAAATCATCACGGGCACGCGTTCGCCGGTGTCCTCGAACAGTTGATCGATGGCGAACAGCGCCGCCTTCGCGTTCAGCGTATCGAAGATGGTCTCGACCAGGAACACATCGGCGCCGCCGTCCAGCAGGCCCTTGCCCTGCTCGTAGTAGGCGGCGCGCAGTTCCTCGAAGCTGACGTTGCGGGCGCCCGGATCGTTGACGTCGGGCGAGATGCTGGCCGTCTTCGGCGTGGGGCCGAAGGCGCCGGCGACAAAGCGCGGCTTGTCGGCCGTGCTGTAGCGATCGCACGCCTCGCGCGCGAGGCGCGCCGCGGCGACGTTCATCTCATAGGCCAGCCCCGCCATCTTGTAGTCCTCCTGCGCCACGGCGGTGGCGCCGAAGGTGTTGGTCTCGATGATGTCCGCGCCGGCGGCCAGATACTGCTCGTGGATCTCGCGGATGACCTCCGGACGAGTCAGCACCAGCAGCTCGTTATTGCCCTTGACGTCGACGGCGTGGTCGGCGAAACGCTGGCCGCGATAGTCGGCCTCGGACAGCTTGTAGCGCTGGATCATGGTGCCCATCGCCCCGTCGAGAATCAGGATGCGCTCGCGCAGAAGCCGCGGCAGCGCGGCGGCGCGGGTATAGGGCCGCGCCTCGCGCCCCTTGGAGGGACGGGACGGCGATGGATTGGCGCTCATGACTGGATTGGCCTCGGTTGTCGGGTGGACCCGGAAGAAGAACGGAAGACTGTGAAAGACAGCGTAAGGGGTCGATTTTAGCAGTTGGACCTGCCTGACGTTCCCCGCCCGGCGGACCGGACGGTTGCCGCCGCGGCCGGGGCAAGCCTACACTGCGGCAAACCCCGGCGGATGCCCGCCGATATCCTCCCGAGACCATGGAACACCTGGCCCCACGCGACGCCCACGACCTGCTGACCCGCACGCCCGATGCCCTCTTCATCGACTGCCGCAGCGAGATGGAGTACCTGTTCGTCGGCCATCCCACGGGCGCGCACAACGTCCCCTGGAATGACGGCCCCGACTGGGAGGTCAACCCGCACTTCGTTCAGGCGGTAAAGAAGCTGGCCGGCCATGTGTCGGCGCGGCCGGTGCTGCTGATCTGCCGCAGCGGCAACCGCTCGGCCGCGGCCGCCCGTGCGCTGGAGGGGGCAGGGTTCTCGACGGTCTATAACGTGCTGCACGGATTCGAGGGCGATCTCGATGCGCAGCGGCATCGTAATACGGTCAATGGGTGGAGGTTCGAGGGGTTGCCTTGGGAGCAGTATTGAGGGGGTGGGGTAGCTTTATGCTGGGACTTCCCTCTCCCCCGCCCCTCTCCCGCCTTGCGGGAGAGGCGATAAAAAAAGCCCGCGGCGTGCGCGGGCTTTTTTGACGGCGAAGATGCGCCATTGGCTCAATGCATCACGAGCGAATGCGTCATCACGGTGTCGAACTTGCCAAGGAACTCATCCACCTCTTCAACCGACGGCTCGCTCTCGATCAGACGTTTGACGTCGGCGCGGAAATGCTCGGCTAGTTCACCGCCGAGGAAGATCTCGCGCTTCAGGTGCTTGTCCACGATTTCGTAGCCGCCGGAGGCGAGGGGGGCATGCTCGACGTCCGCACCGAACTCGACGATGCAGTAGTTATCGCTGTTGTAGATCATTTGCATGGCGCACCTCCGGGCTGTCTGACAAGCGGAAGGCTTGTCGAGATTATTGCATCGACCGGCAAAAACGCCGGCCTCCTTCCGCGATTTCACCTCGAAGCTGAGGGCATGAATTGCGATTTCAAGCCATCATGCCCTTTGGCACGCATCAACCGTGCCGACTTTCCCTCCTTGTCTCGGTTGGAACGATGGCGGACGGGGCTGGTTCGCCGCGCTACGAAGAATTGGTGTTTGTCTTACGGTTGTCTAACGGCCGTCCCACGGCCGGCTTGAGCGCGGACTAGGGCGTTTCGCATTGTGCGCCGCATGCGGCCCGGCACAGGAAGGCGTCCAGCACGGCGTGGAAGCGGTCTGCCTGTTCGATCGGGGCGAGATGCGCCGCTTCCGCCAGCACCTCGAACTGCGCGCCGGGAATCGAATGTGCGATGGCGCGCGCATCCTCCACCGGCGAGCCCGGGTCGCGGTCGCCCACGACGACGAGCGTGGGGCAGTGGATACGGGCAAGTGCATCGGCCTGGTCGAATCCGAGGATGGCAAGGCATGCGCCCACGTAGCCGCGGACCGGCGTGCCCAGCAGCATGGCGCGGATCCGTTCGACCTGTTCGGGGTGCGAGGCGCGGAACTGCGGCGTCAGCCAGCGGTGCAGTGTCGCGTCGATCACTCCAGCCAAGCCGTGCGCTTCCACGCTGCCGATGCGCTCGTGCCACATCGGATGGGCCTCCATCGGCGTCCGGCACACGGTATCGGCCAGCACCAGCGAATGCAGGCGGTCGGCATAGCGGACCGCGAAGGTCTGGCCGATCATGCCGCCCAGCGACAGGCCGACGAAATGTGCCTGCGGCGCTTCGAAGGCATCCATCACCGCGCAGACGTCATCGGCCAGCCGCAGCATCGAGTACGCGCCGACCGGCGCGTCGCTGGCGCCATGGCCGCGCAGATCGAGCCGCAGCACCCGGTGACGCGGCGCCAGATGGGCGGCCGCGGCATCCCACAGGGTATGGTCGGCGCCAAGCGGATGGACCATCACCACCCAGGGCCCTTCTCGGCCATCGACGCGGGCCTGCAGCGCGACGTCGCCCACCTGTACGCGGCGGGTTTCGCTCGGCGCGGCGGCGGCGGCGCTGGCACTGGCGGACTGACGGGCGGATTGCTGGTCGGGCTGGAGGTCTGACATTCGGTTTCTCCTGTCGGGATGAGCCGTCGCGGTCCGGCTTGCGCGGACCCTCTACCGCTAAGACTAGGGCTGCGCGGCGCGCAGCACCAGATCGATCTGTGTACCGTCGGGCTCGGTCTGTCGCAGTTTGACCGGCATCCAGCCCTTCGATTCCGCCAGCCATACCTCCACCCTGCGGCGATCGTCTGCCCGGCGCGGCAGTCGCACGAAGTGCTTGGCCCGCACGAAGCCATTGCCGGTATCGACATCGACGTCGCCGACGTATTGCACGCGCATGGGTTCGAGATCGCTGGTATCGGCCACCTCGAAGCTCTCGGTTACGCCGGGCGTGGCGTAACGCTGCGGGTTGCCGCGCACCAGTCCCACCAGTTGCAGGAACACGCTGAAGCGGTCCTGCGCGCCGTTCGGCAGCGCCACCTGGCGACCGGTGGATTCGAAAACGATGGCGCCGCTCGCGCGATCGAAACGGGTGGATTGACTGCGCTTGCGCCGTTGCTCGACATAGCGCTCGGGCGCGAGGCCCTGCTCGCCCAGCGCGCCGTCGCTGTGAAAAGCGAAGCGGAACCACAACACCCGCGTCTCGACCGACAACTGATAGCGGCCGCCGCCCTGCTGCCAGCGGATCAGGCCGTCGGGGTTCTGCACGCCGTTGACGAAGCTGGCGTATTGCAGCGTGGCCGAAGGCGGCGGCGCATAGCGCAAGGGCGGCTCGGGGGACGGCGCGGCCGGCGCCCCGCCAGGAACACTGCCGCTGCCCTCCGCCGTGCCGGCCGGCGCGCCGCCATTCGGGGCGACCGCTTGGGCGCCGTCGGGCGAGGTGGCGATGGGTGGTCCCGGCGTGGGCTGCGGTTCCTGTGCCGGCGCGGGAGCGGGTTCCGCGGGGGCCGGTTCCGGGGCCGGCTTCCGCGGCCGCGCCGGCGCCGGACGAGGCGGCGGTGTGACCACTGGCGGAGGAAGCAGGATCGCTTGCAATGCCGGCGTTTCGGCCGGATCGAACGGAATCAGCGGACCGGGCATCCGCACGAGACCAAACAGCACAAGTGCATGGACGCCGAGCACGAGCAGCAACGCGACCGCCCAGCGCAGGCGGCGCGCACGTCTGTCTTCAGGCGTGGCCGGTAACTCCGGCCGGCGGGAMCCCGCCAAGATATCCAAGCTCCGTCGAGATCCGTTGGGCGATGTCGCGCACGCGGCGATCGATGGCACCGCCCCATTCCGCATCGAATACGGTCTGTGCACCCAGCACGATCAGTGCCATGGCCAGGTGGCCGCTGGCATCGAACACCGGCATGGCAAAGGCGTTGATGCCCGGGAGCACGCCGCCCCGGATGCGCGCGGCGCCATGGGACCGCACGTCCGCGCACACCGCATCGTACTCGGTCAGCGAGCGGGGCAGGTCGGGCACATCGTCGGCGCGGCGCTCCTGCAGTTCCCGCTCGATCAGCGGCAACGTCTGCCGCCGAGGCAGATAGGCGCCGAACAGCCGGCCGGTGGCGGAATTGAGCATCGGCATGACGTCGCCCAGGCGCAGGCTGACCGTCACCGGATGGCTCGATTCCTCCCAATGCACGATGGTCGGGCCATGGTTTCCCCACACGGCGATGCCGATGGTCTGATCGATCTCGTCGCGCAATTGCGATAGCACGGGCCGCGCCTTCTTCACCGGATCGAGGCGATTGAGGCCGGCCAGTCCCAGCTGCAGCGCGAACGGACCGAGATCGTAGCGCCCGCTGACCGGATCCTGCGCCACCATGCCCAGCCGCTGGAAGCTCACCAGGTACCGATGCGCCTTGGCGGGGTTCATATCGGCGGCGGCGGCCAGGTCGCGCAGCATCATCGCACGGGGCGACGCCACCAGTGCCCGCAGCAATTGGAAGCCGACTTCGATCGATTGAATGCCGGTGCGCAGCTTGGCGTCGTCGTCTTCGGTTTCGGTCATGCGTCGGGCCGGGAGAGAGTCGATAAAAAGTGCGCGGCTATCGCGCGCCGAGCAAATTTACTATAGCGAAACGGATTTACCAATTTTTAATCCATCGCTAGACTTCGATGATGCGTCGGCTGCGGCTCCCGCATGTGCATGCCCGCCTGATCCGGCGCCAGTCCAGACGTCCACAACAATATCCTGGAGACACCATGCCCACCGTGCGCCATATGGCGGCCCTCCGCCTGTTCGCCCTGTCCGCGCTTGTCGTGGCGGGCGCCATGTCCGGTACGCCGGCGCTTGCCGACGATAACTGGCCCGCCCAGCCGATCCGCTGGGTGGTGCCATACCCGGCCGGTGGCGGCACCGACGTCGTGGCGCGCACGCTGGCCCAGGCCATCACGCCCGCGCTGGGCAGGCAGGTAGTGATAGACAACCGCCCCGGAGCGGCCACCATCGTGGGCGCGGATGCGGTGGCGCACAGCCGGCCCGACGGCTATACCTTGCTGACCGCCGACACCGCCACGCTCGCCGCCAATCCGTCGCTGTACAAGAAACTGCCCTACGATCCCGCCAAGGATTTCGTGCACGTCGGCATGATCGCGCGCTTTCCGCTGATCCTGGTCGCCAATCCCAACTTCCCGGCCCGCACCCTGAAGGAGGCGGTGGACTACGCGCGCCAGCATCCGGGCAAGGTCAATTTCGCGTCACCGGGGGCAGGCAGCCCGCACCATCTCGCGATGGAGCTGTTCATGGAGCAGGCCGGCATCCGGATGGTCCACGTGCCGTACAAAGGCGCGGCGCCGGCGGTGCAGGACCTGCTGGCCGGACAGGTCGACGTGATGTTCCTGGACCTCGCCGCGGGCCAGCAGAACGTGCTGGGCGGCAAGCTGCGCGCACTGGGCGCGGCCACGCCCAGGCGCCTGGCGCCGCTGCCGCAGGTGCCGACCATTGCCGAGGGCGGCATCGCCGGTTTCGAAGCCTACGCGTGGCAGGGCGTGGTCGCGCCCGCTGGCACGCCGAAGTCCATCGTGACCCGTCTGAACAGCGAACTGGTGAAGGCGCTGAAAACGCCGGACGTGCAGAAGCGCTTCGAGGGCATCGGCGTGGAGGCGGTGAGCAGCACGCCGGACGAGTTCGCGCAATACGCGCGCGCCGAGGCCGAACGCTGGGGCAAATTGATCAGGGCCAAGGGCATCACGGTAGACTGACGGCCTCGCCGCCGGCCGCGCCGGCACCCTCGATCAGCGAGACGCCGGCACAGCCGGCGTCGTTTTTTTGATGCAGGAAACCCGATGAAACTCGCCACCCTGAAGGACGGCTCGCGCGATGGACAGCTGGTGGTCGTATCGCGCGACCTGAAGACGGCGCACTACGCCACCGACATCGCCGGCAAGCTGCAGACCGTGCTGGACGACTGGCACTTCTTCGCGCCGCAGCTGCAGGATCTGTACGATGCGCTCAACGCCGGCCGCGCGCGCCATCCCTTCAATTTCGATCCGCGCCAGTGCATGGCGCCGCTGCCGCGTGCCTACCAGTGGGCCGATGGCTCGGCCTACGTGAACCATGTCGAGCTGGTGCGACGCGCGCGCGGCGCGGAAATGCCGCCGGAGTTCTGGACCGATCCGCTGATGTACCAGGGCGGCTCGGACGACCTGCTCGGTCCCTGCGACGATATCGTCTGCGCCAGCGAGGCGTTCGGCATCGACTTCGAGGCCGAGGTGGCCGTCATCACCGGCGACGTGCGCATGGGCGCCACGCCGGAGCAGGCCGCGGAAGGCATCCGTCTGCTGGTGCTGGCCAATGATGTGTCGCTGCGCAATCTGATCCCGGCCGAACTGGCAAAGGGCTTCGGCTTCTTCCAGAGCAAGCCCGCCACGGCGTTTTCGCCGGTGGCCGTGACGCCGGACGAGCTTGGCGACGCCTGGCGCGAGCGCAAGGTCCACCTGCCGCTGAACGTGTGGTGGAACAGCAAGAAGGTCGGCTCGCCCGACTGCGGCGTCGACATGGTGTTCGACTTCGGACAGCTGATCGCCCACATCTGCAAGACGCGCAATGTGCGCGCTGGCAGCATCGTCGGATCGGGGACCATTTCGAATGTCGATCGCAGCAAGGGGTACTGCTGCATCGCCGAAAAGCGCACGCTGGAAACCATCGAGGGCGGCCAGGCGGTGACGCCGTTCATGCGCTATGGCGACGCGGTGAAGATCGAGATGTTTGACGCGCAGGGGCGGTCGGTTTTTGGGGCGATTGATCAGGTGGTGGTGGCGCCGGCGTGAGCGGGATGGCGTGACTGCCCTCTCCCCCGGCCCCTCTCCCGCCTTGCGGGAGAGGGGAGTGGGGGAAATATCGCCGTATATAATTCCCCGACCGCCCGGTTGGGGAATTGCCGCAGCGGGCGGCTGTATCCCCGGACCATCATCGCGTGATGGCCGGGCGATTTCCGTTGACCGTAACCGGCCGCCCCGGCGCCCAACATGACCGCCAACGACACCACCGCTTCCAATCCCCGCCACTCCGGCCAGACCCCCTCCGCTCGTTATGATCGCTACACGGCGCTGACGCTGCGCCAGCACGGTCCCATCCTGGAGATCGTGATGGGCGCGCAGCAGGCCGCCAACCGCAAGCTGGCCACCGCCGACGCCAATATGCACCGCGAGCTGGCCGAGATCTGGCGGGACGTGTCGGCCGACCCCGATATCCGCGTGGCCATCATTCGTGGCGAAGGCAAGGGCTTTTCGGCCGGCGGCGACCTGTCGCTGGTCGAGGACATGGCCAACGATTTCGAGACGCGCTCCCGCGTGTGGCAGGAGGCGCGCGATCTCGTCTACAACGTGATCAACTGCGACAAGCCGGTGGTCTCGGCCATGCACGGCCCCGCCGTCGGCGCCGGACTGGTGGCCGGCCTGCTGGCCGACATCTCGATCGCGGCGAAGACCGCCCGCATCGTCGACGGGCATACGCGCCTCGGTGTGGCCGCCGGCGACCATGCCGCGATCGTGTGGCCGCTGCTGTGCGGAATGGCCAAGGCCAAGTACTATCTGATGCTATGCGAGTCGGTCAGCGGCGAGGAGGCCGAGCGCATCGGCCTGGTGTCGCTGGCGGTGGACGAGAGCGAACTGGTCGACCGCGCCTTCGACGTGGCGCGCCGCCTGGCCGAGGGCTCGCAAAGCGCGATCCGCTGGACCAAGTACGCGCTCAACAACTGGCTGCGCATGGCCGGCCCCGCCTTCGATACCTCGCTCGCGCTCGAATTCATGGGCTTCGCCGGGCCGGATGTCAGGGAAGGCGTGGCGAGCCTGCGCGAGAAGCGTCCGCCGCGCTTCGACGGCGCCGGGCAATAACGGCAGCGGCCGTCGCCGCGGGGCCGCCGCGCCCGAACAATCACGGGCGCCACGGCGCCGTACCGGAGGGGAGAGTCACCATGTTCGGTCAGATTCCGGATTTCAACGACGGCCTGGAGTTTCTGCGCAAGATGTGGGGCAATGCCGCCGGCATGCCCGGCATGGGCGCCGGCTTGATGCCGGGCCTGCAGGCCATGACGCCGCCGATGAACCTCGAGGACGTCGACAAGCGCATCCACGACCTGAAGGCGGTGGAAAGCTGGCTGCAGCTGAACACCAATCTGCTGCGCACCACGATCCAGGGCCTGGAGGTGCAGCGCGCCACGCTGGTCGCGCTGAAGACCTTCGGCAATGCGCTGTCGCCCGAGGCGATGCAGAGCGCGATGGAAAACGTCGCGCGCGCTGCCAATGCGCCCACCGCGGCGCGGCGCCCGCCGTCGCAGCCCGCGCCCGGCGCCGAGGGCGTCGATGCCCGCGACATCGCCGACATGGCGGAGATGGAAGCCACGCCGGACGCGCCGTCCGATGAAGGTCCGGCGCAGGCGCCCGGTGCCGACGAGGCGCCGCCGCGCGAGGAAACCGGCGCCACGCAGGCCGGCGCGCCGGGCGGATTGCCGCCGCAGGCCGGCCTGTGGTGGGACATGGTGCAGCGGCAATTCAACCAGATCGCCAGCGGCGCGGCGGCCGCCAGCCTCGCGTCGCTGGGTAATCTCGGCGCATTCGGCGCCGGTGCGGGGGCCGGTGCCAACGCGGCCGCCGCGCCGACCGGCAGCGCCGGCAGCAGCGACGCGCAAACCCCGGGGGACACCTCGTCGGCCACCGGCACCGGGGCCCGCGTCAAGTCTGGCGCGCGCGGCGCGCCAGGGCGCGCCACGGCATCGGCACCCGCCAGGTCAGGGGCCAGGGCAGCCGCAGGCCGAAGCGGGGGCAACACCGGCGCGGCGGACGCTCCTCCTCGAAGCGGCTCGCCGGCCGGAAGCAGCGCCCCGGAGGCGCCCGTGCCTCGCCCCCGGCGCACCCGCGCCGCGCCCAAGACCTGAGCCGGCGGCATTCGCCGCAAGGGGCGTCCATCGCCACACCAGCCAAGCGGCCAGCCGAGAACGCGCTGGCCCTGGTACAACCATTGCAAGCAATCGGGTACAGCGACCGGTCCGGCTCGTCACATGGCTTGTGCTGATTCGCCGAAAGGTCTATAGGAATAATTCGCATCTGGTAGAATCCGCCCGTAATTTCAAAGGCTTACCATGCTCTACCCCGAACTGTTCAAATCGTTGGAAGCGGTCCGATGGCATATGGACAAGGACATCCCGTGGGATTCCTTCGACGCCAGCCTGCTGACGGACGACCAGGCGAAAACCATCCGCATGAACGCGATCACAGAGTGGTCCGCCCTGCCGGCCACGGAGATGTTCCTGCGCGACAACCGCCACGACTCCGACTTTTCGGCGTTCATGAGCGTGTGGTTCTTTGAGGAGCAGAAGCATTCGCTGGTGCTGATGGAGTACCTGCGCCGCTTCCGTCCCGAACTGGTGCCCACCGAAGAGGAACTGCACGCGGTGCGGTTCGAGTTCGATCCGGCGCCGCCGCTGGAAACGCTGATGCTGCATTTCTGCGGCGAGATCCGGCTGAACCACTGGTACCGCCGCGCCGCCGAATGGCACACCGAGCCGGTAATCAAGCATATCTACCGCACGCTGTCGCAGGACGAGGCCCGTCATGGCGGCGCCTATCTGCGCTACATGAAGAAGTACCTGAACCAGTTCGGCGATTCGGCCCGCTCGGCATTCGCCAAGATCGGCGTGCTGATGGCGTCGGCGCGCCGCACCGAGAAGCCGCTGCACCCGACCAATCTGCACGTCAACAAGGCGCTGTTCCCCAACGACACGGTGCAGTCGCGCCTGCCCGATCCGGATTGGCTGGAGCACTGGCTCGACAGCCAGATCCGCTTCGACGAAGGCTGGGAGAAGAAGGTCATCGAGCGCATCCTGCACAATCTGTCGCTGCTGTTCGAGCGCACCTTCGACACGGTTCAGGACCTGAACCGCTACCGCAAGGAGCTGAACGCGCGTCTGCAGGCCAACGGCGGCGGCACCCAGCCGGCCAAGGTCTGAAGCCCGCTCCTCGACAGTCGACCGGGATGACGCTCGCCGCGCCGGCCTTCGAGGCCAAGCTGGTTCCCGCCGACGATGCCGACGCGCTGCAGCGTCGGCTGGCGGCGCTGCCCCGGCCGATGGTGTTTACGAATGGCGTCTTCGACATCCTGCATCGCGGCCACGCCACCTACCTGGCCCAGGCACGCGCGCTGGGAGCCTGCCTCGTGGTCGGTGTCAACAGCGACGCGTCGGTCCGCATGCTCGGCAAGGGCGACGACCGGCCGCTGAACACGGAAGCCGACCGCATGGCGCTGCTCGCGGCGCTGGCGTCGGTCGATCTGGTGGTGATGTTCCGCGAGAAGACGCCGGTGGAACTGCTGCGGCAGGTACGGCCCGACATCTATGTGAAGGGCGGCGATTACGATATCGACACGCTCGAGGAAACGCGGCTGGTGCGCGGCTGGGGCGGCGAGGCATGCGCGATCCCGTTCCTGCACGACCGCTCCACCACCAAGCTGCTGCACAAGGTACGGCAGAGCGGCTGATCGGCTGCCGGCGCTTCTTTCGCCGCCTCGCCCCCTTCGCCGCCTCGTCCCCTTATCCCACCGCGGTCTCCGCAGCCACCACCCACAATCCCAGCAGCACCAGGTTCTCATGGCGCGCGACCGGCAGCGTCAGCGCGTTCGCCAGCGCCTGTTGCGCGCCGCCGCTCAGCAGGCCGTGCACAGGCCCACGCGAGGACAACGCCCGCCACGCCCGTTCGATCGCGCCCGTCTGCGCGGCGAGGCAGCCGGCCGCGATCGCATCGCGGGTATTGTCGGCCCACGGCGGCGCGCCGGCCGCGTCCGTCAGTTCGAGCGCCGGCAGTTGCGCGGTGTTGCGCGCCAGCGATCCCATCATCAGCGAAAGACCGGGCAGGATCAGGCCGCCCTCGAAGCGCGACTTGCCGGCCGGATCGTGGTCCTCAGGCGCGGTCACCACGTCGATGGTGGTCGCCGTGCCGGCGGTGACGATCAGCAGATTGCCGTCGGGTATCGCGTAACGGGCACCGATCGCGCCCAGCCAGCGGTCCACGCCGAGCTGGATCGGTTCGCGATAGCCGTTGTGCAGCAGGCCCTGGTTGGGGGTGCTGCGCCACCAGTTGACGGTGGCCGGGGGCCCGTCGAACGCCTCGGCGAGCGCGGCATCGAGCGCGGCGGCCATGGTGGGGCCGGCGACGTTGCTGATCCAGACGGCGGGGGCCGGGCCGGCGCTGGCGAGGGTTCGCCAGGTTTGGGCCAGGGTGGCGAGATTGGCGTGGGGCTGGGCGCCGGAGGTTTGCCAGGGGGTGGGGAGGGGGTCGGAGGGGTTCTGTTCCGGGGTTGGGTGGGGCTGGGACTCCCCTCTCCCCCGGCCCCTCTCCCGCAAGCGGGAGAGGGGAGACGAGGGATGGCCGCTGTCCCGCGAGCGGGAGAGGGGAGATGAATGGCACCACGCCCACTTGATGCGGGTGTTGCCGATGTCGATCAGCAGGGCCGGGGTGTCGTTCATGGTGCGGTCCCGGCGGCGATGGGACGCAGCGACAGTTCGCCCGAGGCGATGGGCCGCAATCCCTCGTCGGTTTCCAGCAGCAAATGCCCGTGCTCGTCGACGCCCCGCGCCAGTCCCTCGGCCAGGATGGCGCCGTCGTGCAGCAGCCGCACGGGCTGGTCGCGGTAGGCGTCGCGCGCGGACCAGCGCGGCGCCATTGGCGCGAAGCCTTCCGCCAGGAATTCGGTCCGCATCCGTGCGAGCCGGTTCAGCACGGCCGCGAGCACGGCGGTCGGATCGCTGGCCGGGTCGAACCCCGGCCACTTCTCCGAGATGCCGGCCAGTTCGCGGCCCAGTGCCTGCTCCATGGCCGGATCGCGCCACAGGTTCAGGCCGATGCCGATCACCGCCCAGGCCCGCTGCGGCCCGGCCGGCACCGATTCGATCAGGATGCCCGCGAGCTTGCGCCCGTCGATCTGCAGGTCATTGGGCCATTTCAGGCCAACGGCGCGAGCCAGCGCGGGGTGGCAATCGGCCAGTCCATCGGCCACCGCGAGACCGACGGCGAGACTCAGGCCGCCCAGCCGCGCTGGCGGCAGCGCGAACGGCAACGCCACCGAGAAGGTCATGCCGGCCTGCCCCTGCCACGGGCGGCCCTGACGGCCGCGACCCGCGGTCTGGCGGTACGCCAGCCGCACCGCGCCATCGTCGCCCCAGGGGCGCTGCCGGCAGTCCTGCACCAGGTCGGCATTGGTCGAGCCGGTCTGCTGCACGATGTCGATCGTCCATTGCCGCGCGGGCAAGGCCAGCGCGGCGGCCAAACGCGGCTCGTCAATGTTCCAGCGCGTGCCGCCGGCGGGCAGCGGTGCGCAGGCATCGGAGGCATCGGGGGAAGCGACGTTGACAGGCGGAGGCAAGGACATCGGACAGAATGAGCGAGGATCGAAGGCAACATGCCGGGACGCTGGATCAGCCCGCATTGTAGCCGCGGCCCGCCGGCCGATTTGAGCCGCTTCGCGCGTGTGGCTTAGAATCGGCACTCGCACCCTGGAACGGTCAGCCCTTGGAACGCTATACGACGCCGGATATCGATGTGACGGACCGCGACGGCACGCCCGCGGTGCATTTGCAGGGCGACTGGACCGCGCTCGCGCTGGCCCAGGCCCGATGCGCGCGCGCGTTGCGGCACCGCCTGCAGGCCGTGGTACGCGACGCCGGCAGTCGCGGGTTGCGCTGGCAGCTGACCGACATCGGACGCTTCGACCACATCGGCGCCCAGCTGCTGTGGCAGGTGTGGGGCGGCCGGCTGCCCGATCGGCTCGATGCCACCGACGGACAGCGGCGCGCGTTCGAGCGTATCGCCGCCGTACGCCGGCAGGGCTGGACCAAACGGATCGTCGATCGCTTCAACCCGGTCACCGAGCTGGGCGCGGCCGTGCTGTCGCTGCTGTCCCAGGTGGCCAATGGCGTGGCCATGCTGGGCCAGCTGACCTTCGACCTGATCCGCTTCGCCGCCGCGCCGCAGCGCGGGCCGTGGCGCGAGATCTCCGCCAACGTCTACAGCGTCGGCTACAAGGCGCTGGGCATCACCGCGCTGGTCGGCTTCCTGATCGGCGTGGTGCTGGCCTATCTGCTGTCGAACCAGCTGGAGGCCTATGGCGCCAACGTCTTCATCGTCAATATCCTCGGGCTGTCGATCATCCGTGAACTGGGACCGGTGCTGGCCGCGATCCTGGTGGCCGGGCGATCCGGCTCCGCGATCACCGCGCAGATTGGCGTGATGCGCGTGACCGAGGAGCTCGACGCGATGCGGGTGATGGGCATCCCGCACGGTTTCCGGCTGATCATGCCGCGCGTGATCGCGCTGGCGGTGGCGATGCCGCTGCTGGTGGCCTGGACCGCGCTGCTGGCGCTGGTGGGCGGCATGGTGGCGGCCAATGTGCAGATGGGCCTGAGTCCGCTGTTCTTCCTGCGCGAGCTGCCCGACGCGGTGCCGGTGGCCAACCTGTGGCTGGGGCTGGGCAAGGGCATTGCGTTCGGCGTGCTGATCGCGCTGACCGCGTGCCACTTCGGCCTGCGCATCCAGCCCAATACGCGCAGCCTCGGCGAAGGCACCACCGCGTCGGTGGTGACCGCCATCACCGTGGTGATCATCGCCGATGCGGTGTTCGCCGTGCTGTTCAAGGACGTCGGCCTATGACCGCGCAAGGCACGCCGATCATCGAGGTGCGCGATCTGCAAAAGCGGTTCGGCGACCATGTGGTGCACCAGGGGCTGTCGCTCGACGTCTATCGTGACGAGGTGCTGTCGATCGTCGGCGGCTCGGGCACCGGCAAGACGGTGCTGCTGCGGCAGATCGTCGGGCTCGAACGTCCCACCTCCGGCACCATCCGGCTGTTCGGCGAGGACATGGCCACGCTGCCGCCGGCGCGGCTGCAGTGGCTGCGCAATCGCTGGGGCATGCAATTCCAGCGGGGCGCGCTGTTCTCCTCGCTGTCGGTGATCGACAATATCGCGCTGCCGCTGCGTGAACTTCGCTGCCTGCCGGACAATCTGATCTGCGAGGCGTCGCTGCTGAAGCTCGAACTGGTGGGCCTGTCCGCGCGCGACGCCGACAAGATGCCATCCGACCTGTCCGGCGGCATGATCAAGCGCGTGGCGCTGGCCCGCGCGCTGGCGCTGGAGCCGGAACTGGTGTTCCTCGACGAGCCTACCGCGGGCCTGGACCCGATGGCGTCCGACGACTATGTCGCGCTGATCCGCGCACTGCGGCGCGAACTGAAGCTGACGGTGGTGATGGTGACGCACGACCTGGATACGCTGGTCGCGCTGTCGGACCGCGTGGCGGTGCTGGCGGACCGCAGGGTGCTGGCGGCCTTGCCGATTCCCGCGCTGGTGAAGGTCGACCACCCCTTCATCCGCGAATATTTCCTTGGCGAACGCGGGCTGCGCGCGCTGTCGGCCGTGCCCGCGGCAGCGCTGGCGGCGCAACAGGCGACGCGGGAGGCCACACCACAACAGGCGGCGGCGCGCCAAGCAGGAGAGTCGTGATGGAAAACAAGTCGAACGCCTTCCTCGCCGGCGTCTTTACCATCGGCCTGGCGGTGCTGGTGCTGTTCTCGCTGTTCTGGTTCAGCACCGACCATACCGAGCGCGTGCCTTACGACCTGGTCACGCGTTCGACCGTCAACGGCCTCGGGCCGCAGGCCGACGTCAAATACCGGGGCCTGACCGTGGGCAAGGTCGAGTCGATCCGCTTCGACCCTACCGTGCCCGGGCAGATCATCGTGCGAGTGAATGTCGACAGGAATGCGCCGATCACGCGCACCACCTATGCGACGCTGGGCCTGCAGGGCGTGACCGGGCTGGCCTATGTGCAGCTGGACGACACCGCCGCGCAGGAGGGCAGCAACGCGGCGTCGCCGCCGCTGCAGACGTCGCCACGGGCGGTGGCGCGCATCACGATGCGGCCCGGGTTCTTCGAAGAGCTGGAGCGGCGCGGCGATTCGCTGCTGACGCAGGTCGATTCGTTGATGGCCTCGCTAAACGACATGTTCCAGGGCGAGAACCGGCGCGAGCTGATGACGACCATCCGCTCGATCAAGGAAGGCGTGGACGACTACGCGCGGGTGGCCCGCGAACTGGAACCGGCCGCACGGCAGCTGCCACAGGTCACCGCCAGCCTGAACGCGACGCTGCAATCGACGCGCCGGCTCGCGCAGGAGCTGGGCAATCCGGACGGCGCGCTGCTGCGCAACGTCGACGACGTGGGCCAGCAGCTGCGCGGCGCCGGCGCTGCAGTGCAGCAGGCCGCCGACAATCTGAACGCGCACACGCTGCCGCAGATCGACGGTCTGGCGCGCGACGCACGGCATACGCTGCGCACGCTGGACCGGGCTGCCGGGCAGTTCAACGACCGGCCGCAAAGCGTGCTGTTCGGCGGCTCGGGGCCGGCCCCCGGCCCCGGGGAGAACGGCTTCGTCGCACCCGGGCCCGGGAGCGCGCCATGATCGCCTCGCGACCGTCCGCCGCCCGCCGCACAACTGGACACGCGGGCCGGATCCGAAACGCTCAACACGACACGATCGCCATGATGAACCCTCCGCTGTCGCCCATCCCGCCCGCCTCGCCGAACGACCGGGTCGGCGCACGGCGCCCGCGCATCGGCACCATATCTTCCGTGTTGCTGGCGGCGACGATGGCGATGCTGGCGAGCGCCTGCTCGGTGCTGCAGAGCCCGCCGCCGGCCACCACCTATGACTTCGGGCCGTCGGTCGCGGCCGCTGCCGATGGGCAAGCGCTGGGCAAGGTGCGCGTGCTGCAGACCGACGGACCGGCGTGGCTCGAAGGCGATGCGGTCTACTACCGGCTGCGCTACGCACAGCCCGAGCGGCTGCAGCCGTATGCCACGCAGCGCTGGATCGAATCGCCGGTGCGGCTGTTCGACGCGCGGCTGCGCGACGCGGTGGCCGCGCGTGGCGAACTGGCCGCGCTGCGCGATGCGGCGGCGCCGGCGCTGCGCGTCGAACTGCTCGACTTCGAGCAGACCTTCGACAGCGCGGACAGCAGCCGCGCGGTGGTACGCGTGCGAGCGACCCTGTCCGCCAGCGGTGGGCAGTTGCAAAAGACGTTCACCGCCGAACAGGTGGCCGCCAGCGCCGATGGTGCGGGCGGCGTGCGTGCGCTGGCCGCGGCCAGCGATGCGGTGATCGCCGCCATCATGGACTGGCTGGCGCGCCAGCCCCGCGCATAGGAGGCCGATCGGCATGAGCGAGGCCGGCCCCCCGCCCCCCGCTGTCCGGGACGCCGGAATCACGGCAACCGCCGTCCCGCCCGCCGAGCCACGGCATTCGCCGCTGGCCCGGGTGGCGCTGCTGTGCATTACGCTGCTGATGATCTATGCCAGCCTCTATCCGCTCGCCGGGTGGACCGACAACGGCATCTCGCCATGGGCCTACCTGAGCGCGCCCAAGCCCCGCTACATCACTGATTTCGACCTGCTGACCAACGTGCTGGGGTATTGCCCCTTCGGTGCGCTGGTGGTGCTGTCGCTCTACCCGCGCATCACGGGCGCGCGGGCGGCGCTGGTGGCGTTCGTGGCCGGCGTGGCCTTGTCCGGCGCCCTGGAAGCGTTGCAGACCTGGCTGCCAAATCGCATTCCGTCCAATATCGACCTGATGACCAACGCGTTGGGCGCACTGCTGGGCGGCACCCTGGTCGCGCCGGCGGCCAGCACGATGGTCGACCGCGGCACCCTGCGTCGCCTTCGGGTCGCCTGGTTCGAGCCGCATGCCAGCTTCGCCATCGTGCTGCTTGCGCTGTGGCCTTTTGCGCAGATCTTTCCGCAGGAGCATCTGCTGGGCATGGGCGGGATGGTACGCCAATGGCTGAGCGATCCCGACTCGTGGCCGATGCAGATGCTGCAGTCCGTGTTCCCCAAGCTGCTGGATCTGCAGGAGCAGATCGGCCCGCGGCCCGACGACATGCAGCGCCAGCAGTTGCTGGAGTCGCTGATCACCGCCTGCGCATGGATCGGCACCGGGCTGTTCGCTTCGGTGGCGATGCGCCGGCAGGCGCCCGTGCTGCGCATCCTGGCCACGCTGCTGGCCAGCGCGCTGCTGCTGAAGGCGTTGGCGGCGGACTGGCAATTCCCGGGTACCAACGCCTTCGCCTGGCTGTCCGAGGGCGGTCGCTTCGCGCTGATCACGTCCAGCCTCGCTCTGGTGCTGCTGGTGCGCCTGCCGCGCTGGCTGCGCGGCGTGCTGGCGATGGCCACGCTGCTGACCCTGGTGATCCTCACCAACGTGCTGCCGTCCAATCCGTATGCCTGGGTGTCCGACGAGGCGTGGCGGCTGGCGCGGCTGGTGCACTTCAACAGTCTGGCGCAGTGGCTGGGCTGGCTATGGCCGTTCCTGGCGTTCTGCTATCTGGCGTGGCGGCTCGAACAGTTCGGGCTGGAGCGGCGGCGGCAACGGCGGATGCGGCGAAGAATGAGGGAGCAGCGGGATCGGGGGTAGGTGTTTATTGGGGGAGAGGGCAGTCCCCACGAGAGAGAAAAGTCAACGAACAACCACACAACTACGTACCTACCCCGCCCTCACCACAACCCCATCCTCCTCCAGCCGCATCCTGATCCGTCGCGCGAACGCCACCGCGTGCGCACCGTCCCCATGCAGGCAGATCGTGTCCGCCTGGATCGGCACCCAGCTTCCGTCGATGGCGCGCACGCGACGGTCGCGCACCATCGACAGGGTCTGGGCCAGCGCGGTCTCCTCGTCGTCGTGCAGCGCGCCCGGCGTGCCGCGCCTGACCAGCGAGCCGTCGGGGTTGTAGCCGCGGTCCGCGAAGACCTCCTCCTTGACCCGCAGGCCCGAAGCCCGTGCCACCTGCACCATGACGCTGCCCGCGAGGCCAAAGAAGACCAGCGTCTTGTCGAACCGCTGCACCGCGTCGACGATGGCCTGGGCGAGCGCGCGGTCCCGCGCGGCCTGGTTGTACAAGGCACCGTGCGGCTTGATGTGCGACAGGCGGCCGCCTTCGGCGCGGACCATTGCGTCCAGCGCGCCCAGTTGGTACAGCACATCGGCGTAGACCTGTGCGGGTTCGCGCTGCATCTCGGTACGGCCGAAGTTGTCGCGATCCGGGAAGCTGGGGTGCGCGCCGATGGCGACATCGTTGTCCAGCGCCCAACGCACCGTCTGCAGCATCACGCCGGCGTCTCCGGCATGCCATCCGCAGGCGATATTGGCCGAGCTGACCAGATGCATCAGTGCTTCGTCGTTGCCGCAACCTTCGCCCACATCGGCGTTCAGATCGACTTGCATGAGGATTCTCCCGTTCGTTCCGGCCGTGTCATGGCACGTAGATGGCGAGCGGCGGGCAGGCCCTGCCCATGCCAGGCCAGCGCTTGTTCGATGCGCGCCAGATAGCGCTCGAGTTGCGCCTGCGCGTCGCCCGCCTGCTGTGGCGTCACCCTGAGGAAGCGCAGCGTCGCGCCGAGCGGCGCCTGGGCCAGCCGCCACAGGTCGGCCTCGATCACCACGCCGATCTTGGGATAGCCGCCCGTGGTCTGCGCGTCGGCCATCAGCACGATGGGCTGGCCTCCGGGCGGGACCTGCATCACGCCCGGCACGACGCCGTGCGACAGCAGGTCGTGACCGCGATGTTCCGCGCGTCGGGACAGCGGCGGACCCTGCAGGCGAAAACCGATGCGGTTGCTTTGCGGTGTCAGCGTCCAGGGCGCTTCCCATAGCGCGGCATGCGCGGCGCCATCGAACTGATGGTACTCGAGGCCGGGCAGCATGCGGATCGGCAGCGCGCGGCCCACCGGTGGCAGTGGCAACGCCCATGACGGCGGCAGTACGCCGACGATGTCGAGACCCGCTCTGCCGGCTTCTCCGGCATCGTCGGGCCCGGCGCCGTCGTTGGGGCCATCGCCGGCCCCGATCTGAAGCCGGTCCCCGTCCCGCAATGCCCTGCCCTGATGACCGCCGAAGCCGGCCTTCAGGTCCGTGCTGCGCGAACCCATCACCAGCGGCACATCGATGCCGCCCGCTACGCAAAGGTAGGCACGCGATCCCGCGCGCGGTGCGCCGAGGATCAGCGTGGACCCCGGCGCGACAGTGGCCGCGTGCCACGCCGGGAGCGGCTTGCCGTCGATCTCGGCACAGCATTCCGCGCCGGTAAGCGCGATGCGCGCGCCGGCGTGAAAGCGCACTGCCGCGCGGCCCAGCGTGAATTCGATGGCCGCCGCCGTTCGCGCATTGCCGGCCAGCACGTTGCCCACGGCCAGCGCCACTGTATCGAGCGCGCCCGCGGTGCCAACGCCGAAGCGCCGTGCGCCGGCCCGTCCGGCATCCTGGACCGAAGCCAGCGCACCGGGCCGCAGGATTTCGATCACAGCGACACCGCCTCTGCGACAAAGCGCACGGTGTCCCCCGGCGCCAGCAGCGTGGGCGGTTCGTGCGCCGGATCGAATAGCGACACGTCGGTATGGCCGATCAATTGCCAGCCGCCCGGAGCGGTCGCGGGATAGATGCCGGTCTGTTCGCCGCCGATGCCGACCGCGCCCGCGGGCACGGCGAGCCGGGGCTCGGCGCGGCGCGGCGTGGCCAGCGCCGGGTCCAGGCCGCCGAGATAGGCGAAGCCCGGCTGGAAGCCCAGGAAGTACACCACGTAGCGGCCCTCGCAATGCCGGCGCACGACCTCGCGCGGCGGCAACCCGGTATGGGTGGCCACATCGGCGAGGTCGGGGCCATGCTCGCCGCCATAGTGCACCGGGATGTCGATCACGCGTCCGCCGGCGTCACGCATTTCGCCGGACGCCCAGGCGTCGGTCAGTCGGTGCGTCAGCGCCTCTGGATCGGCGTTGGGTGAAAACATCACCGTAAGGTTGTTCATGCCGGGATAGGCGTCGATCACGCCGTCCCAATCCGCCGCCCGGTCCGCCATGGCCCACATGCGGCGCTGGATATCCAGCGAAACGGGCCCGGACACACTGCACAGCAGCGCGTGTTCGGCCAGGCGATGGATCGAGCAGGCGGTCATGGCGAGGTCTTCCGGTTCGAATCTTCGCGGTGGTGAAGATAACGATAGGTCGCAAATTGGCTTATTCGCAATGTATCGGTGAATGGGGGTGATGGGAATACCTTGTGTTTTGCTGGACTGCCCTCACCCCCGCCCCGACACCGCAAAAAAAAACGGCCGGTCAAAACCGGCCGTCTCATTCCGATCCCGCAGCACCCGCTCAGGCAAACCCGGCCTGATGCGCCTGCTGGTCGGCATGGTACGAGCTGCGCACCATCGCGCCCACCGCGGCGTGGGTGAAGCCCATCTTGTACGCCTCTTCCTCGAACATCCTGAAGGTGTCCGGATGGACGTAGCGCAGCACCGGCAGATGATGGTTCGACGGCGCGAGGTACTGGCCGATCGTCAGCATGTCGATATCGTGCGCGCGCATGTCGCGCATGACCTCGAGGATTTCCTCGTCGGTCTCGCCCAGGCCCACCATCAGGCCGGATTTGGTCGGCACGTTGGGATTGCGGCGCTTGAATTCCTGCAGCAGCTTCAGCGAGTGTGCATAGTCGGCGCCGGGGCGGGCCTGCTTGTACAGGCGCGGCACTGTTTCGAGGTTGTGGTTCATCACGTCCGGGGGGCAGGCCGTCATGATGTCGATCGCCTTGTCGAGCCGGCCGCGGAAGTCGGGCACCAGCACCTCGATCCGGGTGATCGGCGACAGCTCCCGGGTCTTGCTGATGCAGTCGACGAAATGCTGGGCGCCGCCGTCGCGCAGGTCGTCGCGGTCCACGCTGGTGATGACCACATAGTTCAGCTTCAGCTGCGCGATGGTCTTGGCCAGGTTCAGCGGCTCGTTGACGTCGAGGGGATCGGGCCGGCCGTGGCCGACGTCGCAGAACGGGCAACGGCGCGTGCACTTGTCGCCCATGATCATGAACGTGGCCGTGCCCTTGCCGAAGCATTCGCCGATATTGGGGCAGCTCGCCTCCTCGCACACCGTGACCAGGTTGTTGGCGCGCAGGATGTCCTTGATCTCGTAGAAGCGCGAATTGCCGGTGGCCGCCTTCACGCGGATCCAGTCAGGCTTCTTCAGCTTCTCGGCCGGCACGATCTTGATCGGGATACGCGCGGTCTTGTCGGCCGACTTCTGCTTGCGCGTGGGATCGTAGGCTTGCGCGGCCGCGTCGGGCTCGCCAGAGGGGGTCGAAGTGGCGATCAGGGCGTCGCTCATGGTGTTCTCCGCGCGCTCGTGGCGCGCATGCTTGGCTATGCCGTGGTAACGGGTACAGGTGCCGCGGCGGCGATCCGATTGGCCGGCGCGGCGCGCTGTTGCGCCGCCGCCAGCACGTCGCACAAGGCCGCCGCCAGGCGCCGCGCGATCTCGGGCTGATGTTCCGCGCTGACCGGCACGGAGCGGGTGTGTCCGCCGGCATCGTCCAACGTGACGGTGGCGCCGGCGGTCGCCATGTCGACCGTTTCCAGTCCGGCATAGCCGCACGGATTGATACGCAGGAAGGGACCGAGGTCCATCCGCACATTCAGGCTGACGCCGTGATAGCTGCAGCCGTTGCGGATCTTGAGGCCCAGCGCGGCGATCTTGGCGCCGCGGTGTGGACCGTCGGACAGGTAGATGCCGGGCGCGCCCGGCTTGCGCTCCGCGGCGAGATTATACGCCGCCAGCGTGTCGAGTACGGCCTGCTCGATGCCATGGACCAGCTCACGCACCATCAGCTTGCGGCGGCGCAGGTCGAGCAAGAGATAGGCGACGACCTGCCCGGGGCCGTGATACGTAATTTGGCCGCCGCGATCGATGTGGACCATCGGTATCGTGGGGTCGGGTGCCAGCAGGTGCGAAGGATCGCCGGCCTGGCCCAGTGTATAGACGGGTGGGTGCTCGACCAGCCAGATCTGGTCCGGCGTGGTGTCGGTGCGCGCGGCGGTATAGGCCCGCATCGCGTCGAAACAGGGCGCGTAGTCTTCGCGGCCCCGGTCGATGACTTCGATGTCTTGCATCCCGAGAGTGTAACGAAAAGGGCCGGTTCGCACCGGCCCTCGTCATGGGCGTGGGTTTGCCGTGCTTGCCCGCGCTGAGTCGCTGGGTCGCGGCGTTCGCGGGAACGACGGTTCAGGCGGCCGACGCCACGTCCTGGCTGGGGGACCATTCCGTGCCCCGCGTCAGCCGGCGCAGCGCACGGTACAGCAGGTGCGCCACGCGAACGCGGGCGGGGCGCCCGGCTTCGGCGATCAGTGCCAGCCGCACCGGGCCGGCGGCGCGCGGGTCGACGCTCAATACCAGCTCCTCGCCGCGGGCCAGCAGCAGGCTGCCTCCGCAGCGCAGCCAGTAGTCGGCGGAATCGCGGTCGCGCGTGACCCACAGATCGACGCCCTGGGCGTCCAGCACGTGCAGCCGCTGCGCGGTGTGGATCGATAGTGTCGTCACCTCGCCGGGGCTCAGGCTGAAGACGGTCGTTGTGAGCAGGTTTTCCATCTTGGGCTTCCTTTACCGAGAGAATCGGCGCCGCCCTGGAAGCGCACAGGCTTCTCTGCTGGCGAATCCTTTTTACAAGGGACCGGAGACTTCGTCCCACGGCGACGGCGGCATCGATGCATTGGATTCTAGTGATTGCCCGGACACCCCCAAAACGATATATTTTGTCGGGTCTTGTTAGCTAATCTCACACTAGAGCCGCCAAATGACGCTCAAGCGAAACGCCGGTGAACTGCCCCGCGCCTGGCATCGGGAGATGCCGCGCCTGCCCGCCCTGACGGCGCTGCGGGCGTTCGAGGCGGCCGCCCGGCACGAAAGCTTTTCGCGCGCCGCCACCGAACTGTTCGTCACCCATGGCGCGGTCAGCCATCAGGTCCGGGCGCTGGAGGAAGAACTGGGGCAGGCGCTGTTTGCCCGGCACGGCAAGCGGGTTAGCCTGACGCCGGCGGGACGGCTGTATGCCGAGCGGGTCCGCGATGCGCTGATGCAGATCGCCGATGCCACGCGCGCGCTGCAGGCCGGCTCACGCGACAAGCGGCTGACCATCAGCACGATGCCGTCGTTCGCGGCGCGCTGGCTGACCCCGCGCATCGGCAGCTTCATCGAGCAGCATCCGGAGCTGGAGGTGGAGCTGATGTCGTCCAACACGCTGGTCGACTTCACGCGCGACGAGGTGGACGTGGCGCTGCGGATGGGCAGTGGCGACTATCCCGGGCTCTATGTGGAGCGGCTGCTGGACGACGTCTTCTTCCCCGTCTGCAGCCCGAATTTCCAGGGGGGCAAGCTGCCGCGCCGTCCCGAGGACATGCAGGGCTTGCCGCTGCTGCGTGGCGAAGGAGATCCGTGGCGACCTTGGTTCGAGGCCGCCGGACTGGACTGGCCGGAGCCGCGCCGTGGGCTGATGTTCGAGGATTCCTCGCTGCTGCTGCAGGCGGCCGCCGAAGGCCAGGGCATCGCGCTGATCCGCTCGTCGCTGGCCTACAACGACCTGCTGTCGGGCCGCGTGGTGCGGCTGTTCGACGTCAGCATTCCGTGCCCGTGGCTGCTGTATTTCTGTTGCCTGCCGGCCATGTTGCCGACGCCCAAGGTGCAGGCGTTCCGGGATTGGCTGCTGCCGGAGATCGATGCGTTTCGGCGGATCCTGGCGCAGTGGGCTTGAGGGGTGGTTGGTAGATTGCCGGGACTGCCCTCTCGCCCGCCCCCAGACACCTCACCCCTCTTCCTCTTCCTCCCCGCCGCTACGCTTCGCCCGCGGATGCGCCTGGTCATAAACCTTCGCCAAATGCTGGAAGTCCAGCGCGGTGTAGATTTGCGTGGTGGACACGCTCGCATGGCCCAGCATTTCCTGCACCGCGCGCAGATCGCCCGACGACTGCAGCACGTGGCTCGCGAACGAGTGCCGCAGCATATGTGGATGCACATCGGTGGGCACGCCGGCGCGAATGCCCTGCTGCTTGATGCGCGCGCGGACGGTACGGTCGGACAGGCGCGCGCCGCGGGCGGTGAGGAACAGCGCATGCGCGTGCTCCGGACCCAGCGCCGGTCGGGCCCAGGCGTCGCGTACCGCCAGCCATGCCCGCAGCGCGTCGGCGGCCTTGCTGCCGATCGGTACGGTACGCCGGCGCGCGCCCTTGCCGAGCACGGTCACTTCGCTACCCGCCAGATCGATCCAGCCTGCCGACCGATAGTCGCCGTCCTCGACATAGCGAAGGTCCAGTTGAACCAGCTCGGACACGCGCAATCCGCTCGAATAACACAGTTCGTACGCCGCCTGGTCCCGCAGCGCCTCGGCACCGTCGCCCGGCGCCTGGGCCACCAGCGCCACCGCATGCTCGACGGACAAGGCCTTGGGCAGCGGCCGTCCGCGCCGCGGGGCGCGCACGCCGTCGACCGGGTTGGCATCGACGCCATGGCCATGGCGTGCGGCCCACAGATAGAAGCCGCGCCAGGCCGACAACGCCCGCGCGATGCTGCTGCCGGCCAGTCCAGCGGCCCGCAGCCGTGCCGCGCACGCGCGGATCTGGTCGGTCCGCAGCGATATCAGCGCAACGCCGGGCGCGTGCCGGGCGGCCTGGGTCTGCAGTTCGGACAGATCGCGGGCGTAACCCGCGATCGTATGGGCGGACAGCTTGCGCCCGGTGGCCAGCCAATCCAGATAGGCGCGCACCAGCGGGTCGGCGGGCACGCCATCCGGTTCAGCGGCAGGCGGCGTTGTGGGGGAGCCGGCCATCTGCCTGGACTTTCCGTGTGGTTGGCGCGGTGAACGACGATGCCGCTCGCGCGGGCCGTCAGGCGTGCAGCCGCGCCAGCGCGGCGCTGGCCAGTTCGCCCATGCGGGTCAGGTAGGCGGTGCCCATGCCCTCGTGGAAGCGGCGTGGATCTGGCGAGCCCATCACGAGCAGGCCGAAGGCGGGAGCGGGCGGGACCGGGACCGCGGCCTCATCGTCAGCCGCTGCGGGGTCGTCATCGGGCTGCGGCACGCGCAGCGCGACCATGGCCAGCGACGCGATGTCGTCCCGACCGAGCCAGCCCGCAGCCTCGAAGCCGGTGTTGGCGCCGCAGAACGGCGACTTCAGGCCCTCCGCGAACAGGCGCACGTCGTCGCCCACGGTCTGCGCGACATCGAGATCGGCGTAGCCGTCGGCCAAATGCCACAGACGCAGCGCCACCGCGGGAACTTCGAAGATCTGCTGCAGTTCGTCCCGCACGGCGGCGGGCAGCGCGCGCGCATCGGCCTGGGCCAGCAGCCGCAGTTGCCACGCGTGCATGCGGCGCTGGGTGCGGTCGTTGTCGTGGCCGTGCCGCAGGAGGTCAGCCAGACGCAGTTCGAGGTGCTTGTTCTTTTCGCGCAGGATCTCCATCTGCCGCTGTTGCAGCGACACGGCGCGATGGCTGTGCGGGCTGGTGAGCTGCACCGAGGCCAGCAGCTCGGCGTGGTCCTCGAAGAACTGCGGATGGTCTTGCAGATAGGCGGCGACGTCTTGCGGGTTCATGGGCGTTCCATGGGATCGATGCGCGGCAGTGTAGCAAAGGCGAGGGTGCGGAGGGTGGGGCTTGGGAGGCTTGATCTGGCTGTTACTCCCCTCACCCCCGGCCCCTCTCCCGCGCAGCGGGAGACGGGAGACGGTTTGGCCCCTCTGCCGCCTTGCGGGAGAGGGGAGAAAGCCTTAGCCCAGCTTCTGCTTCAGCAGCGCGTTGACCTGGGCCGGGTTGGCCTTGCCCTTGGTGGCCTTCATCGCCTGGCCCACCAGCGCGTTGAAGGCCTTTTCCTTGCCGGCCCGATACTCTTCGACCGACTTGGCGTTGGCGGCCAGCACGTCGTCGATGATCTTTTCCAGTTCGCCGGTATCCGACATCTGCTTCAGGCCCTTGGCCGCGATGATGGCGTCCGCGTCGCCGCCGGACTCGCCCGCCCACATCGCGGGGAACACGTCCTTCTTGGCGGTGTTGTTGGACACCGTGCCGTCGGCAATGCGCTTGAGCAGCAGCGCCAGCTGGGCCGGGCGGATCGGTGCGGCGTCGATCTCGATGCCTTCGCGGTTCAGTTGCGACGCGACATCGCCCATCAGCCAGTTGGCGGCGGGCTTGGCATTGGCCTCGCCGGCTTCGGCCACCACCGCCTCGAACCAGCCGGCCAGCGCCTTGCTGGACGTCAGCACGCTGGCGTCATACGCCGACAACCCGTACTGCGACACGAAGCGGGCCTGCATCGACGCCGGCAGCTCCGGCATGCCCGCGCGTACGCGCTCGATCCACGCCGGTTCGATCGCCAGCGGCAACAGGTCGGGGTCGGGGAAATAGCGATAGTCGTGCGCGTCTTCCTTGGTGCGCATCGCGCGCGTTTCGCCGGTGTCCGGGTCGAACAGCACGGTGGCCTGCTGGATCTGCCGGCCGTCCTCGATCTCGGCGATCTGCCACTGCACCTCGTACTCGATGGCCTGCTGCAGGAAGCGGAAGGAGTTCAGGTTCTTGATCTCACGCCGCGTACCGAACGTGGTACTGCCCAGCGGACGCACCGACACGTTGGCATCGCAGCGGAAGCTGCCTTCCTGCATATTGCCATCGCAGATGCCCAGCCACACCACCAGCGAATGCAGCGCGCGCGCATACGCCACCGCCTCGGCGGCGCTGCGCATGTCCGGCTCGGTGACGATCTCCAGCAGCGGCGTGCCGGCGCGATTCAGGTCGATGCCGGTCATGCCGGCGAAGTCCTCATGCAGCGACTTGCCCGCGTCCTCCTCGAGGTGAGCGCGCGTCAGCTGCACGGTCTTCTCGTAGAACTCCCCCTTGCGGCCCTCGACCTGGAAGGTCAGGCTGCCGCCCTGCACCACCGGGATCTCGTACTGGCTGATCTGGTAGCCCTTGGGAAGATCGGGATAGAAGTAGTTCTTGCGCGCGAACACGGACAGCGGCGCGACATGCGCGCCGATCGCCAGGCCGAACTGGATGGCGCGCTCCACCGCGGCCTTGTTCAGCACCGGCAGCGTGCCCGGCAGCGCCAGGTCCACCGGGCTCGCCTGGGTATTGGGCGCCGCGCCGAAGGCGGTGGACGCACCGGAGAAAATCTTGGAGGCCGTCGACAACTGCGTGTGCGTTTCGAGGCCGATCACCACTTCCCATTGCATGGCGGTATTCCTGTTGATGATGCGGACCGGCATGCCGTCGTCCGCGTATGTCTTTTGCGTCGGCCGTTCAGCGCGTGCGCGCGCACTGGCCGGTGCCCGGCTCGAACATCACCGGCCACGCTTCCTCGTAGATGCCCGGCGTGCAGCGCCGCTCGCAATTGGCATGCGCCAGCGTGACGCGGCGCGGGTCCTGCCAGATCAGCAGCTTGCAGGCGCTGCCATCACGCGAGGCCAGTTCGATATGCGGCGTGCGCCGGGTCTGCCGGAAATCGGCCAGATCGAAGCTGCAGGAGCCGCGCTTGCCGACCCACAGCTTCCACGACAGCTGCTGCACGGTGTTGTCGGACACGCGCAGTTGGGCGTCCTCGCGGAACCCGTCTTCCTCGGTGCGGCGGCAGTCGCCGGCCAGATCGATGTCGCGCGCCGCGATCGGCGTGGGGCCGAAGCGCGGCAGCGGGATGCAGGCGGCCAGCAGCCCGGCCGCTGCGGCGGCCAGACCCMGCCGGCGCAGCCAGGGTGCGGATGACGACCAGATGGACGACCGGAACGACAAGGCGTGGCGCATGCGGCTTTCCCGGGCTTATACGGATTGAGCGGCGCCCTGCGGCTGGCGCAGATGCCAGTCGGTGGCCTGCTGGAACGCGTGCGCGGTCTGCAGCAGCTGCGCCTCGCTGAAGTAGTTGCCGATCATCTGCAGGCCCACCGGCATGCCGCCCTCGCCGAAGCCGCAGGGCACGCTCATGCCGGGCAGGCCGGCCAGGCTGGTGGACAGCGTGAATATGTCCTCCAGATACATCTGCACCGGGTCGGCGCTCTTCTCGCCCAGCTTCCACGCCACCGTCGGCGCCACCGGGCCCATGATCACATCGCACTGGCCGAAGGCACGCTGGAAGTCGTCGGCGATGATGCGGCGGATCTTCTGTGCCTGCAGGTAATAAGCATCGTAGTAGCCGTGCGACAGCACGTAGGTGCCCACCAGGATGCGGCGCTTGACCTCCCAGCCGAAGCCCTCGGCGCGGGTCTTCTTGTACATGTCGAGCAGGTCGCGGTACTCGGCGGCGCGGTGGCCGTAGCGCGCGCCATCGAAGCGCGACAGGTTCGACGAAGCCTCCGCCGGCGCGATCACGTAGTAGACCGGGATCGACAGCTCGGTCTTGGGCAGCGACACCTCGACCAGCGTGGCGCCCAGCTTCTCGTACTCGGCCAGCGCACCGCGCACCGCCGATTCGACGTCGGCCGACAGGCCCGCGCCGAAGTACTCCTTCGGCAGGCCGATGCGCAGCCCTTCCAGTGGCCGGCCCGCAGTGGCGCCGCCGCGCGGCTGGCCCAGCAGCCGCGTGAAGTCCTCGTCCACGCCGCCCTGGTCGGGCGTCAGCGACGTCGAATCGCGCTCGTCGAAGCCCGCCATCGCGTTAAGCAGCAGCGCGCAGTCCTCGGCGCTGCGCGCCATCGGGCCCGCCTGGTCCAGCGACGAGGCGAAGGCGATCATGCCGAAGCGCGACACGCGGCCATAGGTCGGCTTGATGCCGGTGATGCCCGAGAACGATGCCGGCTGGCGGATCGAGCGCGGCCGGTGGCGGTGCCGGTGGCGGCGGGCGCGAGGCTGGCCGCCACCGCGGCCGCGGAGCCGCCCGACGAGCCGCCCGGCACGCGCGCCGGGTCCCACGGGTTGCGCACGGGACCGAAATGCGAGTTCTCGTTGGACGAGCCCATGGCGAACTCGTCCATATTGGTCTTGCCCAGCGTGACCATGCCAGCGGCGGCCCAGCCGCGCCACCACGGTGGCGTCGAACGGGCTCACGTAGTCGGCCAGCATGCGCGAGGCCGCGGTGGAGCGCCAGTCGCGCGTGACGAAGACATCCTTGTGGGCGATCGGAATGCCGGTCAGAGGCCCGGCCTCGCCACGCGCGCGTCGCGCGTCGGCGGCACGGGCCTGCGCCAGCGTCAGTTCCGCGTCGACGTGGACGAAGGCGTTCAGTGCGCCGGCCTGCTCGATGCGCGCGAGATAGGCGCGCGCCAGTTCTTCGGCCGACAGCGCGCCGGCGGCCAGCGCGTCGCCAAGCTGGCGCAGGGAGGTCGCCGTGGGGGCGGTTGAGGAGGATGCGGAAGAAGACATGCGGGTCAGTGTTGTCGGGTAGCGGCGGCGGTGCCGGGACGGCGCGGCATGGCAATCGTCCCGGATGGAAAGGACGCCTGCCGGCCAGCGGTCATGGCGCCCTCCTGCTGGCTGCCTGGCGCAGCGGATTGGCTTGCTTTATTCGATCACCTTCGGCACCAGATACAGGCCGCCCTCGGTGGCCGGCGCTGGCCGTTGGTAGTCGTCCCGCCGGTCGGATTCGGTCACCGCATCCTCGCGCAGGCGCTGGTGCATGTCGCGGACCGCCGACAGCGGGTGGGCCAGCGGCGCGACGCCGGTGGTGTCGACCGCCTGCATCTGCTCGACCAGCGAGAAGAAGTGATTGAGCTGCCCCAGCGTCTGGCCGGCTTCATCATCGCTGATGTCGATGCGGGCAAGATGGGCGATGCGCTTGACGTCGTTGAGCTCGAGTGCCATGACAGGGAACGGAAGGGCGATGGGAGGGAGGGCCGGCGCATCGCGCCCCGGGTGCCTGCGAACAGGGCGCCCGGGGGACGGGAAAATGCGTCAGCGCGGTGTCGAAGTGCACCGCAATGCGCCTTCTCAATCGCCAAAAGTTACAGGTTTTTTCGGGCTATTTGGCTCCGAAACAGCGGGAATTATAAGGTATCATTCCGTGTTGCCGCCGCCCTGGCGGCGCCTTCGCCGCATGCAGTCGATCGGTCCTGAAGACGTGTCGTCAATGCTGCGCCGGATGAAGCGCGTCCGCCCCGGTCGGGAATCACCGGGCGCGGCCAAGGATCCTCTGATTAGACTGTCTTGTGCGGTTCGCCGTCGCGGGCGCCGTCGTATCCGGCGAGTCGCGCCGGCCGACGAACTTTTTCGCGCGGTTTAATCAAAGGTTCCCTGGGAGCATGGTCCGCCACTGGATGGACCGGCACCACGGTGCCCCTCTTCAGTGGGGGGCGATCCGGGCCGGAACCCCCTAATGCCGGGGCGACCGGTCGCCGTAATCCTGAAGATGTACCTGAAGATGTAACCAGGGAGTCGGCAGACCGCGGCGAACCGGACAGTAGCGGCGAGCAGCACCCAGAAGCGCCAGAGCAAACCTGAATACCCGCGCGCGCAGCGCAACAGTCACGATGAATACCCGCGGCCGGGCCGTCACGGCGCCGGCCGCTTCGCATACCTGCGAACCTACCAGAGAACAGGATTCCTGATGTTCGGATTTCTCCGCAGCTATTTCTCCAACGATCTCGCGATCGACCTCGGCACCGCCAACACCCTGATCTACATGCGCGACAAGGGCATCGTGCTGGACGAGCCCTCGGTGGTGGCCATTCACCTTGGCGGCGGGCCGAACGCCAAGAAGACCATCCAGGCGGTGGGCAAGGAAGCCAAGCAGATGCTGGGCAAGGTGCCGGGCAATATCGAGGCGATCCGCCCGATGAAGGACGGCGTGATCGCCGACTTCACCGTCACCGAGCAGATGCTCAAGCAGTTCATCAAGATGGTGCACGACACCAAGCTGCTGCGCCCGTCGCCGCGCATCATCATCTGCGTGCCGTGCGGCTCGACCCAGGTCGAGCGCCGCGCCATCCGCGAATCGGCGCTGGGCGCCGGCGCGTCGCAGGTCTACCTGATCGAGGAACCGATGGCGGCCGCGATCGGCGCCGGCCTGCCGGTGTCGGAGCCGTCCGGTTCGATGGTGGTCGACATCGGCGGCGGCACCACCGAGGTCGGCATCATCTCGCTGGGCGGCATGGTGTACAAGGGCTCGGTGCGGGTGGGTGGCGACAAGTTCGACGAGGCCATCGTCAACTACATCCGCCGCAACTACGGCATGCTGATCGGCGAACAGACCGCCGAAGCCATCAAGAAGGAAATCGGCTCGGCCTTCCCCGGTTCGGAAGTGCGCGAGATGGAAGTGAAGGGCCGTAATCTGTCCGAGGGCATTCCGCGCGCCTTCACGGTGTCGTCCAACGAAATCCTGGAAGCCCTGACCGATCCGCTGAACCAGATCGTGTCGACCGTCAAGATCGGCCTGGAACAGACGCCGCCCGAGCTGGGCGCCGACATCGCAGAGCGCGGCATCACGCTGACCGGCGGCGGCGCGCTGCTGCGCGACCTGGACCGCCTGCTGGCCGAGGAAACGGGCCTGCCGGTGCTGGTCGCCGAAGATCCGCTGACCTGCGTGGTGCGCGGCTCCGGCATGGCGCTGGAACGCATGGACAAGCTGGGCAGCATCTTCGCCTACGAATAAGCCGGCGATGGCGAGGACGCCCGTGATAATGCACGCGCTGCCCGCACCATCGCCTGCTCCACCGGCCCAAGGCGGTGTGGCGCATGCCAGCCGCCCTGCGCCTGTTTCCATTCACGCCATGACATACGCCCGGTCCACCGCCGCCCATGCGGCGCGCGCGCCGGGCTCTCCCCCGCCCGCCTTCCGGTAAATGGACTACACGCCGCCACCGCTTTTCAAGCAGGGCACGTCGGCTGTCGCGCGCCTGGTGGTCTTCGTGGCCATCGCGCTGACACTGCTGATCGTCGACGCCCGCTTCGATGCGCTGCGCACGGTGCGGCAGGTCGCCGCGACCGTGCTGATGCCGGTCGAGCGCGTCGTGCTGATTCCGCGCGACCTGCTGCGTGCGGCGTTCGACTACCTGCAGTCGTCCGCCACGCTGGCGACCGAGAACCGCGAGCTGCGGCGCCGCGCCGTGGAGCAGGCCAACGACGCACTGCGCCAGGCGCAGCTCGAAGCGGAGAACCGGCAGCTGCGCAAGCTGCTGGAGCTCAAGGAGCAGTCCGCCACGCCGGTGGTCGCCGCCGAGGTGCTGTACGACGCCCGCGATCCCTATACGCATCGCATCGTGATCGATCGCGGCAGCCACCACGATGTCCGCGCGGGCTATCCGGTGATCGACGAGCGTGGCGTGGTGGGCCAGGTCACGCGCGTGTCGCCGTTCCAGTCCGAGGTCACGCTGCTGACCGACAAGGAACAGGCGATTCCGGTGCAGGTGGTGCGTAACGGCCTGCGCAGCATCGCCTTCGGCGGCGCCAAGGCCGGCATGCTGGACCTGCGCTTCATGGCGGCGTCTGCCGATCTGCAGCAGGGCGACCTGCTGGTGACCTCGGGCCTGGACGGGGTATACCCGCCGGGCTTGCCCGTGGCGCGCATCGTGCAGATCGAACGCAAGGCCGACACGGCCTTCTCGCGCGTCTATTGCGAACCGGTGGCCGGCGTGCGCTCGCACCGTCAGTTGCTGGTGGTCCGTTATGACGCCGAGCCGCGCGCCGAGGAAGTAGCGCCCGCCGATGCCGCAAAGGCGACACATGGCACCCGGGCACTGGCGAAGGCCGGCAAGCCGCAACCGAATTCCGAGACCAAGCGATGACACAGCCTCACTATCTGCTGCGTCCGGTCAATCCGGGCTTTATCGCGCTGAGCTTCGTGCTGGCCTTCCTCTTCAACCTGCTGCCCTGGGGCGAGGTGCTGTGGATCCCCGACATGGTCGCGCTGGTGCTGGTGTTCTGGAACATCCACCAACCGCGCAAGGTCGGCATGGGCGTGGCCTTCGTGCTCGGCCTGCTGATGGACGTGCACGATGCCCGCCTGCTGGGCGAACATGCGATGGCCTATACGCTGCTGGCCTATTTCGCCATCACGATCCACCGGCGCGTGCTGTGGTTCTCCGTCTATACACAGGCGCTGCATGTGCTGCCGCTGCTGTTCATCGCGCATGCGGTGCCGGTGGTGATCCGGCTGGCGATGGGCGCGCCGCTGCCCGGCTGGCAGTTGTGGCTCGCGCCCGGCATCGAGGCGCTGCTGTGGCCGCTGGCCACCGGCCTGCTGCTGGCGCCGCAGCGCCGCTCCGTGGACGTCGATGAAACCCGCCCGATCTAGCGCCCCGGCCGGCGAGGGTATCGCCCCCGTGCCGGCCCCGGCTCCCGCATTGCAGGTTGTTGCAGCACCATGACCGAAATCCGCAACGTCGAACTCGAGCTCGGCCGCTTCCGCCTCCGCGTCGCGGCCGCGGCGCTGTTCGCCGTGGTGCTGTTCGGCCTGCTGTTCGCCCGCTTCTTCTGGCTGCAGTGGTACAAGCACGACCAGTACTCCGCCAAGGCCGAGGACAACCGCATCTCGGTGGCACCGATCGAGCCGAACCGCGGCATCATCATGGACCGCAACGGCATCGTGCTGGCGCGCAACTACTCGGCCTACACCCTTGAAATCACGCCGTCCAAGCTGACCGATTCGCTCGATAACACCATCGAGGAACTGGCGAAGCTGGTCGACATCCAGCCGCGCGACCGGCGGCGCTTTCGCCGCTTGATGGAAGAATCACGCAGCTTCGAGAGCCTGCCGATCCGCAACCAGCTCAGCGACGAGGAGGTCGCGCGCTTCTCGGCGCAGCGCTTCCGCTTCCCCGGCGTGGATGTGCGCGCGCGGCTGTTCCGGCAGTACCCGCTGGGCGAGTCGGCCTCGCACGTGGTCGGCTATATCGGCCGCATCTCGCAGCGCGACCAGCAGCGCATCGAATCGATGGACGAGGCCAACGACGCCGATCCCGCCAAATACGATCCGCGCAGGGACGCCGACAACTACAAGGGCACCAACTACATCGGCAAGATCGGCATCGAGCAGAGCTACGAGACCGAGCTGCACGGGCTGACCGGCATCGAGGAAGTCGAGGTCAGCGCGGGCGGGCGGCCGATCCGCACGCTGTCGACGGCGCCGGCGACGCCCGGCAACAACCTGATCCTGTCGCTCGACATCCGGCTGCAGCAGCTTGCCGAGGCGCTGTTCGGGGACAGGCGCGGCGCCCTGGTGGCAATCGAGCCGTCCACCGGCGACATCCTGGCCTTCGTGTCCAAACCCACCTACGACCCGAACCTGTTCGTCGAGGGCATCGATACCGCCACCTGGAACGAGCTGAACAACTCGCCGGACAAGCCGCTGCTGAACCGGCCGCTGCGCGGCACCTATCCGCCCGGTTCGACCTACAAGCCTTTCATGGCGCTGGCGGCGCTGGCCACCGGCCGGCGCACCGCGCAGTGGGGCATGCACGATCCCGGCTTCTTCACGCTCGGCAACCACACCTTCCGCGATGACAAGCCGGGCGGACACGGGTGGGTCGACATGTACAGCTCGATCGTGCAGTCGTGCGACACCTACTACTATGCGCTGGCGCGCGAGATGGGCGTCAACGCGATGCACGACTTCATGAAGCCGCTTGGCTTTGGCCAGATCACCGGCATCGACATCGAGGGCGAGAGCCGGGGCATCCTGCCGTCGACCGAATGGAAGCGGCGCGCCTATCGCAAGCCCGAGCAGCAGAAGTGGTACGAGGGCGAAACCATCTCGCTGGGCATCGGGCAGGGCTACAACAGCTTCACGATCCTGCAGCTCGCGCACGCGACGTCGATCCTGGTCAACAACGGCATCGTGATGAAGCCCCACCTGGTCAAGGCGATCGAGGACTCGGTCACGCGGCAGCGCCGGCTGACCGTGCCAAAGGAAAGCTACCGGATTCCGCTGAAGCAGGCCGATATCGACGTGATCAAGCGCGCCATGGTGGGCGTCACGCATTCGGGCACGGCGGCGCGCGTGTTCGCCGGCGCGCCGTACGAATCGGCCGGCAAGACGGGCACCGCGCAGACCTTCTCGCTGGGCAAGGGCGAGAAGTACAACCACCACGCACTGGCCGAGCACAAGCGCGACCACGCGCTCTATACCGCCTTCGCACCCGCCGACAAACCCAGGATCGCGCTGGCGCTGATCGTTGAGAACGCCGGCTTCGGCGCGCAGCACGCGGCGCCGATCGCGCGCAAGGTGATGGACTACTACCTGCTGGGCAAGTGGCCGGAGGAACTGTCCGCGATGGCGCCGCCACCATCCGAACGCGCGCACGGCCTGCCGCCGGTGGATACGCCCAGCGTCTTCACCACCGGCCGCACCGCGAACATCGCCAGCGCGAGCGCGATGGCGAATTCGCTGGAGACCGAAGCAGCGGACGCGGACGTCGCGGGCAGCCAGGCCGGCAGCACGGCGAACGTGAGCGGCGCAAGCGCTGCCCACGCACGTGCCGCGGCCAGCGCGCCGGCTGCCCCGCCGATCGATCCGCTGGCCATCGCGCCGGCCTCGGCGCCGCTGACGCTGGAAGGACGCATGCGGCAGGCGCTCGGGCATAGCGCGCCGCTGGCCGAGCCGCCACCGGCACCGCCGGCGCCGCCGCAGCGCACGCCCACGGGCGGAGCCAAGGCAGCGGCCGCGCCTGGCGCACCGATTACCCGGCCCGGCGCCACATCGGCCGCCACATCGGCCGCCACATCCGCCGCCGGCTCCAGCGCCCCGCCCGCCAACCCGGTGCCTCCGGCCCGCCGCGCAGCGGTGGCCGTGGGCGCCGCCGCCACACATTGAAGGAGGCGTCGATGGATCGCCGCCGCGTCCTATCGCTGATCAGGTCCGCGCTGACCGGGTTCGACAAACCGCTCGCGCTGATCGTATTCCTGCTGTTCGCCACCGGCATCGTGGCGCTGTATTCCGCCGCGGTGGACATGCCCGGCCGTGTCGAGGATCAGCTTCGCAACATCCTGCTGTCATACGCGGTGATGTGGGTCATTGCCTATCTGCCCACGCAGACGCTGATGCGGGTGGCGGTGCCGCTCTATACCGTGGGCGTCGCGCTGCTGATCGCGGTGGCGATGTTCGGCCTGATCCGCAAGGGCGCGCGCCGATGGCTCAACATCGGCATCGTGATCCAGCCGTCCGAACTGATGAAGATCGCCATGCCGTTGATGCTGGCCTGGTATTTCCAGAAGCGCGAGGGCGGCCTGCGCTGGTTCGACTTCATCGTCGCCGCCGTGCTGCTCGCGGTGCCGGTCGGCCTGATCGCCAAGCAGCCGGACCTCGGTACCGCGCTGCTGGTGCTGGCGGCAGGCCTCTATGTCATCTACTTCGCCGGGCTGTCGTGGAAGCTGATCCTGCCTGCGCTGGCCATCGTGGTGACGCTGATCACCGCGCTGGTGACCTTCGAGCACGATATGTGCGCGCCGGGGGTCAACTGGCCGGTGCTGCACGACTACCAGCAGCACCGGGTCTGCACGCTGCTCGACCCGACCACCGACCCGCTGGGCAAGGGCTTCCACACCATCCAGTCGATCATCGCGATCGGCTCCGGGGGGCTGTTCGGCAAGGGCTGGCTCAAGGGCACGCAGACCCACCTGGAATTCATTCCGGAGAAGCACACCGACTTCATCTTCGCGGTGTATTCCGAGGAGTTCGGGCTGATCGGCAATGCGGTGCTGCTGGTGTTGTACCTGCTGCTGATCTTCCGGGGGCTCTATATCGCCGCCAATGCACCCACGCATTTTTCACGGCTGCTGGCCGGCGCGGTGACGCTGATCTTCTTCACCTATGCCTTCGTCAACATGGGCATGGTCAGCGGCCTGCTCCCCATCGTCGGCGTGCCGCTGCCGCTGATCAGCTACGGCGGCACGGCCTTGGTGACGCTGGGCATGGGGATCGGCATCCTGATGAATATCTCGCGGCAGAAGCGGTTGATCCAGAGCTGACCGGATCAGCCATGTCGTCGAAGGCCCGCGGCCTGGCCTGCCTGTCCATCGGCTACATCGTGGGTCGCCGCGACTTCACCGTCTGCTCCAGCAACGACCGCAGCTTGGCCAACGCCCCCGGATCGCCGCGCGCGGCGGCCCGGGCGTACCAGATCTTGGCCTGCTCGATATCGCGTTCCACCACGCCCGGCTCGCCGCGCTCGTAGTAGCTGGCCACGATGTACTGCGCCCCGCCATCCCCGGCCGTGGCCGCGCGGGTGTACCAGTCGAACGCCTTGCCGTAGTCGCGCGGCACGCCGCGGCCGATGAAGTAGTTGGTGGCCAGCGCCACCTGCGCCTGGATATGGCCGCCGGCGCCGGCGCGCTCGTACCAGCGGTTGGCCTCTTCCAGCGATTTCGGCACCAGATCGCCGCGCTCGTGCAGTTCGCCCATGGTGAACTGCGCATGGGTCATCTGGTTGTCCGCCGCCTTGCGCAGCCACACCAGTGCCTGCTGGGGCTGGGAAGCGGTGCCTTCCCCGCGCAACAGCATCATTGCGTAGTTGAACTGCGCCAGCCGGTTGCCCTGGCGGGCGGCATCGGCAAAGTCGCGCAAGGCGTCGTCATAGGCGCCGGCCTCGTAGGCGACCACCGCGCGCTGCGTCTGCGAGGCGGCCGGCTGCGGCGGCTGTGGCGCCGCCGTCGCGCCTTGCCAGCCGGGGGCCGCGATCAGCATGGCGACCAGATGACGCGCGGCGAGGCTGACAAGGCGGCGGCTGGGCATGGCGGGCTCCTGGTAACGCGGCGGAATTCAGCCAGTGTAGGAGGCGCGGGGGCATGGCCAAAGATCATCGACACAATGGATGATGGGATGCTGAATTTTGCGGCGTTTATCTTTTGGGCGAATAGTCGTACCAAGTGGTGCCGGTGTTGGCTGGGACTGCCCTCTCCCCGCCCGCCTTTGAAGCGAATACTGACTCCAGTCCCCACGGGCAATCTCGCATCAAGTCGAGGGCACGCAGCGCCGTAAACCCGCGAATGACGACGTGACGGAGATCATGCGTCCGCCGTGCGCCATGTGGCGGCGGCAACCCTTGTTCGCAAGGAGCAGGACATTGCGCCCCATTGCCCCCGCCCAGCTTTCCATGCCGGACGCACTCGGCGCCACCCCGGCCTCGCGCCCGGCGGAAACCGCCTCTTCCCACCGCCCCGCCTCACGTCCGAACCTGCCCCACCGCCTGCGTCAGGCCTTGTCCGGCCGCATCGGGACTCGCCTTGCCGCGATCGTGTTGCTCGTGCAGGTGCTGGTCTTCGGCGCCTTCGCGCTGGTGCTGGCCGATAGCAGCGTCCGCCAGCTCGAATCCCGGCAGCGCGACGCACTGATCGCGCAGAACGAAACGCTGCGCGACCTGCTTGGCCAGTTCGACGACACCATGCTTCAGGAAGCCGACCGCTTCATGATGACACTGGCCGCGGCCGTGCCCGCGCCGTACACACTCGATCCCGAGCAGACCATTGACGTCACCGGCCAACCCACGCCCACCTTCAGCAGCGGCGAGGTCGTGCTGAACAACAACTTCGCGCTGGCGGACCGCTTCACCGCCACCACGGGGGGCACCGTCGCCACCGTCTTCGCCCGCCGCGGCGACGACTTCGTGCGCGTCACCACCTCGCTGCGCAAGAAGGACGGCGAGCGCGCGGTCGGCACCATTCTGGATCGCGCCAGCCCGGCCTATGCGGCGGTGCAGTCGGGTCGATCGTACCGGGCGCTGGCGTGGCTGTTCGGCAAACCCTATATGAGCAAGTACGAGCCGGTGCGCGACGCCACAGGCAAGGTGGTCGGCGCGCTATACGTCGGTGTCGATGTCAGCGTCGAGCTGGCGATGATGAAGAACCGGATTCGTCGCAAGACCATCGGCAGCGACGGCCACTTCATGGTGATCGACGCCAAGCCCGGCCCCGACCAGGGCAAGCTGCTGGTGTCACGGCACGATGAGGGCGGCAATTTGCTCGACGCGCGCGACGGCGACGGCAAGCCCTGGGTACGCGACATGATGGCCGCACGCAAGGGCAGCACGATGCACAGCGTCGGGCTGGGCAGCGACGCTCCGGCCATGCGGCTCACGGCGTTCGAAACCTATCCCGAATGGCAATGGCTGATCGTGGCCACCGTCCCGCTGGAAAGCGTGCGGGCCGAACTGATGGCCAACCGCAACCGGTTCCTGGCCGCCGGTCTCGGCCTGGCACTGCTGGTGTCGGCCGGATTCTGGTGGATGCTGCGGCGGATGGTCAGCCAGCCGCTGGCGTCGGCCGCCAACGCGGCACGCAGCCTGGCGGCCGGCGACTTGACCACGCGGCTTGACACGCGCCGCCGCGACGAGATCGGCGAACTGATGCGTGCCATCGACGGGGTGGGACATGGCCTGTCCAGCATCGTCGGCACGGTGCGCAGCAGCGCGGACGCCATCGTGGCCAGCACCGGCGAAATCGCCAGCGGCAATGCCGACCTGTCGGCCCGCACCGCAACCCAGGCATCGAGCCTGGAACGCACCGTGGCGAGCATCGAGCAACTGAGCGCGACGGTGCGCCAGAACGCGGACAGCGCCGAGGACGCCAATGCGGCCGTACGCAGCACGGCGGACGCGGCACGTTCCGGCGGCGAAACGGTCGGCAAGGTAGTTCAAACCATCGATGGCGTGCATCGCAACGCGCAGCAGGTGGTGGACATCATCGGCATGATCGATGGCATCGCGTTCCAGACCAATATCCTCGCGCTGAACGCCGCCGTGGAAGCTGCGCGCGCGGGCGAGCACGGCCGCGGTTTCGCGGTGGTGGCGGGCGAGGTGCGCAGCCTCGCGCAGCGCAGCGCGAACGCCGCGGGCGAAATCAAGACGCTGATCGAACGCACCGTGACCGATCTGCGCAATGGCAACGAAGCCGTGCAGCAGGCCGGCGCCGCGATGGAGGACATCGTGCGCCGGGTCGAAGGCATTGCCAGCCTGATGGCCGATATCACGGCCGCATCGCGCGAGCAATCGCAGGGGATCGCGCAGGTCAGCGGCGCGATCGCGGAGATGGATGGCGTGACGCAGCAGAACGCCGCGCTGGTCGAACAGGCGGCCGCCGCGGCGGAAAGCCTCGATCAACGCGCCCAGCAACTTCGCCAGGCGGTGCAGGCGTTCCGATTGTCGTAAGCGGCGGGTCCCGGTGGGGGCCGGTCAGGCCGGTGCCGCCACCGTGTCCGGCTGGGCTGCGGGCGCCTGACCGGGCGCTTGCGCGGCCTCGGGCGGCGGACGGCGGCCCGGGAACAGCTGATCGACCAGCTGTTCGATCTTCATGTCCGGCTCCACCCAGTTGCTCAGGTTCAGGCCGCCCTGGCTGCGCCGTGCATCGTAGACCGCGCGGCCGGCGCGTTCGCCGTAGCGGTACACGGTGATATCGGCGTACGACAGGAAGGTACGCCAGTACGACTGCGGCGTGGCGACATAGGTCGCGGTGATCGGACATGCCGCGATCGACGAACCCGGCGGCAACAGCTTGACGTCGAAACCGCGCCGGGTCAGGCCCTTGTACAGCGCCGGAAAGAACGGCGTGCCGCCCACGCCGTTGTCGATCACGCAGAACAGCGAGTCGGCCTGGTCCGGCATGATCCGCACCTTCGCATCCAGCGCGTCCAGTGGCGGCGACAGCGGCTCGACCGGGCTCACGGTTTCATAGGTGGCGCAACCGGCGGCAAGCGCCGACACGGTCAGCAGCGCGGCAACGGCGCGCAATTGCGGGGCGAGGGTCATGGGTTTCCTGTCAGGCGGCGGCGCCGGCGGCGCAGCGCGGGGTGTCAGGACGGTTGACGGCAGCGCCTGGGTTGAACTTTAGGGTGGATCGGGGGGATGGTGGTTTGTTGGTACTGCCCTCTCGCCCGCCCGCCATCCTCATAACTCACAGGAACGTAAACACCTCGTCCACCCCCAACCGCGACTTCGGCAATTTCGCATTGAAATCCGCCTCGCTGCGATACCCCAGCGCCGCCAGCACCACGCTGGTATAGCCACGCTCGCGCAGTCCCAGCTCCAGATCGAGGGCACGCTGGTCGAAGCCCTCCATCGGCGTGGCATCGATGCCCAGCATTGCCGCGCCGAGCAGCAAGCCGCCCAGCGCCAGATATACCTGCTTCTCCATCCACTGCGGCACGTCGCGCAACTCGTAGCGGTGCAGGTCCACATAGCCGCGGCGCGACTTGTCCTGGCCGGCCTTGGCACCGTCCACCTGGAAACGCCCGTCGCGCTCCTCCTGCGCCAGGATGGCCTTGAGATGGGCCTCGTCCATATCGGTCCGCATGCACAGCGCGATCACATGCGATGCATCGCGGATCTTCGGCTGGTTGTAGGCAAACGGCCCTTCGGCGGCCTTCGCCATGCGGGCGCGGCCTTCCTCGGTCGACGCAACGACGAAATGCCAGGGTTGCGAGTTCACCGACGACGGGCTGTTGCGCAGCACCGCCAGCAGTTGGTCGATGCTGTGTTGCGGCAGCGTGCGGCCGGCTTCAAAGGCCTTGACGGTATGACGGCTCTGGGTGGCTTCGATCAGATTCATGGTTTGGCTTTGGATAACGCTTTCAGGATAAACAAGGGGTCGGCGCCTCGGCGTGGCCGCGTGCCGGCAGTCAACGTGTCAGTGCAGGGGCGGCGTCGACGCGCACGCGGAACAGGTGGTACGGCTTCTGGCGCAGGTCCCTGCCGCCGTGGAAGCCCGCCTGCCGGTGCAACTGGTTGGCCGTCACGTACAGATAGCCGTCGGGCCCGATCGACAGGGTGTCCGGCCACAACAGCCTCGGGTCACGCGCCAGCGTGTGCCATTGGCCGTCGGGCGAACGCTTGAGGATCGCGTTGTGCTCGTAGTCGCCGGCATAGACCGCGCCGTTGGCATCGGCCTCCAGCCCGTCCGAGGCGCCCTTCACGCCAAGGTCGCGCACCGCGCCGGCCAGTTGCGCCTCGCCGACGTTGGGATCGCGCAGCATCTCGGTCGGGACCGCGTACAAATGGGTTCCGGTCAGCGCGCAGAAGTACAGCGTCTTGCCGTCAGGCGACAGCGCGATGCCATCGGAGGCGACCAGGAACGGCGAGGTGCTGCCATCCGGATTGCGATTGCGCAGGGGCTGGCCCTCGACCACGGGCAGGAAGCCGCGGTCCGCCGAGGTCGACACGTGGCCGGTCAGCCGGCGGATCGCGCGGCCGGTCGCGAGGTCCATCACGATGATCCCGCCAATGCCGCTCAGCGACGAGTCGGTGACATAGGCCACGCCCTCCTCGCCGACGCGAAAATCGAAGCGCATATCGTTGACATAGGTGCGCGGGCCCATCACCTCGGGCGGAAACACCAGCGTCTTCACCACGCGGTTGGTGGCCAGGTCGATCGCCACCAGCTTGGCACCGCCGGGCAGGGGCGATGAGAACTTCGGCGCGGCGGTATCGAGCACCCACACGCGTCCGCGGCCGTCGGCCACCACGCTCTGCACGCTGATGAAATGCGTGGCCGGCGCGCTGGCATCGTCACGATTGATCTCGGCATCCGGGTATGGCACGGGCTGACCATTGCGCAGCTCGGCCACGGTAAACGGCACGTCGTCGCCCCAGCGGGGGAAGTTGACGAAGATGCGGCCCGTCTCGGTCACCGTGACGCCGGTCGGCATCGCACCGTTGAAGGTGGCGACGGTTTCCAGCGCGCCGACCACGGGGATGGACTCGCTGGAGGCCTCGGCCGGGGCGTCGGCGGCGACCGCGAAGGGGCCGCCCGCCACAAGGGCCAGCGCCACGGCGAACATGGCAAGGCGCGGCGTCGCGTAACGCCTCGCGATGGCGGCCGGCATCGTGGTGCCAGCGCAAGTCTGGCGAGCCAGGGATGGGGTCGTCATGACGCGCTCCGTCAGAAGCCTTCGAGCACGATCTTGCCGCGCGCCCGACCGCTTTCCTGCAGCGCATGCGCGCGGCGCAGATTGTCGGCGTTGATCGCGCCAAAATGCTCGCCCAGCGTGGTGCGCAGCGTGCCATCGTCGATCAGCGCCGCCACGCGCTCCAGCAGTTCGTGCTGGCGGATCATGTCGGGCGTCTCGAAGATCGGCCGCGTGAACATCAGCTCCCAATGCAGCGAGATCGCCTTGCGCTTGAGCGGCATCGCGTCCAGCGTTTCTGGGTCGTCGATCAGCGCCAGCTTGCCCTGCGGCGCGAGCGCGTCGATCAGTTGACGATAGTGGCGATCGGTATGCGTCAAGCTGGCCACGTAGCGCACCTGCGGAATGCCGATGCGCTGCAGCTCCTCGGTCAACGGCTTGGTGTGGTCGATCACCGCATGGGCGCCAAGGTCATGCACCCACTGCTGCGTTTCCGGCCGCGACGCGGTGCCGATCACGTTCAGCCGCGTCAGCTTGCTGGCCAGCTGCACCAGCATCGAACCGACGCCGCCGGCCGCGCCGACGATCAGCAGGCTGTCGCCGTCGCCGCCGCCCTCCGGCACGCCGAGCCGGTCGAACAGCAGTTCCCACGCGGTAATGGTGGTTAGCGGCAACGCGGCGGCATGGGCGTCATCGAGCGACTTCGGCTTGTGGCCAGCGATGCGTTCGTCGACCAGGCCGTACTCGGCGTAGGAACCGGGCCGCGTGATCGAGCCCGCGTAGTACACCTCGTCGCCCGGACGGAACAGCGTCACCTGCCCGCCCACGGCCTCCACCGTACCCACCGCATCCCAGCCGAGCACCCGCGGCGCGGTCGTCGGCGAGCCGGCGCGCACCTTGGTATCGACCGGATTCACGGCGATCGCGCGGATCTTCACCAGCAGGTCGCGCGGGCCGGGGGTGGGCTTGGGCAATTCGATCTCGTGCAGCGAACGGGGATCCTCGATCGGCAGCCCGTGTTCGGTATAGACGATGGCTTTCATGGTCTGGTCCTTGAGTGGAATGACCGCATCTTGACGCACTGCGGTCTGCGCAAAAACTGGCAAAATCGGAGAACACTTTCACTGCTGGAAGGAAAATGATCCGCCTCGACGATCTGAACCTGTTTCTCCGTACCGCCGCGCTGGGCAGCTTCTCCAACGCGGCGCGCGAGGCCGATCTGCTGCCGGGACAAGTCAGCGCCGCGATCCAGCGGCTGGAGCGGGAGCTCGATGTACGGCTGTTCGCCCGTTCCACCCGCAGCCTGCGCCTGACACCCGAGGGCGAGCAATACCTGCCGTATGCGCGCGAGGCGCTCACCGCGCTGCGCGACGGCGCCGAGCAGCTGCGCGGCGGGCAGGACCTGCTGCAGGGCGTGCTGCAGATCTCCGCGCCATCGGACCTCGGACGCAACGTACTGCTGCCCTGGCTCACCGAATTCCGCGCCGCGCATCCGCGCCTGACGCTGCGTCTGTTCCTGTCCGATCTGGTGGCCGACGTGTTCCGCGATCCGATCGACGTCGCAATCCGCTACGGCGTGGCCGAGGACGCGAGCTATATCGCGCTGCCGGTAGCGCCCGACAACCGCCGCGTGCTGGTCGCCTCGCCCGAATATCTGCGCCGCCACGGCCGGCCGCAATCGCTGGACGACCTGCGCCAGCACAACTGCCTGCTCTACCTGCTGCGGGGACGCGTCTACGACAAATGGGTATTCCCGGTCGACGGCCGCCGCCGGCAGATTCCGGTCACCGGCACGCTGTTCTGCGACGACGCCGACATCGCCAGGCGCCTGGCGATCGACGGCCAGGGCATCGCCTACAAATCGTGGCTCGATGTCTGCGCCGACGTGCTGGCCGGCCGCCTTGAACTGCTGCTGCCCGGGCAACCGGGCGAAGCCACCCCGCTCAGCCTGGTCTGCCCGCACCGCAAGCAGTTCTTTCCGGCGATCCGGCAGCTGCAGCACCTGTTGCGAGACAGATGCGGGCCAATGGTTGCACGCCTGAACGACGTAGCCTGACTCCTCTCCCCTCTCCCGCAAAGCGGGAGAGGGGCCGGGGGAGAGGGCAGTATCAGCCCGCCTTACCGCCCACCCACCACAAAAAAAACCAGCCCGGAGGCTGGCGAAGAACCAAGGAGACACACTAGATCGCCGCAGACGCGGCCTCCATGCCTTTAGCCGGGTTGACCGACAAAGGCCTGGCGGCAGCGTAGCGCCATCACTTGCGCTTCCAACGCCCGTGCGGCGAGCCGGGCGAGATACGGTTGACGTCCGCCTTCGGCCTGACGTCCATTCGGAGCCGGCACCTTGCCGGGCTTCACGTCCAACTTTGCATCCAACTGCCATGCGCGCTGCGTCACGGCAAGAATCTTCTGGAATGCCTCGGCATGCGCAGCCGGCATCCCGATCGGTACAACTGGCATCTGCTACCTCTGCTGCGAATCATTCGCTGTTGTTGGTGTGATTGAACGATACACAGCCGGGCGTGGCGGCCTTATCGCTGCAGCGCCGAAAGAGATGTGGGCCTTGTCCTACATCGGCGCCCACGGACGGTTCAGCCGTCCACGCTCTCCAGCACCAGGTACTTGATGTTAAGCGTCACGCACTCCGAGGCGCGCAGCACGAAGCGGTCGCCCTCGATCGGATAGAAGCGCTCCTGCTGGTCGAGCCGTGAAGCGTCCCTGGGCAGGTCGTCGGCAAGTCGGCGCCGCGCCGCGTTCGACAACACCAGCCGGTCCAGTTCGCCCTTTTCCGTCAGCTCGTAGTCCTCCAGCAGGCCGGTGAAGAGCCAGCTGCCGTCGCGAAACGTCACGATGGTGGCGATCACCACCGCGTCCGGCTCGACGCCCGTCACGTCGGTGCCCGTGAACAGGTAATACCAGGGCGCGGGCGGCCGCATGTAACGGACCAGCGGCCGCGACGGATGATCCAGCCGCAGCCGCCACACCGAGAATCGCCACAGTCCGGCCAGCAGCGCGGCGACCAGATTGGTCGCCGCGAAAAACGCGAACGGTTCGAAGGGATGCGCGTTCAAACGCTGGAAGACCGGGGACAGCGCCACCGCGCTATTGGTCGACGCGCCGCTGACCAGCAGGCGCACCATCTCGCCGACATGGAAGTGATAGCCACCCCAGTAGGTCGCGGCCAGCATGGTGGCGGCATTGATGAGGGCAGCGACCGCCGTGGCCGTCAACACGGTGGTGCTGAACGGCGTCAGATCGGCGGCGCGCACCTCGCGCGCCTGATAAAGCCGGTGAAAGACAAAGCCGGGAAGCAGCAGCAGAAACAGGAAAATCGCGGGAAACGCGATATTCAAGGGGCGGACCTCAGCCCTGGCTGGGCACCAGCTTGACCTTGAAGCGCAGCTCGCCCGGACCGCGAGGGTCGGCCGCACGGATCTCGCGCGGCTCGTTCAGCTTCGCCGTGGCAATGAACTCCCGCAGCGCCTGGGCGGCATTGGGATCGCGCTTGAGGACGCGGACGCGTGGGCTCATCAGGACTTTCATGGGGGCTCCTTGCTTCCGTGGGAATCAACTGAAGACAATATAGGCCGTATTGCGGGGGTTGCACCTCAGCACGTCAAAGCAAGCCTGCTTCCGGGGAAGTCCAGATTCCAAAGTTTGACCATGGTATTCCCCGTTTATGGCAGGTTCTCAATCCTCGTTAGCCAACCATCGAAATGTGGACACGATTGCCGCATTGCCTGCAGCCCGATATCGCAGGCAATCAGGGGACCATGGAAGGTCTTCTGATAACCGGCCATGGCGGATAGAATTCGCTTCGACGGAGCGGTGTGGACGCTATCGTTGATCTCTTCCGGAGCGGTCGTGCTTCTGATCCTCCGCAGGGGTTCCAGCACGCGGTCGTCATCGGTCCACTGTTCGAAAGCATTCAGGTCGACGAACAGCAGCGACTCGAACTCATGCACGAGAAGATTCGCAATGAAGTTGCGGTGGCCAATATCCTCGGCCAGCTGGCCCTCCAGGAACTCAGCCTTCTGTCGCCCCGTTCCGCTCCCCGGGTACGCGGGAGAGGCCTTGCCTGGGAAGTCGGGGGGCAGCGCGTATAGATCGAACATTGTCGTCACGTAGGCGTCCGCATCCTGTTTGCAAAGCCTCTCGATCTGCGGCCTGACCTTGGCGTAGCTCACTACGCCGCCCTTCTGGGCAGCACTCGTGCTGACGATGATCGGCGTCAGATAGAGCTCAATTCTCGCGTAATGCGGCGCCAGCAATTCATTGACGAAGGCTTCCTCCGTCTGCCCCTCCACAAGCACGTAGACGCGACTCATCGCCCCGGCCTCCCGCCGAGCAAGTTCTTCTTCCAGATTTCGCCGAGGCTGTATTCGGTGAGCCACTCGGACAACGACTCCGTATCCGTGCGCTTGAAAATCGAAGCGCCGCCGCGCTTGTCCACCACGATCAGATCCTCAGCATCAAATTCGTTGACGAGTTCGACCGACTGGGTGGACACGATCAACTGATGTTCCTGCGAAGCCGACTTCATCAGTCCGGCGAGGACGCTGATGGCAAACGGGTGCAAACCCAACTCCGGCTCATCGATCAAGATCGCCGCCGGCATGAACGCCTCGGGCTGCAGCAATACCGTCGCCAGGCAGATAAAACGCAACGTGCCGTCGGAAAGGGCGCTAGCGGTGAAGGGTTCGTCTTGTCCCTGCTCCGTCCATTCAAGCTGAATCTTCTCGTTGTTGTCCACGGTTGGACGGAGGTGAAAATCACCAAAGAAAGGAGCCACCAAGCGAATGGTCTTGACGATACGCCGGTAGTGCTCATCGTGGTGGTTCTTCAGCCGCAGCAGGAAGGCCGCCAAGTTACGGGCATCGTCCCGTAGGTACTCGTTGTCGTTGATGTTGTGGATCTGCTTAACGAACGCGCTGGCACTAGTGTCGTGGAAGTGGTACAGGCGCCAACTGCGCATGGCAGGGACGACATGCTTGTAGATCAAGGTCTTGCCCTTCTGTGCCTCGGCATACGACTCGAAATGCCCTGAGGCCGGACGCCAGTCGCCATGCACGTCCCACCAAAGTGCCTCGCGATCGAACATCATGCGGTTGTCCTGCGTCGGCCGCAACGTGAAACGGTAACCGTTATTGCCGAAGTACAGCTCTGCGCGCAGCGCCTCGGTTTTCTTGCGGCCGTAGTGCAGCAGCGCATCGGGGCCGCCCGCAACACCAACAGCTATCTGCAACTGTTGATCCAGGATTCGGTTGATTAGGCGAAAAAATCCGATGAAGTTGGACTTGCCCGCGCCGTTTGCGCCGATCAGCACGTTGAGCCGGCCGAGTTCCACATCGCACTCCGCGATGGATTTGTACCCACGCAGTACCAACCGCGATATTTGATTGGAGCCGTTGACCTGCTTGATCATATCGATGTCCCATCTTCTGCATGCTGCATCATCGCAGCGCCAGTCCACCGCCTGAAACACCCGTTCATCTGCGACTCCAACTTTGCCGGGGAATGGCGAACTCCCACGGACCCCGCCTCACTTCCCAATACAAAACCGCGTAAAAATCGTCCCCAACAAATCATCACTGGTGAACTCCCCAGTAATGCCATTCAACTGCTCCTGCGCCAGCCGCAATTCCTCGGCGAACAGGTCCAGCGCCTGCGCCTGCTGCGCGGCCTGATCGGCGGCCATCTCCAGATGATGCTGCGCATTGCGCAGCGCGGTCAGATGCCGCTCGCGCGCGAGGAACGCACCCTCGTTGCCGGCCTGGAAGCCGATCAACCGCAGCAGCTCCCGGCGCAGCAGTTCAATGCCGGCGCCGGTCCGCGCCGAGATCCAGATCTCGGTCGGATTGGGTCCGTTGGCCGCCACCACATGTGGACGGTTGCCGCCGAAGGCCACTTCGCCCACCGACGGCGCGAGGTCGATCTTGTTGACCACCCGCACGATCGGCGAGCCGGCGGGCAGATGGCCGGACAGCCGGTCATCGATGGCGTCGTCGATCTCCGACAGTCCATGCCGCAAGTAATCGCTGGCATCGATGACATGCAGCACCACGTCGGCGCGGCCGATGGCTTCCCAAGTCCGTTCGATGCCGATCCGCTCGACCTCGTCCGCCGCCTCCTCGCGCAGGCCGGCGGTGTCGATGATATGCAGCGGAATGCCTTCGATCTGGATGGTCTCGCGTACCCGGTCGCGAGTGGTGCCGGCGATCGGCGTGACGATGGCCAGCTCCGCGCCGGCCAGCGCATTGAGCAAGGACGACTTGCCCACGTTCGGCTGCCCGGCCAGCACGACCGACAGCCCCTCGCGCAGCAGCGCGCCCTGCCGTGCCTGCGACAGCACGCCGGCCAGCGCCGCGCGGATGTCCTCCAGCTGACCACGGGCGTTGGACGCCTCCAGGAAGTCGATTTCCTCCTCGGGGAAGTCGAGCGTGGCCTCGACCAGCATGCGCAGATGGATCACCTTGTCGACCAGCGCGCGGATCGCCTGCGAGAACGCGCCCTCCATCGATCGCGCGGCCGAGCGCGCCGCCGCTTCGGTGCTGGCCTCGATCAGATCGGCCACGGCCTCGGCCTGGGCCAGATCGAGCTTGTCGTTCAGGAAGGCCCGACGCGTGAACTCGCCGGGTTCGGCCAGCCGCAGGCCGAGGBCACGGCCGGCCTGCAGGCATCGTGTCAGCAGCATCTGCATCACGACCGGGCCGCCGTGGCCCTGCAGTTCCAGCACATCCTCGCCGGTATAGGAATGCGGGCCGGGGAAGAACAGCGCGATGCCGTGGTCGATCACGCCGCCCTTGGCGTCGACGAACGGCACGTAGGTGGCATGGCGCGGCTGCGGGGTCTGGCCGCAGACGGCGCGCGCGATGGCGGCCGCCTCGGGGCCGGACACGCGCACGACACCAATGCCGCCGCGTCCGGGCGCGGTGGCGATGGCGGCGATGGTGTCGGTCGGTGGCTGGGTAGCGGTCATGGGCGGTATTGTCGCAGATCAGTATGCCGGCGACGCCATGCCATCGGCCGATCTGGCGGGTTCCGCCTTATCGACCGCAGACGCGAGCAAGGTGGCGATCAGCCGGCGAGCGACCGCGGCATCGAGCGCCGCGCCCAAGCCCTGCTGTTGCCGCGCCACCTTGCGCAGCAGACGGCCGCGATAGCGCCTGGGCAGCACCGGCGCCAGCGCCTCGATCGCATAACGCAGCCGCTTCGCCGCAATGCGCTGCGCATGCAGCGACGGATTCGCCAGCGCGGCGAACTCCGGCGGCATGCCGGGCTCCGTCGCCTCCGATGCCTGGGACGTTGCTGCCGCGACCTCCCGCTTGCGTGCCAGCCACAGCCGCCGGGCGCGGCGCACGCGCTTGCGCGCGAACTTCTTCAGTGGCGAGCGTGCCACGGGGATAGCGTCCGGCATGTTGCAGTGCCGCTGCAGGATGGCCAGTTCGCGGCGCAGCAGCGGCAGGGTACGTTCCCGGTAAGGCGTCAGCTCGGCGAGCATGATCGTGCGCGCCGTATCGCGGCGCATCATCGCCTCGTCCAGCAAGGCGCGCAACACCGGCGATCGGGGATGCCGCACCAGTGCCGGCTGCAGCGTACCGTCGATCAGCACGTCCCAGTCGCGGGCCGGCCCGGTGGCCGCCATCATGTCGGCGAGCATCTGCCGCCAGCGTGCCGATACCGCGCCCGGCAAAACCGGCGCGAACATCCAGCGCAGCGCCCGCAGCCGGCGCAGCCCGATACGCAGCCGATGCAGGTCCTCCGGATGATCGCGGCGCTCCAGCGCCCGCAGCGTGGCGGCCAGCCGGTCCAGATCGGCGGCGGCCAGCGCCACGAAGGCATCGAGGGCGCCCATGCGGCGCTTCAGGTGGGGTGGAGCCATGGTCGCGAGTGTGCACGCATTCGCTACCAGTGTAGGAAAGGTGTCATGGGTTGCGGCTTGTACTCCCCTCACCCCCGCCTCCTCTCCCACAAGCGGGAGAGGGGAGTACACCGGCTGCGGTGACGGGCCTCCCGCAAAGCGGGAGAGGGGCCGGGGGAGACGGAAGTCCCGCGCGCAACCAACCTCAAAAAAGAAAAAACCCGGCGCCATCGCGCCGGGTTTCTCCACAACCCATGGTCAACGACCCAGGCGTCAGCCCTTCGCCGCCGCCACCGTCTTGCCCTTGCCCAGCATCCGGTTGATCTGCCATTGCTGCGCGATCGACAGGATGTTGTTCACCACCCAGTACAGCACCAGGCCGGCGGGGAAGAAGAAGAACATGAACGAGAACACCAGCGGCATGATCATCATGACCTTGGCCTGCACCGGGTCCGGCGGGGTCGGGTTCAGCTTGGTCTGCACGAACATCGACACGGCCATCACGATCGGCAGGATGTAGAACGGATCCGGCACCGACAGGTCGTGAATCCAGCCCAGCCACGGCGCGCCACGCATTTCCACCGACGACAGCAGCACCCAGTACAGCGCGATGAATACAGGAATCTGGATCAGGATCGGCAGGCAGCCACCCAGCGGATTGACCTTCTCCGCCCGGTACAGCGCCATCATCTCCTGGTTCATCTTCTGCGGATCGTTCTTGTAACGCTCACGCAGCGCCGTCACGCGCGGCTGCAGGTCCTTCATCTTGCCCATGGACTTGTAGCTGGCAGCCGACAGCGGGAAGAACACGAGCTTGATCAGCACGGTCAGCGCGATGATCGCCCAGCCCCAGTTACCCAAGAAGCCGTGCAGCTTCTCCAGCAGCCAGAACAGCGGCTTGGCGAGGATTGTCAGCCAGCCATAGTCCTTCACCAGTTCGAGACCCGGCGCGATCTGCTCCAGCATGCGCTCTTCCTGGGGGCCGGCGAACAGGCGGGCCTGCGTGCTGACCGTCGCACCCGGCGCCACTTCGCCCAGCGGCTGCTGGACGCCGACGCGGTACAGGTTCGGATCGATCTGCTCGACGTAGAAGCTGTGCTGCTTGCCGGTCTGCGGCAGCCAGGCCGACGCGAAGTAGTGCTGCACCATCGCAACCCAGCCGTCGGTCGCCGGCGGCGGCACGGTGGCCTTGTGCTTGGCGATGTCGTCGAAGTTGATCTTGTGATACTTCTCGGCGTCGGTGTAGATGGCCGGGCCGGTGAAGGTGCTGTAGAACTGCGACTGCTCGACCTTGGTGCCGTCGCGTGCCAGTTCCAGATACAGCGTCGGCGATACCGGTTGCGTGCCGCCATTGGTCACGTCAAAGCGCGTGTCGACCACATAGCTGCCCTTGCGGAACACGTAGGTCTTGACGAACTTGACGCCGCCCTTCTCGGCCGTGAGCGCCACCTCGATGGTGTCGTTGCCGCCGAGTTCCCGGGCGCCAGGTGCCGCGGTGAACACCGTGGTGTGGTTCGGCAGGTCGCCGTTGATCAGGCCCGAGCGCGCCAGGTAGGTACGCGCCGCATCGCGCTCGAACAGCACCACCGGCTTGCCGGCGTCGTCCTTGTGATGCAGCAGTTCCAGCCGGGACAGGATGCCGCCCGCGGTATCGATTTCCGCGCGCACCACGTCCGTGGTCACCACGATCTTCTCGCCGGCCGGCTGTGCCGCCGCCTGCGGCGCGGTCGCCGGTGCGCCGGCTGCCGGCGTGGCGCCGCTCACCGCCTTGGGCACATCGCCCTGCGCGGCCGCAGCGGAGGCCGGTGCCGAAGCGGTCTGGGCGGGCTGCGATGCGCTCGGGAAGAACATCGAGGCGTGGCCGTTGGCGCGCTGCCAGTTGTCGTAGAGCAGCACGAGGGACATCGAGAAGATGACCCAGAGGATGGTGCGTTTGATATCCATGTCTCGCTGTATCGGGGGAAATCAGGGTCGGGGCAGCCGTACCGTCACCGGCGGCTGCCCAGAGGCGGCGGAATCCGGCGGCGCGGCCTTCTGCGAAGCCGGCGGCACTGGATCATACCCGCCCTGTGCGAACGGGTGACAGCGGCACAGTCTGCATGCCGTCAGCCAGGTGCCGCGCGCGGCGCCGTGGCCAGCGATCGCGTCCCGCGCGTAGTCGGAACAGGTCGGCAGGAAGCGACACTGCGAGCCGAGGTAAGGGCTCAGCGCAATCTTGTAGACGCGCAGCAGGGCTAGCAGGATCAGCTTCATGTCGACGGACGCTCCGGTCAGGTGCCGGCGGGCGGGGCGGATGGGGCTTGCGGCAATTGCGTCGGCTGCGGCCCCGGGGGTGACGACGATGACGTCGGCGCCGCGGTCTGTGCCGGCACCGGTGTCAGCGGCCGCGTTGCCACTTCCATCAGCGCGACCAATTCGCTGCGGCAGGTATGCCGGACCGCGGTCCGGCTGCGGAACTCGGCACGAGGAAAGCGGGCTTGCAGGCGCAGCAGCACGTCGCGGCCAGCCAATTGATCCTGGCGTTGCCGGAACAGTTCCCGCACCATCCGCTTCACGAGATTACGCTCTGCCGCGCGGGGCGCGAACTTCTTGCCGACGACGATGCCAAGGCGTGCCCGAGGCAGCCCGTTGGCTCGAACGTACAGCACGAAGTGTGCGCTCCGACGCCGTGGGCGCAAAGCAAAAACGGATGAAAACTCATCCGTCTTTGTGAGCCTCGCGGCTTTGGGGAAGGCATAAGTCGGCACGCGATCAAGTCCGGCTGGCATCGTGCGTCATGTATGGACCGGCGCACGGGCCAGCCGACCAGCGGCGGGGCCGGGGGAACAACGCAGCGCACGGCCAACGGCCGCCGCCGGCCTTCCCTCGCCGGGCCTCAGACCGCCAGGCGCTTGCGGCCCTTGGCACGGCGCGCGTTGATCACGGCGCGGCCGCCACGGGTCTTCATGCGCACGCGGAAGCCATGGGTACGCTTGCGGCGGGTAACGGAAGGTTGGTAGGTACGTTTCATGTTGCACTCTCTGGTTGATCCAGGCACTCCAGGCCGCCGCCCGGAGGCGTCATGGCTGGATGCCGCGTATGGTTCGCATGGGGGCCGCCGCGAATGCGGTACTGCCGGCTGTTTGTCTTGTACTGACCGCTTGTAGTGACCCGCCTGTAGCGGCCGGCTTGGAGCAACGCACCGTGGCAAACCATGGTGAGCCGCTTGTCAGTGGCCAATACTGCCGCCGGAGGACCGGCGCGGCGCCCACAACCTGTTGGTTGGCCGGTTGCCGCGGGGCGAAGGAGCGGGTCAGGACCCGGCGATGCGCATACGTGATCCCCTGCCGCATCGCAGAACCCGCCATTTAACGGAGTTTCGCGGCGTCTGTCAAGGTGGACAAAAGGACCAGACGCGGGAAGTGCGTCGACCGCCCCAGCCGCACCCACTTTTTGTCCACAGTAGTGGATGCACCCGTCGAGGTGCGTCTTTATCCATTTTCCCGCCTGGAAGAGAGCCCTGATCCCCTTTTAAATCAACGTTTTGCCCGAAGTAAGTGACGCACGCTTTGCTGCAATGCACCCAGTTGTGCACAGCCATCCACCGCATCTTCACAAGTTGTCCACAGACTTATCCTTTGTGGATAACTCCGGGCGGGGGGTACAATCCCGGTCCAAACACAACACGGCCCGCGTGGCGCACGCGACCAGATGTTCCATGCAAGGCGGCATGGCGCCGCTCCCCGACGCGGATGACGGGGGCGCGCCGAACCCTATGCCGTCCTTGCCGCACCTGGCAATGCGGCGCCCGTTTTTCTTTGCAAGCATGGACAGAAGTTGCAACGAGGACGGCGCGCCCGCCGACCGTGGCATTACCCAACAACAACCAATGCAAGATTTCTGGCAGGCGGCGGCCGCGCAACTCGAGCGCGAGCTGACGCCTCAACAGTTCAAGACCTGGATCAAGCCGCTCGCGCCCGTGGCGTTCGATGAGAACACCCTCGCGCTGCGGATTGCCGCGCCCAACCGCTTCAAGCTTGACTGGGTCAAGAGCCAGTTCTCCAGCCGGATCACCGCGCTCGCCTGCGAGTACTGGGAGGCGCAGGTGAACGTGCAGTTCGTCCTGGACCCAACCGCCTCCGGCCGTGCCGCCGCCAATGGCGCAGGCTATGGTCCGGCCTCGGCGCCCRKSCCGYATGGCSRSSWSCMKGCSKCKSCSCAKGCCGGSCMGSCGGSCCAKMTGGCGCMSGSCKGTTCGCTGCCGTACGGCGCCGCGGAACAGCCGGGCGCCGCCATGGCCGCGCCCACGGCGTTCGGCCCGGCCGGCGCGGGATATTCCGCTTCGCACTATGCCGCCCAGTATCCCGCGCAGGCGGGCCAGGGCACTGGCGGCAATGCGGGAGCCGGGATGGCGGAGGCCGTCGACGTCGACGTGCCGCAGATGGACCCGTCGGAGGCCGCCGCACGATCGTATCGCGTACCCCAGCCCCCGCTTCCGGGCGCGCCGCAGCCGGCCGACACCATGCACGAGCGGTCGCGGCTGAATCCGATCCTGACCTTCGACAACTTCGTCACCGGCAAGGCGAACCAGCTCGCCCGCGCCGCCGCGATCCAGGTTGCCAACAATCCGGGCAAGTCGTACAACCCGCTCTATCTGTATGGCGGCGTGGGGCTGGGCAAGACCCACCTGATTCACGCCATCGGCAACTTCATGCTGATGGAGAACCCGCGCGCCCGCATCCGCTATATCCACGCCGAACAGTACGTGTCCGACGTGGTGAAGGCCTACCAGCGCAAGGCGTTCGACGAGTTCAAGCGCTACTACCACTCGCTCGACCTGCTGCTGATCGACGATATTCAATTCTTCTCCGGCAAGAACCGCACGCAGGAAGAATTCTTCTACGCCTTCGAGGCGCTGATCGCCAATCGTGCGCAGGTGATCATCACGAGCGATACCTATCCGAAGGAAATCACCGGCATCGACGACCGGCTGATCTCGCGCTTCGATTCTGGCCTGACGGTTGCCATCGAGCCGCCCGAACTGGAAATGCGCGTCGCCATCCTGATGAAGAAGGCCGCCGCGGAAAACGTGTCGGTGCCGGAGGAAGTCGCGTTCTTCGTCGCCAAGCACCTGCGCTCGAACGTGCGCGAACTGGAGGGCGCGCTGCGCAAGATCCTCGCGTTCTCGAACTTCCACGGCAAGGACATCACCATCGAAGTCACGCGCGAGGCGCTGAAGGATCTGCTGACCGTGCAGAACCGGCAGATCTCGGTGGAGAACATTCAAAAAACCTGCGCCGACTTCTACAACATCAAGGTCGCCGACATGTACTCGAAGAAGCGGCCAGCCAATATCGCCCGGCCGCGGCAGATCGCGATGTACCTCGCCAAGGAGCTCACGCAGAAGAGCCTGCCGGAGATCGGCGAGCTGTTCGGGGGACGCGATCACACCACGGTGTTGCACGCCGTGCGCAAGATCGCCGAAGAGCGCACCAAGGACGCGCAGCTCAACCACGAACTGCACGTTCTGGAACAGACCCTGAAGGGCTGACTCAGGTTTTCCGGACCATTTGCCGCGGGCTGGCATACTGTGGTCTGCGCGCCGCCCGCCCGCCGCCGCCCGCCAGTCGAGCGGCCTGGCCACGGTCCGCAAACCCGCTTCCGGCAAGGCTTTGCGGGAGGTCGCCCGGTTGGGGGCATCGCGGCTTTTGATGCACAATACGCGCGTGCGATGTGATGCCAAAGCCTTTGCCGAGCTGCCCATAACCGGGTAAAATAGCGCATTAACTCCTTGATTCCTAAGTGATTTCGGAGTTATTCACGAGCCCGGCGGACGCTGACAATAAACGACGAAGGATACATATCAATGCAATTGGTCAAAACCTCGCGAGACAATCTGCTGCGTCCGCTGCAAATCGTGAGCGGCATCGTGGAGCGCCGCCACACCCTCCCGATCCTGGCCAACCTGCTGATCCGCAAGTCCGGCGCCAACGTTTCCTTCCTGTCCACGGACATCGAGATCCAGATCACGACGCACGCCGAATGCGGCGTCGGTAACGACGACGTGGCCACCACCGTGGCCGCGCGCAAGCTGCTCGACATCCTGCGCGCCATGCCCGACGGCGACGTTGCGCTGTCGCTGTCCGACAAGCGGATGACGGTGCAATCGGGCAAGAGCCGCTTCGCGCTGCAGACGCTGGCGGCCGAGGAATTCCCCACCGTCGCGGAGGCAAACGAATTCAATGCCACCGTCACGCTGCCTCAGAAGACCTTCAAGCATCTGCTCGCGATGGTGCATTTCGCGATGGCCCAGCAAGACATCCGTTACTACCTGAACGGCATGCTGCTGGTGGTCGACGGCAAGAAGCTGATGGCCGTGGCCACCGACGGTCACCGCCTCGCCTACTGCGCGGTCGAGCTGGAACAGGAGCCGGCCGGCGCGGGCACGCGCCAGGAAGTCATCATTCCGCGCAAGACCATCCTGGAACTGCAACGGCTGCTCGAAGACAACGACGATCCGGTGCAGGTGCAGCTTGCCGCCAACCAGGTCAAGTTCACCTTCGCCAACGTCGAACTGATCTCGAAGCTGGTCGAAGGCAAGTTCCCCGACTTCCAGCGCGTCATTCCGAAGGGCTACAAGAACGCCTTCGCCATCGATCGCGTCCAGCTGCAGCAGGCGCTGCAGCGCACCGCGATCCTGACGACCGACAAGTTCAAGGGTGTGCGCTGCATTCTCGATACGCACACCCTGAAGATCAGCTCCACCAACGCCGACCAGGAAGAGGCGCAGGAAGAGCTCGAACTCGATTACTCGGGCGACGCGCTCGATATCGGCTTCAACGTGACCTATCTGCTCGACGTGCTGGGCAATCTGAAGAGCGAGCAGGTACAGGTCAGCCTCGGCGACTCGAACTCGAGCGCGCTGATCACCGTGCCGGAAGACGACAACTTCAAATACGTCGTCATGCCGATGCGCATCTGATGTTCCGCTGAAAAAAGGAACGCGAGATACGCAGAACCCGGAGCATCGAACGGCGCAACGGCTCTCGCCACGGACGGCGACGAACCGGAAGCATCAGGGGCAGGATCATGGCGATCCGCCCCTTTGCCGTTTTTATGTAACCGCCATGCGGAAAAGCCCGCCCACCGCGACCTGCGCGGGGCCCGCTTCTTCGCATTTGCCGTGAGTAGGAAAACATGACCCAACAGCAGAACCCGCAACAGGAAAACAGCTACGGCGCCTCCTCGATCCAGATCCTGGAAGGCCTGGAGGCGGTACGCAAGCGGCCGGGCATGTATATCGGCGACACCTCCGACGGCACCGGTCTGCACCACCTCGTGTTCGAGGTGCTGGACAACTCGATCGACGAGGCGCTGGCGGGTTATTGCACCGAGATCCAGGTCACCATCCATACGGACAACTCGATCTCGATCATCGACAACGGCCGCGGCATTCCGCACGGCATCAAGTTCGACGACAAGCACGAACCGAAGCGCAGCGCCGCGGAAATCGCGATGACGGAGCTGCACGCGGGCGGCAAGTTCAACCAGAACAGCTACAAGGTCTCGGGCGGCCTGCACGGTGTGGGCGTGTCCTGCGTCAACGCGCTGTCGAAATGGCTGCGCCTGACGGTACGCCGCGACGGCCAGGCCCACTACATCGAATTCGCGCAGGGAGCGGTGCAGAACCGCATCGTCGAGACCGTCAACGGCGCCGACGGCCAGCCGGTCGAGGTTTCGCCGATGAAGGTGCTCGGCCCCACCGACAAGCGCGGTACCGAGGTGCACTTCCTCGCCGACGAGGAAATCTTCACCAACGTCGAGTTCCACTACGAGGTGCTGTCCAAGCGCATTCGCGAACTGTCGTTCCTCAATAACGGCGTTCATATCAAGCTGACGGACCAGCGCACCGGCAAGGAAGAGGACTTCGCCTTCTCGGGCGGCGTGAAGGGCTTCGTCGAATACATCAATCGCGCCAAGACCGTGCTGCATCCGAACATCTTCTACGCCAATGCGGAGAAGGACGGCATCGCGGTCGAAGTGGCGATGCAATGGAACGACGGCTTCAACGAGCAGGTGCTCTGCTTCACCAACAATATTCCGCAGCGTGACGGCGGCACCCACCTGACCGGCCTGCGCGCCGCGATGACGCGCGTCATCAACAAGTACATCGAGGAAAACGAGGTCGCCAAGAAGGCCAAGGTCGAAACCACCGGCGACGACATGCGCGAAGGGCTGTCCTGCGTGCTGTCGGTCAAGGTGCCCGAGCCCAAGTTCAGCTCGCAGACCAAGGACAAGCTGGTGTCGTCGGAAGTGCGTCTGCCGGTGGAAGAACTGGTGTCCAAGGCGCTGACCGACTTCCTGCTCGAAACGCCCAACGACGCCAAGATCATCTGCGGCAAGATCGTCGACGCCGCGCGCGCGCGCGAAGCCGCCCGCAAGGCACGCGAAATGACCCGCCGCAAGGGCGCGTTCGACGGCATGGGCCTGCCCGGCAAGCTCGCCGACTGCCAGGAACGCGACCCGGCGCTGTCCGAACTGTTCCTGGTCGAGGGCGACTCCGCGGGCGGCTCCGCCAAGCAGGGCCGCGACCGGAAGTTCCAGGCCATCCTGCCGCTCAAGGGCAAGATCCTGAACGTCGAGCGCGCGCGCTTCGACAAGATGCTGTCCAGCCAGGAAGTGCTCACGCTGATCACGGCGCTGGGCACCGGCATTGGCAAGGACGACTACAACCTCGAAAAGCTGCGCTACCACCGCATCATCATCATGACCGACGCGGACGTCGACGGCTCGCACATCCGCACGCTGCTGCTGACCTTCTTCTACCGGCAGATGCCGGACATCATCGAGCGCGGCTACGTCTACATCGCGCAGCCGCCGCTGTACAAGGTCAAGCACGGCAAGGAAGAGCGCTACATCAAGGACGACAACGAGCTGAACGCCTACATGCTGCGCCTTGCGATGGAAAAGGCCAGCCTGCTGCGCCCGGACGGCAGCGAGATCAGCGGCGATGCGCTGGCTGAACTGGCACGCCAGTACCAGCTGGCCGAAGGCGTCATCGGCCGCCTGTCGCGGGTGGTCGATACCGACGCGCTGCGCGCCATCGCCGACGGCGTCGAACTGAACCTCGACTCCGCCGAAGCCGCCGAGGCGTCCGCCCGCGCGCTCAAGGCCAAGCTGTCGGAAATGCATATCAAGGGCCTGAGCGGCGCCGCCGTCAACGACGACGGCACCGCCGACGTCTACGCTCAGTTCGACGAGAAGAACGAAAAGCACCGCCTGATGATCGCCCGCCGCCACCACGGCAACGTGCGGCTATCGCATATCGACTCCGACTTCGTTCACGGCGCCGACTACGCCGCGCTGGCGCTCGCCGCCAAGACTTTCCAGGGCCTGATCCCCGACGGCACCAAGGTCCGCCGCGGCGAAGGCGAGAAGATGCGCGAGCAAACCGTCAGCGACTTCCACGCGGCGATGCAGTGGCTGCTTGCCGAAGCCGACCGCGGTGTGTCGCGCCAGCGCTACAAGGGACTGGGCGAGATGAACCCCGAGCAGCTGTTCGAGACGACGCTGGACGTGACGCAGCGGCGACTGCTGAAGGTGCAGATCGAGGATGCCATCGCGGCGGACCAGATCTTCACGACGCTGATGGGCGATGAGGTGGAGCCGCGGCGGAATTTCATTGAATCGAATGCGTTGGTGGCGCGGAATATTGATGTTTGATGCGGTGTAGCCGGAACCTTGATGTCGGGTTCCGGCCGGTGATCCGGTCCGCAGAGCGCTCATCTTTTCGCCAGCCCACGGCTAACTCAGTGCAAGGTGGCCAGCAACTTGATGAAATTCCGCTTAACGCGATACGTCTGACGAATTTCCTCCAGTTCGCTGGCGAACTCTTCACCCTCGCCGAGTTGCGCCCGTAGCCTGCGGATGGCACACACGACGTCAAACGCCTCCTCATAGCGCCCACCGCCACTACCGTTATTGACGGCAATCGGCAGCAGTTTCCGATAGAGGTCAAGCGCGTCGCGCGGATGTGTCGCACTGCGAACAGCCGCCATTTCGGCCCACTTCTGTGCCGGCATCGGCCCGCCGATAAAGGCGTCCCACGCCAGGTCGTGATTGCCTTCGGAAAGGAAAATCTCGACCAACACGGTGCGCATCGATTCCCACCAAGCGGCAGGCGTTGACGGTGCGGCCGATTCCTGCTTCTCGGCTAGCGCCCAGAGGTGCTTAAGCGCCCTATCCCGCATTTCGTCATGCCTTCCGGTCGCGGTTGCGACCTTCATCAATTCGAGGAATGCCCTGACGCTTGGCTGCATCTCGAAACACTGCCAGGCGTACGCATTCGCCTCCTCGAACTCTCCACCACGCAGATGCGCGTGGACGCAGAATCCCAGCAGGCTCAATTCGACATTGCCGCTGGACCCTTCGATACCACGCTTTGCCCATGCGAGTCCCTCTTGCAGTCGATCGTGCTCCTGGCAAATCGTGGCGACCTTCAGATAGCGGTAAGGAGACGACAGGTCCCTGGAACAAATACGGATGAGCGCGTCGACATCCCCATCGGATTCGGCCAAGGCCAGCATCGCGCGTTCGAGCCGCGAGCGCCGGGAATCAATGTCGTTCGCCACCTTCTGCCCTGGTGCAAGCGCCGGCAAAGCCTTCCATGCCTCGTCGAGGAGTTCACGATAGCGACGCACGCCACTCTCGCCAAGCGCTTCCTCATACGTTGGCAAGACAGTATCGAAGATGTCCCATATCTGCTCTGTCTGCCGTCGGAAGAGGCGCTCGGCCAGTTCCAGGGGGTCAGGCCGGGTTCGCAGGCATGCTTCGAGGTGGATTTCCGCCAGTTCTACAATGGCTGGCATCACGTAGCCGCCGGAGTCGTCGATCTGCAGAAGGCTGTGTTCCGCGCTGGCTATCGCGAGATCCGACAATTCGACCACCTGCGGCGCGTACGGCCCCGCAAGCCTCTGGCGCAACATGTCGGCCAGCGACATCAGGCCATCGCCGTACTCGGCGGCCTCGCGCCAGTCCAGCGGCCGGGAAACATGCGTCAACTGTCGTACGATGGCTTTCATGCCCTGCAAATCGGGACCCTGCGCCGCTCGTGCGGCAAGCAACAGCTTGTCCCGCAGCGTCCGATCGAAGGTGGCGGCGTCCAGCACCAGATCCTCGAGCGCGTCCCGGTCCAGCGTGGCCACGTATTCGCGCATCACGTCGGCTTGGCTCTTGCGCTTCTTTCGTGGCTTCTCCGGAGGCGTCTCCTCGGCATGAACCACTTGCCCGCTTGAGTTCTTCAACCAGCAGAGGGCAACGGCTATCGCGTGCTTGCAGAAGACACCGGCGTTACCCACAGGACAGTCGCAGCGGTACGCAAGTCCGCCAGCGTTATTGACAGCGAGGTGGACACGGTAATCGTGCGTACCGCGTACTCTCGCGCAAACAGCGCCTTTGTCCTCCTCGAGACGCGATACGGCGCCATCGCGGAAATAGGCGTTGCCCCGTGCGAACGACTTTGCGTCAGCCAAAGACTGGACTCGGGCAAGGGTAAGAACTTCAGTAAGCGTCGGTGGCTTGGGCATGGACGGGCGTGCCGCTGAAGGATGAACCGCCAGGGTCCAGGGGCGACCATGATGATACGTCGCCGGACCCGGTAAAAGCCGCGGGCATATATCGGAGAAGGGCCATGGCGGTCGCGCTGTCACATCACCGAACCACCCGATACGTCGATTGCACCAGGCCCGACGGAAAACTGCGGCTGGATACCAGTTTCAGGTCGACGTCCCGAGACAATGCCCCAAACAACGGCCGGCCCGCCCCGATCAGAACGGGAACGGCCGTGATCACCATGTCTTCGATCAAGCCATCGCGCAGGAACGACTGCACCAGCCGTCCGCCGTCGACATATACGCGGCGAACGTTTTCACTTGCCAGCGCATCCATTGCCTGGGCCGGTGTCCAGCCGGAGAAGCGAACCTTTCCTTTCAAGGCGTCGGGCACCGGCGAATTGGCCAGTTGTGAGGACAGCACCAGCACGGGGCGGTCATAGGGACATGTGTCGAAGGTCAGCACCTTCTCGTAGCTGCCCCTGCCCATCACGATCATGTCCTTGTCAGCGATGAAGTCCGAGTATCCGTGATCCTCGTTCGGATCGTCGCGCTGCAAGAGCCAATCGATATCGCCGTCGGGCCGGGCGATGTAGCCGTCCAGGCTGGTGGCGATGAAAACGTGTGCGGTTGTTGCTGGATGGTCCATATTGACTCTTTATGGGCGATTACTGGCACGAGGATGCGCTGGTGCGCGCATGGCGCCGGCCGCTATTCCCCGAACTCCTGCTGAACCCGAGGCGCCTGCTGACATTGCGTATCCAGCGACTGGCGATAGCGGATGCAGCCGCGCAGGAACTGCGGCCAATCCGGGACGGCCGGCATCTGCGTGGCCGTATCGGGCAGCAGGGCCCACAGGTCCGGGTGGTGCCAGCACAGATCATGGCCCGAGGCATCCCGATGCCGCCGGATGCCGGCTCGCAAGCGCTTCACTTCGTCGATAAGCTGGTCTCGGCTCATTGTATCCACGTCGTCGTCCATGCTGGCCTCCTGGGATTACGATTGATCTGAAGCTTAGGCGGTCACGCGCACGCGGATACCTTCTACATGTAGCGCAGCAGCCCGGCTTGGACCGATTGGGACGGGCACTTGCATTCGCGCATGTGGATGGACCAGCCGGAAACCGTGCATGCCCGGCTTGATTGCATGCCCGGCTTGAGGCTTGCGTACAATGCCCCCTCACCCCAAGGAGCCCCAGCCGTGAAAAAAACCGACCTCGAAAAAAACAAGGGCCTGAAAATCGCCAACAGCATGAAACAGGCCGGCGCCAACCGCGCGGGCGGCCCGGCGCCAAAAACGCAGCAGCGCCAGACGGCTGGCAAGAACGGCCTGCTGGGCAAATTGCTTGGCAAGACGCTGCCCCCGGGGAAGACGGACGATTGACGCGGTTCGCAGCGTCTCGCCTCCCGGCAGCACGCGTCACGCGGCAGACACGGCCGCCCGGCCAGCCTGCGCGTTTGACAATTATTGAGAACGAATTATCATCTTCGACGCCCTCTCCCGCCGCGTCGTGATGTCGTCTCCGCCCGCCTCCCCCCTCATCGAAGTCACCGGCATCGCCTTCCACTGGCCGGGTCATTCCGAGGCCGCGCTGTCGTTGCCGCACCTGGAGCTCGCGCAGGGGGAACATCTCTTCGTGTCAGGCCCCAGCGGCAGCGGTAAAAGCACGCTGTTATCGCTGCTGGCCGGAGTCATGCAGCCACGCCAGGGGGACATCGTGATAGCGGGCACCTCGATGCGCGGGCTTTCCTCCGCACAGCGCGACCGTTTTCGTGCCGACCACATCGGCATCATCTTCCAGCAGCTGAATCTGCTGCCCTATCTGTCCGTGCTCGACAACGTGCTGCTCGGTTGCCGCTTCTCGCAGCGGCGCGCGCAGCGGGCGCGGGCGCAGGCGTCCGATGGCATGACCGGCACGGCAAGGGATGCCGCCGCGATGCTGCTGGAACGCCTGGACATGCCGGCCTCGCTATGGCGGCGCCCCGCCTCGGCGCTGTCCGTCGGACAACAGCAACGCGTTGCCGCCGCGCGTGCGCTGCTCGGCCGCCCCGAGTTGATCCTTGCCGACGAACCGACATCGGCACTGGACGCGGACCGTCAGGCCGCCTTCATGGCACTGCTGCGGCGCGAATGTCGCACCTCGGGGGCTGGGCTCGTCTTTGTCAGTCACGATCAGCGGCTGGCGGAAGGATTCGATCGCCGCTTCGCCATGCCCGCCGCAACGGCAGGGAGCGGAGCATGATCGCGCTGGCTGGCATCGCCGCACGCAGCGCCTGGAACCGGCGCGGCAACCTGCTGCTGATGGTGCTGGCGATTGCGCTGTCCACGGCGCTGCTGCTGGGCGTCGAACGTGTGCGTCAGCAGGTGCGCAGCAGCTTCGCGCAATCGGTCTCGGGCACCGACCTGATCGTGGGCGCGCGCGGCAATCCGCTTCAGCTCGTGATGTACACGGTGTTCCGCATCGGTGGGGTCGATGGCAACGTCAGCTGGCAGAGCGTGCAAAGGCTGGCGAGCCATCCGCTGGTGGCGTGGACGGTGCCGATCTCGTTGGGCGATTCGCACCGCGGCTTTCCGGTGCTGGCGACGACAACCGGCTATTTCCAACACTATCGCCATGGCGACCATCGCCGGTTGCGTATCGCGCAGGGCCGTCGCTTCGACAGCCTGTTCGATGCCGTGATCGGCGCCGAGGTGGCGCGCCGCCTGGGTTACCGGTTGGGCGATCAGATTGCGCTGTCGCATGGCCAGTCGGAACTCGGGCACGCGGGGCGACACGACGAAGATCACGACCACGACCACGAGCACCCGCGCGAGCACGCCGACCACGGCGACAAGCCGTTCACTATCGTCGGCATCCTGGCCCCCACCGGCACACCGGTGGACCGCACCATCCATATCGGCATGGAAGCCATGCAGGCGCTCCATCTCGATTTCCAGGGCGGCGCCCGCTTGCCCGGCATGGCGATACCGCGGGAATATGTGCGCCGTTTCGATCTGACCCCGAAAAGCGCGACTGCCGTGCTGGTCGGCTTGAAGCTGCGATCCCGCGTCTTCACGCTGCAAAGGGAGATCGCCGAAGACACGCGCGAACCGTTGACCGCGGTGCTGCCCGGCGTGGCGCTCGATTCGCTGTGGGACACCATCCGTACCGGGGAAACAGCAATGCGCGCGATATCGGCGATGGTGGCGGTAGTCGGGCTCGCGGGACTCGCCTCCTCGATCCTGGCCGCGCTCGGCGCGCGCCGTCGGGAACTGGCGATCCTGCGCGCGGCGGGGGCACGTCCCCGGGAGATCGTTGCGCTGCTGGCGATGGAAGGAATGATGCTGATGCTGCTTGGCGCTTTCGCCGGCGTGGCGCTGCTGACGGCGGCGTCGGGSCTCTTCAGCGGGTGGCTCGAAGCGCGCCTCGGCGTCGCGCTGCCATTCGCGTGGCCGACCATGGCGGAACTGCCCACGCTCGCCGCGCTCATACTTGCCGGCTTCCTGGCCAGCCTGCTGCCGGCGTGGCGTGCCTATCGCCTGAGCCTCGTCGACGGACTCAATCCGAGAATATGACCAACGCACGCATTCGCAAATGGCTTCTTGCCGCCGGCGCTGGCGCAACCCTCGCGGCGGCGTCGTATGCCTATTGGGCCTTGCGTATCGCCGATCGCCCCACGGGGAGCGTGCCGACAGCGGCCAACGCAGCGGACGCGTCCCGGCCGTACGCAATCGGCGAGTCGATTGCCCCCCGGGCATCCGCGGGCAACGACCCGGGACAAGCATCACAGGCATTCCGCGAGATCGATTGGGAGGCGCTGCTTCCGAAGGGCTGGGATCCGATGGCGCCGCTGCGCGGTCTGAACCTCGCCGAACTGCAGGACGACGATCCCCGCGCGCAGGAAGCGCTGGACAAGGCGAAGCGCTATTGGCAGGAGGCGCCGATCGAGCCGACGCTCGATGGCGCGCCGGTACGTTTGCCGGGCTTCGTTGTGTCGCTGGGCGGCGAAGGGGAGGCGCTGCGCGAGTTTCTGCTGGTGCCCTACTTCGGCGCCTGCATCCACCTGCCCCCACCGCCGGTCAACCAGGTCGTTCACGTGCGGACCAGCGCGCCGGTGGAAGGCATTCACACGATGGACACCGTGTGGATCGAAGGCGTGCTCAACGTGGAGCGGGCCGAAACGGCGATGGGCGACAGCGGTTACGCGATGCGTGGGGCCAGGGTCACGCCGTACCACGAACGGGCGCGATAGGGGCTGCGCTCCCCCTTCCCTCTCCCCCGCCCCTCTCCCGCATGTGGGAGAGGGGAGAAAAACACAGCACTCGGTACCCCAACGGTGTTCTACCTGTGGTGGTCTAATTTCCTCAGACAGGTCGATAGGTGGAAAATCACTATCGAYGAGGGAAATCAGATGACGAAGTCGCGCAGGAAATTCGATTCGAGCTTCAAGCTGGAAGTGGTCCGGATGGTCCGGGAGCAAGGCCTTTCGATTGCCCAGGTGTGCCAAACGATGGACATTGGTGAGACGGCGCTACGGCGTTGGCTTACCCAGTACGATGTAGAACTGGCTG
>NZ_VLJN01000020.1 GCF_007829435.1 Cupriavidus gilardii J11
GCATCGTGCCGCTGCGCACGTAATGGAAGGCCAGGCCCTTGGCCTCGGCCTGCGGTCGCACCATGCGTACGATGTCGTCGATCACCGCCGGCAGCGGCACCGCCTCGGCCTCCAGCCGCAACCTGCCGGCTTCGATGCGCGCGAGATCGAGTAGTCCATCGATCAGCCCCAGCAGATGCTCGCCGCTGCGCTGGATGGTCGCCAGCGCGTCGCCGCCACGCTCGCGCAGGCCCGCGTCCTTCATCAGGATCTGCGTGTAGCCGAGGATGCTGTTCAGCGGCGTGCGCAGTTCATGCGTCATGCCCGCGACATAGCGGGTCTTGGCGAGATTGGCCGATTCGGCGGCTTCCTTGGCCGCCTGCAGCGCCGCGTCGGTGCGACGGTGCGCCTCGATTTCCTGCGTGAGCATCTGGTTGTGGCGGCTGGACTCGTCCTGCGCGAGCCGCCGGCTCTCGCTGCCAAGCACGATCCACCAGCTGCACACCGCGACGATCAGCGCCAGCATGGCGAACACCTTGGCGAACGCCCCGGCGATGCGTTGCACCGGCCAGCCGTGCGACGCGGCGGCCAGCGCCTCCTGGTAATAGACCACGCCCAGCACCGTGGCGAGCAGAAGGCACAGCGACACCGCGACCAGCACGTAGTGCCCCACCAGGAAGTTCACGCGGCGCGACAGCGACTCGGGCAGCAGCGCGAGCAACAGCTGTTGCGCCTGCTCGGCGGCGCGCGAGCGCGACTTGCAGCGGTCGTGGCAGCGCGATTCGAGCGTGCAGCACAGCGAGCAGATCGCTCCCCCATAGGCCGGGCAGCGCGCCATGTCCTCCGACTCGAACACGTTCTCGCACACCGTGCAGCGCACCGGCTCGCCGGGCCGCTTCACGTCACGCACGCCGGCTTGCGGGCTGCCACCGAACAAGGTGGCGATGGGGCCGCCGGGCCGCCAGTCGGTCTGCGCCACGCGCGCCAGGTAGTAGCGTCCCCGCGTCGCGCGCGCCAGCACCGGCGACACGACAAAGGCCGTCACGAGCGCGATGCAGGGGGAGAACGCTTCGGCTACCGGCCCCAGCAGGCCCGCATAAGCGACCATCGCCAGCCCCGCCGCGAGCAGCGTCGCGCCGCAGCCGACGGGGTTGATGTCGTAGAGATGGGCCCGCTTGAATTCGATATGGCGCGGACTCCAGCCCAACGGCTTGTTGACGACAAGGTCGGCCACCAGCGCGCCCACCCACGCGATCGCGACATTGCCGTACAGGCCCAGCACCTGCTCCAGTGCCTGGAATACCCCCAGCGACATCAGCAGCACCGCGATCAGCACATTGAAGACCAGCCATACCACCCGCCCCGGATGGCTGTGCGTCAGCCTCGCGAAAAAGTTGGACCACGCCAGCGAGCCGGCATAGGCGTTGGTCACGTTGATCTTCACCTGCGACACCACGACGAACAGCGCGGTGGCGGCCAGCGCGACGCGTGGGTCCGGGAACACCTCGCTGAAGCCCGCCAGGTACATCTGGGTCGGCTCCATCGCTTGCGACACCGGCACCTCCCGCTGCAGGGCAAGGTAGGCCAGAAACGCGCCGCCCATCATCTTGACCATGCCGGGAACGATCCAGCCGGGCCCGGCCAGCAGCACCGCGGTCCACCAACGCCGCCGGTTGGCGCACGTCTTCTCCGGCAGGAAGCGCAGGAAGTCGACCTGCTCGCCGATCTGCACCACCAGGGAGAACGCCACCGTCGCCGCTGCACCAAAACCGAGTACCGAAAAGCCGTTGTCGCCGGTCACGCGCCCGGCCAGTCCCGTGAACTGGGCAAGCGCATCGGGCTGCTTCCATAGCACCGCGACGTAGGGGCACACCAGCAGCGCCAGCCACAGCGGCTGCGTCCATAGCTGCAGCCGGGAGATCAGCGTGATGCCGTAAAGCACCATCGGCACGATCACCACCGAGCACAGCAGATAGGCCCACTCGATCGGCATGCCCACATACAGCTTGACGGCCTGCGCCATGATCGCGGCTTCAAGCGCGAAGAACAGGAAGGTAAAGCTCGCATAGATCAACGACGTCAACGTGGAGCCGAGATAGCCGAAGCCGGCGCCACGCGTCAACAGGTCCATATCGACGCCGTAGCGCGCGGCGTAGTAACTGATCGGCAGCCCGGTGAGGAAGGTCACCACGCCCACCAGCACGATGGCCCACAGCGCGTTCTGGAAGCCGTAGTTCAGTGCGATCGACGCCCCGATCGCCTCCATCGCGAGAAACGACACCGCACCGAAGGCGGTATTGGCGACGCGGAACTCCGACCACTTGCGAAAGGTGCGCGGCGTATAGCGCAACGCGTAGTCCTCGAGCGTCTCGTTGGCTACCCAGGCGTTGTAGTCGCGGCGGATTCGGAAGATGGTTTGGGTGGCGGCGGACACGCCGGCTCTCCGGGCGATGGAAACGGAGGCGGCGGATGCAAGAAGTGAACCTGGGGGTGTTTGGGATTGGGGTGACCGCCCTCTCCCCCGGCCCTCTCCGGCCTTGCGGGGAGAGGGGAGCAAACCATTGGCGTTCGAGCCCCCAGCCGGTGTTCTCCCCTCTCTCGCACGGCGGGAGAGGGGCGGGGGAGAGGGCCGTCACAGCAATCCAAGCATCCCGCACGACCCCCTACGTCAATCGACGTATTCGCGCCCACCCCCGAACTCCTTAATGTGGCGCCAACACAGCCCATACCGATTCCAACGAGCCAGGAGCCCACGATGTCGCATGACCCGCATGACCGAGCCCCGTCGCCCACCCGCCGCCGCCTGATCCAGGGCCTCGCCGCCCTGCCGCTTGGGAGCGTGGCGGGCACCGCTTTCGCGCAGACGCCGCCCACCGCCAAGGTCAACACCACGAAGCTGGCCGTCACCGACAAGGAAGTGGTGGTCGGCCAGCTGCATTCGTCCACCGGCACCATGGCGATCTCGGAGACCGGCTCGATCCAGGCCGAGCAGCTCGCCATCGACCAGATCAATGCGGCCGGCGGCGTGCTGGGCCGCACCATCCGCGTGATCAAGGAGGACGGCGCGTCCGACTGGCCGACGTTTGCGGAGAAGGCGCGCAAGCTGCTGGTCAACGACCGCGCCGCCGCGGTGTTCGGCTGCTGGACCAGCGCATCTCGCAAGGCGGTGCTGCCGATCTTCGAAAAGGAGAACGGCCTGCTGTACTACCCGACCTTCTATGAAGGGCTGGAGCAATCGAAGAACGTGATCTACACCGGCCAGGAGGCCACCCAGCAGATCCTGTACGGCCTGGACTGGGGCGCGAAGGAAAAGGGCGCCAAGTCTTTCTTCCTGGTGGGCTCGGACTACATCTGGCCGCGCACTTCGATGAAGATCGCCCGCAAGCATATCGAGAACTTCCAGAAGGGCAAGGTCGTCGGCGAGGAGTACTACCCGCTGGGACACACCAACTTCAATTCGCTGATCAACAAGATCAAGGTGGCCAGGCCCGACTGCATCTTCGCCGCAGTGGTGGGCGGCTCGAACGTGGCCTTCTACAAGCAGCTCAAGGCCGCCGGCATCACCGGCGCGAAGCAGTTCCTGCTGACGCTGTCGCTGACCGAGGACGAGATGCTGGGCGTCGGTGGCGAGAATTTCGCCGGCTTCTATTCGTCGATGAAGTACTTCCAGACCCTGGACAACCCCAACAACCGGAAATTCGTCGAGGCGTTCCGCGCCAAGTACGGGCCGAAATCGGTGATCGGCGACGTGACACAGGCGGGCTATCTCGGCCCCTGGCTTTGGAAGGCGGCGGTCGAGCGCGCCGGCAGCTTCGACGTCGACAAGGTGGTGGCGGCCTCGCCCGGCATCGAGCTCGCCACGGCGCCCGAAGGCTACGTCAAGGTCCACGCCAACCACCATCTGTGGAGCAAATCGCGCATCGCGCAAGGCCAGCCGGACGGCACGTTCAAGGTGGTGGCCGAGTCGCCGCAACTGATCGAGCCAAACCCCTTCCCCAAGGGCTATCAGTAAGCCGCCCCTTGCCCCGCCCCCCGGCCCCCGCCGGCGCGGGGCGCCGGATTTCAATTCCCCTCGACTGGAGCGCAGCGATGACGCTATCGGACATGGTCAACATCGGCCTGATGCAGGGCTTCGCCGGCCTCAGCCTGTTCTCGGTGCTGCTGCTGATGGGCCTGGGACTGGCCATCATCTTCGGCCAGATGGGCGTCATCAACATGGCGCATGGCGAATTCATGACGATCGGCGCCTACACCATCTTCATGCTGTCGACGCTGACGGAAAGCCAATGGCCGGGCCTGCTGCCGTTCTATTTTCCGTTCGCCATCGTCGTGGCGTTCGTGCTGGCCTTCGTGGCGGGCTGGCTGGTCGAGTGGGCGCTGATCCGCCATCTGTACCGGCGCCCGCTCGATACGCTGCTGGCCACCTGGGGCCTGAGTCTCGCGCTGCAGCAGGCCTTCCGCTCCTTCATCGGCCCCAAGGAGGTCAGCCCCACGCTGCCCGAATGGATGATGGGATCGTGGGCACCGGCCGAAGGGCTCGATATCCCGATCAACGGCCTGTTCGTGATGGCGCTGACGCTGCTGGTCACGGCCATCGTGATGCTCGCGCTGTACCGCTCCCGCTGGGGATTGCGCGTGCGCGCCACCGTCAGCAACCGCACCATGGCCAACGCGATCGGCATCGACACGAAACGCACCGACCGGCTGACCTTCGCGATCGGCTGCGGCATTGCCGGCGTGGCCGGCGCCGCCTTCACCACGATCGGCTCCACCGGTCCCACCAGTGGCTCGCTGTACATCGTCGACGCCTTCCTGGTGGTGACGTTCGGCGGTGCCGCAAGCCTGCTGGGCACGGTGGCCTCCGCGTTCGGCATCGCACAGACACAGTCGATCTCGGAGTTCTTCATCACCGGATCGATGGCCAAGGTACTGACGCTGTCCTTGATCGTGCTGATCCTGATGATCCGGCCGCAGGGCCTGTTCGCCGCCAAGGTGCGGCACTGATGGACCGGCGCTGATGTCAAGCCGATCACCGCACAAGGAGCCCGCGATGTTCCGTCAATCCCCGTCCCTCTCTTCACCGGCGCCGGCCACGCTGACCCGCGCCCGCCAGTGGTTCGAATCCAGCGGCCTGGGCGGTGTCGCCCTGCTGGCCTTGCTGCTGCTGGTGGCGTTTCCGCTCGTGCTCGACGCCTTCCGTCTCAATCTCGTGGGCAAGTACCTGACCTACGGCTTCGTCGCGATCGGCCTGGTGGTGCTGTGGGGCTGGGGCGGTGTACTGAGCCTGGGCCAGGGCGTGTTCTTCGGCCTGGGCGGCTACGCGATGGCGATGTTCCTGAAGCTGGAGGCATCGGATGTCGAGTCCACGAAGATCCAGTCCACGCCCGGCATTCCGGACTTCATGGACTGGAACCAGCTCACCGCGCTGCCGCTGTGGTGGAAGCCCTTCGCCCATCTGCCCTTCGCGCTTGTGGCGGTGGTGATGGTGCCGGTGCTGCTGGCCTTCGTGGTGAGCTACGCCATGTTCAAGCGCCGCGTGGGCGGCGTCTACTTCGCCATCATCACGCAGGCCATCGCACTGATCCTGACCGTGCTGATCATCGGCCAGCAGGGCTATACCGGCGGCGTCAATGGCATCACCGACCTGAAGACGTTGCTGGGTTGGGATATCCGCAGCAATAGCGCGAAGCTGGTGCTGTACTACATCAACGCGGCACTGCTGCTCGCATCGATCGTGCTGTGCCTGTGGGTCCAGCGCAGCAAGCTCGGCACCCTGCTGCTGGCGATGCGCGACAAGGAGGACCGCGTACGCTTCTCCGGCTACGACGTGTCGATGTTCAAGGTCTTCGCCTTCTGCCTCGCGGCCGGGCTGTCCGCGATCGGCGGCGCGATGTTCACGCTGCAGGTGGGCTTCATGTCGCCAAGCTTCGTCGGCATCGTGCCGTCGATCGAAATGGTGATCTTCGCCGCGGTGGGCGGCCGCATGAGCCTGGTGGGCGCCGTCTACGGCGCGCTGCTGGTGAACTTCGGCAAGACCTACTTCTCCGAGACGTTCCCGGACCTGTGGCTGTTCCTGATGGCGGCGCTCTTCATCGGCGTGACCATGGCCTTCCCCAACGGGCTGGCCGGGCTGTACGCAACCCATGTCAGGACGTGGTGGCGGGCGCGGCGATCCCGGCCAGCCCCGCTGGCCGCCCCCCTTCCCCCGGAGGCTTCGGCATGAGCAATACCGATTTCGTGCTGGCGGTCGAGGACCTGTCGGTGTCCTTCGACGGCTTCAAGGCCATCGATGGTGTCAACCTCTATATCGACCGCGACGAACTGCGCGTGATCATCGGGCCCAATGGCGCCGGCAAGACCACGCTGCTGGACCTGATATGCGGCAAGACGCGCGCCAGCGGCGGCAGCATCAAGTTCAAGAACCAGGAGATTCGCGCGCTGCCCGAGCACACCCGCGTGCGTTGCGGCATCGGCCGCAAGTTCCAGACGCCGTCGATCTACGAAAACCTGTCGGTGTTCAAGAACCTGGAAGTGTCATATCCGGCGGGCCGCTCGGTCTTCGGTGCACTTGCGTTCCGTTGCACCGACGAGGTCATCGGCCGTGTGCAGTCGGTTGCCGCGGAAATTGGCCTGGCCGACCAGCTCGATACCGAGGCCGGGCTGCTGTCGCATGGCCAGAAGCAATGGCTGGAGATCGGCATGCTGCTGATGCAGGAACCCGAGCTGCTGATGCTCGATGAACCGATTGCCGGCATGAGCGTGCGCGAGCGCGAGCTGACGGCGGCGCTGCTGCAGCGCATCTGCAGGCACCGCGCGGTGATCGTGATCGAGCACGACATGGACTTCGTCAAGCGCATCGCGCACAAGGTCACGGTGATGCACCAGGGAAAGATCCTCGCCGAAGGACCGATGGACCAGGTGCAGGCCGATCCCCGGGTGATCGACGTCTACCTCGGCCATTGACGCGGCCTCGCCCGCCCTACCACAAGGAGTATCGCGATGTTGGCAGTCAGGGATCTGTACGTGGCCTATGGCCAGAGCGAGGCATTGCACGGCATCAGCTTCGAGGCCGGACGCAGCGAGACCGTGGCGATCCTGGGCCGCAACGGCATGGGCAAGACCACCTTGTTCAAGAGCCTGATGGGCGTGCTGCCCACGAAGGGCGGACACATCGAGGTCGGCGGGCAGGACATCACGGGCGACGAGAGCTTTCGCCGCGTGGCCAAGGGCCTGGCCTATGTGCCGCAGGGCCGCATGATCTTTCCCACGCTGACCGTCGAGGAGAACATCGAGACCGGCCTGGAGAACAGCAGGACGCGCAAGGTGCCCGAAGACATCTATGCGCTGTTCCCGGTACTGTGGGACATGCGCCGCCGCAAGGGCGGCAACCTGTCTGGCGGCCAGCAGCAGCAGCTGGCGATAGCGCGCGCGCTTGCCACCGACCCCAAGGTGCTGCTGCTGGACGAGCCCACCGAAGGCATCCAGCCGTCGATCATCAAGGACATCGCCCGCGCCCTGAACGAGATCCGCAAGCTGCGCCAGATCACCATCGTGGTGTCGGAGCAGGTGCTGTCGTTCGCCATGGACGTGGCCGACCGGCTGTTCGTCATCGAGGGCGGACGGCTGGTGCACGAAACCACGCGCGCGGATACCGACGCCGAACATATCAAGGCTTACCTGTCCGTGTGAGGCCGGTCCTCGCACGCCTTCCCGCCCAACGACATTCCAACCACGCCGAGGTGAGACATGCCCGAAACGCTGATCAAGGTCGACCTGAAACAGTCACCCTATGAAAACGAGAAGGTCCACAACCGCTGGCATCCGGACATCCCGATGGCCTGCTGGGTCAATCCCGGCGACGACTTCGTGCTGGAGACCTACGACTGGACCGGCGGCTACATCCAGAACAACGACAGCGCCGACGACGTACGCGACGTCGATCTCACCACCGTGCACTTCCTGTCCGGTCCCGTCGGGATCAAGGGCGCGGAACCGGGCGACCTGCTCGTCGTGGACCTGCTCGACATCGGCGCCAAGGACGATAGCCTGTGGGGCTTCAACGGCTTCTTCTCCAGGAAGAACGGCGGCGGCTTCCTGACCGACCACTTTCCGCTGGCGCAGAAGTCGATCTGGGACTTCCATGGCATGTTCACCAGCAGCCGCCATGTCCCCGGCGTGCGCTATGCCGGCCTGATCCATCCCGGCCTGATCGGCTGCCTGCCCGATCGCAAGATGCTGGACACATGGAACCAGCGCGAGGTCGACTTCATCGCCACGCAGCCCGACCGCGTGCCGCCGCTTGCCAATCCGCCCTTTGCGGCCACCGCGCATATGGGACAGCTCAAGGGCGACGCGGCTGCGGCCGCGGCCGCCGAGGGCGCGCGCACGGTGCCGCCGCGCGAGCACGGCGGCAATTGCGACATCAAGGACCTGTCGCGCGGCGCGAAGATCTACTTTCCCGTGTATGTCGATGGCGCCGGCCTTTCGGTCGGCGACCTGCACTTCAGCCAGGGCGATGGCGAAATCACCTTCTGCGGCGCCATCGAAATGGCCGGCTGGGTGCATATGAAGGTCGAGCTGATCAAGGGCGGCATGGCGAAGTACGGCATCAAAAATCCGATCTTCAAGCCCAGCCCGATCACGCCGCAGTACAACGACTATCTGATCTTCGAAGGCATCTCGGTGGACGAACAGGGCAAGCAGCACTACCTGGACGTGCACGTGGCCTACCGCCAGGCCTGCCTGAACGCCATCGAGTACCTGACCAAATTCGGCTATTCAAAGGCACAGGCCTATTCGATTCTCGGCACGGCGCCGGTGCAGGGGCATATCAGCGGCGTCGTCGACATTCCCAATGCCTGCGCCACGCTGTGGCTGCCGACGCAGATCTTCGACTTCGATATCCGGCCGAACGCGAACGGGCCGTTCAAGGCCATCCAGGGCGGCGTGGACCTGCCGATCTCGCAGGATCGTTGAACGCCATGCCCACCTACGACTACGCCTGCCCGCACTGCGGCGGGTTCGATGCCTTGCGCCCGCTGGCGCGCCGCGACGAACCCGCGGCCTGCCCGGCCTGCGGCGCCGCGTCGCCCCGCGTGTGGGCCGCGCCGGCACGTCTTGCCCGCCTGGACGGTGCCACGCGCCACGCCATGGAAACCAACGAACGCAGCGCAAACCAGCCGCGCACCTCGGGCGGACGCGCCATCCCCCCGGCTGCGGATGCTGCACGGGCGGACGGCGCACGGCCACCGCCACCGCGCCGAACGGCGCCAAGAGTTTCCCGGGCAAGCGCCCGTGGATGATCAGCCATTGAACAAGCGCAAGGAGTCGCCATGATTCACGGAGATATCTCGAGCAGCAACGACACGGTGGGCGTCGCCGTCGTCAACTACAAGATGCCGCGCCTGCATACGCGCGACGAGGTGCTGGCCAACGCGCGCCAGATTGGAGAGATGGTCCTGGGGCTCAAACGCGGATTGCCGGGGCTGGACCTGGTGATCTTCCCCGAGTACAGCACCCACGGCATCATGTACGACCCCGGCGAGATGTTCGACACCGCCTCGACCATCCCCGGCGCGGAAACCGAGGTCTTCGCCGCGGCGTGCCGGAAAGCGGGCGTGTGGGGTGTGTTCTCGCTGACCGGCGAGCGTCACGAGGACCATCCGCGCAAGGTCCCCTACAACACGCTGATCCTGATGAACGACCAGGGCGAGATCGTGCAGAAGTACCGCAAGATCATGCCGTGGACGCCGATCGAAGGTTGGTATCCGGGCGACCGCACCTACGTCAGCACCGGTCCGAAAGGCCTGAAGATCAGCCTGATCATCTGCGACGATGGCAACTATCCCGAAATCTGGCGCGACTGCGCGATGAAGGGTGCCGAGCTGATCGTCCGCTGCCAGGGGTATATGTATCCGGCCAAGGAACAGCAGATCCTGATGTCGAAGGCCATGGCGTTCGCCAACAACAGCTATGTGGCGGTGGCCAACGCATCGGGCTTCGATGGCGTCTACTCGTACTTCGGCCACTCCGCCATCATCGGCTTCGACGGCCGCACGCTTGGCGAATGCGGCGAAGAAGAGATGGGCGTGCAGTACGCGGCGCTATCCACCCGCCTGATCCGGGACTTCCGCCGCAACGGACAATCGGAGAACCATCTGTTCAAGCTGCTGCATCGCGGCTACACGGGCATGCTGAACTCCGACGATGGCGACAAGGGCGCGGCGCACTGCCCGTACGATTTCTACACGCAGTGGATCAATGACCCGGAAGGCACGCGCGCGATGGTCGAGGCGTTGACACGACCAACGGTCGGCACGGCGGAGTGCCCGATGGAGGGCATTCCGCACCAGTAGACTCTCCCCTCTCCCGCAACGCGGGAGAGGGGCCGGGGGAGAGGGCAGTGGCGATCAAAAGCCACCGTGGCCCATCACCCGTGCCCCGCCGCCGTGCCAGTCTCCGCAAACGGCGACATCACCACCTTCACGCAGCCATCCTTCTTGTCGCGGAAGGTCTCATACATCTGCGGCCCGTCCGCCAGCGACACGCGGTGCGTGATGATGAAGGTCGGATCGATCTGCTTGTCGATGATCCGTTGCAGCAGATCGTCGGTCCAGCGATTGACGTGCGTCTGCCCCGTCCGCACAGTCAAGCCCTTGTTCATCAGCGCGCCCATCGGAATCTTGTCGACCAGCCCGCCATACACGCCGGGTATCGACAGCACGCCGCCAGGCCGGCAGACATAGATCATTTCGCGCAGCACATGGGGCCGGTCGGTCTCCAGCATCACCGCCTGCTTGACGCGGTCGTAGATGGAATCCAGCGAGCGCGTGGCGTGCGCCTCCAGCCCGACCGCATCGATGCACTTGTCGGGCCCCTTGCCATGGGTCAGTTCCTTCAGCGCATCGAGCACGCTCTGGTTGTCGAAGTCGATCGCCACGGCGCCGAGCTGCTCCGCCATCCGCAGCCGCTCCGGCACGTGGTCGATGGCCAGCACCTGCTTAGCACCAAGCATCTGCGCGGCCAGCATGCTGAACAGCCCGACCGGACCCGCGCCCCACACCGCGACGATATCGTCCGGATGGATATCGCACTGCGCGGCGGCCTGCCAGCCCGTGGGCAGGATGTCGCCAAGGAACAGCACCTGGTCGTCGCTCAGTTCGTCCGGTACCTTCACCGGCGCCACATCGGCATACGGCACGCGCACGTACTCGGCCTGCCCGCCCGCATAGCCGCCGGTCAGATGGCTATAACCGAACAGCCCGGCGGTGGTGTGGCCGAACATCTTGTCCGCCGCTTCCTTGTTGCGGTTGGTGCGCTCGCACACCGAGAAATTACCGCGCCGGCATTGATCGCATTCCCCGCAGATGATGGTGAACGGCACCACCACGCGGTCACCCACGCGCAGGCGCCTGTTCGCCGCGCCCACCTCGACCACCTCGCCCATGAACTCGTGGCCCATGATGTCGCCGTGTTCCATGCCCGGAACAAAGCCATCGTACAGGTGCAGGTCCGAGCCGCAGATCGCGCAGCTCGATACGCGGATGATCGCATCGCGCGGATGCTCGATCACGGGGTCGGGAACGGTGTCGTAACGAATGTCGTGCTTGCCGTGCCAGCATAGGGCTTTCATCGCGGGATCCCCTTCCAGGTGGCGCGCCAGTCGCGCCTTCCGGAGGCTGGGATGCAAAGCGCGTTCCACGCGCGATACCGCGGACGCGCCGCACGCGGCACGGGGGCACGGGCCACGGCGGGACGGCCGCCGTGCCGCGCAGCGCCGAAACTTACACGGCGCGGTAGATCGTACAGTGGGACAGTAACGCCGGGCCCTCGCGGCTCAGGCCGGCAGCTCGATGGTGAAGGTCGCGCCGGACCCCGGGGCGCTGTGGACGCGCACGCGGCCGCCGTGGCGCTCGACCACCGTCCGCACGAACATCAGCCCCAGGCCGCTGCCTTCGCGCACCGGCCGGCCCTCGCCCTGCAGGCGGCTGAACGGCTGGAAAAGACGTGCCTGCTCCTCGGGCGCAATGCCGGCGCCTTCGTCGGACACCGCGATCATCAGGCCGGCATCGGGCACGCCGCCCCAGAGAGTGCGTCCCGCGCGGACCGTCACCGTGCTGCCGTCCGGGCTGTACTTGATCGCGTTATCGATCAGGTTGCCCACCGCCCTGCCGAGCAGATTGCCCTCGGCCTGCACCACCATCTCCTCGGCCGCGATATCGAGCCGCACGGTGACATGGCGTGCATGGGCGAGCGACCACAGCGAATCGGCCGCGTCCATCAGCACCGTGGCCAGATCGGTTTCGACGAAGCGCAGGTGCTGCGTCTCGGCGCGCGCGAGCTGGATGAAGTCATCGGCCAGCGCCAGCGTTCGCCCGGCGTGATGGCGGATACGTTCGAGCAGCATGTCGGGCGCGAGCGCGCGCTGCGGATCGCGCTGCAGTTCCACCAGCGCGAGGATCGAAGCCTGCGGCGACCGCATGTCGTGGGAAATGAAGCGCAGCGTTTCCTCGCGCTGCCGTTCGGCGATCCGCACCTGCGTGATATCGACAAAGCTGACGCTGAAGCCCGCCAGCTGCCCGCCGTCGCCATGCAGCGGTGCGCCGCGCAACAGGATCGCGCGCTGGTCCGCCGCCTGCAGTTCGACGCCGACGCGCTGGCCCGCCAGTTCATCGCCGTCGCCTCGCCGCGCGGCCGCGCACAGCCGCTCCCAGTAATCGAGCGCCTGCTGCGGCCGCGAGAACACCTCCGCCATCACGCTTTCCAGGGCCACCTCGCCACCGCCCGGGATGGACTGCGAGGCCAGTGCCCGCGGCGCCAGCGCATGCGCGCCGGCATTGGCGACCAGCAAGCGTCCTTCGGGATCGCAGATCAGCGTGGCATCCGGCAGGCTTTCCAGCCCATCGGACAGGAAGCGGCGCAGGTTGCGCAGGCGCGTGATCATCCGGTACAGCGCGCTCATGCGGGTGTCCAGCGTGCCGCTCGCATCGCCATGCATGGGCGCACCGCCGGGCAGCGTGGGTTCGGCCTCCAGGCGCGCGACCTCGGCGGACAGGAATGCCAGCGCCGATTCCTGGCGCCGCCAGCTCCACAGCGGATAGAACACCAGGCACGCCAGCACCGCGGGTATCGGCGAGAACCAGACGCGTGCATAGTGCATCAGCAGCACGCTGCCAAAGAGCAGTGCGGCACAGAGCGCGATATTGAACAGCAGCCCGCCGCGCGGCGACAACAGCAACGCGGCAAGGCAACCGAGCACGACCGGCATTACGGTCATCAGCCAGAATCCCGCGCGCGGCATCGCCACGATGCCCGTGTCGTCCATCAACGCCTGCGTGGCATTGGCCAGCAGCTCCACGCCGGAAAGGCCGGTGCCGTGGCTGGCCAGCGGCGCCGAGAAATTGTCCCCCATGCCCGTGGCGCCGGCGCCGACGAGCACCGTCTTGCCGCGGAACGTGTCGGGCCCGACCTTGCCGGTGAGCACGTCCACCGCCGACACCGTGGTGAACGAGCCCGGCGGACCCACGAACGGAATGGACAGCCGGTAGCGGCGCAGCCAGCCCTTCGGCCCCACTTCGGTCACGTCGTCCTGACGGAACGCTTGCAGCGGCCGCGACGCGCGTCCGAAGTCGACCAGCCGCACCGCGAAGTGATCGATCATCTCGCCCGCGGTCCCCTCCCGCAGATAGACATGCCGGGCGATGCCGTCGTTGTCGACGCTGATATTGATGTGGCCGGCGTCGGCATCGAAGCCGCGCAGCGGGTAGCGAAGACGATAGCCGTCGCCCACCGGCTCGGCGAGCGCCGGCAGCACCACGTTTCCTGCGCGCCGGATACTGGCGCCCAGCGCGCGGTCGTCCTCGGGATGGCGGCTGTCGCTGTCCACCAGCAGGACGTCGAGCCCGATCACGCGCGCGTCGCCGGCGGCGATGCGATCGACGATCTCGGCCAGTACGGCGCGGCGCCAGGGCCAGCGGCCCACCGCCGCCAATGATTCGTCGTCGATAGACACGATCAAGATATCGTCGCGCGGCGCGTGCTGCTGGGCCACGATGCCCAGGTCATAGACCGCCCGGTCCACGCGCAGCGTCGAATCGGACTTGCCCTGTAACACCGCCAGCGCGATCACCAGCGACGTCAGCAGCAGCCATTCGACCAGCGTGCGTGGATGGAATCCGCCCACCAGCAACCGTGGCCTGGGCCGGGGGCGCGCCGGCGCGGGTGTCAGTTCAGCGGCCACGGCTTACGATGCCTCCTTTGGCGCCGATCGGCGCGCCGGTGCCGTCTCGCAGCGGGTCCTGCAGTTCGACGCGCTGTGCCGGCGAGTATGGCGACTGCACGCCTGTCTGCTCGATGCGCGCAACGCGGATGTAATAAACGCCGCCGGGAGGCCGCTCCAGCGTCGCCTCGCTATCCTTCACGCGCACGTCCTGCAACGGCGCGGCAAAGTCGGGACTGTCGGCCAGCTGCAGGCGATAGCCCTCGGGCGCATACGCGGCGTGCTCATCGACCGTACCCCAATGGACCTGCAGCGGCCCGCCGGTATCCGGCTGGACCACCAGCGTTGGCGCCTCCGGCAACACGGTGAAGCCGACCGGCGCGCTCCATGGACCGGGCCCGCCCTCGCCGTCCAGCGAACGCACGCGCCACCACCATTGGCCCGGCGTCAGCGGCTGCGAGATCGTGGTGCCGTCGACCCGGGCCTGCGTTGCCGGCGCGTCGAAGCGCTCGTTGTTCGCCAGTTCGAAGCGATAGGCCGCCGCGCCTTCGACAGAAGCCCAGCTGAACGTGCCCGTGGTGCCATGCAGCGTGGCGCGCGAAGCGGGCGCGATGGCAAACGGCGCCGGCGGATTGAGTCGAACCGTCAACTCCTCCACCACCGGTTCGCCGGCGATGCCGTCGCGATCGAGCGCGCCCACCGCCAGCCACAGCCGCCCCTCCGGCAGGCCCGCCAGACGGACCGACGGTGCCGTCACGATGACACGGAACAGCGCCTCGGTCCGTGCGGCGTCCCGTGTCACGACGACCTTGTAGCCGGTCGCGCCGGAAACCGGTTGCCACGCCAGCTCGGCGCTATCGGCATAGATCGGCATATCCGGCAGCGGCGCCAGCGCGGGCGGCGGCAACAGCCTTCGCACCGACGGCCTGCCCCCGGCGTCGATGGCGACACCATGACCGGCGGCCACCATGACCGTGTGTCCCGAAGTGCGTACCGCCACCCGGCCCTCGCGCACCGCGCTGCGTGCCACGCGCTGGCCCGCTTGCCCCGCATCGACTTCGAAGCGCGTGCCGCGCACGCCGGTCACCATCATCGGCGTGCGTACCTCGAAGCGGCCCACGCCGTTGCCGTCGGGCGCCACCGCGGTTTCCACCTCGCCGCGCTCGGCCTGCAGGACGGTATCGCCCAGGCCCGTGCCCGCGAACGCCCGCAGGCGCTTGACCTGGACACGGCTGCCCGGCGGCAGCGCGATGCGGCTGCGGTCGGCCAGTTCGAACGTCACCATGCCGTCGGGACCGGTTTCCAGCCAGCCCGCCTCCACCACCCGCATGCCGCGGCGCAGTGCCCTGCCGTCGATGGTCGCCTGACCCACCACCGCAACGACGCGCGCATCGGCCACGTCGACGGGAATGCGGGACAGCGGAATGCGCAAGCGCTTGCCCACCGCCAGCCGGTATGGATCGGCGACGGCGTTCAGCGCCTGCAGCTCGCGCCATACGACGGCGCGGCCGGTGTAGCGCTGCGCGAGCGTCGACAGCGTGTCGCCCGCCTCCACCACATGGATGAAGTATTCGCCGTCGGCGCCGGCCGGACCGGCCCAGGCCGGCCACGGCGCCGCCAGCGCAAGCATCGAGGCGGTCACGGCGGCGGCCACGCCGCGGCGCTCAAACGCCATCGGACGCCCCGGCGCAACGTTCGAACCGATAGCCATAGGAATAAACGGAACTGAGCCGCACGCCGTTCTCGGGCCGCAGACCCAGCTTGATCCGCACGCGCGACAGGTGCGTGTCTAGCGTGCGCGAGCCGGCCCCGAGCGAGCGGCCCCACACCGCCTGCTCCACCACGTCGCGTGGCAGCAGCCGGTCCATGTTGCGGAACAGATAGAGCGCCAGATCGAACTCGCGCGGCGCGATATCGACCTCCTCGCCGTTCAGCGAGACGGTCCGGGCCACCGGATCGATCCGATACCCTGCCACCACGATGTCGTCGTTGACCGGCGCGGTCGGATAGCTGCGCCGCAGCAGCGCCGTCACGCGGGCGACCAGTTCGCCACGCCGCACCGGCTTGATCATGTAGTCATCGGCCCCGCCAGCCAGGCCGGTGACGATGTCTTCCTCCAGCGAGCGGCTGGTCAGGAACAGGATCGGCGGATACTGGCCCGATTGCTGGCGCACATGGGTCACCACGTCGTAACCGCTGATGTCCGGCAGTTGCCAGTCCATCACCAGCAAGTCGTAGGCGCGTTCGCGCATGGCACGCAGGAACGCCTTGCCGCCGGAGAAGCTGTCGCATTCATGGCCGGCGTCGATCAGGATCTGTTGAATCAGCTCAGCCTGACTCGGATCGTCCTCTACCGAAGCGATGTTCATTCTTGTTGTTTCCGTGGATGGTCTGTCGCGCCATACGAGACGGCGAAATGTTCGTCATGGCGGACAAGTGGCGAATTGTAATCCGGTGGCCCGGCCGGCCCATCCAGCCGCGAATTTCCCGGGTCCACCGCCGCATGCCGTTCGATCCGCACAAGATGGATTACGGCACCGGGCCATCGTACTGAAGCTACGCGTGCGCGAATGTCAACAATTGTCAAACGTGGCCTGCCGGACGCCGGAATGGACGCGGCCCTCGGTAGAATCCGCTCATCACAAAACCACGCACGCCGCGCCCAGATGCACGGCGGCAGGCGGGAGCGGTGCCGTGAAGGCAACGCGCCCCGCATTTTGATCGGGAATGTCCCTGCACCAGCGGGGTCCAGCTCTGCGACGCGACGGGCGCGAGCCGTCATCGCGCACTTCCAGAACGATTCAAACCATGTGCGAGGCCACAGCCTCGCATGGGAGACGTCAATGTCGCCGGATTCGAATACCGCTTACCTGGCGCTACTGGTGTTGTTCGCCAGCACGCTGGGCATCTCCGTTGGCCTGCGCTACGGCACACAGGCGGGGCGCTGCCGCCACTGGGCCGATGCGCACGCCATTGCGTCGGCCGGCGGCATGGCGCTTGCCGTCAGCGCGCTTGCCCCCTCGCCGTTCACCACATGGCTAGCGCAGGCCACCTGCATGCTGGCGCAACTGATGGTGTTTCGCGGCACCGCCTCCATCGGCATTCCGACGGTCCGCATCGACAAGCGGCCGATGTACATGCTCACCGTGGCGGTCCTGATGTGGCTGGCGCTGATCGCGGCGTACTGCGATCCGATTTGCGCGCAGCGCCTGATTTCGATGATCGGCCACGCCGCCACCGCCGCCGTCGTGTGGCAAACGCTGCGGCTGCTGACCAGCGAGCGGCGCGCGCACCGCGGCCTTGGCCATTCGCTCGTCACGGTGGCCTGCTGCGCGCAGTTCGCGGCGCAGGCCCTGCTCACCGCCTGGGCGTTTTCAAAGGGCCTCGAAAGCCCCGCGCCGCGGGCCGTCGAGGACGGAGCGCTGGGACAGGCCCCGTTGCTGCTGATGCTGATTGCCGCCGTCTCGGGTCTGATCGGTTTCACGCTGCTGGGCACCGAGCGGCTGATGGCCGAGCAGCGCGCGCTCGCCCGCCTCGATCCGCTGACCGGACTGCTGCATCGCGGCGCATTGGAGCATGCCGCCGTTGCCCGCGCCTCGGACGCGGCCCGCCATGGCACGCCGCTGTGCTGCCTGGCCATCGACGTCGACCGCTTCAAGCAGGTCAACGACGCTGCCGGTCACCTGGCCGGCGACGAGGTACTGATGCGCATCGCGCAAACCCTGCGGGACAGTTGCCGCACCACCGATGTGGTGGCCCGCTTCGGCGGCGAGGAATTCTGCGTGCTGTGCCCGGCCACCTGCATCGACGACGCGCTGCAACTGGCGGAACGGATCCGCGTTCGCATCGAGTCAGTGGAACTGCCCAGCGTGGTGGGCGGCCACGCCAGCGTCAGCATCGGCGTGGCACAGGCCAGCCCGATGCCGGATCCGCGTGAATGCTGGGAAGACCTGTTCGCCCGCGCCGACCGCGCGCTCTATCGCGCCAAGCACGAGGGCCGCAACCGCGTGGTACGCGCCAGCGTCTCGGCGCAGGCCGAAGGCGTTCCCGCGGAATGGCACGCCGCGTGCGGCGTGTCGGTAGGAGGCTGAACAGTGTTTTCTCCCCTCTCCCGCAAAGCGGGAGAGGGAAGAAAACCCGGGAAAGCCCGAAACGTCATCAAGCCTGCCACGACGCCCGCTTCTTCCCATCCTTGCCATAGCGCTCGCGAGCGGCCCGCACGACGTCCGCACCAATCTGCCCCTCATCGGCCAGCGCCTTCAACGCTGCCAGCACAACCGAAGCACGATCGACCTCGAAGAAGGCGCGCAGCGCCTCACGCGTGTCGCTGCGTCCAAACCCGTCCGTGCCAAGCGTCACGTAGCGACCAGGCACATAGGCGCGAATCAGTTCAGGCAGCGCACGCACATAGTCGGTCGCGGCGATCACGGGGCCCCGCGATCCGCGCAATGCGGTGGCGACGTAGGGCTCGGCGGTCGGCTCCCCGAGCCGCGACGCACGCTCGCACGCGATCGCGTCCCGCTGCAACTCGGTGAAGCTGGTCACGCTCCATACCTGGGCTTCGATGCCCCAGTCGTCGCGCAGCATCGCGGCGGCTGCGATGACCTCGGGCAGGATCGCGCCCGCCCCCAGCACCTGCACCGCGGCACGCTCGCGGGAGCCAGGCGCCAGCGAGTACATGCCCTTCAGGATGCGCTCTCGCAACGTGAAACCGTCGTTCCCCGCCCCGTCGTCCAACGACGGTATCGAGGGCTGCGCATAGTTCTCATTGGTAACCGTGACGTAATAGAACACGTCGCGCTGCTGCTCGCCCATCTCCCGCATGCCGTGCTCGACGATCACGGCCACCTCATAGGCGAACGCCGGGTCCCATGCGCGGCAGTTCGGAATGGCCGATGCCGCCAGATGGCTGGTGCCGTCCTGGTGCTGCAGCCCCTCGCCGCCCAGCGTGGTCTTGCCCGACGTCGCGCCAATCAGGAAGCCGCGTGCGCGCTGGTCGGCGGCGGCCCAGATCAGGTCGCCGATCCGCTGGAAGCCGAACATCGAGTAGTAGATGTAGAACGGCAGCATCGGCAGATCGTGCACGCTGTACGCAGTGGCCGCGGCGATCCACGACGAGATCGCGCCCGCTTCCGAGATGCCCTCCTCCAGGATCTGCCCGCCAGTGGACTCGCGGTAGTACAGCATCGAGCCGAGGTCCTCGGGCTCGTAGCGCTGACCCTGCGGCGAATAGATCCCCACCTGCCGGAACAGGTTGGCCATGCCGAAAGTGCGTGCCTCGTCGGCCACGACCGGCACCACGCGCGGCCCGAGCGCGGCATCCTTCAACAGGCCGCCCAGCATGCGCACGAACGCCATCGTCGTGGACATCTCCCGACCATTGGCGTCCAGCGCGAATTGCCCCCAGGATGGCAACGCGGGAATGGTCAAGCCCCGCGTCGCGGCGCTCCGCCTTCTGGGCAGATAGCCTCCCAGGGCAGCCCGGCGTTCATGCAGGTAGCGCATTTCCGGGCTGTCTTCCGCTGGTTTGTAGAACCTGAGTTGCGCCACGTCGTCGTCGGACAGCGGCAGTCCGAACCGATCGCGAAACGCCTTGAGGTCTTCGGTATCGAGCTTCTTCTGCTGGTGGGTGGTCATGCGGCCCTGACCCGCCGCCCCCATGCCGAAGCCCTTCATCGTCTTGGCGAGGATCACGGTGGGCTGGCCGCGATGCCGCATCGCGCTGGCATAGGCGGCATGCAGCTTGCGGACATCGTGGCCGCCGCGCCGCAGCCGTTCGATATCCTCGTCGCTCAGATCGGCGACCAGCGCCGCCAGTTCGGGGTTCTGTCCGAAGAAATGCTTGCGGTTGTAGGCGCCATCGTTGGCGGAGAAGGTCTGGAACTGGCCGTCCACCGTCTGCGCGAACGCGCGCAGCAGCGCGCCGGTGCGATCGCGCGCGAACAGCGGGTCCCAGTCCGAGCCCCACAGCACCTTGATCACGTTCCATCCGGCGCCCGCAAACAGCGCTTCCAGCTCGTCGATGATCCGGCCATTGCCCCGCACGGGCCCGTCGAGCCGCTGCAGATTGCAATTGACCACGAACACCAGATTGTCCAGCTGCTCGCGCGCGGCCAGCGATAACGCACCGATCGACTCCGGCTCGTCCATCTCGCCGTCGCCGAAGAATCCCCACACGGTCCGCCCCTCGGTCCGCAGCAGCCCCCGGTTCTGCAGATAGCGCATGAAGCGGGCCTGGTAGATCGCGTTGATCGGCCCGATGCCCATCGAGCCGGTGGGAAACTGCCAGAAGTCCGGCATCAGCCATGGATGCGGATACGAGCACAGTCCCGGCCCGGCGATCTCGCGCCGGTAATGCTCCAGATGCGACTCCTGCAGGAACCCTTCCAGATAGGCGCGCGCATAGACGCCCGGCGCCGAATGCGGCTGGAAATAGACCAGATCCCCGCCATGCCGGTCACCGGCGGCGCGGAAGAAGTGGTGGAACCCCACCTCGAACAGATCGGCGGCGGACGCATAGCTCGCGATATGGCCGCCCAGTTCGCCATAGGCGCGATTGGCGCGCACCACCATCGCCAGCGCGTTCCAGCGCATCGCGGCCGCCAGCCGCGCCTCGATCTGCAGGTCGCCCGGATACGGCGGCTGTGCCTCCGGGGCGATGGTATTGGCGTAGGGCGTTGTGCTGACCCGTGCGGAGGCGATGCCTTGCGCGGACGCATGCTCCGCCAACCGCCGCAGCAGATATTGGGCGCGGCCCTGCCCCGCGTGAGCGATCACGCCCTCCAGCGCGGCCAGCCACTCGGCGGTCTCGTCCGGGTCGTAGTCGGCCGCCGCGGGGCCGAGGGCAAGGATCGGGGAAACACCGTTGGCAAGATCGGTCATCGCGCGACTCCGGGCTGGCAGGCTTCACTGGAATCGCTACAGATTACGCTTGCGCACTCGGAATGTGTGTCTGTTTTTCCTTGCTTTCCGGCGGTCCGACAGTAAAGATATTCTCCAAATCGACCCAATTCCGGAACAGTTACGCCATGCAATCGCCAGCCCCACGGCTCGACCGCACCGACATCGCCATCCTGAACCAGCTGCAGCAGAACGCGCGCATCACCAATGCCGAGCTGGCGAGGGCCGTCAACCTGTCGCCCACGCCCTGCTTCAACCGCGTGCGCGCGCTCGAACGGCTCGGCCTGATCAAGCAGCAGGTCACGCTGCTGAACCCCGAGCCGCTGGGTCTGCGGATCAACGTGTTTATCCAGGTCAGCCTGGAAAAGCAGGTCGAAGACGCGCTGCACCGCTTCGAGCAGGCGATCGACAAGCGGCCGGAGGTCATGGAGTGCTACCTGATGACGGGCGACGCCGACTACCTGCTGCGCGTGGTCGTACCCAGCATGCAGGCGCTGGAACGCTTCATCCTGGACCAGCTGACCACCATCCCCGGGGTCTCCAACATCCGCTCCAGCTTCGCCCTGAAGCAGGTCAGATACCGGACCGCACTGCCACTACCCGCCGGCGGACTGACACTGATGCAGCCGGAAACCGATGCCTGAGGACATCATCCCGATCCCGCGCAGCTCTCCCCTCTCCCGCACCGCGGGAGAGGGGCCGGGGGAGAGGGAAGTAACCGCAAACCACGACAGCAATCCGCAACAGCGAACCGCTCAAGGCAAACCCATCACCGCTGCCCCTGCCCCGCATAAAACCGCCCCAACGCCCGCACATCGTCCACCCCAAGCCGCTGCGCAATCCCCCGCATCGCCCCATCGCCATCGTTGTGCCGCGCACCGGTGCGAAACGCATCGAACTGCTTGACGAGATAATCAGCCGGCTGCCCGGCCAGCCGAGGCAGCAGGAAGCCCTGCCCTTCCCCGTCCACGCCATGACAATTCGCGCAGGCCGGCAATGCCCGCGCGTTGTCGCCAAGGGCATGCAGCTTCTGCGCTGGCGAGTCCCCGCCCTGCGCCAGCGTGACATCGGGAGCCGGCAGCCCGGCGTAGTAGCGCGCCAACGCCGCGATCTCGTCGTCCTTGAGCGCCTTGGCAATCGGCCCCATGACGGGATCGCTGCGACGGTCTTGTCGATAATCGAACAACTGCTTGGCAACATAGTCGGCGGGCATGCCGGCCAGCGTGGGGAACGCGCCCGCCGGCGCTGCCGGCGCGGCGCCCTGTCCGGCGGGCGCCCCGGCATGGCATGACACGCAGGCCACGGCACCGGCGCCGTTGCCACTGCTGGCAATGGTGGCGCCGCGCCTGGCCGCGTCGTCGCCGCTCTGGTGCAACACGCGGGACCAGTCCGCCTCCTTCGGCACGAAATCCGTCGAGTGCCTGACCGGTGCGGCGGGCGGCGCGGATGCCCCCGGGCCCGCCGCGGGCGCCGCGGTACCCGCCACCTGCCCGGACTGCCCCGCATCCGCCGGAGCCTGCCGCTGCCCTTGGCCCGCCGTGGGCCGATCGCCGCCGACGTAGTCCGGCAGCACCTGGTACAACACGCCATACAGCGGCGAGATACCGATCAGCGCCACCATCCACGCCACCAGGGTGGTGATGCGTCGGCGCCCCGCCACCGATTCCGGCGAATCGTGCGGGTCGTTGGGATCGTGCGGGCCGTTCATGCGATCAGCTTCCCGGGCGCCTTGACATAGTGGCGCCTGACCGCATCGGCGATCCAATAGGCGGTCGCGCCCACCGTGCCGGTGGGGTTGTAGTTCGAGTTCTGCGGGAACAGCGAGGCGCCGGTCACGAACACATTGGCCGCGTCCCAGCATTGCCCGTAACGGTTGACCACGCTGGTCGCCGGGTCGGCGCCCATCGCCGCGCCGCCGGTCAGGTGCGTGGACTGGTAGCTGGTCGCGGTGAAAGGCCGCCTGCGCGGTCCGGGCTCGGTCGCGATCACACCGCGCATCGCCTTGCCGATCTCGTCGCCCTTCCCGGTCAGGAAGGCCGACAGTCGGATGTCGTTGTCCGGCAGGTCGTAGGTGATGCGCAGCAGCGGCTGCCCCCACGCATCGCGATAGGTGGGATCGAGATCGAGATAGGCGCCCCTCGTCGGCATCGCCGAGCCGGTGATGGTGATCGACGCCGAGTGGTTATAGTAGCGCCGCACCGCCTTCTTCCATTCGCTGCCCCATGCGGGCGTGCCCTGTGGCGTGGGGTGATAGCTGATCGGCGCGCCGCTGACCACCTGGATCTGGATGTAGCCGCCACCGACAAACCCATGCGGTCCATGATCGAAGTTGTCCACGCTGAAATCGTCCATCGTCACCGCGGCCGCGCCGGCGCCCATGAACGGATTCAGATGCGTCCGCTCGTCGAAGAACAGGTTGACGCCGGAAGTCGTCTGATGTGTGTAGTTGCGCCCCACCACGCCCTGCCCGGTCGCCGGATCGTACGGCTTGCCGATGCCGGACAGCAGCAGCAGGCGAACATTGTTCACGCTGAACGCGCACAGGAACACCATCTCGGCGGGCTGGAACACTTCTTCGCCCTTGCCGTCCACGTAGGTCACGCCGCGTGCGAGCTTGCGTTCCTTGTCCATCTCCACGCGCAGCACATGGGCTCCGGTGCGCAGCTCGAAGGTATCGAGCTTCAGCGCGGCCGGCAGGATGCATACCTGCGGCGATGCCTTGGCGTAGTGCTCGCAACCGAAGTTCGAGCAGAAGCCGCAATACACGCAAGCGCTCATCGGCAGCCCTTCGCTGTTTGTATAGGGCCGCGTGGATAACGCCGACGGCTGGATATAGGGGTGGTACCCCAGCGAAGCGGCCGCCTCGCCGAACAACGCCGACGCGAACGGTACCTTCATCGGCGGATTCGGATACGGCCGCGATCGCCATGGTTCGAACGGATTGCCGCCGGGCTGCACCTTGCCCTTCAGATTCCCCGCATAGCCGGATGCGCCGATCAGGTAGTCGAAGCGGTCGTAGTACGGCTCCAGCTCGTCATAGCTCACCGGCCAATCCTGCGCGGTGATCTCCGGCGCGAAGATCGCCTTGCCGTAACGCTTCTCGTGGTGGCTGCGCAGCTTGAAGTCGACCGGATCGAAGCGATAGTAGGCCCCCGACCAATGATTGCCCGCGCCGCCGAGATGAGTTCCCGGATAGGCGAACTGCCAGCGCCGCATCGGCAAGGCGGTCTGGCTGGTGTTGTTGCGGAAGGTAAAGGTTTCGGTGGCTGTGTTCTGGTGCAGCGCATGCCGGCGCACGTAACGCAGTTCGTCGTGGATGGCCGGCGCCTGGAAATCCGGCGACGGCCAGCGCGGCTCGCCCCGTTCGAGCACCACTACGCGCAAGCCCGCCGCCGCCAGCTCCTTGCCGATCACCGAGCCGGTCCAGCCGCCGCCGATCAGCACCGCGTCCACCGCCTTGAGGGTCTTGCTCATCGGCGTGCTCCGGCAGCCGGCGCGGCCGGAGCGCCATGCATGGCGCCATGCTGCCCATGCCCCGACGCACGCGCCTTGGCAATCGACATCGGCGGTCGCACATAGGCGACGTTATGCCGCTCGATATCGTTGGAGTAGCTGGCATAGATGCCGGGGAATCCCAGCAGCTTCCACCCGACCATATCGCGATTGCCACCATACATCGGATCGGAAAAGAAGCCCTCCATGGTGCCGTCCAGCATCATCTGGAAGAACACCGCGCCCGGCAATGCGCCCATGTCGAGCTGGCCCTTCTGCAGGGCGGTCAGCAAGGCGTCCTGCTCGGACGGCGACAGCTGCGCAAAGCCCTTGCCGCCATGCTGGCGCGCACTGGCCTCGTCCAGCTTCGCCAGCCCGGTGCGGAACACCTCCGCCGGTGTCAGCGGGAGCTGGTAGCCCTGCTCCGGCGTGCCCTGGCGAAACGGTCCCTGGCGATAGAAGTTGTCTCCGCTGCCCCAGGGTCCCGCCAGCTGCCGATCGAGAAAATCGGTGACTCCCGCTTCCTTCGCGCCGGGTCCGAGTTCATCGTTCGGGATCAACCGCGCGACCACGGCGTCCACGGTAATTCTTTCGCGGGAGTTGAAAAATTGGGACACGTCGCGGCCGCTTGCCGCATCGCCGCCGGCCCGCTTCGGCTGCGCCGATACGACCCCATCGGACACCAGCGCGACAGCGCCCGCCGACGCCGGCAGGCCGGCCCCAATCGCTTTCAGAAACGCACGCCGCTTGGGCGTAAAGGGCTTCGCCATGGCTCTTGCTCCCGGAAAGACGGCAACCCAAGCAAGAAGCATGGCAAGTGCAGCGAAGCGAACGTTTCCGGCAAAACTCGCTTGCCTGGTACGGGCATTGCCTACTTGCCGTGGGGACCAACTATAGGAGCCAAACCATGATGAAACGAAACTGGATTTCCGTAGCAGCACTGAGCGTCGCCATGCTGGGCACCGTGGTTGCCGGTTGTAACCGCAACGAGCAGACACCGGCGACGGACTCCACCTCCAGCACCCCGGCCGGCACGGGGACCAGCGGCACCACCGGTGCGACAGGCACGGGCACCACCGGCGCAACCGGCACCACCGGCACCGATACCACCGGCGGCACCACGGGCAGCACGGGCACCTCGGGTTCGACTGGCGCCACCGGCTCGAGCACCACGGACGGCACCACCGGCTCAGGCGCGGCGGCGGGCTCGGGCGGCAGCACCGGTACCAGCGGCACCGGCGCCAGCGCACCGCAATAACGCATCAAGCAAGGACCGCAGCAAAGCCGCCAGGGCCGCCGCCACGCGGGATGGCGTCTCCCGACGTCACCTGCGTTCGCGGCGCGGTGCCGGCGTTCAGCCAGGCAAGCGGTCGAACGCCGGCGTGACAAACGTCGCCAGCGTTTCCAGCAACCGGACCTCCTCGGTCCGCCACTGCGGGCGAGGCGCCAGGTAATTGAACGTGCCAATGCATCGGCCGGCTTCGCGAACCGGCACGTTGACCACGGCCTTCAGCCCCAATCCGCGGATCGTCGCGATGTCGTCGAAGACCTCGGCCAGCGCCGCGTCGCCCTCGCCGACAAACACTTCAGCGTCCCACAACACGCGCCGGGCCCATGGTGTATCGCCCTTGCGCTTGCTGCCGCCCACCGGATAGGCGGCCGGGTCGCTGGACCACAGCCGCACCACTTCCGACGTGGCCGGCCGCCACGCATTGATCGTCAGCAGGCCGGGGCCCAGCAGACGCAGCGTGGCGCTCCCGACGGCGGCGAAGATCTCGCCGGCATCGCGCGCGGCCTCGCACGCGCTGCGCAACGCGGCCGCCTCTTCCGCCGGCAAGCCTGGCGGCAATGCGGCGCCTTCCGTCATGTCGATGCTTGCGCCGGCCACTGTCACTCCGCCTTGATGTTCAGTTCGCGGATCAGCTTGCCGTAGCGGTCGGCATCGCGCCGCAGCACTTCGGCGAACTGCTGCGGCGTCGACGTGGTCGTCTCCACGCCGATCGCGTCCATCTTCGCCTTCACTTCCGGCATCATCATCACCTTGTTGATCTCGGCGTTCAGGCGCTTCACCAGTGGCGCCGGCATGCCGGCCGGACCGAATGCGCCGTACCACACCGACAGCTCATAGCCCGGCACCGTCTCGGCCACGGTCGGCACCTGCGGCAACAGCGGCGAGCGCTTCGCCTCGGTCACGGCCAGCAGCCGCAGCTTGTTGGCCTTGACGTGAGGCAGCGTCTGCGTGCCGGCCGAGAACAGCAGCTGGGTCTGCCCCGCGACGGTGTCGACCACCGCCGGCGCACCGCCCTTGTACGGCACGTGCAGCATCTCCACGCCTGCCATCTTCTCGAACAGCACGGCGCTCAGGTGATTGGTCGAACCCGGACCCGCGCTCGCATAGGCCAGCTTGCCGGGGTTCGCTTTCGCGTAGGCGATCAATTCCTTCACATTGCTGGCCGGCACCGACGGATGGACCACCATGGTGTTGGTCACATAGGCCAGCAGGCCCAGTGGCGTGAAATCCTCCACGCCGCGGAACGGCATGTTCGACATCAGCGCCGGGTTCATCGCGTGCGTGCTCATCGAGCCGACCAGCAGCGTGTAGCCGTCCGGCTTGGCGCGCGCGACGGCGGCCGAGCCGATATTGCCCGAGGCGCCCGGCTTGTTGTCGACGATGACCGGCTGCCCCAGCGAACGCGTCAGGTGTTCCGACAGCACGCGCGCCAGGATATCGGTCGAACCGCCAGGTGCCCAAGGCACGATCAGCGTGACGGGCTTGGTCGGATACGTCTGCGCGGACGCCACGCCAGCGGCACAGCCAAGGGCCAGCGCCGCGACACCGCGCAGGCAGGCCCGAATCATCGTCTTCATGGTCATTTTGTTTTCCCCCAGTTGCCGTTGCCAAACACCGGCCACGCGCGGCAGAAGCGCACAACCGGCAAGAAATCGAAGGGAGCTGATGCGCGTCACCGCCCGCGTCAGCGTCCCACCGCGTAACCCTGCATGCCGCGCGGATTCGCGCCGGCGCGCAACACCAGGCGGCCCCGCGCGTCGCGCTCGCGGGAACACGCCGACATCCGCCCCTCGGACCAGGGCTCGCCGACGCGAAGCTCGTGGCCGCACTGCGCCAGCGCGTCCAGCGTCGCCTGCGGAAAGCGCGATTCGATGCTGACGCGGTTCAGCACCGTCTGGCGCGGCCAGAACGACCCCGGGAAATGGTCGATATGCCAGGCCGGCGCATCGATCGCCTCCTGCAGGTTCATGCCATGCACCGCATGCCGCAGGAAAAAGGCCACGGACCACTGGTCCTGCTGGTCGCCGCCCGGCGTGCCGAACACCATATAGGGCTCGCCATCGCGCAGCGCGAGCGACGGCGACAGCGTCGTGCAGGGACGCTTGCCCGGCGCGAGCGTGTTCGGCAGACCCGGCTCAAGCCACGTCATTTGCAGGCGCGTATTCAGCGAGAATCCCAGCGACGGAATCACGGGGCTGGACGAGAGCCAGCCGCCGGACGGCGTCGCCGCGACCATATTGCCGTCGCGGTCGATCACGTCGAGGTGGCAGGTGTCACCGACGAAAATCTCGCGCTCGGCCCATTCGGCCACGGGCGGCAGCGCGGCAAAGGTCGGCTCGCCGACACCGAAGCGCACGTCGGCATTCGACAGCGTGCGCTCCGCCGCCGCGAGGTCGGGCAGGCGCGGGGCACGTCCCGCAACGGTGCCGGGACGGATCGCGGTCGACGCCCGCGCGCCGATCAGCCCGGCGCGCTCGCGCAGATAGCCGTCGTCCAGCAAACCCTGCGCGGGCACGTCGCCAAAGCGGGGATCGCCATACCAGGCAAGACGGTCGGCCATGGCCAGCTTGGCCGCCTCGGCGATGCGATGCACGAAACCGGGCGAGGTCGGATCGTGCTGCTCCAGGCCGACGTGCCGCAGCATGCCGAGCTGCTGCAGGAATGCCGGACCCTGGCTCCACACACCACATTTCGCCACGGTATAACGGCCGAAATCCAGCGACAACGGCGCTTCGATCTCGGGCTGCCAGCCCGCCATATCCTCATAGCGCAACAGGCCGCGATGCCGCTCGCCGGTCGTGTCACGAACGGCCTGCGTGCGGCAATACGTGTCGATCTCGCGCGCGACAAAACCGCGATACCAGCAGTCGAGCGCGGCATCGATCTGGCGTTCGCGCCCGTCGCCCGCGGACTGCGCCGTTTCGACGATTCGTTGATACGTATCGGCCAGCGCCGGCGTGGCGAACAGGCTGCCGGGACGCGGCACGCGGCCATCCGGCATCCACACCTGCGCGGAATCGCGCCACTCCTGCTCGAACAGTTCGCGCACGGCCAGAATCGCCTGCGAAATGCGCGGCACCAGCGGGAAGCCATGGCGCGCGTAATGAATGGCCGGCGCCAGCACGTCGGCTAGCGACCACGTGCCATGATCGCGCAGCATCACCATCCATGCCCCAAAGGCACCCGGCACCGTCGCCGGAAGCAGCCCGATACCGGGCACCAGCTCCAGGCCCATCGCGCGCATCCCGGCCGGATCGGCCAGTGCCGGCGCCGGCCCCTGTCCACAGATCGAGCGCAGCGCGCGCTCCCGCTCGCTCCAGAACAGGATCGGCACCTCGCCGCCGGGCCCGTTCAGATGCGGCTCGACGACCTGCAACACGAAGCCGCCGGCAACCGCGGCATCGAACGCATTGCCGCCGCGCTCGAGCACGCCCATCGCGGTCTGCGAGGCCAACCAATGCGTGGAAGACACGACGCCGAAGCTGCCGACGATTTCGGGACGGGTGGTAAACATGATGGTCCGAGGCTAGGGATAAAGACGTTGGCCGGGCCGCGCCAGCGCGCGACTGTCCGACTCGCAGCGGCCAGTATAGGGCGGTCGAATAACCGGGACGCACGATTGCATTATCCTTCCATATCGATCCGGTTATACGACGCCGCCAGAACGGCCACACGCCATGCCCACCACCGCCGACCGCCTGCAGCACAACGTCGTTTCTCGCCTGCGCCTGCGCCAGCTCTCGCTGCTGCTGACGCTGGAGCGCCAGCGCTCGCTGTCGCGCGCCGCGGCGGCACTGAACCTGAGCCAGCCGGCCATCACCAAGGCCCTGCGCGAGATCGAGGCGATCTTCCTCACACCGCTGTTCCTGCGATCGCGCGCCGGGCTGGAAGCCACCGAGACGGGACAGGCGGTGCTTGCCTATGCGCGTCTCGCGCTCGCCGACGCAGAGGCGCTGGGGCGCGAGCTTGCGGTGCTCGACGCCGGTCTCGGCGCACGGTTGCGCATCGGGATCATTCCGTTCGTATCGGCCACGGTCCTCGACGCCGCGTGCTCGCACGCGCTGACACAGCGGCCACGCATCGCCGTCATGGTTCGCGAAGGCACCACCGACGAGCTCGTCGCTGCGCTACGCGCCCATGAGCTGGACTGCGTGATCGCGCGTTCGTTCTATGCGGCCGGCGAAGACGTGGTGCAGGTTCCGCTGTACCGCGAGGAACCCACGCTCGTGGTATCCGCCTCCGCCGCGCGCGGCCTCGCGCGCGGCAAGCTCGACTGGAAAAAGCTGGCCGCGCTCGACTGGATCCTGCCGCCGCCGCACACGCCCACGCGCCGCACCATCAATACGATGTTCGCGGTGGCCGGCGTGGCGCCGCCGCTGCCGCTGGTGGAAACCTATTCGATCAAGACGATGGAAACGCTGCTGCGCACGCAGGCGCGCGCCATCGCCATCGTGCCGCGCGCCGTGGCCACGGAACTGGCCAGCGCGGGTGCGGCCATGCTGCCGCACCCGCTCAGCTGGGACCTGCCACCGGTAGGCGCGATGTGGCTGCGGCGCTCGCAGCAAAGCGAACCGTTGATGGCGCTGGTGCGGGCGTTGCAGGAGGCGATGCGCTAGGCCGCTAACGGTCCACGGTGTGTCCGCATCCCGGGAGGTCCATCACGCCGCGGCCTCCGGCTCCATATAAAACACCTCCCACAAATGCCCGTCCAGGTCCTCGAAGCCGTGCTGGTACATGAAGCCGTAGTCCTTCGGCGCGCTGGCGGTGCGGCCGCCGGCGGCCACGGCCTTGCCCACCATGTCATCCACCGCGGCGCGGCTGTCCATGGACAGGGCAAGAATCGCTTCGGTGCTGGTGGCGGTATCGCAGACGGCCTTGTGCGTGAATGTCCTGAAGAAGTCCTCGACCAGCAGCATCACGAAGATCTGGTCGCTGATCACCATGCACGTGGCATTGCGGTCCGTGAATTTCGGATCGAAGCGATACCCCAGCCGCGTGAAGAAATCCACGGAACGGTCCAGATCCTTGACTGGAAGGTTGACGAAGATGCGTGTGGTCATGCGTGTCTCCTCGCTGCATGTTCAATAGATTGCGAAGCGGCCTCACCATGGGTCATAGGTGCCGATGGTCCACAGATGGCCCTCGGGGTCGAAGCAACTGAAGTCCCGTCCGCCGTAATCCTGGTCGCGCAACTCCAGCACGATAGTCGCGCCGCCCTCCTTTGCCTTGCGATACACCGCGTCGGCATCGTCCACCACCACATAGATGCTCTGTGTCTGCGCGCCGTCCACCTCGTCCGGCTGCCGCATCAGCCGGCCATACGGCGAATCCATAACCGAGCCGAGCATGATCATGCCGTTGCGATAACGCAACTGGGCATGCGCGACAGTACCGTCGTCATTCTCGACGACCATCTGCGCCTCGAAGCCGAACGCGTTGCATAACCAGGTGATCGCTGCGTGCGCATCGCGATAGCGCAGGCAGGGAATCAGCGTGCTGCCGCTGTTGCGGGAAGAATCTGCCATCGTGTGCCTCCAACGAAACGGAAACGGAATGTTGCGCGATTGCAGTACGCAGCATAGGACATCGAAATTTCCCGCCAAAAGCGCAACTGTGTTATGTGCGCGTCATATGAAGCGTTATACTCGCAACTTCACAACAACAGACGGGTATCAAACACCATGGCCGTTGCCAACAAGAAAGCCGCACCGCGCGCAGTGAAGTCCGCCAAGCCGGCGGCCGCGAAGAAGTCCGCCGCCCCGACCAGGAAGGCAAGCGTTCTGGTCCGCGAAGCCGAGGCCGCCAAGAAGCGCCTGCTGAAGCTGCGCGCCGACAGCAAGAAGGCGATCGACAACGCGAAGCGCGAAGTCGCGCAAGCCGTTGCTGCCGCCAAGGCCGCTCAGCAAGCCGAAAAGCAGGCCGCGAAGGAAAAGGCTGCCGCCGCCAAGGAAAAGGCCAGGGCCGCTGCCGCCAAGAAGTCCGCCGCCAGCAAGAAGTCGCGCACCACGGCCGGCAAGCCGGCTGCGCGCAAGGCAGCGCCGGCGCGCAAGCCGGCCGCGAAGTCGAAGGCGGCCTGACGCGTTCGACCGCGTTCGTTGCATCACGGCATGGCCGGCAGCCCCGGTCATGCCCGGCGGTGGCGGCGGCACCCGTTTGGGTGTAGCGAATGCCACCGCTCCTTCCCCATAATCGCCTTCCCCTGGATCGTTCCATCCGCGGAACTGCCGCATGCCGGCGCCTGTTGCCTGGCAACCATGGCGCGCTTCGACAATGAAAGGGAATGGCGATGACTTCTCCGCTGCATCGTTGTCCGCTCTGCCGGACCATCACGGAAGCCACCACGCGCCCCCGCTCCTATGGGCAGTGGATGCGCTATGCCTGCCGCAATGACGATTGCGGCCCGAGCGAGATCAGCACCAAGGCCAAGACGCGGCTGCGCCGCGGCGAGCAGCAGACCGAGCTGCGCAATGTCGCCCGACAATGCCGCCACACCGGCACACGCCTGCGTATCGGCTACGACGGTCCCAGCGGGCAGTTCGAACTCGAGGTGATCGGCGAATAAGCGGGCACCCGAGGCGCGCGGCTCACGGTTCGACCGACGGTTCTCGCTTCATGCAGCGCAACACGAAGGTCGACCGGCTGTGCCGCAGCCCCGGCAGCTTGTACAGCTTGTGGCGCAGGAACTCCTCGTAGCCCTCGGTGCCCGCCACGGCCACCTTGATCAGGTAGTCGTACTCGCCCGTCAGCAGATACGCTTCCATGACTTCGGGAAGCTGCGCCAGCGCGCGGCCGAAACGGTCCAGCATATCGTCGTCGTGACGCTCCAGCGTGACCTCGATCAACACGGTGTCGGGCAGTCCCAGCGCCTTCTGGTTCAGCAGGGCCGTATAGCCCTGGATCACGCCAGCCTCCTCCAGCGCGCGCACGCGATTCCAGCAAGGCGTCGGCGACAGCCCCACCTGCTCGGCCAGCTTCAGGTTGGACAGCCGGCCATCGCGGCGTAATGCGCGCAGGATACGGCGGTCGGTCTCGTCGAGTTTGGGCGTGGGGGGCATGGCGGCGGTCAGGGGAAAACAGGCCGAAACTTTAGACACAGAGATATATTCTCTGCTTGTCAGGCCAATGATAGCGATTTATTCCGTTCGAGCAACCCTATCCAGGAAGATTCAGAAGCCTATTTTGCGGGGCGGCTGGTAGATTGTTGCTGTTCTCTCCCAACCCGCCGACGCCATGCAAACGCCGCCCCCCGCCCGCCCCGAGGCCATGCTCAACCTCGATGTCACGCTCGATGATGCTGACCTGTGGGGCGCCATCGAATGGACGCTGGCCACCGCGCGACGGACCGGCCTGTCGCTCGACCGGCTCGACCTTGCCACCGACACCGCCACACCGGGCCGGCTGCTGAAGCTGCGGGTCGGCGCTGCCGACGATTCGCTGCTGTGCCTGTTCGTCAAGCGCCTGCAAAACGGCGTCGACGTACGGGACGTCAGTTGCGACAACCGTTCCGACACGCAACGATCCGCCCAGGTCGCGGCACACGACCGCGCGATTCCCACACAACTCGCCGCCCTGGCCGTGCAATAGCATCGCGCGGGGCCCGCGGTCACACCCCATCGCCCCTCGCGAAAGCGCGGGCGACGGGTTTACAACGGTGCCACTGTCTTCCTTCGCGCGCCGCCGGCACGCGATCGTTCCGGTGCGCGGCCCCTCCCCTTCTGCACGGCGGCGGGCACCTCGCCGAGCAGCACAATGCCGTCCAGTTGCGCCGCGCAGATCTCGCGCACGATGGCCACGAAGTCACGCGCAAACGGACGCTGCGCCAGGTCCGCGGCCATGGTCGCGTACAGCTCGCTCCAGAGTCCCGTCGGACCAATACGTTTTGCCAGCACGTAGTCGTGATCCACGTAGTTCTTCACGCCCCAGTTGGGCAACGCAGCCACGCCGCGACGGCTGGCCACCAGTTGCAGGATAGCGACCGTCAGCTCCGCGGTGCGCCGCTGCAGCCGGATGCCGGCCGGCTCCAGCACCTCGCGGATCAGGTCGATACGGCTCTCGGGCACCGGATAGGTGATCAGCGTCTCACCGTCCAGATCCGTCGCATCGATTCGCCGCTTGTTGCGCAGCCGGTGCTCGTTGGCCACCACCGCCAGGATCTCGAAGCGGAACAGCGGCGCCACCGCCCATCCGCGACGCCGCGCCGGCGGCGAGCCAATCACCATGTCCGCACGGCCTTCCGCCAGCAACGCCAGCGGGTCCGCGTGGAACCCCGCCACCAGGTCCACTTCGACCTCGGGCCAGCGCTTGCGGAACTCGTCCATCACCGGCATCAGCCAGTCGAAGCAGGTGTGGCACTCCAGCACGATGCGCAGCTCGCCGCGCGTATCGCCCTTTAGCCTTTCGACATCGCGCTCCGCCGCGCTGATCGCCGCCAGCGCATCGCGCGCCAGCGCCAGCAGCCGATCGCCCGCGGCGGTGAAACGCAGTCCGCCGCGCGTGCGCTCGAACAACGGCAAGCCGTAGTGCGCCTCCAATGCCTTGATCTGGTGTGACAGCGCGGACTGGCTGACATGGACGCGCTCCGCCGCCGACGCCAGCTTGCCCGACTCGGCAATTGCCACCAGCGAGCGGAAATGCCGGACCTCGATCATCGTGTCCGTCCCGCGATGTACACGCCAACGCCGTTGATATGAATGGCATTCATATTGTGTTTAAAAATTATCGCTTGATTCATTCTACCCCGCCCCGGACACTGTGCGCCATCCATAACGCCCGGCCCGAGGCCGCAGGCATGTCCCGTTCCTGGAGCATTCAATGGCACGCACACACATCCTTGGCTTTCCGCGCATCGGCGCAAAACGCGAGCTGAAGTTCGCGCAGGAAGCGTTCTGGCGCGGCGAGATCGACGAGGCGGCGTTGCGCCACGTCGCCGCGCAACTGCGCACGACCCACTGGCAACGGCAGGCCGATGCCGGCGTCGACATGGCCGCCGCCGGGGACTTCGCCTACTACGACCAGATGCTGGGCATGTCGGTCCTGCTGGGCGCGCTGCCGGCCCGCTTCGGCTTCGACGCGCGACACCTTACGCTAGCGCAGTACTACGAACTGGCCCGCGGCAACGCCAGCCAGCCAGCGATGGAAATGACCAAGTGGTTCGACACCAACTATCACTACCTGGTACCCGAGCTGTCCCAGGACAGCCGCTTCGATGGCGGCGCCAGCTGGTTCTATGACGAGATCGACCAGGCGCTGCAGCAGGGCCGCACCATCAAGCCGGTGCTGATTGGCCCCATCACCTGGCTGTGGCTGTCGAAATCGCATCAGCCAGGATTCGACCGCCTCACGCTGCTGCCAGCGCTGGCGCAGGCCTATCGGGACATCCTCGCGCAGCTGCGCAAGCGCGGCATCGAGTGGGTGCAGATGGACGAGCCGGCGCTGTGCCTGGACCTCGACGACCGCTGGCTCGACGCCTGCGACAGCGCGTACGCCGCGCTGGCGGAATGCGGCGTCAAGCTGCTGCTCGCCACCTACTTCGACAGCGCCGCCGATCACGCCGGGCGTGCCGCCGCATTGCCCGTGCATGGATTTCATATCGACCTCGTGCGCGCCCCCTCGCAGCTCGACGCCTGGCTGCGCGTGCTGCCAGCGCAGGCCGTGCTGTCGGCGGGCGTGATCGACGGGCGCAACGTGTGGCGGGCCGATCTGCGCGCCATCCTCGCGACGCTGGCGCCCTCGCATCAAGCGCTTGGCGACCGGCTGTGGCTCGCCCCCTCCTGCTCGCTGCTGCATGTCCCGGTATCGCTCGAACCTGAAACCCGGCTCGACCCGGAGATCCGCGGCTGGCTGTCCTTCGCCACGGAGAAACTGGAAGAACTTCGTGTACTGGCCGTCGCCCTGAACCAGGGAGAGGAAGCCGTCGCCGACGCGCTCGCTGCTTCCGACGCAGCGCAGGCGCGCCGCCGGTCCTCGCGCCGGGTCGTCAACGAGCAGGTACGCCGCCGCGCCGCCACGGTGACCCCTGCGATGGCGCAGCGCCGCAGCCCGTTCGCGCACCGCATCGCCGTCCAGCATGAGGCACTGAAACTGCCACCGCTGCCCACCACGACAATCGGCTCCTTCCCGCAGACCGCCGAGATCCGCCAGGTCCGTGCGGCCTACAAACGCGGCGAACTGGGCGCGCTTGAATACCTGCAGCGCATTCGCGCCGAGATCGAAACGACGGTGCGTCGCCAGGAGGCACTGGGCCTGGACGTCCTGGTCCACGGCGAAGCCGAGCGCAACGATATGGTCGAGTACTTTGGCGAGCAGCTGTGCGGCTACGCGTTCACCGAATCCGGCTGGGTGCAGAGCTATGGCTCGCGGTGCGTCAAGCCTCCGCTGATCTACGGCGACGTGTACCGGCCCGAGCCGATGACCGTCGACACCGCGCGCTATGCGCAGTCGCTGACCGAGCGGCCGATGAAGGGCATGTTGACCGGCCCCGTCACGATGCTGCAGTGGTCGTTCGTCCGCGACGATCAGCCGCGCGCCGACACCGCCCTGCAGCTCGCGCTGGCGATCCGCGACGAGGTGGCCGATCTCGAACGGGCCGGCATCCGGGTAATCCAGATCGACGAGCCGGCCCTGCGCGAAGGATTGCCGTTGCGACGCGGCGACTGGAACGCCTATCTGGAATGGGCGGTACGCGCGTTCCGCATCGCGGCGTCGGTCGTGCGCGACGACACGCAGATACACACCCATATGTGCTACGCCGAGTTCAACGACATCCTGCCGTCGATCGCCGCCCTCGACGCGGACGTCATCACCATCGAGACATCCCGCTCGGCGATGGAGCTATTGGAAGGATTCGGTGCGTTCGACTATCCGAACGATATCGGCCCGGGCGTCTACGACATCCACTCACCGCGCGTGCCGACGGTCGATGCGATGTGCCGGCTGTTGACGCGCGCATGCCAGGTGATTGCCCCGGAACGCCTGTGGGTCAACCCGGATTGCGGACTGAAGACCCGCGGCTGGGCCGAAACCGAGGCGGCGCTCGCCAATATGGTCGAAGCCGCGCACCAGCTGCGCGCGAGTTTGGCGGCGGAAGGCGCGAACGCCCTCCGTGCGACGGCCGCGCAGGTGCCCGGCGATCCGCATCCCACCATCCGGAGCGCCTGCGGCTGCGCCACGCACTGAAAGGCGCCAAGCCTCTGCCGGTCACTCGGACGGCATGACCGCCGGCGGCGCCCAACTGCCGTCCAGCGCGGCCTGCCTGGGCCAGTGGACACGCAGCATCAGGTTGAATGGCCCGGCCGGCGCCGGCAACCAGTTGGCGCTCTGCCGGCGCGGCGGCGGCTCGTTTTGCACCACGATGTCGATCGACCCGTCGCGATTGCGACGCAGCCGGTCGCCGCTGTGGATGGCGTAGCGTCGAAGCGGATTGTCGACCAGCTGCTGGCCATCGTCATACAGCGACAGCGTCCAGAACGCTTGCGCTGGCGGTAATTGGCCCTTGTCGAAACGGATGACATAGCGGCCACGACCGTCCAGCGCCCGGCCCTGCGCGTCCGACTGCGCGCGGAACACCATCGTATCCTCGGCCAGACCGGTACCGAGTCCCAGCCAGGCCGTGGCGGCACGACGGTCGTAGTCGCTGCCATAACGGCCAAGATCGGTTCGCGCCAGCCACGCCCCGGCAGCCTGCGCACCGTCGCCCCGGGCCTTCGCGACGATGCGGTCCAGTGCCCTCGTCGCACCTTCCTGGATGGCCCGCGCCGTCTCGGGTTCCAGCACGGTGGTCACGAATGGCGCGCCGGGCCGGATTCCCATTGCACGCACCTTCTGCATCATCGTGTCATCGCCGCTCACCGGCGGATTGGCCGGCAACAGCGCCGCGAAGCGGCTGAAGAACGATTGCGCATCCATGGCCGCCACCTGCTCGACCGGCGACGTCTCGGTATCGGTCGCCACCGGGCGCAATGTAGGCAGCGGCGCCAGCGCCGAACGGCCGTGCGGCCAGGCCGCCAGCGGCGTCAGCCGGAAGCCGTTCTGCAAGCGGCGCACGGTGCCATAGTCACCCTTGCCGTTGGCCTGCACGTGAGCGGTGATCCATGCCATCGTGGTGGGCGCACGGATCTCCCGCACCCCAGCCGGTAACGCCCCGCTCCAGTCCGGCGGTACGATCGCGTAGTTGGCGGCGTGCGTGCCGGTCGTGCGTTTGCCCACCGAGGCAAATACGTTGGACCAGCCGTCCATCAGCTGCAGCACGTAGTAACGCCCTTGCGTTTCCGGCACCGACAGCACCACCGGCCCCTTGGACAGGTCAAGCCATGCCATCGAGCACAAGGCGCCCGCATCCGGGCTCGCAACGTCGGTAAAGGCTGGATCAGGGAAGGTCCGCCGGTGCGCGAACGCATTGACCGGCGTCCGGGCCGACATTACCTCCCGGGTAACATCCGCCAGCACCAGTGGATAAGCATAGGTATAGACCTCGAGCGACAACGCGCGGAAGTCCTCGCGCGTCGTCGCCTGTACGACCGCCGGCTCCGCGACCGGCTCCACCGGCGCCTGCGCACATCCGTAAACCAGCGCCATCATGCCGACGACGCCCACGACACCGGCAAACCGGCGATTCGGTAACTTCATTTCCCGTTCCTTCTGGTAGGGCGCGCCCGGACCCGGTCATTGCGGGTGAGCCGCCTTTTTTCTGACCAGAATGATGCGGAGGGACGGTGGCCGTTGTCAATCTACAACGCCACCGCGTCGGAACCGGTGTGCGACTTCGCGACACTGCAGCATGGACGCTGACCGCGAGGGTGGTAGCGGCCACGCCCAGAAGCAGGATCGGCAAACCACCCGATTCGGGCCGGGGCGCGTCGCCTCCATGCTTATCGGTGATGCAGATGCGGGTGGTAGCGCGGCTCCGGATTGGGCCGGCCGGCAGGCTTGGTCGCATTGTTAGCGGGCGGCGCCGGGGTGGCCGGGGGGGCGGCGGACGTCGGCCCGGCCTGCTCGACCGTCTTCGGGCGCGGCCGGTGATGCAGGCCGGCGCCATCCACCGGTGGCACCGCCGGCTGCAACGGCGCCTCGGCGGCGGCGCCAGCAGCGCCGACAGTCGACGTCGTCTGGCCTCCGGCCACGCGTGCCGACCAGTCCTTCTGCATCAGAATGAAATTGCCCAGCACCTGCTCAAGCGTCGGGCGGTCGATCTTCGCAAGCGGCATGGTCTGGTGAAGAATCAGCGTGCCGGACATCGGCTCAAGACCCAGTGCCGCGCCATTGTCCCGCAACGGTTCCACACCGGTGGCCAGCATGTCGCGGACCAGCTGGTGGTCCAGCCTCTCCGGCAGCTGTTCCGCGATCAGGCCGACCAGGACCAGGTTGTGGTGCTCATCATCGCGGCGAAAGGTGATCGGGTACTCCTCGTCCACGCGAATATGGCACAGGCCATCCTGGTCGAACGCCATCTGTGGAATGCCGATCGATTCCCCGAATTCCGCCAACAGGCGGTCAAAACCATCCATCACTGACTCCTTGAATATTGGTGAGATGCGGTCCAGCGACACTTGTGGCGACACTTGCCGCATTTGGGGCGACGCTGTCTAGGCTGCCGCCCGGATCGACGGCGGCTCTTCGGGATGATCCCGTACTTCCGCCGTCGGCATTCCTCATTTCCAACTCATCCTTCCATCATTCGACGCTCATTGTGGGCTCATAGACTTGCGGCACCTGAACGAGTCGCCGGCCCTGCGCTGCCAAGCCTTGCAGCGCCGCTCTTCCGGCACCGATCTTCCGGAGACGCAAATGACGATTCAAACCCTGACCAATCTGGCCGCACTGCCGCAGCCCGCGTATGTCGACCGCCCCTCGCCCACGGCCGGAAAGCCCGTGCTGCGCATCGTGCTGGTGGACGATCACGCCGTCATGAGGGAAGGGCTCAAGTCGCTGCTTGGCCGCGACCCCGCGGTGTCGGTCATCGGCGAGGCCGGGGATGGCCATGCCGCCGTGCAGGTATGCATGCAGCTTCGCCCCGACATCGTGCTGATGGACCTCCAACTGCCTTCGCTCGATGGCGTCGATGCCATCGCGACAATTCGCCGCAGGTGGCCATGCACGCGCGTGGTCGTGCTGTCGGGCATGCCATCGGAATCGCGCGCCGCGGAAGCGATGCGCGCGGGCGCCCAGGCCTATGTCCTCAAGCGTAGCGGGGTCGACCGGCTGATGAGCGCGTTGTATGCCGTCCGGGTCAACCGTTCCTATATCGACCCGGCCATCCGCCTCTCCCATGCCGGCCCGATCGCGCTGCCATGCCCCGTCGACACCGCGACGCAGGTCGCCGTCGCCGGCTTGACCCCGCGCGAACGACAGGTGCTGAAGCTGATTGCCGAGGGCCTCACCAACAAGCGCATCGCCGGACGACTGTCGATCAGTCTCAAGACCGTCGAAACGCACCGCATGAATCTGATGCGCAAGCTCGATGCGCATAACGCGGCCGAGCTGTCGACCTGGGCACGCCGCCTGGGCCTGATCGATGTGTGACACCGCGATGTGTGACACGGCTTACTCGCCGCGACGCGATTGCCGCATCGCATAGGTAACCGCCATCATCGGACTGCCGGCATCTGGCCGGCAGTCCGCGCCGAGGCGCCGGTAGACGGCCAGAAGCCGTTCGCTGTCGGGGCCTCCATCGTCGGCGCCATCGCCGCCCGCTTCCCGACCTTCGTCGACCGGCACCAGTCCGTGCACGGCAACGACTTCAGGCACTTCACGCTCCAGCGCATGAATCAAGGACACCAGCCTCCGGATGGCTCCGGCTACGTCGTCCGATCCCTGTGTCGCCGCTACATCGCACAGCAATAGCGTGCCGTCCTCATACCGGTAGGTCAGGTCCAGGGCATCCCATTCAATGCGTAGCCCCAGTTCGAACTCCGACTCGCCCAGATAGGCGGTCCGCGGCGCAAGACCGCGAGCCGTCAGAAACCGCGTGACGGGATCAGTGCACGGCGGCACGGTGTTTTCGGTATGGTCGATCGGGTCCATGGAACGGGCCCCTCAATTAAAGCGTTTGAAACATCGCAACGACAGGATGGCGCCCGGCATGGACGCCGGACGCCAGCCGGGTCGCCAGCGGATTACCGGACAGAGGCCTTCATCGCCGCCACCCACTCCTGGATAAGCGCACGCATTTGCGACAGGTATTCATCGCGCACGCGATGCGACTCATCGCCAACCTTGCCGGCCGAACCATCGGAGGTATGCATCGCCTCCTTGGCAAGTTCCGAGAAGGTCTGGGCTTCGTCAGCCTTGTAGTTGTCCTCGCTCGCCCGCCGCGTGAAATCCGCGGAGGTGATGTTTCCGGCAGGACCAGACACGTGGGCGACTGTATCGATGGTCATGCCGACGCCGTTGCTCCCCGGCACGAAGCCCAGGCCGAAGCCGGCCACCGCGCCTCCAAGCCCGAGAATGCCGGACCACAATTGACCGGTACCCTGTTTCCACTGGGCCTCCTTTCGCTTGTCGCGCATGGTTTCCTGCTGCTCCTTGAAGCTCTCGAGCAGTTCCAGGCTGACGCCCTTCAGATCCGCCTCGACCTGATCGAGCGTCTTGCGCAGTTCCTTCAGCAGGGACACGAACTCGAGAATCATGCCAAGGTAGGTCCGTGCGGCGCCCTTGGAGTCGGTGGCCTCCACCGCCTGGTAAGGCGCCAGCGGCATCGCCTGGCTTTGCGACTGGGTAACTTGTGTTGCTTGCACGTTTGAACTCCTCTGAATATTCGTGGTGGATACCAGACGGCTTCTCGCCGCCGAATCATCAAGCCATCACGCCGACCGCCTGCATGGAATCGGCGATGCCAAGCTTGACCTCGACCTGATCGCGTACGTGCCTGGAAATCTGCTCGGTATTCTGCGTATGCTCTTCCGTCTCGCGCTCCATCCCCTTCTTCAGGTCCTTCAGTTGTGACTGGATCTGCCGCATCATGAATTCGAGAATCGACACCTCCATCATCAGCTGCTGGATCCGTTCCGTTTCCTTGGCGGCGCTGCGGGTCTTGAGGCCCTCGGCGATGTCGTACGAACCCTTGATGGCGCGCGCCACCGTCATCGGGGCGGCAATCGCCGACAGCACGCGGGCCACCGCGAACGCGATCGCGCGGTTCAATTGGTTGCGGAACGTGTCGAAGTAGCCATCCAGCAGCTTGCTGATAACGGCGGGATTGTCGAGATCGCCGGCCTTCTTCGCCATGGTCTTTGCCGCAGACCACAGCGTGTCCTCGACCATCCTTTCGACTGAAGCCTTGCTGAGCGCCTTGGTGATAAACGAGTGGAACGCGCTATTGCCGGAGAAGATTTCCTTCGCAAAGAAGGTCTTTGCCCGTCCGATCAACTGTTCGGAAAGCTTGAAGAGATCCTGAAGACGCGACCCCACTTCCTCGGCCACTTCCTTGGCAAGACTGCGCGCAAGCTGCTGTGCGCATTCCATCGACACCGCCGATCCGTTCTTGATGGCATTGACGAGGGTGAAGCCAACGGTGCACTGGTTTGACGCGTTCACCATGAACTTCTCGCACACCTTGGTGACCAGACGCTGCGCAAGCCGTGCAATGCGGACCGCCGAGGCAATGTCGATCGCCGCCGAAACGAGACCGACCGCAAGCTCCGCCTTTGCCATCTTGTCGATCGCATTCTGCAGCTTGGGACGGCTGTCCGGATGCGCCAGCACGAAGGTCTCCATGGCCGAACGCGCCAGGCCGCACAAGCCGGTCATCACATCGAGCGCACCGGTCGGCTGGCCCGTCGCAAGCTTGAAGATGCCCATGCCGACCTGCAGCGCGGACGACGCCCAGCTGACCACGACACAGATGATCTGGCCCTTGGTCGCTTTCTTCTCCTGCTCCTTCTGCTTCTGCAGTGCCTCCTCTTCCTTGCGCGTCTTCTGCTCCATGGCCCACGCCATGGCCTTGCGCTGGTCGCGGATACTCTCCATCGTGTACCGCACGCGGTCGGTGATGAACTCGTTCTGCAGCCCCTGCATGGCAATGGCGGCCGCATCGGGCGACAACACCGTCGACGCGAACTGCATCATCGAACTGGTCGCCTTGCCCAGCATGCGCAGCGTCCACGGCGTGTCCTTGTCCTTGCTGACCTCATCCAGGGCGTCCTTGGCGCCTGATAGCGCGGCCATGACCTGTTGCAGGGCCTCCTCCGCCGTGCGGGCGTCCACCTCGTCAGTGATCGGCTCCGGCGGGGCGAACAGCGCATTGCCCTCCAGGCCGCGGATAGCGGACGACAACGACGGCTTGCGGGACACGGTATAGCCAGGTACCGCCGTTACGGCCTGCTCCATTACCAGCGGATCGACCTCGGCGGCACGCGCCGCCATCCCGCTGATATCGTGTCGCGAGGCCACCGACTCCATGATCATTTCTTTTCTCCCGGTTTTGTCATTGCCAACGCTTGCAGGGCTTGTTCCGCCTGCTCACGCAACTCCCGATATTCCTGTTGCCTGCCGCACCACTTGATCGCCGCGCCGAACGCCTCCCTGGCGTGCTCCAGATCCCCTTGCAGCTGAAAGCTGACCCCGGCGAAGAAGGACGAGCGCGGATCGAATAGCCGCATCTTCGCCGTTCGGGCAAAACACGCGATGGCTTCGTCGTGTCGCTGCATCTTCTGCATCGCCAGCCCCAGTGCGAGCCAGTAGTCGAACGCGCGAGGATCGATCGTCACCAGCGCGAGGTAGATCTGCCGGGCGCCCTCGTAGTCGCCCTCCCGGTATCGCTTGCAGCCATAGGCATAGAGAACCTCCAGGTCGAGCGGATCGACGTGGAACAGCTGGCGCAACGATCCCCCGCCCGCCATATAGGCCTCGAATTGCACCAGGGTCTCCAGCGGCGACCCGACGGCCACCGCCGGGCCTTCGCCCGGCTGCGCTTCCTCTTGATGCATAGGGACGGCGTCGGTGGTGGGCCGCATGGCGTCAGAGCTTCGAGGCGATGGATTCCTTGACGCGCTTCCAGCTATCGATCAGCGACGTCAACATTTGCTGGAACACCTGGAGCAAGCCCAGCGCCATCTGCAGTTTCTGCATGTTCTGGCTGTTCATGTCGGTGTACTCGGTGCGCTTGATATCGAGCGCCGTGACGACCTGCGTCAGCTCGCCGGCAGTCCATTGCTTGTCGCTGAGCGCCTGGATGTTCGGGTACTTTTCCCGCACCGGCACGCCTTCGATTTCGGCGTTGTTCGCCCACAGGTAAGCGATGACCTTCGGGTCGAGCTTCTCGGTGGGATTCTTGCCATCCGCACCACGCAGCCGGTCCACGGCCGCCTGCACCAGCCCCTTGAGCTTCTCCAGTTCGCGCGCCATGTCGTTGTTGTACTTGACGGTATCCATCATCTTCGCGACTTCCAGGCGCTGGATATCGATGAACATGAACATCGCGGCGAAGATCAGCGCGTCCGTGCCTTCCGCCGAGCTCACCTCCCGGCGGGAAACCAGGGGTTCCGCCAGGTAGTCCTCGGCCTTCTTGACCAGCTCGCCCGGCGAAATGGCCTTCTGTTCCTCTTCCTGCGCAGGGGCTACGAAGACAGGGCGGGCCGAGATCGAGCCGCGCCCGGCGGTGCCGTCCGTCTCATCCTCGGCGGTAGSCGCCATCCCGCCATCGAGCGCGGCGAAGCTGGTTGCCGACGCGGTGCCGAAGGTGTCGTACTGTGTGCCGGTCTTGGCCTCGAATTCGGACTTCAGGGGCTTGCTGAAGACGTTCAGCCTCCCCTTGCCTTTTCCCTGTTTCCGCGTATCGAGCGTCGCCATGTCGACGAATTCCTCCGTCTCCATGGCGCCCAACTCCGCTTTCAAATCCATCAGCGGGTTCATCAGTTGCACATCGCCGCCGGTATCGCGCAAGGTAATTGCCATTACTCACTCCACTTCAACTCAACTCAATTTCAATTAACAGGGTGAATTCCACGATGACGAAGTCCCGAACCGCGTCCACATCGTTGAAATCACCCCCTGCCATCCCCGGTCATGCATAGCGCCGCGTACGCTTTCCTGGCTTGCGCGTGCGCTGGTCGGCGGGGGGAGCCGCCGGCCGTTCCTCCTCCTTGAGGTTCTTGCGATTGGAAAGGCGCCGGACCTGGCTGCGCAATTCCCTGCTGTCCTGTTCAAAGCGCGCTTTCATCTGTTCGAACAGCGCCTGCAGCCGGTCCGCTGTCTGGCGCAAATCGTTGCTACCCGAGAAGCGCGATGCGAGGTGGTGCTCGATGTCGGCAATCCTGCGGGCCGCGTCGGGATCGCGATGCGCCCGCGCGTACAGCGCTTCCATCTGCTGCTGGATCTGGCCCCAGTCCCGCATCTCGCGCTGTACCTCTGCACGAAGGCGATCGATGTTGTCCCACGTTTCTTTCCACACGGCTTCGTCGGTCACTCCGTCGGGCATTTCTCACTCCTGTTCCGTCGCGCTTGAGCATCACTGTACGAGGCAACAAGCATTGAATCTATTAAAAAAGCCGCCCCGCTAAAGCATTTGGCAGCAGATCGGGCAAGCGTCTTCTTTTGCGTCTGCACTCAGGTTTGCCGGCGCGCGCGCGCACGTCGCCATACCGTGTCAACGGTGTCGGCACCGGCCACGCACGCGCGCCGCAGGCACTGCAATCTGGCGTGGGCCTCCGGCGTCTGTGGCATTTCCAGCTGGGTGTCGATGGCCCGCACGGCACGGCGTAACTGCGCCCTCAGGCGCCTGCGCAGGACGCCGTCCTCGTCGGCTGCGAGCCGTGCCTCGATGGGGCTGCCATGGATAGGTTGGTTCATTACAACTCCAATGGAAGATGCATCAGCTCGCCCTCTCGTTCGAGGTCGATGCCGTTGCGGTCTAGATGGACAATGACGTGTCCGGCCGGCAGTCGGCTACCCGTCTTCAGCCGCGTGCCATTGGCCAGATCGAGAAAAGCGAGATCGCCGCTGCCGCCGAAGCTGACGACCGGCGACGGAAACAGACCGGCCTGGATCGAACGCGTCGGGATGTTCTGGAAGATCGTCTTGGGCGCATCCGGGTATTGGCGCGAAAACGCGTGGGTGACCGAAGTCAGCGCGCGCTGCGCCGCCTCGTCGAGCAGGCCCGTGATCAGAATCAGGTCCTTCTCCCTTGCCACGCTGACCTTGCCGATCAGGCCCGCGTCGCGCAGCATGCCGATCAGCGCCTTGACGCCGCGCCCCACCGGGTCCTCCATGCTCCATTCCTTCAGGCCACGCATGGTCGCCAGCATCGAGACGGCGCGGCGCCAGCGCACGTCCGCATGGACGCTGCCCTGGATCACCACCGTGCCGAGCGCCGCGCCGGGCCGTGCGCGTGCGTCCGGGAAGCCGTTCAGATTGAGCACGGCCTGGACGTTGCGCACCAGTTCGTCCTGGCACAGCGTGTCGTCGCGGTAGCGCACGTTCATCTGCCGCAACTGGTCGACCAGCGCGGTGCGAGCGGCCGACTCCAGGCAGACGCCTTCCAGCAGCAGCCCGCCATCGTGCTCCGCATGGCTTTCAATGCCTTGCTGCCGTGCGCGCCGCCGCCAGTCGTCCAGCCTCGCGCGGGTATCAATCACGACCTCCTCCGGCTGCAGCGCGGCATAGGCCCAGATGGCCGCCCCGGCGGAGCCGGCGATCAGCAGCACCAGGCACGAGCCCGCCACCATGGAAGGCACCGCGCGTCGGCCGCGGTCGCGACGGGGCGGAACCGCCCGCTCGGGCAGCGGCTCGTCGGCATTGCCGAGCATGATGGCCAGGCCACCGATATCGAGCACGCGCCGCAGCGGTAGCGGCTCGGCGGGCGGTTCCCAGCGGGCGCCATCGAGCCAGCATGGCGCGTCGGTGACGAGCCGTACGCCATCTTCCGTGCAGTTCAGTACCGCACGCCCTCCCCCTTCCAGCGCCGCGTCCAGGTCGGGATCGGCGCCGCCGATCACGAATTCGCCAGCGGGCAGGCGCAGCCGCCGCCCGGCCAGCGGCCCGCTCAGAATCTTGATTTGAAAACGATGTTCCATGACACATCAATTCAACGCGTGCGGTTCGGCCTTGATCAGGAACAGCCGCACCACGCTGAGGTTCTCCCGGGTTTCATTGCGGAACAGCTTGCCGAGGATCGGAATGTCGCTGAGCCACGGAATCTTGCGTTCGCCCTGGCGCTGCTTCTCCTCGACGAAGCCGCCGAGCAACAGGCTCTGGCCGGGTTTCAGGATCGCCTGCGTCGCGATGCCCGAATTGCGCACCTGCGGCAACTGCTCGATGTTGTTGACCACCGGCTCCTGCCGCCCGTCCTGGATGTCGAGGGTCAGCATCACTTCCTGCTGGTGGTCGACATCGATCAGCCGCGGCGTCACGCGCAGCAGCGAACCCGCCGCCACCGAGGCCAGTTCGACCGCCTTGTTACCCTGCAGCTTGGTATAGAAGGTGATATTGCGATCCAGTACCGCCTGCACGTTGTTGAGCGTCACGACCGACGGTCGCGACAGCACCTTGGCGCGCGAGTTCTGCTCCAGTGCGTTGATGCGCACGAAGAAGTCGGCGGTGTTGCTGAGCACTGTCGAGAAGGTGCCGTCCGCGTTGTTCGAATTGCCGGCGTTGAAGCTGACCCGCGATTTGCCGAAGCCGACGCTGCCGCCGATATCGAGCCCAAGCTCGCGCATGTCACCGGCATCGACATCGATGATGGCGACCGATATCTCGATCTGCCGCGGCCTCTGGTCGAGCTGCCGGATCAGTTCGGCGTACAGCGCCATATTGGCCTTGCGGTCGCGCACGATGACGGCGTTGTTGCGCGCATCGGCGGAAAAGGTCGGCTGGTTGCCGACCGGCGGCGCTACCTGGCCGCTGTCGGTCTGCACAGGCACCGCGCGACTGCGCACCATCTCGCGCAGTTCGGACACCACGCCGGGAATCACCACCTGCTGGTCGCGATAGGTATAGGCCCCGTCGACCGCGGACGCATAGCGCAACGGAAACACCTGCACGACTTCCTGGTTCTGCGTCTGCTCCAGCGTCTTGCCATCGAGGTCCTTGGCGAGCTTGCCAACCCGCTGCACGCAGACCGGAACGCCATAGACCTCCACCGCGTTGAAGTTGCGTACCGGACGTACCGAGCAGGCACCGCCCCGGAAAACGCCGGCCTCGCGCAGATAGCGCGACAACTCTTCAGCATCGATGTACGTCGGGGTCAGCACCTCGGTGCTGACCTGGCTGGCCTTGTAGACATAGAGCACACGTCCGTCGAAATACCAGGCGAGGTTGTACAGCTGCGCGAGCTGGTCCAGCATCCGTTCCGGCTGCCGGCCTTGCAGGGTGCCGACGAAGGTGTCGTTGACCTCCGGGCTGACAATGACAGGGACGCCGTAGTTGGCGCCGAAGTCGCGCAGCAGCGCACCGACCTTCATGCCGCGCGACGATACCGAGAACTCGGGCCCTTGCAGGCCCAGTGGCCCGCCGGACGTTTGCGCCATGGCGTGGTGTCCCGCCAGCGCAAGGCCGAGGAAGGCGGCAAGCAGAAACGGCCTGCCGAACTGCAATGCATTCATATGAGTCTTCCAATATCCGATCCCGGGCCGCCTTCGGTGGGCCGCGAGCTGTCGGTGATACGGCGGGCAAGCCCGAGCTGAACGGCAAGGAGCCGTTCGAGCTGGCGGGGCTCGATGCCGGTGTCGTAGCGGTGCCACAGCACCCAGGACGAGCCATCCCACGCCAATGCGTCGTCGCAGCTGAACGGCGACGCGGCCAGCGACAGCGTGGTGTCCTGCAGCCACGGCTCCTGCGGTGACGGCTCGACGTCGAGCAACAGGCCAACGCACAGCCCCGCCTCGAATTGACACGCGGTGCCCCGCATGCCGGCCACCTCGATGCGGGCGGAAAGGGCATCCGCATCGATCACGGCCACGCTCGGACAATCAATCAGCTTTCGCAGCCATGCGTTGCCGCCGCGATGTCGGGGAGGGGGCGGACGATTCATCTCGATATCATCGGATGTCGCGGGCGGCTGGCGGATCGGGTCGGCACCGGATCGTGGCATCTCCACCGCGAGCAGCAGGGGTGCGGGAACATGGGAAATACGCATCGGATCAGACCGGTCCGCGCGAGCCTGTATCGTCGCGATCGGCGTCCTGCCATTCCATGGTGTAAGCCCGCCCGGAGGCCTTGCCATTGCGCCACCGTTTGTCCGTGGCCGCCCGCTGCGCCGATCGTTCGTCCGCCGGCCATTCGTCCGGCATCCATGGGTCGGCCGGATCCGGGCCGCGCCACGTTGCGTGCCGCACGGTTTCACCGCTGTGCTGACGCCCGGCCGGCGCCGAACCGGAGGTCAGGATTGCGCCGAACCAGCCGGACAAACGGCGAAGCGTGCCGTCCGCCTTGCGCGATGCCACGGTACTGTCGACGGCGCGGACCGCTCGGGCGTTATCGCCCGGCGTCACGCGTGCCGGCGTGCCCGACCCCGGCTCGGTCTTCCCGCCGACCCCGGTATCGCTTCGGCCATCGGCACCGGCATCGGCGCCGGAGCCTCCCATGCCGAGGTGGGCCAGTACCTTGCGCACGTAGTTCTGTGTTTCCGGATAGGGCGGGACCTGGCGCCCGTACTTCTCCACCGCGCCTTCGCCGGCGTTGTAGGCTGCCACCGCCAGCGTCAGGTCCTCGTCGAAGCGGTTCAGCAGCCACCGCAGATAACGCGTTCCGGCACCGAGGTTGGCGCGCGGATCCTTCAGATCATTGGCGCCAAAACGCCGCCCCGTAGCGGGCATGACCTGCATCAGGCCGATCGCCCCCTTCGGCGAGCGAGCATTGGGCTCGAAGTTGGACTCCACCTTGATGACGGCGCGCACCAGATGCGGTGCGACCGCATGCTCGCGCGCCACTTCCTCGATCATGTCGTCGTACGCCGACGCCAGCTGCCGCTGCGGACGGAACGACACCAGATCGGCATGCCGGGGGCCGCGCCCCGCGCCGTCGCCGCGCCGGCCGCGGTCGTCGGCCAGAGAGCCGCGTGGGGCGGCGGGCTGGAACACCGCATGGCGGATCGCACCGCCATCATTGACCGCAATCGCGGGATCGATGACGTCGAGCCCGACCATCCGGGCGTTATCGCTGCCCATCGCGCGCGCCGCGTGCAAGGCGAGCGTACTGAGCGCGCGCTGCTGGACCTGCCGCGACTCCGGTACGGGGCCGCCGTCACCCTTGTCGGTGCGAGGCGCGTCCGGCCTCTGCATTGGAGCGGGACCGCCAGCGCCCCGCGGCGTGGCCGGCAAGGACGGAGTCCCGGCCGGCAGCCCCGCATCGTCGGGCATTGCCGGCACCGGTCCGGCCTTCGATCCCGGTGCGGCCCCACGGCGACCCATGCCCTCGCCCTCAGCCATCGCACGGGCCTGCCGCTCCGATTCGCTCAGCACGCCCCAGACATTGCCGAATCCCGGAGCCACTCCGTCGCCGGCGTCCGGCTGCCGCGACGCCAGCAGCGCCTTCCTTCCACCCGCTGACGCGTCCACCGGCCCAAACGCAACCGCGGCCGCGTCTGCCACGCTGTCCGGCAATGTTTCTTCGGCACGAGGCGACTCCAGTTGCCGTTCGTCGGGTTCCTCGCCATACGCGGCCTGGGCACCCCAACCGCTCGCCAATGCAATAGACCAGGCCATCGCCAACCATCGATTCGCCACACGCTTCCCCATCGTTGTCAATCGAACTCGCCACCCTGGGCACGCTGTCCCGGCGGCGTCCCTTCACGCGGGCCCGAAGATCCATCCGCGGCCCCGTGCGACGGCAGACTCCCGTCGCCAATTTCGTTGCCGTTGCCGTTGCCGTCCGAGCCGTCGTCGTCGCCGGCATCCTCGTCCGCGTCCACATCCGCCCCCGCATCCTCGCCGTCATCGTCGCCATCGATTGATTCATCGGGCGGCGCGGCATCGCGCATCTCGTTCACGAGACTGAGGATCTCGGCGACGGGCTCGAACAGTTCCGGAGGAATGCAATCGCCGACTTCGGTGCGGGCGTACAGCCGGCGTGCCACGTGCACCTCCTCCACCATGGGAATGCCGGCCTCCTCGGCAATGCGGATCATGGCCAGGGCACGCGCGTCGGCGCCCTTCTCGATGACCTGCGGCAGCGGCGTTTCACCGGCCACGTAGTAGAGGCAAACCGCGATATGCGTCGGGTTGCGAACCATCGCGGTCGACCGCTTGACGTTCGAAGCGAGACTGCCGCTCTGGATTTCCCGGTGGATTTCCTTGCGCTTGTGCTTGATATGCGGGTCGCCCTCGGTGTTCTTGAACTCCTTCATGATCTCGTCGCGGCTCATCATCAATTGCTTGGTGAGCGAGCGCTTCTGGAACGTAAAGTCCGCGATCGCGAAGGCGATGTAGAACAGCACGAGAATGGCCCATAGCCAGCCGACCAGCACGCCGGTGACACGCAGGCCGCATTCGATGCCGCACAGCGGAAGGAACTGGAAGGAATTGAGATACCGCTTGAGCAGCAGGTAGAAGGTCACGCTCAGCAGCGTGACCTTCAGCAGCGACTTGGCGAACTCGAACAGCGAGCGCAACGAGAACAGCTGCTTGGCATTGGACAGCGGGCTGATGCGCTGGCCCTTCGGCTGCACGAACTTCGGCGCGAACAGCGGACCGACCTGGATCAACACCGCCGCCACCGTCGTGAGCAGCAGCGCGATCGCCATCGGCGCGAGCAGGTTCAGGGTCAGCATCCCGATCGCCCTTAGGCTGTGCCCGATCGCCGTCTGCAACGGAACTCCGGTATTGGCCACCGCCACTTCCATCATGTTCTGGAAGGCGTCCACCATGTCCTCGCCACGTGCCCAGAAGTACCCGAGCAACACCGCAAGCTGGACTCCGGTGGTCACCTCCACGCTCTTGGCGATCTGCCCTTCCTGCCGCGCGTCGCGGATCTTCTTCGGAGTGGGCTGCTCGGTCTTTTCGCTCATCGCAGCGTTCTCAGCAGATCACCGACGACCGCACCGTAGGCGTCAAAGCGCTGTTCAAAGGCGCCGAGCGCATACGCCATTCCCACGGCGAGCACGAACAGCGCGAGCGCGCTCTTGATCGGCATCGCAATGAAGAACACGTTCAACTGCTGGGCTGACCGGTTGACCAGACCCAGTGCCGCGTCAACCAGCACCATCACCACGATGGAGGGCAGCGCGAAGCCGATGCACAGCTCCATCATCAGTTGCCACTGGTGCGCGATGAAGCCCGGAAAATCCGTGCCCATGTGCCATCCCTGCAACGGTGGCAGCGTCACGTACGACTGGTACAACGCGGTCAGCATGGTATGGAAGCCGCCGGTGACCAGGAACAACACCGCCAGCACCTGTGTGAACAACACGCCGAAGACCGACGATTGCTCTTCGAGCATCGGGTTGAGCACGGACGCCATCGAGGTGCCGCGCACGGTGTCGATCACCGTGCTGGCCATGTCGATGGCCCAGAACGGAATCGTGGCGCAGAATCCCATCACCATGCCGATGCCTACCTCCTGCAGCACAAGCAGAACCAGCCCGGCTTGCGACAGCTGCGCGAAAGCCTCCGCCTGCGGCATCTGCATTGGCAATGTGGGAAGCGCCATGACAAGTACCAGTGCGTTGCGGATCAGCGCGCCACCGAGCGCCCGCGCCGAAAAGATCGGCATCAGCACCAGCATGCCAAGCGGCCGCAGCATGACCAGCCCGAGGACCGGGACGACGTGCTCCCAGCCGTCCACTTACTTCCCCATTACCGAGATCTGCTCGAACGTCATGTTCGTGTAGCCGATCAGCGTCGTGCCCATCCAGTGATAGGTCATCACCAGCGTGATGCAGACCGCCACGAGCTTGAGCAAAAACTGGATGGTCTGGTCCTGCACCTGTGTCAGCGCCTGCACCAGGCTCACCAGAATGCCGACCAGCGATGCCACCACCACCACGGGGAGCGACAGGATCAGCACCAGCCACAGCACATTCGAGGCGAGCTGCGCGATGATTTCATTGCTCATGGCCGACGCTCACAGATAGGATTGGATCAACTGGCCCAGGAGCTTTTCCCAGCCACCGATCAACACGAAGATCAGCAGCTTGATCGGCAGCGAGATCGTGATCGGAGAGACCATCATCATCCCCATCGCGAGCAGCACGTTGGAGACGATAAGGTCGATCGCGACGAAGGGCAGGTACAACAGCAGCCCGATCTTGAAGGCCTCCACCAGTTCGCTGACCGTGAAGGCGGGGATCAACACCACCAGGGAATCGTCGGGAATCCGGTTACGGTACGGCTCCGGCCACATCCGGGCCCCGATGTCGACGAAGAACTGGACCTGCTGCGGGTTGACCTTGTCCTTGATGAACTGCCGGTACGGCTCGAGAACGCGGGTCTCGACCTGCTCATAGACGTCCGGCCCCTCCAGCTTCAGCGGCGCCGTCTTCAGGTTGTCGTTGATCGCCATGCCGACGGGCGCCATGATGAACAATGTCAACACCAGAGACAGGCCATAGATGGCCATGTTGGGCGGAATCTGCTGGATTCCGAGCGCATTTCTGAGCGTGGACAGCACGATCGATATCTTCAGGAACGACGTGCCCATCACGATGAACAGCGGCAATAGCGACAGGGCGAAAAGCAGCAGTACGAGCTGCAGGGGATGATCGGCGATCGACATGAAAGGGGGGCGGCGACGGACTCGTTGTTGACAGCCATTGTGCGCAAGCAGCGGTCGGCCACGTATCGGGCCGATGCCTGAACTGGCGGCCACTGGCGTCTGCCATCGCGTTACCGGACAAGGCCGTGGGCACTATTCGATCCGCATCACCAGCTTGTCGCCGACCCGCAGCAGCGTTCCCGATGCCACGGCCTGCCCCGACACTGTCAGCGTGACGCGGCCATGGCTGGCGTGCGTGAGTTCGAGGACTTGCCCCGCCTGCAGATCCCGCAGCGTGTCCAGGGACATCGACAGGCGCCCCACCTCCGCGACGGCCGTCAGCACGATGCTGTCGTCGCCAAGCTCACCGGGCCGCAGCGTCGCATCGGCGTTGTGCTCCATGCTGTGTTCCTCCTGATAGATCTGTTCGACGCACCACGCGCCGTCGTCATAACGGACACGCGCCAGCGGACGCTCGGCCGTGAGCCATGCATGCCCGTGCTCCACGGCAACCGCGTGGTCCAGCACGATGCCGTCGCCGGGCGCAAGAGCCAGCAGCTGCGCGCGGGTCAGGCGCGCCCATCCAGCGGAGAGAGCCACTGGTATCGGCGGGATCGACAGGCGGGGGCGCTTGTCTTCCATCGTTTGCGCCAGCGCCGCGATCCATGGCTCCGGCCAATCGAGAAGGCGCAAGTCCAGCTCGGCGCCATCGCGGCACAGCGTCAGCGTCGGCGCGATGGCGCGCGCGCAACTGCCGGCCTCGATACCGGCGAAGCGGGGCAAGCCGAGACCCGCGCGCTCGACATGCGGCAGCAGGGGCAACAGTGCCCACTGCCCGAGCAACCCGACCAGGTCCGGCGGAATGTGCTGCAGCTTCTGCACCGCCAGTCGCGGCGCGAGCCAGTCGCACCACGCCTGCGCATCGGCCCATGCCCTGGCGCGCTGCCCGTCGATCTGTACGGACAGCACTACGCCGTCACCGCCGCACGGCTTCAGATCGAGTACGATGCTCGCCTCCTCCGATTCACCGTGCGCCGCCCGACCCGAGGGGTTTCCGTTTTCGTCATGGCTCGCGCCGTCCAGCGTGTCGATGGCGCCACCGAACAGTTCGCCATCCCGCAGATCGTCAAGCACCCCCAGCGCAGCTGGCGCATCCCCCATCCGTGGGCGCTGCGACGTACGCCCGCCGCCAATGGCACGCGCCAGCTCAAGTTCCTGATCACTCCAGTCATCGAGTAGCATCGGCAATCTCCAATCGAACCTTATGTCCGGTCTCATCCGCGACCTGTTCACACAGCGATGATCTGGCGTCGCAGAGGCGCCGATGCTGCTGCCTGTTCAATGGACGCAGCGTCACGACGATCTGTCCGGCATGCAACGCGGCCTGCAATTCGACGCCCGCCCACTGCCCCTGCGTGAAGCGCAGATGCAGCGCGCGGCCCGATGAGGCCATGCCGACCTCGGCGCCTGCCGGGAACAATCCGTCCCGCGCGGCCACCGCGCCCGCGGTGTCGGCCATGCCGCCGCGTTGCGCGCGCTGCAGCGCTTCCGACGTCCTGCCAAGGCCGGCGGCAAGCGTCATCCATGCGGGCAGCTGCGGCTCGCCGGCCGCTTGCGGCAGTGGATCGTCGTCGTTCGTCCGACCCTGCCTGGCACGCTGCCGCTTGCGTATTGCCGCTTCGAAGCGTGCCCCCTCGTCCGTTCCCGCGCGAGGCCGCGTATCGTCTTCGCGAACCACGCGTCGACCCCCGTTGTCCATTGCCGGCACAGTCATTTCGCCTCCCTGACGACGGCGTTCAGTTTTTCCTGCCCGCGCAGGTTCTCGCGCAGCGCCCGGCTCGTGTCGGCCACGGCCGCGCGGCGCTCGGCGATCTGGCTATCGATGCGGCGCAGGCCAGCCTGGATCTGCTGCTCGTCGCGATAGAAGTCGGCGAACATCCGCTTGAGGCGGGGAAAGTCGCGTGGCCCAACCTGGTGCTCACTGTCGCTGGCGCTGCGCCAGGCCACCCGGACCTCGCGTTGCCGGTTGCGTTCGGCATCCTGCAGCGTCCGGCACTGCCGGATTTCCTCGTCCAGCCGACGTGCGCGATTGCGCAGTCCGGCCTCGCGGCATTTCTTGATGGCAAGCAGCTGGCCGAGCAGCTTCTTCATGTCAGGCGCTGGCATCGTCCCTCCACCACCTGCTGCAGCTTGTGAAGCGTCGTGTCGTAGTCGCATCGCTCATCGCGTCCCTGGCACAGGAACGCTTCCAGCGCGGGGCGGCGGTCGAGCGCATCGTCCGCGTCCGCATCGTTTCCGCGTTCGTACTCGCCCACACGCACCAGCAGCTCGATCTCCTTGTATTGCGCCAGCAGGCGGCGCGCTCGACCGGCGAGGCGGCGGTGCTGCTCGCTGGTGACCTGATGCATCACACGACTGGTGCTGGCGGGGATATCGATGGCGGGATAGTGGTTCTTCTCGGCCAGCTCGCGCGACAGCACGATATGGCCGTCGAGGATGGAGCGGACTTCATCGGCGATGGGCTCGGTCATGTCGTCGCCCTCGACCAGCACGGTGTAGATGCCGGTGATGCTGCCCACGGCCGCCCGGCCGGCGCGCTCCAGAAGCCTCGGCAAGCGGGCAAATACGCTGGGCGGAAAGCTTCCCGCCGCCGGCACCTCGCCCGCCGCCAAGCCGATCTCCCGACCGGCGCGCGCGAAGCGCGTCAGCGAATCGACCATCAGCAGAACGTTAAGACCCTGATCGCGAAAGTACTCGGCGACGGTTGTGGCGGTGTAGACGGCCTTCAGCCGTTCCAGCGCCGGCCGGTCGGATGTCGAGACCACGACCACCGACCGCGCCCGGGCCTCCGCAGACAGCGTCTGGTCCAGGAACTCGCGGACCTCGCGGCCCCGCTCTCCGACCAGACAGAGCACCACGACGTCGGCCAGGCTGCCGTCGCAGATCATGCCGAGCAGCGTGCTCTTGCCACCGCCCGCCGCCGCGAAGATGCCAATACGCTGGCCGCGGCCGCACGTCAGCATGCCGTCGATCGCACGCACACCAAGCGGCAGCGGCTCATCGATCAGTTCGCGCGTCAGCGGATCCGGCACGTTGGCCTCCAGTGGAAGCGTTTCGCAATCCGGCGGCACGGGCGGCCCGCTCATGCGGCGCCCCAGCCCATCGATCACCGAGCCGATCAGATGCGGCCCCACGGCGATCCGGTGCTCGCTGCCGAGCGGCCGCACCAGCACGCCGCAGGTCATTCCGACCGGCTCGGAGAACGGCGACAGCAGCGCGGTCTCGCGCTGCAGGCCGACGACCTCGGCCAGCATGTCGTTCCCGATGACGCAGAGCTCCGCGAGCCCGGCGTCCGGGAGGCTAGCCTTGATCAGCGTCGGCCCCACTTCGATCACGCGGCCGAATCGCTCGACCCCATTGCCGTGGATACCGCCGTGAAGACGGGCGGCCACCAAGTCGCGCATCACATCCGGGTCAGGCAAACGCATCGTCATACTCTCCAATCAGATCGATGTTGCCCAGCACATGCAGCTGGACGTCGTCGCCCAGCTCCTGAAACGACAGCACCGGCAGCCGGAACAGTTCGCGCTCCAGGAACTTGCGCAGGAAGCGGCGCACGTCGATGGCCGTCACCAGCGCGCCATCCACCTCCTCGCGTCCGGCAATGCCGGCCTTCACCCGTGCCACGATGCTTTCGATCTGGTCGGCCTGCAGCGTCGAGTACGCGCCCGCGGCGGTCTGGCGCACGGAGTCGCGAATCATGTTCTCGATGGCATCGCCGATCAGCCACACGTTGGCGCGACCCGTTCCCCGGGTCTGCCGGCCGACGATCTGCCGGCGCAGCGCCACGCGCACATACTCGGTCAGCATCACGGTTTCCTTCTCCTTCGGTGACCACTCGATCAGGGCTTCGAAGATCGAGCGCAGGTCGCGGATCGAGATTCCCTCGGCCACCAGGCGCTGCAACACCTCGGAGATCTTGCTGATCGGCAACTGCCGCTGCAGCTCCTTGACCAGTTCGCTGTAGCGCGCTTCCATTGCGTCCATCAGGAAACGGGTTTCCTGCACGCCGACGAATTCGTCGGCAAAGCGGTCGAGCGCCAGCGACACGACATAGCGGATCGCGGCGGCGCCGCTGAACAATGGCAAGCCCGCCTGCTCGAACGCGGACCTGTGCTGCGGCTCTATCCACTGCAACGTCATGCCACCGAAAGGCAGTTCGTCGACGCGACCCGCCAGCGGGTGAGGCGGACTCTGGCGGCCCAGCAGCAAGTGGTCTGCCGGCGCCGTCACGCTCATCACCGGCTCGCCATAGAGCAGCACGGTGAGGCTGGCATCCGGCAGCGACGCATCCTGCGCAATCTCGATCTTGGTCAGTGCGATACCGAGGCGCTCGAACTTCTCCCAACGCAGGCGTTCGAGCTCATCCGACAACTCGGGCATCGCGGCCACGTCCCTGGACGCGCGCAAGGACACCGGTTCGGCACCCGGCGACATGCTGCTGGCGCCTTCTTCGCCCTCGGCGGTGGCGCTACCGGCGCCGTCGGGGCTGGACAACCTCGCCCGCGCGCGCTTGCGTGCCAGCATGCCGAACATTCCGACCAGAGCTGCCAGCGGCAGGAAGACAAGGGCTGGGAACCCGGGCACCAGCGCGAACGCCAGCATCACGCCCGCTGCGATCAGCAGGGCATGGGGTTGACGCGAGAACTGATTCGACAGGTCCTGCGCCAGGTTTTCGCGCTTCTCCCCGGGAACCCGCGTGACGACGATACCGGCGGCGATGGAGATAATTAGTGCCGGAATCTGTGCGATCAGGCCGTCGCCGATCGACAGCACCGAGTACACCTCGAGTGCGCCGCCGACGCTCATGTCGTGCTGCATGGTGCCGACCGCGATCCCGCCGATGATGTTGACCAGGATCACGACGATGCCGGCGATGGCGTCGCCCTTGACGAACTTCATCGAGCCGTCCATTGCGCCGTACAGCTGGCTTTCCTTCTGCACCAGCTGACGCTGGCGCTTCGCCTCCGCCGCGTCGATGGTGCCGGCGCGCAGGTCGCCGTCGATACTCATCTGCTTGCCCGGCATTGCATCCAGCGAGAAGCGCGCCCCGACCTCGGCCACGCGCTCGGCGCCCTTCGTGATCACGATGAACTGCACCACGGTGATGATCGAGAACACGATGATGCCGACGGCCAGGTTGCCCCCCACCACGAAGTTGCCAAACGCGGTGACGATCTCGCCCGCGTCATGCTGCAGCAGGATGAGGCGGCTGGTGCTGACCGTCAGCGCGAGGCGGAACAGCGTCGTGATCAGCAGCAGCGACGGCAGCGCGGACAGGTCAAGCGGATCGCGCACGTAGATCGCCGTCATCAGCAGCACCAGCGACAGCCCCAGGTTGACGGCAATCAGCACGTCGACCAGGATCGTTGGCAGCGGCAGGATCATCATGAAGACCGCGATCATCAGGATGATGGCCAGCACCACATCCTGACGGGCGCCCACCGCGGCCAGCCACCCGCTGAGCCGCTTCATCGGACGGCCTCCATCAGGCGCCGCAGCCCGCGGCTGATGGCCTGGGCGCAGCGATATGCCAGGCCGGCCAGCAGCGCGCCCGAGCAGAACACGATGGCCGCCAGCAAGGCCGCGATAATGGCCATGCCCGCCAGCGCGGCGGCAACGATGGCTCTGGCCAGCGTCATGACTCTTCCCTCACGCAGGCTTCCAGCAGCCGCCGTTGCGCCCGTATCGTCCGGTACCACAGCTCGGCCCCGGAACCGGTTGGCATCGCCCCCGATACGAACAGGCAATCGTCCACGCGGAACACGCGCAGCGGCACGCCGGCCATGCAGGCCGGCGACCACCGTGTCAGCAGCGAACGGAGGCCGCTGTCCGCCACAAACGGATCGACGGGACGCATGGTAGACAGCATCACGCGGCTATCCCGGATCTCGACAAACATTTGAAATTCCCCTTCATGGATCTCGACGCGGGGTTCAATCGTGATGGGCTTGACGTCCATCAGGCGAAACAGCTTTTCCAGGTTCCGCAAGGTTCCGATGTCCATGGCGCTTCCGCCTCCATTACCGGGCCACCGCGGTGGCCGCGCGGGCTCTGCCCCCATTGGCACGCCTGGCGGGATGATGCGCGCGCGGCGCGAGCGGGCGAATCCGGCCCATACCTGAAACATGCATCAGCACGACTCGCCATCCTGTTGCGGGTCCGGGGACGCCTCAGCGACGTCCTGCGCGTTGCTGGGTGGCGCCTCCGGCTCGGCCTGATCGAGGTCTTCGCCTCGCTCGATGAACTCGGCCAGGGCGGACAGCACCTGATCGCGGTGGTCGTCATCGCGAAAGCACGGGTCGGGCAGCAGCTTCACCATGCGGTTGATGTCCCGGGCCAGTTTGAAACCGCGCCGCGGCTCCAGGGGAATCGCCTCGCACGCCGCCTGCAGCCAGTCCGCATAGAGCCAGCCCTGATCGATCATGCGGATCAGCAGGCCGAGCACCGCGTCGGTCTCGACGGTTGGCTGGCCCAGGCCGATCGCGATTCGCGCGCATTGCTCCTCGCAGCCGAGGAAGATCAGCAAGCGCTTCAGGTCACGCACCACCGCCGCTAGCCGGACGCCTTCGGGAGGATCGTCATCGAGCCCGGCCAGTTCGGCGCCCAGCGCGCGAATCAATACCTTGACCTTGCGGCGCCGGTCGCCGACCCCGGACAACTCGGCGAAGAATGCCGCCAGGCCCTGCTGGACCACGCCCGCACGCTGGTACAGGTTCTTCAGCTGTGTCATCAGCTCCGGCTGCATCGCGCCAAATTCCAGCCAGCCCAGCATGGCCAGTTCCCAGTCCCGGCCCGAACCCAACTGCTTGGCCAGCCGATCTTCCAGGCGCGTGCGCCGACGCCCCGGCCGATGCTGCTCCGCCATCGCGGCGAGCACCAGCGCCATCGCGGCCGGATGCAGTTCCGCCTTGTCCAGCACAGAGAACAGCTCGTCTTCATCGTCCAGGCCGATGAACTGCTGCAGCAGATGCTCGATGCGGGGGTCCTTTGCCGACAACAGGCTCTTGGCCAGCTTGCCGACGAAGGCGCGCGCCACCAGCGCCTCGTTGCGCCGGTCTCCACGCAGCAGCGCATGCAGCTTGGCGGCATGGACATTGGCAATGCCGCTTTCGGCCATACGCCGCGTGACATTGAGCGCCTTGGCCGCCAGGTCGATCGCCGACCGTGCCGGCATCATTTGCTGCGGACCGCGCTGCGGCATCGGCACGCCGGCCTGCTGAACCGTCGCCGGGGCCGTAACGGGCGCGGCCGGGCGCGGCACCGGCGTTGGCGACTGCACCTTGTTAGTCATGGCTGGCTTCCGTTGGCGCGTCCGGCGATATCGCTTCGTGCGCGATGGCGGCATTCGTCGGCTCGGCTCCGGCGTCGGCATCCAGAGGGGCATTCATCTCCTCGGTGCCGCCGATCGCCCGCAGCACGCTGGACAGGTGGCGGCCAAGATCGATGCGCAGCTGCACATAGGGACTGTCGAGCCGGGCCTGCCCGCGTTCCAGGCTGGTGTCTACCTCGATATCGAACGGACGATCCGATGGCAGGCGGGCCACCACGGCATCATGTTCGGCGGGACAAACACGAAGCGTCACGTCGCCGTGAGGCATCAGGCCGCGCAGCTGTGCATCGATCCGGCTCACCAGCGTTGCGGTGCGGTCGCTGTCGGCAACGAGGACGCGGATTGCGTCGCACACCCATGCACGGCAACGCGCCTCGAGCCGGGTGGCAAGGACACGCTCCAGCTCGTGCTCTTCCACCAGCCACCGGACCACGGTGGCGCAGGTCTCGTCATGAGCCTCGCGCGCCGCCTGTGCCGCGCGACGCTCGGCCTCCTCGTACGCTTCGTGAAGGACTTCCTCCGCCTGACGCCGGATACGGTCGCGATGCCGGCGGGCCGCGACCAGTACGGCGGCTGCGCGTGAGCGGTTACGTTGCAATACCGCGGCGGCATCGATATACCGATCCAGCCGGTCAGCGGGAATCACCCCACCAATGGGCAGCTCGCCGGCAATCGCTGCGACATTGAGATCAAATGGATTCATAGCAGACGATCCAGGCGGAACAGCATCGGCAGCGCCAGTCCCGGCGGTGCGATCACGGGGCCGCCGGCCGCCGATGCGGAGACCGGTGGCAGACAGGCTGACAGCGCCTGCCATATCACGCTTCCAGGCAGCGTTTGCTCCAGCCAATGAGATCCGAGCCCGCGCAGCCATTCGACCAGCGGCGACGGCGGCTCGACCGCCATCGCACCCCTGCCCTCAGGAATCAGCGCGGCAAGCTGGTCGCAGCCGTCGCTACCCAATACCGGTAGCAGCTGACGGCGATAGCTGCCCAGCATCAACAACTCGGGCGCACGTGCCACGACGATGCCTAGCGCCACCACCAGCATCGGCAAGCGGGATTCGAGCGAAAGCATGCGCTTCTGCTCATCTGACAACACCGCCGGCAACGGCGCCGCCGGAAACCCGCGCCGTTGGACGATCAGGGCGTCCAGCGCACGCCGGCAGCCTGGATGGCGGTCGTAGTCCGTTTTCCACGCGGACAGGCCGAGGTGATCCCACCACGCCGCGTGCATCGACGCGCCCGGACGCCAGGCCAGCTCATGAAGCCGTTGCACGGCCGGACACAGCGCCTGGCAGCGGACTCCCACGGGCACCGCGGATTCAGGGGCGCGCATCCTCTTCCCTCCGGCGTCGCAGCATCCAGATGGTCAGGCCCGCCATCGCGGACAGCGCCAGGACGCCGCTTGCAACAGCGGCCGCGGCGGTACCGGGCCGCGCCTGCAGCCATTGCCGCCAACGTGGCGCAGGGGCCTCGGCGGGCGGCGGCTCATATCGATAGTCGGCGGCCTGCATGACCACGCTGATCTGGTCAGACGCAATGTCGGGAATGCCATCGCGCACGAGGCTGCGGATCTGCACCTCATAGTTGCCAAGATTGATCTGTGGCGAGTACTTGATGAATACGGCCGCCGACGGCCTGCCAGTCGGCTTGCCGTTCTCGTCCACCTTCTGCGCGATGGAAACCTTTGCGCTGATGACGCCATCCATCGCGGAAATCATGCCTTCCAGTTGCTGCTCCTTGAGCAGTTGCATCTTGGCGCGCTCCTGCGCCGGCGACGTCACCAGCTGGTTCGAAGGGAAAAGATCGGCCATCCCGAGGCGCTTGTGGTGCGGGAACCCGTTCTGCCGCAGCACTTCCACGGCGTTGATGAAGTGGCTCTTGTCGACGCGCAGCGTCACCGTGCCGCCCTTCTCCACCTCCTTCTCGGCCGGGATCTGCCGCAGCATCAGCAGCGCCAGCATCTGGTTGGCCTCGCCCTCCGCCACGTTCGAGTACAGCGTCATCTTGCAGCCGCATAACCCCGCCGCGACGAACAACGCGAGGCTCATTGCACGAATCCGGCTCATTGCATCGTCGTCAGCTTGTTGATGGATTGGGACAGCGTGCCCGCCACCTTGGCGATCAGGTCCACGCTGGAGCGCATCTCCAGCAGGGCGCGCTGCGCCTGCGTCATGCTCTCGGCGTCCTTGGGCGACGCCATGCCAACGGCTTCCATGCGGCGCGTACCGGTCAGCTCGGCGTTCTGCACGGCCTCGATCGCCTTGCGTTCGGGGCGTGTCGCGCGCGCGGACATCGCGGCCGTGAACTGCGCGACGTCATTGGCCTCCGGTTCCCCCGCCGTATCGCGAGGCAGCATCTGTTCGGCGATCATCGTGGGATCGATCATCATGGTCATGGTGTTTCCTTGTCTTCCTGCGGCGGCTGGCGGCACCGGCGGGCGCCGCGCCGTGTGGTGGGATGCGCTAGTGAGTATCGTGGCCCGCAGCAGGTATGAGCCGGGGACCGGTTTCCCGGACGCTGGCGATCAACGTAGCCATGAACAACGCCTGAACGTCCTGCCGGTCGGCCAGGCAGGCCCGGGCCGCGGCCAGGTCGCCACTCTGCATATGCAGCCGTGCCAGACACAGGGCCCGATCATTGGCGTCGTCAACCAGGTACGGCATCGCTTCGATAAAGGCACGTATCTGGCGGGCCAGCCTGTGGTCGGCGGCAGCGAACGCCAACTCGACCAGCAGGCGGCGCGTGTCGCGCGGGAGCTGGGACATCGTCAGATCTTCTGGATGATGCCGGCGATCATGTCATGCATGAACTTGATCGTCGAACTGTAGAAGCCCACCAGATTGGTGTAGTTCGCCACGTCCTGCTGGGCGCGCAGAAAGTCGGCGGTCTCTCCGGTGGAAGTGGCACGCTGAAGCGCTTCGTTGACGATCTGCCCACGGCTGGAGACGATCGATTCCATGCCCTCGAGCGTTGTACTGAACTGCATGGGTACTACTCCTCTGTGTCGGTTTCGTTCAGGTTCTGGTGGTGCTGACGCATCAGGCGCGGACTGGCCTCGTAGCGGCGGCGGAAGCTGACGCTGAAATGCGCGTGGCTGTTGAACCCGCACTCCTGCGCGATGTCGGTGACCTTCATCGAGGTCATCAGCAACAACTCGCGAGCACGCTGCAAGCGCCTTTCCAGCAGCCAGTTCTTCGCCGATACGCCAAACTTCTCGTAGAACATCACGTTCAGCTTGCGTACCGGGATGCCAAGCGCCTTGGCGTATTGCGTCACCGGCCACGCGCTCATGCTGTTTTCCTCGATGAACTCGAAGAAGTCGCGGCTGCTGTCGATCAGGTGATGCAGCATGCGTGCGAAGTACTCGGGCTCGGTACCGAGGCAATACACATAGGCAAAGCGCAGCATCGCGCGCGGTTCGGCGGCACCCAGGTGGCGGATGACGTTGACCGTGTCTTCCGGCACCGCGACGCGCTTGACCGGCTCCCGCCAGAACTGCGTTCCCTTCCGATACCGGCTTGCAAGTTCGTGCAGATCCTTGTAGATGTCCTGGAAATCTCCCGAATGAAAGACATAGGTGTCGATGCCATCGCGCGCCGGCACCGCGGTCGCGTTCGGCCCGCTGAAGATCAGGCTGAACGCCGGCACATCATGGGTCTCGCCATCGCACTCGATGCGACCCGGCCGGCTGAAGATCATTAGCTTGACTGCCCCCATCGTTTCCTCGAACACTGGTTCTCAGTGACTGCATCTTTTCATCACCGGCCTCGGACGCCGATCCGGTGATGACCTGAAAGACTGGGCCCCCGGATACACGCGCCGCTGCTACCACGACGGCGGCAAACGCGGCATCCATCAGGTGGGCCATATCAAATCACTTATTGGTCGATGTTTGAGGAATAGAAGCGGGTCTCGAATCCATTCGCGAAAGTCCGGAGCACTTTTTCAAAACTTCTGTGGCTATCGCCGCTACGACGAGGCCGCGGCACGGCAAAGGCGCGCTGTTGTGCGCCGTTTGCCGAACGGTTGGGAGGCCCGGGCGCGGCGTCGGGGCAGGAAAAAAAAATCCGCCCCGAGGGGCGGATGGAAGGAAGCGGGGAGACCGGTTTCGCTCCGGCCGGGACGAATTCTCTAGCGTTCAGTTGCCGGGATATGACGAAAACGGTTCAGAGCTTGCGGTATTGCACCCGACCCCGCGCAAGAGCTGGCCGAATTGCCACAATGGCGCCACACAGACGGCATGTCGCCGCCGCAGCGTCGCACCACGGGCGCCATGTCGGCTTTGCCTGTATCCGGACAAGCTCCACTTTCATCGACGTATCCACGGTTGTATAAGCATGTCATTGGCAGCGATGGCAACGGCCGCCCCGGGGGTTCGGCCCTTGTCCCCAGGTGTCCCGTTTGCGTCTCTTTCGGCGCGAACCGGCAACGCGATCCCTCGGCGTACCGGAGCAGGCATCATGCGGATTCTCCTGATCGAGGATGACGTGCAGATCGGCACGCGGTTGCTGCGCGCGCTCAAGGAGAACATGCAATGCGCGGTCGACTGGGTGCGCGATGGCGTGGCGGGCCAGCAAGCCATCGAGCAGGGCGCATACGCGATCATCCTTCTGGACCTGGGGCTGCCGCGCATGAGCGGCACCGCGCTGCTGCGCTGGCTGCGCGCGGCGGGGAACGAGACACCGCTGCTGATCCTTACCGCACACGACGACCTGGACACCAGGGTGCAGGGACTCGACGCCGGCGCCGACGATTTTCTGCAGAAGCCGTTCGAGGTGCCGGAGCTGCTGGCGCGCATGCGCGCCGTGCTGCGGCGCAAGGCGGGCTATGCCACCTCGTCGCTGGGCGACGACAGCATGCGGCTGAACCTCGATACGCGTTGCCTGACCTATGGCGGCCTGACCGAGCCGCTGTCCGCGCGCGAGTTTGCCCTGATGCTTGCCCTGCTCGAGAGGCCGGGAACCATCTTGTCCCGTGCGCAGCTCGAGCAGCGAATCTATGGGTGGGGCCAGGAAGTCGAAAGTAATGCCGTCGATGTCCTGATTTACTCCGTGCGCAAGAAGTTCGGCGCCGGCGTGATCCGCAATGTACGGGGGTTGGGATGGACCGTGCTGCTGGGCGGCGACAACGCCGCTCCGCCTGCGGGACCGTCGATGCCGCGCGATGGCCCGGCCAATGGCAAGGGTTCCTGAACCGGCCCCGGGCCTGAAGGGTGCGCCGCGCTGACGCGGCACGTTGCCCGACATGGTGCTTCGCCGCCGTGCTCCCCAAAAACCGCGATGACCTTTCGTAGCCGACATTCCCGCCATGCCTCAGCGGGCAACCGCACGCTCAGCCTGATGCTGAGCCTGACGCTCAGTGGCGTGATCGCCCTGGTGGCCATTGCGCATGCCGCATGGACGTACTCGCTCGCCAACACGCAGATTCACTCTCTGCTGGATCGGCGCCTGCAGGAGGTGGCGGCGCGCATTGATGACCATATGGCGTCGATGCCCGCTTCGCCGTACCTGTTCCGCGATGTGGGCGACGGCATCGTCGTGCAGGTCTGGCCGCGGCAATCGGAACCGAGGAGCCAGGTGGATGCGGGCGGCCTGCACTTCGGCCGTGACATTCCGGAGGGGTTCTCGACGCAGCAGATGGCCAACGAGCGCTGGCGCGTGTATGCCCAACGCGGCCGATATTGGGCTGTCCATGTCGGGCAGCGCGACGCATCCCGCAGGCGCATCGCCAAGGATGCCGCCGTGGCCAGCGCGGCGCCGGCGCTGGCCCTGATCCCGCTGGCCTGGCTTGCCATCTTCATTACGGTCCGGCGTGCGTTCCACCGCATCGGCTCGCTAGGCGAGCAGGCAGCGCAGCTCGATATCGGCAATCTGCGGCCGCTGCCCACCGACAAGGTACCCGGCGAGGTGCTGCCGCTGGTGCGCTCCATCAACCTGATGATCGCCAGGCTGTCGCAGTCGTTGCAGGCCGAGAAGAAGTTCATCGCGGACGCGGCCCACGAGCTGCGCAGTCCATTGACCTCGCTGCAGATCCAGGCTGATAACCTGGGCCGCACGCTGACGGACCCGAACAGCGTGCGCGAGTATGTCGCGTTGCAGAAGGACATCGCGCGCAGTGCGCGCATGATCTCGCAACTGCTACGGCTGGCGCGCGCCGACGCCGCGCTCGATGCCGCTCCGGGAGAGGCGGTGCGGCTGCGCGAGGTGGTGCCGGACGTCATCGAATCGCATCTGCCGCGTGCCGCCGCCCGCCACATCGACCTGGGGGTGGACCGTCTGGACGACCTGCGGGTGCGCGCCAGCGCGGCCGATCTGCGCACGGCGATCAGCAATCTGGTCGACAACGCCATCAAATACACGCCGGATGGCGGCACGGTCGATGTACGCGCCTATGGCGCCGACGGGTTCGCCTGCATCGAGGTCCGCGATACCGGCCGCGGCCTCGCGCCGGAGGCGCTGCCCCGCGTTTTCGACCGCTTCTTCCGGGCCGATCCGGATGGGACCGAAGGCAGCGGACTGGGGCTGGCGATCGTCAGGGCCATCGTGGAAAAGCACGGCGGCGATGCGAGCATCGACAATCGCGGCGATGTCCCAAGCGGCGCGGTTGCACGACTCAGGTTCAGGCTGTCGTCTTGACGGCACCACGCGCAGACGCGCCGGCCCAACCGTGCGCCACAGTTTCCGGTGCCGCTCAGAATCGATGGTTCATCGTGAACTCGACCCGGCGCCCGGGTCCCTGCAGCCATTGCGTTGGGTTGTAGTAAGCGGTGGACGCATACTGCCTGTCGAAGATATTGAAACCACGCAGCGACAGCGTGGTGTTCTTGCGGGCGCGCCATTGCAGAAGCACATCGGTGGTGGTGTACGCCGGCATTTCCAGCGTGTTGGCGCTATCCGCGAAGCGCCGGCCGACATAGCGCAGGCCCGCGCCGGCCGTCCAGTCCGGGAGGAAGCGCCACGTCAGCCAGGCATTGGCCAGACGTTCGGGCACGTCCGTGGGCACGTTGCCGTTGCGTGAGACGGCCGCGCCGTCCACGGCCTCGGTGAAATCGTCGTAACGCGCATGCAGCAGCGCCGCATTCGCATCGATACGCCACCCGGACAGGAATTCCCAGCCGATCGTGGCTTCGATGCCGCGCGACGATTGCTCGCCGACCTGCACGCTCTGTGAAGGATTGGCCTGATCGCGGGTGACCAGATTCTTCTTGACGATCCGATAGGCGGCAAAGGTCCATTCGCCCTTGCCGCCGGCAAAGTTCTGCTTGACGCCGGCTTCCATCTGCCGACCAGTGGACACGTCGAAATTGCTGTTGGCCGGCGTCAGCATCAGCAGCGCGCCAACCGGATCCGCGGCCTCGGAGTACTGGGCGTACACCGCCAGATCGGGCGTAAGCTGGTAAACGGTGCCGGCCCGCCAGCCAACGTGAGAGAAGTGCTTGTCGAACGATTGCTGCGCCGACAGGAGATCATGCCTGACCACATTGGCATGGTCGTAGCGCAGGCCCGCGAGCACCGACCAACGCGAGGTGACTTCGAGCCTGTCTTCCGCGAACAGCGCGTATTGCGTCGCTTCGTTGCTGTAGCGCGGCGTGGTGCCCGCGACATTGATGAAGCTGCCACGGTCGAAAACATAGGGGTCTACCGTCGAGTTCCCCGCATACGGCGAATTGTTGGTGTGCCGGAAGCTGGCGCGGTTCACATCGAATCCGGCCGACACGGTGTTCCGCATGCCAAACAGCTCGTGCCGGATCACCGCGTCGGTGGTGTTTCCGACCTGCCATTGATCATGCAGGATTTCAACGTAGGACGACCGGTTCACCCGCCCCGTCGCGGGCAGGTAATCGTAGTACTCGACATTGCGCCAATGCCGCCTGCTGTCGATGTAGTAGACGCGGGAACGCACCGTCGTGTCGACGTCGGGCTTCCACTGGGCCGACAGCTCGGTCCACTGGTCGTCGTATTGGATGAGGCTATCGCTGACGTTGTAGTTCTTGTCGCGCAGCGAGGCATCCTGCCGGCCCTGTACCAGCGGGATGCCGAAGTAGCGCGGCGGCTCCTGCCAGCCCCTGGCATAGCTGAGCTTGAGGCTCAGCTCCGGTGTCGGATCCCACTGCAGCGCGCCCGATACGGACAGGTCCCTTGAATCGCCAAGGTCCACCCAACCGTCGGAGCGATTGCCGCTGACGTCGAGCCGGTACGACCATCGGTCATCGATGGCGCCGCCACTGCCAAACGCCAACCGTTGCGTGTTGTCGGTGCCGATCGTGGCCTGCACCTCGTTCTCGATGACACCGCGCGTCGGCTTCTTCGGCACCACGTTGACCACACCGCCGATGGCGCCTTCCCCATGGATGACGGAGGCCGGCCCGCGCAACACTTCGACCCGGTCCACCGCCCACGTGTCGAACGGATACGTAATGCCGATGCCGCCGTACTGCCGCACGCCGTCATAGAGTTGCATCACCGAAGTGGAACCCGTGAAACCGCGCGCGGAGAGCGAGGCGCCGCCATTGCCGGGGTGGCCCAGGCCGGAGAGACCGGGTGCCCGGCTGATCGCGTCCACCAGCGCGGCATCGCCGCGCTGCTGCAGTTGCTCGCGTGTGATGACATTCACGCTGGCGGGCGTCTGCATGGCGGTGAGGCCAAGATTGGAGCCGATGGCAGCGGGCTCTTCCAGAATGGTCTGTGGCGATGCGGTGACGGTGACGGCCTGCAGCTGGTGAACCTCGCTGTTATCCGCGGCATGCGCGGGCAGGCAAGCGGCGGCGGCCGCCAGTGCGAGAGAATGCTGCCGCAGGCGGCAAGGTGTCGTGAACAATGGGTGCGGCGACTTCCGCGACATGGGAATCGGCTTTTGCTTTAGGAAAGCGACCGATTTTAGTTTGTGACGCCTAGATCAATATGCGACAGATAGCCGCAGCGGCACGGATCCCAACTTGCTCACCAGCCTGGCGGGCACGGGTCCGGGCTTGCCGCGACGCCAACGGCAGGCTGGCACCGTGCGGCGTCTGCCCTTGTCAGGGCGGCAATGGCCCGTCCGCCAGCAGGATGCCATCGGCATCGCAAAAAAAGTACGAGCCGGGAACGAATTCCATCCCGAGGAACGCGATGGTGCCGCCGCGCTGCGCGGGTCCGGCCGCGCTGGCCCGGATCGGCACCGTTCCGAGGGCGAGCACGCCAATATCGATGGAGGACAACCCATCCCGGTCGCGCACCGCCCCATGGATGACGACGCCTGCCCAGCCATTGCCGTGCGCCAGCCTCGCCATGTTGTCGCCCAGCACGGCGGCACGCAGCGAGCCGCCAGCATCGACGACCAACACCCTGCCGTTCCCCGGCTCGGCAAGGCATGCGCGCACCGCCTTGGGGTCCTCGATGCTTCGAAGGGTCTCGATGGGGCCGAAGAAGACCGTGCGACCTCCGTAGCTCGCGAAGGGACTGCAATATCCCCGCACGCGTTCACCATGACGGTCGGCGAGATCGCTGGTCGGTTCACAAGGGAAGGCTGGCATCGCGGAAATCCAGATTGTCGTGGTTCGGAACGACGCGGCTTCTCAGTTCAGTGTGGCACCCGCCTGCCTGACGATCCGGCCATGCTTGTCCAGCTCGCGCTTGAGAAATGGTGCCGCTTCCGACGGTCCGCTTCCGACGATGACCACGCCCTGATTCGCGAGGCTGTCACGCACGGCACGCTCGTCCAGCGTCGCCTTGATCTTTCCCTGCACGTCGTCGACGTTCCGCTTGTCCATGCCGGCGGGTCCGACGATGGCCAGCCAGGCGTCGAAGCTGTACCGGGGCAGCCCCGATTCGGCCAGCGTCGGCAAGTCCGGCAGCGTGGGCACGCGCTCGGGCGTCGATACCGCGATGGCGCGCAGCTTGCCGGCCTTGATCAGCGGCAATACGGCGGGCACCGTCAGGAAGCCCAGCTGGACCTGGCCGGACAGAAGGTCCGTCGTGTAGTTCCCCGCGCCCTTGTAGGGGATATGTTTCGCATTCGCTCCCGCTTCGGTCAGGAACAGCTGGCCCGCCAGATGCAACACGGTGCCATTGCCTGACGACCCGTAATTGAGCGCGCCCGGCTTCGACTTGAGCAGCGCGATCAGTTCACCGGTGGTTTTCGCTTCGACCGATGGGTTGACGACCAGCACCAGCGGAAGCGTGCCGACGACCGTAATGGGTGTGATGTCCTTCAGCGCGTCGTATGGAAGGCTCTTGTAGATAAATGGGTTGATCACATGATTGGACGAGATCAGGCCCAGCGTGAAGCCATCCTTCGGGGCCCGCACGATCTGTTGCGTTCCGGGAACGCCGCCGGCCCCGGCGATGTTTTCGACGACAACCGGATGTCCGAGCTTCTTGCCCATGGTGTCGCTGATGGCGCGGGCCACGGCGTCCGCCTGCGATCCGGGCTGTGTGGGAACGATCAGCCGGACCGGCTTGTCGCCCAGCGATTGCGCCGTGGCGGAGGCCGATACGGCGGCGAAAGCCAGCGTCGTCGCGGCAAGCATGGCGCGCACAATGCGCGCACGACCGGTGAATTGGATGGGCATACCGTTGTCTCCGAATGTTTCAGGCACTCGTGCTGGCGCCTTGAACGCGGAGTCTAGTATGCGGCCCGGGTTGCAAAAAAATGCTAATCGGGCGAACCGGGTATGTCAGTTCGGCATATCGGCGTCGGTCCGTCGCAGCGCGGCGATCAGCGCGGAGATGGCCCGCAGCCGGGGCATCTTGAACGGCGCGTACAGCAGCAGTTGCCGTTCGCGCCACGGCTCGTCCAGCGCCACGCGGGCGAAGCGGCGGGTCCCCGCGTACGCCGCGCCCGCACTGGAAGGCAGCACGGCGATGCCCAGGCCCGCCTCCACCATCCGGCAGCCCGCATCGAAGCTGGACACGGCCACGCACTGGTTGATCGGCCGGCGAAGATTGGCGGCCTGCTCGCGCAGCGCCTGATCGAGCGCGCCACCGGGCTGCACGACGATCAGCGGATGCTCCAGGACCTCGGCGAAGCGCACCCGCTTGCGCTTTGCCAGCGGATGTCCGGAAGGCAACACCACGTTGAGCGGGTCATCGGCGAAGTGCCATGTTTCCAGGCCGGGCGGCGCGTCCGCTTGGACGCCGACGCCGACGTCGGCGCGATCGTCCAGGCACGCACGCAGCGTTTCCCCTGTCGATCGCTCGCACAGCGCGATCTCGACGCGCGGATATTCCTTCTTGAACGCGCTCAGGCGTTCGGGCAGGAAGCCGACGATCGCGGACGGGCTGGCGGACAGCCGCACCACCCCCCCGACCTGGTCGCCAAGGTCCTGTACTTCTCTCGCGAACGCCGCCAGATCGTCGTTCAGCTTCCTGCCCAGCTCCAGCGCGCGCGCGCCGGCATCGGTCAGCGCGACGCCGGATGGCGAGCGGATGAACAGCGGTACGCCGAGGCTGCGCTCAAGGTCCGCGATGCGTCGGCTCAGCGCCGATTGCGCGATGTGCTCGGCTTCGGCCGCGCGCTTGATGGAGCCTTCCCTGGCCGCCGCCAGGAACAGCTGGATACTGAGGGGGTCGATGCGGGGCATGTTTTACGATCCGGTGTGTCGGCATAGGGTATACCGAATCCAGATAGCCGGGTTGCCACATTGGCGCTTGGATGAACGACGGCATCCGCTCTACAGTGCATGGGCCTTCGTCAAGGAGACCCTCGCATGACGCTGTTCCGGCCCGCCGGCCGCATTTTGTTTCTCACGCAATCGGCCGACGAGCTGGAGCGCCAGCTTCGCGGCGACAGCCCGGACGCCGACCGGATCGGACCCTTGCGCGATGATGTCTCGACCGACGAGATCACGCCGGTGCCGATCCTGACCCACTACGACGAGGCATTGGGCCGCTATCCCTACACCGGGCTCAAGGCGGACGACAGGCTGCCCATCGGCGTCGACGCCATCCGCAATGGCGGCTTTTCGGTCACTGTAGCCGGCAATCGCTATGGCAAGGGCTCGTCCCGCGAGCACAGCCCGGCGGCCGAGAAGCTGGCGGGAATCCAGCTGGTCATCGCGAAAAGCTTCGAGCGCATCTATCGGCAGAATGCCGACAATATCGGCTTGCTCACGTCCACCGATTTCGGACTGGTGCCACGCCTGCTGGCCGGCGAGGCCATCCCGATGGAGGAACTCGTCGCCGGAAGGGATGCGCTGGCCGCCGCCATCCTGAGGCAGGGAGGACTGCTGCGCTTCGGCCAGGCCTGTCTGCGGAATGTCAGCCCCTCCCCGGCGCCGGCCGACGACGTGCCACGCACGCTGTTCGAGAAGATCGTGCTTCGGCATGCGCTGGCGACGCCCGTCACGCCGACCACGCCACAAGTGGGCGAGGGACTGTTCGTGCGGGCCGACTGGCGCTTCATCCATGAGTACTACACCGGCATGTGCGCCCATATGCTGCATGCCACGTTCGGCCGGCCGCTGTCGCTGCGCGAGCCCGAGCGGATCGTCGTATTCGAGGACCATACATCGTATGTGTCCGAAAGCCCCGCGCATCTGCGCGGCGGCATCGTCGACAACGTCGTGCAGATGTACATGGCGCAGCGGCGCTTCGCCAGGGACTATGGCCTGCGTTTCCACCGGACGCTGACCGAGCAGGAGGCCCGCACCGACGATGGCAGCCACGTTGCCGGCATTTCGCACGCCATGATGGCGGAGCACTATGCATTGCCGGGGCAGGTCGTGGTCGGGACCGATTCGCATACACCCCACAGTGGCGCGCTCGGCTGCGTGGCCTTCGGCGTCGGCACGACGGATATGGCGAACGCCTTCGTGACCGGCGCCGTCCGCATGACCATGCCGGCGAGCCTGCGGGTCAACCTCCATGGCGTGCTGCCGGCCGGCGTGACGGCGAAGGATGTCGTGCTGCATCTGCTGTCCGACGACACCATCCGCGGCGGCGCGGGCGTCGGCAAGGTATTCGAATTCACCGGGCCGGTGGTGGCCGCGATGTCGATCGACGAGCGCGCGACCATGACCAATATGTGCGCCGAGCTTGGCGGCTTCACCGGCATCGTCGCTCCGGACGCCGAGACGGTGCGCTTCCTGCGGGAACGGCGCGGCGTGGATTTCACCATCGAGCCGTGGATGCGCAGCGACGACGGCGCGCGCTATTCGGCGACGATCGATATCGACTGCGGCCAACTCGCCCCCATGGTCGCCAGGCCCGGTGACCCGGGCAATGGCCTGCCGCTCGATCAACTCACCGAGCCCGTGGCGATCGACATCGCCTACGGCGGCTCATGCACGGCGGGAAAGCGGGAAGACTTCGACCAGTACCACGCCGTGCTGCGATGGGCGGCGGACCGCGGGCTGAAAGTACCGCCCAACGTCACGCTCTATCTGCAGTTCGGCACCACCGCCGTGCGCGACTACTGCATCGAGCAGGGCTATCTGGATGCCTTCGAGGCGGTCGGGGCGCGCATCCTGCAGCCGTCCTGCGGCGCATGCGCGAACTGCGGGCCCGGATCGTCGACCGATGCGGCGCAGGTCACGGTCAGTTCGATCAACCGCAACTTCCCCGGACGGTCCGGGCCAGGCAAAGTGTGGCTCGCAAGCCCGCCGACGGTGGCGGCAAGCGCCATCGCCGGACGTCTGGTGTCGTTCGACGCGCTACGCCGGGATTGCGGCAATTGAGCGACGCGCGGGCAAGCGCGTCCCTCGACATCAGAATCCGGTAGCGGCGCGATGCGCCAGCAAGGTCGCCAACACCATCATCGTCACACCGACAAGCGTGTCCAGCATGCGCCAGGCCGACGGCCGCGCAAACCATGGCGCGAGCCAGCCGGCGCCATAGCCGAGCACGCCGAACCAGCACAGGCTTGCCGCGCTCGCGCCGGCGACGAACCAGCCCCGTAGCGGCGCGGGCTGCTGCGCGCCGATGCTGCCGACCAGCAACACCGTGTCGAGATACACATGCGGATTGAGCAGCGTGAAGGCCGCCGCCTGCGCCATCGCGGCGCCCCGCCCTGGCCCGGCGCCCCCGGGGTTGGCATGCATCTCGTGTGAAACCCGCGCGCGACGCAACGCCTGCAGCCCGTAGGCAGCCAGGAAGGCGGCACCGGCCAGCGCGAGCGCGCGCGCCAACCCGGGCCGATCTCCCAGCGCCTGGGCCATGCCGAGGACTCCCGCGCAGATCAACAACGCGTCCGCGCCAGCGCAGAACATCACGACGCTGCCAACGTACTCGCGGCGCAGGCCCTGGCGCAGCACGAAGGCGTTTTGCGCGCCGATGGCCACGATGAGTCCGAGGCCGAGCGCGAGGCCCTGGGCAAATGCGGGAACGCCCGGGGAAAGGAGGTGGGGCAAAGTCATCATGCGCGAAGCTTGCCAGCAGGACGCCGTGAAGCCAAACTATCTTTTCTTACGCTGAATTAGATTGGCTAACGATGCTCGACTATCCTGCGCTGGCTGCCCTGGCCGCGGTCGTGCGCGAAGGGAGTTTCGAACGCGCGGCGCGCGCGCTTCATGTCACGCCTTCCGCCATTTCGCAGCGCATCCGCGTGCTGGAAGAGCGGGTCGGTTGCGCGCTGGTGGTGCGCGAGCAGCCGTGCCGGGCAACCGAGACCGGCCGCCGCCTGTGCCAGCACATCGACCGGGTCAGGCTGCTCGAGCAGGAGCTGCAGGACGCCCTGCCGACACTCGCAGCCGACGACGCCGCGCGAGTGCCACTGCCCGTGGCGGTGAACGCCGATAGCCTGGCCACATGGTTCGCGCCCGCCGTGGCGGCATTCGCGGCCACGGCCCCGGTACTGATGGAAGTCGCCGTGGACGACCAGGACCACACCGCGGGGTGGCTGCGCAGCGGGACCGTTCTGGCCGCCGTGACGGCAACCCCCCGCCCACCCGCGGGCTGCGGCAGCCGGCCGTTGGGCGCGATGCGCTACCTGGCCGCGGCCAGTCCCGCGTTCATGGCGCGCCATTTCGCCGACGGCGTGGACGCCCGCAGCCTCGCGCGCGCGCCGAGCCTGTCGTTCAATGCAAAGGATGAATTGCAGGACCAATGGACTCGCCGCCTCTGTCATCGCCATGTCGAGCTGCCCCGGCACACACTGCCGTCGTCGCAGGCGTTCGTTACCGCGGCGCTGGCCGGCATGGGCTGGGGCATGCATCCCGAGGCGCTGATCGCGCCCTACCTCACGCGCGGGTCCCTGGTCGAACTGGTCCCCGGCACGCCGCTGGACGTGCCGCTGTACTGGCAGCAGGCTCGCGTGGCTTCGGGCGTGCTGGATGGGTTGACGAGGGGAGTATTGGAGGCGGCGCGGGGGGCGCTGCTCAGGCCTTGATGGCGGTGCGTCGGCCAAAAGAAAAGGACCGCCATTTGGGGAACGCCCTCCTGGTGGCCATGCATTGCCCGAAATTTGCCTACGTTTTTCGGACACGCAAGGACTGCGGGCTGCCCGCCGCACATTGCTGCCGGCATGAGGTGAGAGGCCGGCGCGAGGGGCACGACCCAAAAGAAAAAGGCCTCCATTACTGGAGGCCCTTCGCATAGGTGGCGCGGCTGGCAGGATTCGAACCCACGACCCCTTGGTTCGTAGCCAAGTACTCTATCCAACTGAGCTACAGCCGCACGCGAGGGCGCAATTGTATCGCAGTCGGGCGCGAATGCAAGCTTTTTGTTTTTGACCGCCTGTTCGTCGCGATCGTCACCATCGGTACCGGGCCCCGATGATGCCGCCCGCGTTGCGGCCGGTCTTGATCTTGATCCACACCTTGACGCCGCTGCGCGTGCTGCCGTGCGCGCCAACATTGAACGAGAGCAGGCCGCGCAGCAGATCGGCATCGATGCGCGTGCCGTTGATGTTGATGGTCTGTTTGCGGCTGTCCTGCCACCAGTCGGCTTCGACAAAGGGATAGACACCTGCCGCGGGGCTGGGACGGGTGCCATATACGCGCAGCGCGAGGCCCGTGTCCATCGCATCGGGCGGCGTGGCCGCCAGCGCCGGGTTGGGCCGGCCGTCGTCGCGAGGCCGCCAGGCCAATTGCACGCGGGGCTGGATCGTGATGCCGCTGCGCGGCAACACCGCATCGAGTGCCAGCGAGAAGGTACGGATGCTGGGATTGGCGAGGCCGCTGGCGCTGGTGACATCGGTGGCATGCACCCGCCATCGCGAGCCCGTGTCGGGCACGATGGCGTCCGGCGTGTAGGTGGTCGCGGCCCCTGTCGTCATCGGGGAAGCGCGATCGGCATCGTCGCCTTGCACCGTGGACACCGGCACGGCGACCTCGGCGGGCGTTGCCGGATCCGCAATGCGCGTCAGCGCGGCCAGCACGGACGGTATGTCGGCGTCGATTGGCGATTCAGCCAGCGTGTCGAGGGATGATGTCGACGTGTCGCTGGCAAGGGCGAGATCTTCGGCGTGCGCGGCGGCGCTGACGAGCATCGCGGCAACGCAGGCACCGCAACGCCATCGTCGGCGCTGGAGATCCGCGTGGTGGCCAATTGCGCCACAGTAGCAGCCGGTAGCGATGCCGGCCTCTCTCTCGCTGGACCAACAAACCATCGTCATGGCAACCACCTTCGGGCTTATTCGGCTTGCCCGATTTGGTATGAGCATAGGTCATCGGTGGGGCGATGGTTAGGGCGGCGGTGGTGGGGCTCGCGAGCTGGCGGGGAAGGAAAGTTGGGACTGGGTTGAGGGGTGGGGGCGCGGGGGAGCTTTGCTTGCCGGGCTGCGACTGCCCTCTCCCCCGGCCCCTCTCCCGCTTGCGGGAGAGGCAGAAAAGAGAAAGGGAGAAAAGAAAAAGGCCGTTGCGTTTGCAACGGCCTTTCTTCAGGATTTTGGTGCCCAGGAGAGGACTCGAACCTCCACAGTGTTGCCACCGCTAGGACCTGAACCTAGTGCGTCTACCAATTCCGCCACCTGGGCTTCGTTCGCTTGTTTGTTTGCAACTTTCGTTGCCAACGTTTGCTGCGATGCGAAGACCGCAATTATGCGCAGGACGGGCGCTGTCGTCAACACCTTTTTTGCACGTTTCCGTACGGCGTGTTGGCGTCGCGTCGGCTGTCGTCGGTGCCCGGCCGATGGCGGAAGTCCACGGTGGCCGGGCGCCCCGGCAAGCTCAGCGCCGCTGTCGCGGGCGCCATGGTCGATACCACCTTGCCGGCCCGCAGCACCGCGAGCCGCGTGGCGCGCAGCCGCAGCGCCTCGATGGGGTCCCCGGTCTGCAGCAGCACCAGATCGGCACGGCAGCCCGGGGCAATGCCATAGCCCTCCAGGCCCAGGATGCGGGCCGGCGTTTCAGTGACCGCGGCGAAGCAGTGGCGCATCGCCTGCTGGCCGGTCATCTGCGCGACGTGCAGGCCCATGTGGGCGACTTCGAGCATGTCGCCCGAACCGAGGCCATACCAGGGGTCCAGCACGCAGTCATGGCCAAACGCGACCGGAATGCCCGCCGCAAGCAATTCCGGCACGCGAGTCATGCCGCGTCGCTTGGGATAGACGTCGTGCCGCCCTTGCAGCGTGATATTGATCAGCGGATTGGCAATCGCCGCCATCCCCGCCTCGCGCATCAACGGCAGCAGCTTGGACACGTAGTAGTTGTCCATCGAGTGCATCGACGTCAGGTGTGAGCCGGCCACCCTGCCCTGCAAGCCGAGGCGGACCGTCTCGGCAGCCAGTGTTTCGACGTGCCGCGACATCGGATCGTCGGTCTCGTCGCAGTGCATGTCGACCCGCAAGCCGCGCTCGGCCGCCAGCTCGCACAACAGCCTCACCGAGGCGGCGCCATCGGCCATGGTCCGTTCGAAATGCGGAATGCCGCCGACCACGTCGATGCCCATGTCCAGCGCGCGGCGCAGGTTGTCGAGCGCTCCGGCGCTGCGCAGCACGCCGTCCTGCGGAAAGGCGACCAGTTGCAGGTCCAGGTACGGCTTCACGCGTTCGCGCACATGCAGCAGCGCTTCGACGGCAAGCAGCCGCGGGTCGCACACGTCGACGTGCGAGCGGATCGCCAGCAGCCCCCTCGCCACCGCCCAGTCGCAGTAGGCCAGCGCCCGGTCGACCAGTGCCTGCTGGGTGAGCTGCGGCTTGAGCTCGCCCCAAAGCGCGATGCCCTCGAGCAGGGTGCCGGAGCGGTTCACGCGCGGCAGTCCGTACGACAGCACGGAATCCATGTGGAAATGGGCATCGACGAAGGGCGGCGTCACCAGCTGGCCGCCAGCATCGATTTCCTCGTGAGCGGTAGCGGCGAGTGCCGGCTCCACCGTGGCGATGCGGCCGTCGGCGATGCCGATATCGAGGTTCGCGCGTCCGTCGGGAAGCGTGCAGTGGCGCAGGATCAGATCGAGCATGGGGGACAGGGATTCGGATGGTCGGAAATGCGGCTTCGGCGACGATCAGCGTGCCCGGCCCGCCGGCACGAGGCCGCAGCCACGCAGCACCAGCGCGACAAGTTGCTCGGTCGCGCGTTCGTAGTCGTCGCGGTCGAGGCGATCGACGCCCAGCACCGCGCAGATCTGCGATTCGAAGTCGGCATAGGTTTGCGTGGCCGCCCAGATGGTGAAGAACAGATGGCTGGGATCGACGTCGGCCATGCGCCCGGCCTCGATCCAGCCGCGGATTACGCTGGCCTTGCGCAGCACCAGCGCGCGCAGCGCGTCGCGCAGCACGTCGCCGATTTCCGGGGCGCCATGCAGCAGCTCGTTGGCGAAGACGCGCGAGGCATCGGGATAGCGAGCCGACAACCGCATCTTCGCGCGGATGTACTGCTCCAGCGCGGCTTCCGGCGACTGCTCGGCACGGATCAGGTCGGCCTCCGACAGCCACAGCCGCAGCGTATGCGACAGCACTGCGCGATAGAGCGCCTGCTTGGTGCGGAAGTAGTAGTGCAGATTGGATTTGGGCACGCCGGCACGGGCGGCGATCTCCGCCATCGTCGCGCCCGCGAAGCCCGCGCGCGCGAACACCGCTTCGGCGGCGCGCAGGATGCGCGCCTCGTTGCGGCGCCGGATGCGGCCGGCACTGCCGTCGATGGCCGCGCCTGTGGCCGCGTTATTGGCCGCGTTATTGGCCACCCTCTGCGGCCCCGCCCTGGCGCGGACTGCGCTCGCGCCGCCCGGTTCAGCGTGTGCCATAGAGCCGGTCGCCCGCGTCGCCCAGGCCGGGCACGATATAGCCGTGGGCGTCGAGCGTGTCGTCGATCGCCGCGGTGACGATGGCCACGTCGGGGTGCGCGGCCTGCAGGGCCCGCAGGCCCGGGCGGGACGCGATCAGGCACACGTATTTGAGCGCGCTGACGCCGGCCTCCTTGAGCCGGTTCAGCGCGGCGATGGCGGAGTTGCCGGTGGCGAGCATCGGGTCGACCACGATGACGAGCCGCTCGTGCACGTCTTCGGGCATCTTGAAGTAGTACTCGATCGGCTCCAGCGTTTCCGGGTCGCGGTACAGCCCGATATGGCCGACCCGAGCCGCCGGCAGCAGTTCGAGCATGCCGTCGATGAAGCCGTTCCCGGCGCGCAGTATCGCAACCAGACAAAGCTTCTTGCCCGACAGCATCGGCGACTGCATCGGCGCCAGCGGCGTGCGGATCGCCACGGTCTCCATCGCCAGGTCGCGCGTGGCCTCGTAGGTCAGCAGCTGGCTGATCTCGCGCACCAGTCGCCGGAAGTTGTCGGTAGTGGTGTCCTCGCTGCGAACCAGCGTGACCTTATGCTGGACCAGCGGATGATCCACCACCATCACGGACGCGGTGGCAGGCGCTGCTGTCGACATCTCGTTCATGCGGGACCCCTCGTAAAACGCCCGGCACTGGGCCCGGCGGCAAAGTGAACGGACGACGCGGCGCGATGGCAGCCCGCAAGAGACCAGACCGGCGCCAATGCAACGGGCGTCAGAACACGGTGCCGTCGCTGTCAATCGCAAACGGCGGCGGTCCGCCGGAACGGCGCGAGGCCGCGATGCGCCGTCCCGCGGCCCATGTGCCGCCTTCCAGCACCCGGGCCAGCGGGAACGCATCGGCGGACAGGCCCAGTGCATCGCGCACGGCGTCGGCCACCAGGTCGATGCCGCTGACCGTCAGCGCGCGCCACTCCACGATGGCGGTCTCCTCGACCGCGTGCGGCCGCTCGGCGAAGGCGGCATCGCGCGGCACCATCAGCTCGAAGTCGTACAGCAGCCCGCCGTTGCGGTACTCGGGCAGGGCGGTCAGGGCCGACAGCCCGGTCACCTGCAGGCCGCCATCCTCCAGCGGCTCGAGCAGCGAGTAGGTCAGCCACTGCGTCAGCTTATGGAAGGGCACCAGCCCGTCCGGGCTGGCGGGATGGCGCCAGCAATCGCCGAGCGGCACGCCGTCGAGCTGCAATCGTCCGGGCCAGACCGGCCCGAGCGCCATCAGCAGAGTACGCAGCACGAACGCCGCTTCGATGCGGCCATCGGTGGCGTGCGCTTTCAGATAGTCGAACAGGTTGCCGAGCCGGGCGGGACTGCCGAACACGGCGGGAGTGGCCTGAGCAACCACGCCGAGGCGTCGCAGCAGGGCGGCGCGTCCGTCGAGGCCGATCAGCGGGTTGTGCTGGGCGACCTGGAACGCGGTGGCAAGCGTCGAGGTATCGATCTGCGCCAGGCGGTCGGCATCGGCGCGCAGGGGCTCGCCATCGACCGCGGAAAAGCCGCCGCGCGCGAACAACGCGAAGCTTGCCACGCCCAGCCCTTCGGAACGGCTCAAGGTCTGGTCGCTGGCCGGGTCCCGATAGCGCCAGTCCGGTCCCGCGCCGGCGTCGAGCAGCACGCTTGGGATCACCAGGTCGATTCCGATGCGGGCGCGCTCTTCGCGATGATCGTCACCGGTCAGCGCCGCACGCTCGCACAGGATGGCCCAGCGATCCAGGCGTTCCCCCGGGGCCACGCTTTCGAAGTGGCGCCAGCGGCTGTGATACGGCACATTCAGGTTGCGGTAACGCTGCCGGATCGTGGCGGCGACATAGTCCGCGATGGCGGCGACGCGCTGCGGGTGCCAGGTAAAAAGCGGCGACTCCCCCGCCGCGACATATGCCGTCACGGTGGCGGCGCGCGAGCGCACCGCCTGTGCCGTCAACAGGTCCGAGGCCGGGTGCTCGAGCGGCACCCATCCCAGCCAGCCCTCGCGAGCGCCGGCGCGTCCATGCCGGTCGTTCGTGTTGTTCGTATTCTTCAGGTTGATCGCTGCTGCTTGCTCCGTCTGCGTCATTCGTTCAGTCCCCTGCCCTTGGCCACCGCCAGTTCGGCGGCGCCCGGAGGCGTATAGCGCGTGAAGTAGCCCGCCGCCACCTTGGCGTCGATCTCCACGCGGGCGTCCGCGGGAATCAGCGCATCGGGGATCGGCACCTGCTCGACCACCTCGATGCCCTGCGCCAGCAGGGCGCCATGCTTCATATTGCTCATCGACGCCCAGCGGTCGATGCGGCGAATGCCGAGCCAGTGGAACACGTCGGGCATCAGTTCCTGGAAACGCATGTCCTGCACACCGGCCACGCATTCGGTGCGCTCGAAATAGGTTTCGGCGCGGTCGCCGCCGGGCTGTCGCTTGCGCGCGTTGTAGACGAGGAACTTGGTCACCTCGCCCAGTGCGCGCCCTTCCTTGCGGTTGTAGACGACCAGGCCCACGCCGCCCTGCTGCGCCATCTCGATGCATACTTCGATGCCGTGGGCGAGGTACGGCCGGCAGGTGCAGATGTCGGAGCCGAATACGTCGGAGCCATTGCACTCGTCATGCACGCGGCATGCCACCCGCGTCTGCGGATTGCCGAGTTGCGAGACATCGCCGAAGAAGTACAGGGTCATGCCGCCGATCGGAGGCAGGAAGACTTTGAGATCGGGACGGGTGACCAGTTCCGGAAACATGCCGCTGGTCTGCTCGAACAGGCTGCGCCGCAGCACGCTTTCCTTGATGCCGAAGCGCCGGGCCATGCCGGGCAGGTACCAGACGGGATCGACGGCGGCCTTGGTGACGCGCACATCGCCGTTGGCGAACAGAATGCTGCCATCGGGCACCAGTCGTCCCGCGGCGATGGCCGCGCCAAGCTCCGGCATATTGATATGGGCGCGCGTGATGGCGATGGTAGGCCGGATATCGACCCCGGCCGCGATGCGGTCGGCGAAGACCGTCGAGACCAGATGTCCCCACGGGTCGAGCGACACGATCTTGTCCGGATCGCTCCATTGCGGATGAGGCCCGATCGCTTCGGCCGGCGCGGTGTCTGTCAGGTCGGGACGGTGATCGCGCTGCAATTGTCCCGATGCGATCGCCAGCGCCCGGTACACCGCATATGCACCGGCATGGGTGCCGATGGTGTTGCGATGCCGCGGATCGGTCAGCGTGGCGATGACCGGTCCGCGTGCCGCCGCCGTCGGCGCGCCCCACACGATGGGCTCGGCCGGCTTGTCGCGACGAGCATGGGACGTGAGGACGATGTGGTCTGACATGGCAGCCTCGCTCGAATCCTGACCAAACGGTCAGGTTTATTCGATAGTAGGCAATGTCCATGCCATCCGCGTATGGGCGTTTTCCCCGGCGTGGCCGAGAGTGCGCACGAAAGACTGCACCTGTCGCGCGCAAGCCACGCACCGTCGCCGTGCTCGGGATGGCATCGGTGCAACGCGGACGTTGTCGGGCCTTCTCTTTCTAGCTGCTCTAGCCGGCAACACGCCGCATACGCGCCGCCAATGTCCGGCGCAGAGCCCCGAAGGGGTCGGCACTTTCGACATGGCGATGGAACAACGCACCGGCCACGTTGCTGGCCAGCCACGCAGCCAGCATGCCCACCGCATGCCATCCGGGCTCGGCGGGAGCCAGGCGCGACATCAGCGCATTGGCCAGCAGGCACACGGGGAAGTGAACCAGGAACACCGAGTATGAGATGCGGCCAAGCGTGGCGATCGCACTGCCGCGCGGCCATGCGTCGAGCCAGCCGCGCCAGCGGCACAGGCCCAGCACGAGTGCCGTGGTCGCGGCCACGGCAATGCGGGCGCGGAAGTCGATGGCGAGCGCCGACATGGCCACCGCCGCCAGCGCGGGCAACGCCCAGCGGGCGCGCGCCGGCTCGGCGGCCCAATAGGCCAGCACGCCCATCCCATAGGCGCCAAAGAAATAGCAGGCCCATGCGTCCCAGGCGGCATCGCGATTGAACCACCACAGCGACGCGCACGCCATCGCGCCGACCAGTGCGGCCCCGGCAGGCATGCGCCAGCCGGCCGGCAGCGCACGGGCTGTCCATAGCAACAGCAGTAGCAGCGCGAACAACTGCAAGTCGATCGCCACATACCAGGCCCCGGCGGACAGCGCGTCCACGCCCAGCACATCGTGCAGCAGCACCAGATGGGCGAGCACTTGTGGCCACGTGGGAGGCGCCGGGATCGACTCGTGGACCATCCATTGGCGCGCCAGCGCGGCGGCGCCAATGCTGAGCACCATCGCCGCGGCAAATGGCACTGCCAGTTTCTGGTAGCGGCGCCCGAGCGCGCGCCAAGGCGCGGCGGTGCGCAGCAATCCGTCCGGCGCAAGGCTGCGGGCGGCGAGAAACCCGCCGACGACGAGAAACACCTGCACCGCGATGCGGGCATATTGGCAGAGCCAGTCGATCAGGGCGGGGGCCAGCGGGTGGGCGATGTCGGACATCGGTCCATAGAACGCCAGATGATGCAGCACGATCAATTGCGAGCCGACGGCCTTCAGCGCATCGATGCCCGCCAGCCGGGAAGGGGCGGTCATTGTTGTTTGTGGAGCACTTTGCTGCGAGTGAAGGGCGGGATTGTACTCCTGGGGCGATTCGAAGGTGAGCTGCGGTGGGTTTTGGCGGGTGGGGACTGCCCTCTCCCACAGGCGGGAGAGGGGAGCAAACCCATGGCATTTGAAACACCGCCGGTGTTCTCCCCTCTCCCGCGTGCGGGAGAGGGGCCGGGGGAGAGGGCAGCCCCAGCCCACACCGCCCAAACCAAGGGTATTTACTTATGACAAAGTTGTACTTCCAGCAACAACAGTGGCCGGCTACCCTTCGTTCTTTGCATTTTGCGTGGTACCCATCATGTCTTTCTCGCTTCGCCTGCCCCGCCCCCTCCATGCGCTGCTGCTGGCTGGCGGTCTTCTCGCCGCAGTGTCAGCGATCGCGCAGCCTGCCGCTCTGCACGGTCCGACGCTGGACAAGATCCGTGACAGCGGCACCATCGTGCTCGGCTACCGCGAATCCGCGCTGCCGTTCTCGTTCGCCGATGACAAGGGACAACCGGCCGGCTACGCGGTCGACCTGTGCCTGCGTGCCGCCGAAGGCGTCCGCCAGTCGCTTGGCCTGAAGGACCTGAAGGTGCGCTGGATGCCCCTGACACCGCAGAACCGGATTCCCGCGATCGTCAACGGCCTGGTCGATCTCGATTGCGCGCCCAATACCAACACGGTCGAGCGGCAGAAGCAGGTGGCGTTCAGCGTCTCGCACTATGTGTCGACGGTGCGCATGCTGGTTCGCGCCGATTCCGGTATCCAGTCGCTCGCCGATTTGCGCGGCAAGACCGTGGTGACCAGCGCCGGCTCGACCGGCGACCGCCATGTGCGCCGCCTGAAGGCGGAATACAACTATCGCGATGTCTACGCCAAGGACCACGGCGAGTCGTTCCTGCTGCTGGACTCGGGCCGCGCACAGGCCTTCGTGATGGACGACGTGCTGCTGGCTGGCCTGCGCGCCCGGGCCAAGCATCCCGCCGACTATGTGATCGCCGGTCCGGCGCTGTCGGTCGAGCAGAACGCGCTGATGATGTCGAAGGCGGACCCCGCCTTCAAGCGGGTGGTCGACCAGACTCTGTCGCGCGTCTTCGGCAGCCCGGAAATCGCCACGCTGCAGCAACGCTGGTTCCAGCAGCCGATCGGCTCCCSGGGGGTCAACCTGGCCCTGGCACCGTCGGCGGAAGTCCGGGAAGCCTGGAAACATCCTTCGGACTCGGCTGACGAGTAAATACGTCTCCACGGGACAACGCAGCCCCCGGTGTGAACCCCGGCGCGTGTGCCTGCTTGACAACGCGAGAGCGGCCTAGCCACACTGGCAGGCAGGCAGACCGCCGTGGACGCGTGTGCGGCTTGCCCGCCCGGCCGCCGGACCGGCGGCCATATTCCAGGAGACACCATGAGCAAATTCGCCGCTACCGCCATCGCGCTTTGCCTCGGCGCGGCCCCGTTGCTGGCACAGGCCCAGACGGGCAGCAAGAAGCAATTCGACCCGTACTCCCAGGGCGCCAAATCGGGGGACAAGTTCGACCCCTACTCCCAGGGAGCGAAGTCCGGCGACAAATTTGATCCGTACACCCAGGGCGCCAAGCAGAGCACGCGCACCGAACTGGCGCCCAGTCAATCCGACGCCGCCAAGGCAGGGGCCAAGAAGAAGAAAGACGCGCCGGCCAAGAACGGCAACTGAGCATCCGCGGGCGCAGGCCAGCCGGCATCCGAAACTCCGGTTCGCGTCCGCGGCCCGGACCGGTGTCCGCGCGGCGCCGCATCCGCCGGCATCCAACCCGCCCATGTGGCGGGTTTCTTTTTGTCACAGTTCGGGCGGATGCTATCGGTGCATCATCGCTCCTTCCAAAAATGGCACGGGACATATGTCCAATATGCCGTGATATTCACTTTATAACGCTGATCCGGGGCATTTTCCCATTCTTCGTCCCGGGGTTTTCCCTGAGAATACGGGCTTCCGTTTCCGGCCGGCGTGCCGGCGAATGCTGCGGTCCGCTGCTTGCCTATTCCGTTCGATGATGCTGCGTAGTGCCACCCCTGTACGTCCCGCCGGCGATCCGGCCGCCTCCCGTTCGGTCGGCCTCTCCACCGCCGTGCTGGCGCTGGTTGCGCTTTATATATTGCTGCTATGGTTTGGCACGCTCGACGCCCGCCACCTCCTCCGTTCCGACGAGGGGCGCTACGCCCAGATCGCGCGCGAGATGTTCGTGAGTGGCGATTGGGTCACTATCCGTTACAACGCCGTCAAGTATTTCGAGAAGCCGCCCTTTCATATGTGGGTGACGGCGCTGTCCTATACGGTGTTCGGCGTCGGAGACTGGCAGGCGCGGCTGTGCGTGGCGCTGTCCGGCATGGCCGGCCTGCTGGCCACCATGTGGGCGGCGGCGCGCTGGTATGGCTCGCGCGTGGCGGGTCTCGCCGGGCTGGCGCTGGTCGCGGCGCCCATGTGGAACGTCCCGGGCCATTTCAACTCGCTCGACATGACGCTGGCCGGAGCGCTGGCCGTGGTGTTCGCCAGCATGCTGCTGGCCCAGCATCCCGGGGCCACGCCAAAGGCGCGCCTTGGCTGGATGCTGGCGTGCTGGGCCGCGATGGGCGTCGCCGTGCTGACCAAGGGCCTGGTCGGCATCGCGCTGCCCGGGCTGGTGCTGCTCGTCTACACGGCGATCACGCGCGACTGGGCGCTCTGGCGGCGCCTGCATGTGCTGCCGGGCCTCGCGCTGATGCTGTTGATCACCGTTCCGTGGTTCTGGCTGGTGTCCAGGCGCAACCCGGAGTTCCTGTATTTCTTCTTCATCCACGAGCACTGGCTGCGCTATACATCGGACGTTCACCATCGGCACGGTCCGATCTGGTATTTCGTTCCGCTGCTGCTGGCCGGCTTCCTGCCGTGGCTGCCGCCGGGCATGTGGCGAGCCGTTCGCGGCGAGGGTGCACTCGCGCGGCTAAGCGGTGACCGGTCCTTCCGTCCCGCGTTGATGGCTGCCACATGG
>NZ_VLJN01000021.1:0-22570 GCF_007829435.1 Cupriavidus gilardii J11
CAAGCCGCAGCGCGTGGTCCATGCCAGTGACGACAGCGAGCTGCGCATGGCGGACTACTTCGACCTGGTTGCCGATCGGCGTGGCCTGCCGCGGCTGCCGCGCGAGCAATTGCGCGAGGCGGTGGAGCCGACGCTGCTCAGCTTCATGAGCGAGTCCAGGCGGCTGGACAATGCGCGCCTGAAACGCGAGCTGCGCGTGCGGTTGCGCTATCCGACCGTGCGTCATTTCTTCGAGGCTTAGCCGTGGAGCCGGGCCAGCGGCGTGCTGGCACGGGCCTTGCACATCCTCTCGTTCGCCAGCCCCTGTCTATACAAGACTAGCTATCACACGCCGTCATGGCGTGCCGGTTGCACAGAGCCGGTGCACCCGATGCGCCGTGATACCGCTACTGCACCATCCCGTGCGGCAAATCGGTCGGATATGCGGAAGCTCGAGGCGTGAGCTTTCCCGCCTTGACTTGTATATACAGGATTGCTACATTGCCCGGACACGATCGCGCCACCACGATGGCGCGGCACGCCCGGGCGAGGCCGGGTGCCAGCGTAACGGCTGGCACCCGGCATCGTGTGGACCAACCAAAGGAGATGCGGATGATGGGGAATCGGAAGGGAGGGCGCGTGCCGCGCCACCGCTGGATGTCGGCGCTGACTGGCGTCGCCATGCTGGCCTGCGCGGCAGCGGCCAGCGCGCAGACCACCAAGGTGGCGCTGGGCATGAGCGGCTGGACCGGCTTCGCGCCGCTGACGCTGGCGGACAAGGCCGGCATTTTCCAGAAGCATGGTGTCGATGTCGACATCAAGATGATCCCGCAGAAGGACCGCCATCTGGCGCTGGCCTCCGGCGCCATCCAGTGCGCCGCCACCACCGTCGAGACCCATGTGGCATGGAATGCGAACGGTGTCCCCATCACGCAGATCGTGCAGCTGGACAAGTCCTATGGCGCCGATGGCCTGGCGGTGCGCGCCGATGTCAAGGGCTTCGCCGACCTGAAGGGCAAGACCGTCGGCGTCGACGCGCCCGGCACCGCGCCCTATTTCGGCCTGGCGTGGATGCTGAAGAAGAACGGCATGACCATCAAGGATGTGAAGACCACCACGCTGTCGCCGCAGGCGGCCGCGCAAGCCTTCGTGTCCGGCCAGAACGATGCCGCGATGACCTATGAGCCGTATCTGTCGACGGTTCGCCAGAATCCGGACAAGGGCAAGATCCTTGCCACCACGCTGGACTACCCGATGGTGATGGACACGCTCGGCTGCGCGCCGAAGTGGCTGAGGGACAATCCCAAGGCCGCCAAGGCGCTGGTGGACAGCTATTTCGAGGCGCTGGAAATGATTCGCCGCGAGCCCGCCAAGGCCAACGAGATCATGGGCGCCGCGGTCAAACAGAGCGGCGAGCAGTTTGCCAAGTCGGCCTCGTACCTGCGCTGGCAGGACCGCGAGGCCAATCGCAAGTTCTTCGCCGGTGAGCTAGCGGCCTTCAGCAAGGAAGCCGCCGCGGTGCTGCTGGAGATTGGCGTGATCCGGCAAGTGCCGGATGTCACGACCATCTACGACGCAAGCTTCGTTCAATAGAACCGCGGAATCGCCATGACGCAACCGATGCAGGCCGGATCCCCGGCCGTCCCGGCCGCCCCCGCCGCGATGCCACCGGCGCTTCCGTCGGCCAGCGCCACGCAGGCGGTCCCGGCGGCGCGCCGCCGCCATCCCTGGCTCACGCCGCTGGCGCCGGTGGGGTCGTCGGCGCGCTGGCTGCTGGGGCTGTCGTTCTTCGTGCTGTTCTTCGCGGTGTGGGCCGCGGTTACGCTGGGCGGTCTCGTGCCGCGTACCTTCCTGGCCGATCCGTTGACGATGGCCCACGAAGCGTGGCTGCTGTTCACCGAGTACGGCTTTCTCGGCGACATCGGCATGACGGTGTGGCGCGTGCTGGGCGGCTTCGTGCTGGCCGCGGTGCTCGCGGTGCCGCTGGGCATCGTGATGGGCGCGTACAAGGCGGCCGAGGCCTTCTTCGAGCCGTTTGTGTCGTTCTGCCGCTATCTGCCGGCCTCGGCCTTTATTCCGCTGCTGATCCTGTGGGCCGGCATCGGCGAAACGCAGAAGCTGCTGGTGATCTTCATCGGCTCGTTCTTCCAGATCGTGCTGATGGTGGCCGTCACGGTGGGCGGTGCGCGGCGTGATCTGGTGGAGGCGGCGTACACGCTCGGCGCGGGCAGCGCCGGCATCGTCAAGCGCGTGCTGATACCCGGCGCCGCGCCCGATATCGCCGAGATCCTGCGACTGGTGCTGGGATGGGCGTGGACCTATGTGATCGTCGCCGAGCTGATCGGCTCGTCGTCGGGCATCGGCCATATGATTACCGACAGCCAGGCACTGCTCAATACCGGGCAGATCATCTTCGGCATCATCGTGATCGGCTGCATCGGTCTGGTGTCCGACCTGCTGTTCAAGCTGGCCAACCGGCGGCTGTTTCCGTGGAGCGCGATTCAATGAGCACGTTGTCCATCCAGCAGGTGTCGCGCACCTTCGTCAATCCGCGTGGCGGCCAGACCCAGGCGCTGCTGCCGGTCGATTTCGAGGTCCGTGACAACGACTTCGTCACCATCCTGGGACCGTCGGGCTGCGGCAAGTCCACGCTGCTACGCATCGTGGCCGGACTCGATACGCCGACGTCCGGGCGTGTGCTGCTCGATGGGGAACAGGTGACCGGTCCCGGCGCGGATCGCGGCATGGTGTTCCAGTCGTACACGCTGTTCCCGTGGCTAACCATCGAGCAGAACGTGCGCTTCGGACTGCGCGAGCGCGGCATGAGCGAGGCCGACCAGCGTGAGCGCAGCGCGTTTTTCATCGACCGGGTGGGGCTGCGCGGATTCGAGCAGCACTTCCCGAAGCAGCTGTCGGGCGGCATGCAGCAGCGCACGGCGATCGCGCGGGCGCTGGCCAACGATCCCAAGATCCTGCTGCTCGACGAACCGTTCGGCGCGCTGGACAACCAGACCCGCGTGCTGATGCAGGAGCTGCTGCTTGGCATCTGGGAGGCGCAGCGCAAGACGGTACTGTTCGTGACGCACGATATCGACGAGGCGATCTTCATGGCGAACCGGGTTGCGGTATTCTCTGCCCGGCCCGGCCGCATCAAGACCGAGCTGGCGGTGGACTTCCCGCATCCGCGCCACTACACGATCAAGACCTCACCCGAGTTCTCCGCGCTGAAGGCGCGTCTGACCGAGGAGATCCGCGCCGAAGCGATGGCTTCGGTGGAGCATTGAACGCCATGACACTGGAAAGCGGCGCGCGCCGTCACCCCTCCCGTACGCCATCGGCTGGCCATGTTGCGGCCGCCACCGCGGCTTCGTCGACCGCTGTGTCCACCGGCTCATCCGGCGCCGGCAACCGTGGACGACGCGCCGCCATCGAGGCCAGTCCCACCGCGCTGTACCAGCAGGTCAAGGAATACATCGCCCGGCAGATCCAGAGCGGTGCCTGGCAACCGGGCGACCGCGTGCCGTCGGAACAGGAGCTGGTCAATCGCTTCTCGGTGTCCCGCATGACGGTCAATCGGGCGCTGCGCGAGCTGTCGGAGCAGGGGCGTGTGGTGCGCGTGGCCGGTGTGGGCACGTTCGTCGCCGAGCACAAGCCGCAGTCGACACTGTTGTCGGTGGTCAATCTGCAGGACGAGATCCGCATGCGCGGGCACGACTATGCCTGCGACGTGATTCTGGTGGAGCGCGCCTCGGCGTCGATCGAAGTGGCCGCGGCACTGGACCTGCGTACCGGCGAATCGGTCTACCACTCGGTATGCGTGCATCGTGAAGACGGTGTGCCGGTGCAGCTCGAAGATCGCTATGTGAACCCGCGCGTGGCGCCGGACTTCATCAACCAGGACTTCGGCGAGGTCAAGCCGGGCGAATACCTGCTGCGCCATGTGCCCTACGATGAAGTGGAACACGTGGTGGACGCGGTGGCCGCCACCGCCGAACAGGCCGGCCTGCTCGAGATGCCGGCGAGCCAGCCGTGCCTGATGCTGACACGCCGCACCTGGAACGGCGGCACGCCGGTGACCTTCGTGCGCTGCCTGCAGCTCGGCAGCCGCTTCCGGGCCGACGGCAATCCGGCCTTTGGCTAGCGCGGCGCGCCGCTGATCCCTTGCATTGACGCCGGCAACAGACCGGCCTTCCCAATCCGTTCGATAAAAGCTGTATAGACAGGAACATACAATGACGAACCTCTCCACTCCTTCCGCGACGGCATCGTCGTCGCGGCCGCTGCTGACGCTGCAACCCGGCGACGTCTCGCTGGCCGATCTGCGCCGCATCTATCGTGGCGAGGTGCGCCTCGCGATGGCCGAGTCCGCGTGGGCCGGCGTACGCGCGGCGCAGGCCACCGTGCAGCAGATTGTGGACACCGACGCGGTGGTCTACGGCATCAACACCGGTTTCGGCAAGCTCGCGCAGACGCGCATTCCGCATGACAAGCTGACCGAGCTGCAGCGCAATCTGGTGCTGTCGCACAGCGTGGGCACCGGTCCCGACGTCGCGGCCGACGTGGTCAGGCTGATCCTTGCCATCAAGGCGGTCAGCCTCGCGCGCGGTCACTCGGGCGTGCGGCCCGAGTTGATCGAAGCCCTGCTGGCGCTGGCCAACCATGGCGTGACCCCATGCATTCCGGCCAAGGGATCGGTCGGTGCGTCCGGCGACCTGGCGCCGCTGGCGCATCTGTCGTGCACGCTGATCGGCGTTGGCGACGTGATGGTCGGCGGACGCCGCATGCCCGCCGTCGAGGGACTGGCGCACGCCGGGCTGGCCCCGTTCGAACTGGGGCCGAAGGAGGGACTGGCGCTGCTGAACGGCACCCAGGTGTCGACCGCGCTGGCGCTGGCCGGGCTATTCGCCGCCGAGGACGTGTTCGCCGCCGGGCTGGTGGCCGGCGCGCTGTCGCTCGAAGCGATCAAGGGCTCGGTCAAGCCTTTCGATGCCCGCATTCACGAGGCGCGCGGGCAGGCGGGACAGATCGACGTGGCCGCCGCCGTGCGGGCGTTGCTCGCCGACAGCGGCATCGTCGATTCGCATCGCGACTGCGGCCGCGTGCAGGACCCGTATTCGATCCGGTGCCAGCCGCAGGTGATGGGCGCGTGCCTCGACAACCTGCGCCACGCGGCCAATGTGCTGCGCATCGAGGCCAATGCGGCGTCCGACAACCCGCTGGTGTTCGCGGAGCAGGGCGATGTGGTGTCGGGCGGCAACTTCCACGCCGAGCCGGTGGCCTTTGCCGCCGACATCATCGCGCTGGCCATTGCAGAGATCGGCGCGATCTCGGAGCGACGGCTCGCGCTGCTGCTCGATACCGGCCTGTCCGGCCTGCCGCCGTTCCTGGTGCGCGACGGGGGTTTGCATTCGGGCTTCATGATCGCGCAGGTGACGGCGGCCGCGTTGGCGTCGGAGAACAAGTCGCTGGCCCATCCGTCCAGCGTCGACAGCCTGCCGACCTCGGCCAACCAGGAAGACCATGTGTCGATGGCCACCTATGGCGCCCGCCGGCTTGGCGACATGGCGGAGAACAGCGCGGTGGTCGTCGGCATCGAGGCGATGGCCGCGGCCCAGGGCATCGAATTCCACCGGCCGCTGCGGTCGTCCCCCTTGCTGGAGGCGGAGATCGAGCGCATCCGCGCCCGGGTGGCGTTTGTCGAAGTGGATCGCTATCTGGCGCCGGACATCGAGGCGATGAAGCAGTGGGTGCTGCAGGGGGATGCGGGAGCGGGATGGCCCGCGGCGGTGCGGCGGGTGTTGCCGGCGCAGGGCGCGGTCTGAGGTGGTGGCATTGCTGTGATTCCCCTCACCCCCGGCCTCTCTCCCGCGGGCGGGAGAGGGGAGAACTACGCACCAGTACATATCGATAAGCAGGAGATCCAAACATGAACGCCAACGAACAACAATTCCTCCAGCGTGGCCAGCGCGAAATCCGTGCGCCGCGCGGCACGCAACTGCATTGCAAGAACTGGCTGATCGAAGCCGCCTACCGGATGATCCAGAACAACCTGGATCCGGACGTCGCCGAGCGCCCGCAGGACCTGGTGGTCTATGGCGGCATCGGCAAGGCGGCACGCAACTGGGAATGCTTCGACGCCATCCTGGACAGCCTGCGTCGGCTGGGCGAGGATGAATCGCTGCTGGTGCAGTCGGGCAAGCCCGTCGGCGTTTTCCGCACGCATGCCGATGCGCCCCGCGTGCTGATCGCCAATTCGAACCTCGTGCCGCACTGGGCCAACTGGGACAAGTTCAACGAGCTCGATCGGGCCGGCCTGATGATGTATGGCCAGATGACCGCGGGCTCGTGGATCTACATCGGCACGCAGGGCATCGTGCAGGGGACCTACGAGACCTTCGTCGAGGCCGGCCGCCAGCACTATGGCGGCGACCTGTCCGGCAAGTGGATCCTGACGGCGGGCCTGGGCGGCATGGGCGGCGCGCAGCCGCTGGCCGGCGTGCTTGCCGGTGCGTGCGTGCTCGCCATCGAATGCCAGGAATCGCGCATCGACTTCCGGCTGCGCACGCGCTATCTCGATCGCAAGGCCACGACCATCGACGAGGCGCGGGCAATGATCGCCGAAGCCACGGCGAACAAGCAGGCGATTTCGGTCGGCCTGCTCGGCAACGCGGCCGAGATCCTGCCGGAACTGGTCAAGCGCGCACGGGCCGGTGGCATGCGGCCGGACATCGTGACGGACCAGACCTCGGCGCACGATCTGGTGAACGGCTATCTGCCCGCGGGCTGGACCGTCGCGCAATGGGAGGACGCGCGCCGGGCCGATCCGAAATCGGTGGAGGCGGCGGCGCGTCCGTCGATCGTGCGGCATGTGGAGGCAATGCTTGCCTTCCAGAAGATGGGCGTTCCCACGCTGGACTACGGCAACAACATCCGGCAGGTGGCGTTCGACGAGGGCGTGACGAATGCCTTCGCTTTCCCGGGGTTCGTGCCGGCCTATATCCGTCCGCTGTTCTGCCGCGGCAAGGGGCCGTTCCGCTGGGTGGCGCTGTCCGGCGATCCCGAGGACATCTACAAGACCGACGCGAAGATGAAGGAGCTGTTCCCCGAGGACAAGCACCTGCATCGCTGGCTCGACATGGCGCGCGAGCGCATCGCCTTCCAGGGCCTGCCGGCGCGCATCTGCTGGGTCGGGCTGGACGAGCGGCATCGCGCGGGTCTGGCGTTCAACGAGATGGTGAAGTCGGGCGAGCTGAAGGCGCCCGTGGTGATCGGGCGCGACCATCTCGATTGCGGATCGGTGGCCTCGCCCAATCGCGAGACCGAGGCGATGAAGGACGGTTCCGACGCCGTGTCGGACTGGCCGCTGCTCAACGCGCTGCTCAATACGGCGGGCGGTGCCACCTGGGTCAGCCTGCATCATGGCGGCGGCGTCGGCATGGGCTTCTCGCAGCATGCCGGCGTGGTCATCGTCTGCGACGGCACCGATGCGGCCGCGCGTCGTATCGAGCGGGTGTTGTGGAACGATCCCGCCACCGGCGTGATGCGCCATGCGGATGCCGGCTACGAGCTGGCGATCGACTGCGCCCGCGAAAAGGGGCTGCAGCTGCCGATGATCGACCGCGCATGAGCGCACCCGGGCAACTGCACGGCGCCCGGGCTTTCGCGCTCGACGCGATCGCGCCAATGCGCTGGAAGAACGGCGGCGGCACCACCCGTGAAATCGCGGTGTGGCCGCCGTCGGCCGGCATGGACGACTTCGACTGGCGCATCAGCGTGGCGGATATCGCGGCCGACGGGCCGTTCTCGGCCTTTCCCGGCGTCGACCGGCAGATCGTGCTGCTGGAGGGCACCGGCGTGCGGCTGCGCGCGCGCGATGCCAGCTTCGATCATCGGCTCGATACCGTGGGCGCGCCGTTTGCCTTTGCCGGCGACGTGGCGGTGGACGCCACGCTGCTGGACGGGCCGACGCGCGATTTCAACGTGATGACGCGGCGCGGACGCTGCGATGCGCGCATCGGGCGGGTCAGCGGTGCCTGGCGCGTGCCGCCACAGCGGGGGACGGTGGTGTTGCTGTCCATCGCGGGCGACTGGCACTGCGATGCGCTGGGCTCATCCTTTGGCGCCCGCGCCGGCGCGATCGTGCCGCTTGGCAGCGGTGGCGTGCTGACACCGGTGACTGGATCTGCGACGCATCCATGCTGCCTCGCCGTCATGCTCGCTCCCGCTATTGATACCGACACCCATGGAACACCATCATGACCACGTCGCAAGTTGACCGCTGTGTGTCCTCGTTGTCCGATCCGCCGGACCCGTCTGTGGCGGCCGCGCCCTGTGCCGATGGCGTGTGGCACCGTTGCCATCTGCTGCCGGATGCGGACCCGGAACGGGCCATTCGCGACGGCGCGCTGGTGGTCGAGAACGGACGTATCGCCTGGCTGGGTGCCGAGGCCGAGTTGCCCGATGACTATCGCCACCTGGCGCGCCACGATGCCCACGGTGCGTGGATCACGCCTGGCCTCGTCGATTGCCATACCCATCTGGTGTACGGCGGCAATCGCGCCAACGAATTCGCGATGCGGCTCGCCGGAGCCAGCTACGAGGACATCGCCCGGGCCGGCGGCGGCATCGTATCGACCGTGCGCGCGACCCGCGACACCGACGAGGAAGTGCTGTTCGCGCAGGCCTCGGCGCGGCTGCGGCCGCTGCTCGCGGAGGGTGTCACGGCGATCGAGATCAAGTCCGGCTATGGCCTCGACCTGAATGCCGAGCGCAAGCAGTTGCGTGTGGCGCGACGGCTGGGACGGGCGTTCGGCGTAACGGTGCACACCACGTTTCTCGGCGCGCACGCGCTGCCGCCGGAGTTCGCCGGCAGGGCGGACGACTATATCGCACGCGTCTGCGACGAGATGCTGCCGGCATTGGTGGAAGAAGGGCTGGTCGACGCGGTGGATGCCTTCTGCGAAGGCATCGGTTTCACGGCGGCGCAGACCGAGCGGGTATTCGACGCGGCACGGCGGCACGGCGTGCCGGTCAAGCTGCACGCCGAACAGCTGAGCAATCTGGGCGGTGCCGCGCTGGCGGCGCGCTATGGCGCGATATCGGCAGACCATCTGGAGCATCTGGACGAAGCCGGCGTCGTGGCGATGGCCGAGGCGGGCACGGTGGCGGTGCTGCTGCCGGGGGCCTACTATTTCCTGCGCGACACGCAGTTGCCGCCGATCGAACTGCTGCGACGGCACGGCGTGCCGATGGCGCTGGCCACCGACCACAATCCCGGCACGTCGCCCGTAACGTCGCTGCTTCTGATGCTGAACATGGGCTGCACGCTGTTTCGCCTGACGGTGCCGGAGGTACTCGCAAGCGTTACGGTCCATGCCGCGCGGGCGCTGGGCGCCGCGGACCGGCACGGCAGGCTCGCCGTCGGCCGCGTTGCCGACTTCGCGCTGTGGCAGGTCGATACGCCGGCGGAACTGGCGTACTGGTTCGGCCGCAATCCGCTTGCGCGGGTGGTGCGCCACGGCCGCATCTTCGACGGGCCCGCGTCCGGCGATCGTCCGGGAGAAAACGCATGACATCCCTGCAGCAATGCCTGTTCGCACACGATGCGCTGTTGCCCGACGGATGGGCCCGGGACGTGTTGCTGGCTTGGGATGACGACGGCGTGCTGGTGTCGGTATCGCCGGACGCCAAGGCGCCCGACGGCGTGCCGCATGCCGCGGGTCCGGTGCTGCCCGGCATGACGAACCTGCATTCGCATGCATTCCAGCGCGGCTTCGCCGGCCTGACCGAATACCGCTCGGCCGCCGACGATTCGTTCTGGAGCTGGCGCGAGCTGATGTATCGATTCGCACTGCGGCTGTCGCCGGACACGCTGGAGGCGATCGCCACGCAGCTGTATATCGAGATGCTGCGCGCCGGTTATACCGGCGTGTGCGAATTCCACTACGTCCATCATGCCGAAGACGGCAGGCCGTATGCCGAGCCCGCCGAGATGTCGCTGCGGCTGCTGCGCGCGGCGCAGCGCGCGGGCATCGGTATCACGCTGCTGCCGGTGCTGTACCAGACCTCGGGGTTTGGCGCGCAGACACCCTTGGATCAACAGAGGCGGTTCCTGCATGACACCGACGCGATGCTGGCGCTGTTGCAACGACTGGCGCCGCACTGCGGTCCGCATGCGAGGCTGGGTCTCGCGCCGCATTCGCTGCGCGCGGTACCGCCCGTGAGCCTGCGCGACGCGGTGGCGGGGCTGCATGCGATGGACGCCGATGCACCGGTGCATATCCATATCGCGGAACAGCAGCGCGAGGTCGACGAATGCCTGGCATGGTGCGGCACCCGACCGGTGGCCTGGCTGCTCGACCACGCACCGGTGGATTCCCGCTGGTGCCTCATCCATGCCACGCATCTTGACTGGGACGAGCGAAGGCGGCTAGCCCATAGCGGCGCGGTGGCGGGCATTTGCCCGACCMCCGAGGCCAATCTCGGGGACGGCGTGTTCGACGCCGCCCCGTATCTGGACCAGGGCGGCGCGTGGGGTATCGGCTCCSCCAGCCATGCCAGCGTCAGCGTCGCGGAGGAACTGCGGCTGTTCGAATACGGGCAGCGGCTGGCATCGCAGAAGCGCAATGTGCTCGCTTCCGCGCTGCATCCGCAGGTTGCCGACCGGCTGTATCTCGGCGCGGTGGCCGGCGGCGCCAGCGCAGCGGTCCGGCCGGTGGCGGGGCTGATGGCCGGGCAACTGGCCGACATGGTGGTACTGGACGGCGCGCATCCCGCGCTCGCGGGCCTGCGGGGACCGCAGGCGCTGGCGGTCCATACCTTCGCCAACCACGGTCATGAGACACTAGCGGAAGTCCGGTGCGCGGGACGCCCCCGCGTGTGCCACGGCGAGCATGCGTTGCAGGCTGAAGCGGGCGCGGCGTTCGCGCAGGCGCGCAGCGCGCTGCTTGCCTCGTGACGCGCCTCACGCAGGCGCCATTCGTGCCCGTCCCGGACATCGCAACCCGATCGCGCCGCGCCTCGCTTGCGCCGGCGCACCTGAAATCCGCAGCAATATGACATCCTTCTCCACCGATACTCCCGCCTTCGTGCTCCATCGCGGCACGCGTCCCCTGCTGGTGTCGATGCCCCATCGCGGCACTTACCTGCCGCCCTCGGTGGCGCAGCGGCTGACCGACGAGGCCCGCACGGTTCCCGACACCGACTGGCACATGGACCGCCTGTACGACTTCGCCCGCGAACTGGGTGCGTCGATCCTGATGGCGACGCACTCGCGCTATGTCGTCGACCTGAACCGCCCGCCCGACAACGCCAATCTGTATCCGGGCCAGGACACCACCGGCCTGTGTCCCGTCGACACGTTCGACAAGACGCCGCTGTACGCCAATGGCGTGGGCCCGGACGACGCCGAGATCGCGGCGCGCCGTGACGCGGTGTGGCGGCCGTACCATGCCGCGCTGGCTGAGGAACTGGCGCGTCTGCGGGCCGAGCATGGCACGGTCGGACTGTGGGACGCGCATTCCATCCGCTCGGTGCTGCCGCGCTTTTTCGACGGCAAGCTGCCGGACTTCAATCTCGGCACGGCCAATGGCGCCTCGTGCGACCCCGCGCTGGGCGAACGCATGCTGGCCATCGCCAACGAGGCGCAAGGCTATACCGCGGTGCTGAATGGACGCTTCAAGGGCGGCTATATCACGCGGCAGTACGGCAATCCCGCCGAGGGTGTGCATGCCGTGCAGCTGGAGCTGTCGCAGTGCACGTATATGAGCGAGCAGTATCCGTTCGACTATGACGCGGCATTGGCGGGGCGGTTGCAGCCGACGTTGCGGCGGATGCTGGAAGGGGTGCTGGAGTTTGTGGAAGGGCGTTGATGGGCTTGATGGGGGCGTAGAGGAGCGGTGACTCCCCTCTCCCCCGGCCCCTCTCCCGCATGCGGGAGAGGGGAGAGTCGCGGGGCTACTTTCCTGCCTTCAATCTCTCCTCGATATGCTGCGCGCGCTGCGCGGCCCCCGGATGGCTGCTGAGCATGCTCGACTGCCCGCCACCGAGCGCGGCCATCTTGCGGAACGCGGTGACCAGCGCCTCGCGGTTGCCCCCGTTCTTCGTCAGCAGATCGAAAGAGTAGTCGTCGGCCGCGGTTTCCTGGCGCTGGGAGAACTGCGCGTTGATCAGCGTCTCGCCCAGTTCGCCCAGCTGCGAGGACGTCAGCGCCGCCAGTGTCGGACTGCCGATCGCACCGAGGGCGCCACGCGCGGCCGCGGCGGTGTAGGCCACCTGCATCGCGGCCTTGCTGTGGCCCAGCGCCACGTGGCCGATCTCGTGGCCCAGCACGCCGCGCACCTCGTCGTCGGTCATCATGTCCATCAGCCCGCTATAGACGCGCACGCAGCCGTTGGCCATCGCCCACGCATTCACTTCCTTGGTCTCGTACACCTTGGCATCGAGCGGCAGCCCGGTGTTCTGCAGGCCCGCCATGATCTTGGTCAGCCGCTGCGAATAGACGCTGCCCGGCGCCGACACCTTGTTCTTCTTGTCCATCTCGGCACAGGACTGTTCGGACAGCGTCTTCACGCTCGCGTCCGACAGCGTGGCGGCGGTGAACAGGCTGGGGCGCTAAACCGCGACAGGCCTTCCATGTTCGCGCCGGCACAGCCGGCCATCAGCGTGGCGCACAGCAGTGCGGCGCCCAGGGCGGAGGGCGTTCTCGTCATGTCGGTCTCCTTAGGCATGGTGATGCGGAAAAACGGAAAGCATAGTCACCACGGCGCCGCGTGAATAGCCGACGATGTCTGACGAACGGCGACATCATTCTCCCCTCTCCCCCAAGGCGGGAGAGGGGCCGGGGGAGAGGGGAGGCCCAACGTTCGGCGGGGGAAGTCCGAGCGCTCGTTGACGCAAGTGCCCGCCTCAAGAGGCCGCTTCGCCACGTCCTGCCGCATTGGTGCCGACCTCGTGCTCCGCCGTGCAAGCCACCGCGCCGCTGCCCGACAATTCTTCCCGCAGTTCGCCCCACTTCAGCATCCCATCCAGCGCCGGGCACAGCGCCTGCCCCCATTCCGTCAGCCGGTACTCGACCTTCGGCGGAACCTGCGGATACAGCTTGCGCGACACGATGCCGTCCGATTCCAGTTGCCGCAATTGCTGGGCCAGCATTTTTTGCGAAATGCCGGGAATCAATTTTTCGAGGTCCGAATAGCGCCGTACCTTCCCATCGAAGAGGTGGAACAGGATGATCAGCTTCCATCGCCCTTCGAGCAGGCGAATCACTTCTTCCACATTGGATGCCGCTGTTTCCGGCGTGTATTCCTTTCGCATAGGGAAGTCACTTACTTTCTCGTGCGTTCTTGATGATTCCACAGTCTATGAACAGAATCCGCGTACCGCAATTCCATCGGAGCAGTTCACGCCATGACCATTTCTCTACCTGCTGCTATTGCGATCTATTTCGAGATCAGCAATGGGATCGAAACCGACCGTCTTGACCAGTGCTTCACCGTCGATGCCACGGTCCGCGATGAAGGCCGCACCTACCGCGGCCATGACGCCATTGCGACCTGGGTGAAGGAAACCCGGGAGAAGATCGAGTTCCGCGTCGAGCCTCTGAACGTATTGCGCGACGGAAATCGCGTGACGGTCGCCGCAAGGGTCGTTGGCAATTTTCCGGGCAGTCCGATTGAACTCGACCATGCGTTTCAATTGACCGGCGACAGGATCGCGTCGCTGGAAATCGGTTGAGCCGGACGGACTGCAATCCCTCTTTACATCCCGATCCAATCGACCATTGGAGAATCCATGAGCCCGGTTTCCACCGACGCAGGGCAACTGACCGCAATCCATAGCCGCTTTCCCCGTCAGATCGAATCGAGCTACGACTTCATTGTCTGCGCGCAGGGTCCGCCGGACGCGTGGTGGCGGCCCGTCTTGCCGAGCAGCGCGATGCCCGCGTATTGCTGCTCGAAGCCGGTGGCAACGACGCGAGTCCGACCATCGAAAGACCCGGCGCGGTGGCTGATGAATCTCGGTTCGCAGCATGATTGGGCGTTCGAACGCTTCCCATTGCTTGCCCATGTGCTACAAGACATGCTGGCGGTAAGCTGGGTTGCACATTGTGTTACCTACAATCATGTGATTGCTGCGGCCAGTCGTAACCATCATGCCGCATGTCACGGCGCGTGGTCTTCGGATTCACGATATTGCCTAGTCCCTCCGCCATGTTTTTGAACGTGACAGCTTCGAACGCGATGCCGCCCGCCAGTCTGGCGCCCAGGCCGCTAGTCTTTCTCAATGCGAAGAAGACAATGAGCGCGAGCGCGATGATCTGGAAAAAGGAATTGATGGGATGGTCCGTCCCGGTTCCCGTTACCTTGTCGAACAGCGCTTGCGAAATAGGGAGTCCCAAATCGAATCCATGAGATGAGAAGCGACGCTTGCACTGCGTCACCATATCCAATGACAACTCTGGAAAAACCACGGGGCGGGCTGGGACTGCGACATCTCCCCGAATCACTGAACGAGGGAAGATATAGAGATGGTGCCCGGGGTCGGACTCGAACCGACACGCCTTGCGGCGGGGGATTTTGAGTCCCCTGCGTCTACCTGTTTCACCACCCGGGCAGGGTGCGCGATGGTGCCGGAAGATTTGCCGGAGAAGAACCGAGCCCGGCGGCCAGCACTGCGTTGAGCCGCGAATTATGCCGGAAATCGCCCCGGCGAACAATACGGCCGGGCGAGCCGGCATGGCCGGGGCAGGGCGGGAGACCGGCTAACGCCGTCGCTTGTCGTTGGTCCAGCGGTTGCGGTCGTAGTACTCCGGAGGCTTGCGCGCGATCCAGCGGATGAAGTCGGCGATGGCCGGATGGCCGCGCAGCCTGTCCCAGTCGTGGTACTCGGTGGCAAGTTCCGCCTCGGTGAAGACCGAGTGGATTTTCTGGTGGCAGACGCGGGGCATCGGGACCGCGGTGGCGGCCGCCGTGGCTGCGCGGGACCGGGTGGTGCAGGTCGGTGCTGGGGCCGACCACAAGGGGTCGGCCGCACAGCGGGCAAAGCGTCGAAGCCGACGGCGTTTCGGCGGGAGCCGTCGGCCCGTGCTGGTCTGCGTGACTCGCCCGAAGGCGCCTTTTGACGACCATGTCTGGGCCACCGTGGGCAATACGCCGCCTTACTGCTCCAGCACCCGCAGCAGCGAGGACGTGTCGTCCTTGCCCCAGCCCTTTTCCATCAGCATCTGCAACTGCGCGGCGGTGGCCTGCATGGCTGGCAGGTTCAGTCCGGCAGCGCGCGCGACCTCGGCGGCGAGTCCGAAGTCCTTGTCGTGCAGCCGGGCCTCGATGCCGGCGCCGAACTGCCGCGACACCATTTTCGGTCCCATCATGTCGAGCATGCGGCTGCCGGCGAGGCCCGAGGACATCGCCTGCAGCACCCGTTGCGGGTCGACTTCCTGAGCCTGCGCGAAGCGCATGGCCTCGGCAATGCCTTCGATATTGACCACCTGGGCGATCTGGTTGCACAGCTTGGCGACCTGTCCGGCACCGTGGCCGCCGATATGAGTGATGGTCTTGCCAAACAGCGAGATCAGCGGGCGCACGCGCTCCAGCACTTCGGCCTTGCCGCCGACCATGATCGTCAGCGTGGCCGCTTCCGCGCCGGCGGTGCCGCCGGAGACGGGGCAGTCGAGCATCTCCAGGCCGCGCGCTTCGAGCACGTCGGCGATTTCGCGTGTGACCACGGGTGAAATCGTGCTGTGGTCGATGCAGATGGTCCCCGGCGCGGCGCCTTCCACGGCGCCGCCCGGCCCCAGCAGCACCGAGCGGACGTCCTCCGACGACGTGACATTGGTGAAGACGACTTCTGCGCCGCGGGCGGCATCGGCGTGCGAAAAGAACGGCTCGGCGCCGAGCATGCGGGCCGCGTCAGCGGCCTCCGGACGGCGTACCGAGGCGCGCACGGTATGGCCAGCGGCGAGCAGGTGACGGACCATGGGCTTGCCCATTGCGCCAAGGCCGATGAATGCGACGGTTGTCATGGGGTGCCTCCTGACGATGTTGTTGGTTGTGGGCGGGGGTGCGACTGGGCGCGTCGCGGGAAAGCGTAACGGAAATGGCTCGCTCGCGCCGACTCACTCGCCCGCATAAGCAAACCTGCCATTGCGGATCACGCCCATCACGCGGGAGCGCTGGTCGAAGCCCTGGTGGTCGCGCGGGTTCAGGTTCAGCACGCCATTGGGAATGGTGAGGTTGGTCGTGGTTTCCAGCGCATCGCGCATCGCATGGCGGAACTCGCGCGTGCCGGGTTTAGCGCCAGTTTTCAATGCCCGGCGAGCCGCGTCGTCCAGCAATTGCCACGCGCCCCACGCGTCGCCGGCGAACTGCGTGATGGTGTTCGGGCCGTATTTCGCCTCGTAGCGGGTCACGAAGTCCAGCGCGACGCGCTTGACCGGGTGATTGTCCGGAAGCTGGCGCGCGACCACCACGGGACCGGTGGGGAACAACGTGCCCTCGACGTCCTTGCCGCCAACGCGCAGGAATTCCCATGTCGCGATGCCGTGGGTCTGGTACACCTTGCCCTTGTAGCCGCGCTCGCCCAGCGTCTTCTGCGGCAGCACCGACGGCGTGCCGGCGCCGGCGATCAGGATGGCGTCGGGGTTGGCGGCCATCAGCTTCAGTACCTGTCCGGTGACCGACGTGTCGTTGCGCGAGAAGCGTTCGTTCGCGACCACGCGGATCTTGCGGATCTCGGCGAGCTTCGAGAATTCGCGCCACCAACTCTCGCCGTAGGCGTCGGCGAAGCCGATAAAGCCGACGGTGCGCACGCCATGGTTGCTCATGTACTCGGTCAGCACCGTGGCCATGTGCGAGTCGTTCTGCGGCATCTTGAAGGCCCAGCGCCGCTTCGGGTCGGTCTGCGGTTCGATGATGGCGGCCGATGCCGCCAGCGCGACCATCGGCGTCTCGCCCTCGGATACCGCGTCGAGCGCGGCCAGCGCGGTCGGCGTGATATTGGGACCGACGATCACGTCGACCTTTTCCTCGCTGATCAGCTTGCGCACGTTGCGTACGGCTGCCGCGGGGTCGGAGCCGTCGTCCAGCACGATGTACTCGGCCTTCTGGCCGCCCAGCGTGGGAGGCCACATCAGCACGGTGTTCTTCGATGGAATGCCGATCGACGCTGCCGGGCCGGTGGTGGAGACGTCGATGCCGACGCGGATGTCGGCGTGGGATGGGGTGGAGAGGGCGGCGATCGATGCGATCGCGGTCGCGCACAAGCTGCGCAGGGCCGGGAAAAGGGGAGGGAATGCGGGCGATCGGGGCATGGGCTCCTCTTATGGCTTGCTTGTTGTCTTGCTTGTTGTGGATGCACTTCCTTGGAACAGCGTTGGCCGTCTGTGGGGCTGTGACTTCCCTCTCCCCCGGCCCCTCTCCCGCCTTGCGAGAGAGGGGAGGGTCAGGCGTTGTCGGCTTGCTTTCCCAGCCGCCACAGCGACGTCAGCTCGGCCGACCGTGCCGCGTGCAACGGGTCTTCGGCGTCCGTCGCGCGCGGATGCCGCGGTTTGATGTCGATGCGGCCCAGCACGCGCAGACCTGCGTCGTCGACCCATTGCAGCAGCGTGTCGCGGCTGCGCAGGCCCAGATGCTCGGCGAGGTCGGACAGGATCAGCCAGCCTTCGCCGTCGTCCGCCAGATGATCGGCCAGGCCGGCAAGGAAGCCGCGCAGCATGCGGCTGTCCGGATCGTAGATCGCATGCTCGATCGGCGCGTTGGCCTTGGCCGGCAGCCACGGGGGATTGCACACAACCAGCGGGGCGCGGCCCGGCGGGAACAGATCGGCCTGCGCGAGCTCCACCTTGCCGGTCAGCCCCAGGCGCGCCAGATTGTCGGCCGCGCAACCGAGCGAGCGCGGGTCCTGGTCGGTGGCGATCACGCGCGCCACGCCGCGACGCGCCAGCATCGCGGCCAGCACGCCGGTGCCGGTGCCGATATCGAACGCGACCGACTCCCTCGCAAGGGCGGACGGCAGCGGCGCCTGGCCGACCAGATCGACATACTCGCCCCGCACCGGCGAGAACACGCCATACCAGGGGTGGATGCGATCGCCGAGCGCGGGCACCGGCACACCCTTCTTGCGCCATTCGTGCGCACCGATCAGCCCCAGCAGCTCGCGCAGCGACGCGACATACGGCTGATCGTCGGGCCCCCACGCCTCCTCGCATGCGGCGCGCACGTCGGGCGCGCGCCGCAGCGGCACCACGTGGCCGGGCTCGAAGGGCAGCAGCAGCATGCCGAGCGTGCGGGCGCGTTGCGCCTGTGCCTGCCGGTGCAGGTGGAATGCCTCGGCCGGTGTCGCGGGGGCAGGTCGGGTCTTCGCCTGCCGCTGTGCGCGGCGCGGCTTGCGTTCGATGCGGCGGGCCATCGCCTGCAACAGCTGGCGCGCATTCTGGAAGTCGCCGCGCCACAGCAGCGCGGTGCCTTCGCAGGCGAGCCGGTACGCGGTGTCGGCGTCCATGCGGTCGTCGGCGACCTCGACACGGCGCGGCGGCGGCGCGCCGGCTTCGGAGCGCCAGCGCGCGCTGTGCGCCTTGCCGTCCTCGGTCCAGTGCAGCATCGGCGTCTGGCCGGCGTCTTGCGGTGGCTGTGCGCTCACAGTTCGTACGCCTCGAAATCGCCGGACATCGCCTGTTCCACCAGCTTGCGGTTCAGCGTCGGGGAGAACAGTTCGATAAAGGTGTAGACAAAGCCGCGCAGGTAGGCGCCTTGCTTGACAGCGAGGTGCGTGACATTGGTGCCGAACAGATGGCCGGCCGGGATGCCGCGCAGATTGCGGTCACGCTCGGGGTCGAAGGCCACGCCGGCCACGATGCCGATGCCCAGCCCGATCTCCACATACGTCTTGATCACGTCGGCGTCGATGGCCTCCAGCACCACGTCAGGCTGCAGCTGGCGCAGTTCGAACGCCTTGTCGATCTTGGGCCGGCCGGCGAAGTTGGCGTCGTAGGTGATGATCGGGTAGGCCGCCAGGTCCTCCAGCGCCACATGGGGCTTTTCCAGCAGCGGGTGGTCGGGCGGCGTCACGATGGTGTGCTGCCATTGGTAGCCGGGCAGCGACACCAGGTTCTTGTCGCTGGAAATGCCTTCGGTGGCGATCGCCAGATCGGCCTGGTCGTGCAGCACCATGTCGGCGATCTGCGCCGGATTGCCCTGCTGGATCGACAGCCGCACCTTGGGGTAGCGCTTGGTGAACTCGCCGATCACGCGGGGCAGCGCATAGCGGGCCTGCGTGTGCGTCGTCGCGATGGTGAAGTTGCCCTGGTCCTGCGCCGCATAGTCCTTGCCGACGCGCTTGAGGCTTTCCACCTCCTGCAGGATCTTCTCGACGGAGGTCAGGATGCGTCGGCCCGGCTCCGTGAGGCTGCGGATGCGCTTGCCGTGGCGCGTGAAGATGTCCACACCCAACTCTTCCTCGAGCTCGATGATCGCCTTCGACACGCCGGGTTGTGACGTGTAAAGCGCTTTGGCCGCCTCGGTCAGGTTGAAATTCTGCCGGACAGCCTCGCGCACGAAGCGGAATTGGTGGAGGTTCATATAACTTCGCTCGTATAAACAAACAACTTCTTATTAGTTTGAGATATGAGGCCAGTTTATTACGATTTGCGGACTTTGTTAATGAACCGCTAGTCCCCGTGCGCCCGGAGTATCAAGCCCGGCGCGGTGCTCGGGGATACAACCGGCGAGCCCCATGTCCCTGGCCTTTACCGTTTCCGGTCTGTTGGTAGGCGTCCTCGTCGGACTGACCGGCGTGGGGGGCGGCTCGTTGATGACGCCGTTGCTGACGCTGCTATTCGGCTTCTCGCCGGCCACCGCGGTCGGCACCGATCTGGCTTTCGCGGCGATCACCAAGGGGTTTGGCACCCTCGCGCACCGCGCCCACGGGCATGTGCAGTGGGCCGTGGTGCGACGCCTGTGCCTGGGCAGCCTGCCGGCGGCCGCCATCACCATTATGGTGCTCAAGAGCGCCGGCGAGCTGGACGGGCGCTGGCTGCATGCCATCCGCGTATCGATCGGGGTGTCGGTGATTCTGACCGTGATCTCGCTGCTGTTCCGGCGCCAGATGCTGGACTGGCTGGCACGGCATCCGCGTTTTCAGCTGGAAGGCCGGTCTCAACGCGTGGCAACGGTGGTTGTCGGCGCGGTGATCGGCGTGCTCGTCACGGTGTCGTCGATCGGCGCAGGCGCCGTCGGCGCGACGCTGATCCTGCTGCTCTATCCCCATATGAAGCCGGCCGAAGTAGCCGGCACCGATATCGCCTATGCCGTGCCGCTGACGGCGCTGGCCGGGCTTGGCCATGTCTGGCTGGGCACGGTCGACTGGAACCTGCTGCTGGCGCTGCTTGTCGGCTCGATTCCCGGCATCTGGCTCGGCGCGCAACTGTCCCGGGCGCTGCCCGAGCGGCTGGTGCGCGGCGCGCTGGCCACCACGCTGACGCTGGTGGCGATCAAGCTGGTGTCGTGATGCCGACAGAAAGCCCGACAGCGAGCCCGACCGCGGCACCGAACCGAATCATCGAAAACGCATACTGAACGGACCCACGCCATGTATCAGTACGACCAATACGACCAGCGAATCGTCGAAGAGCGCGTCGCCCAGTTCCGTGACCAGGTGCGCCGCCGCCTGTCGGGCGAGCTGACCGAGGAAGAATTCCTGCCGCTGCGTCTGCAGAACGGCCTCTACCTGCAACGCCACGCCTATATGCTGCGCGTGGCGATTCCCTATGGCCTGCTGGCCTCGCGCCAGCTGCGCATGCTCGCCCATCTGGCCCGCCATTACGACCGCGGCTACGGCCACTTCTCGACGCGCCAGAACATCCAGTACAACTGGATGGAACTGGAGCGCGTGCCCGACGCGCTGGCAGATCTGGCCTCGGTACAGATGCACGCGATCCAGACCTCCGGCAACTGCGTGCGCAATATCACCACCGATCACTTCGCCGGCGTCGCGCCCGACGAGGCCGTGGACCCGCGCCCGCTGGCTGAACTGCTGCGCCAGTGGAGCACGTTCCAGCCCGAGTTCGCCTTCCTGCCGCGCAAGTTCAAGATCGCCGTGTCGGCGTCGGCCGATGACCGTGCCGTGGTGCAGATGCACGATATCGGCGTCTACGCCTACCGCAATGCGGCCGGCGAGCTGCGGCTGCGCATTCTGGCCGGTGGCGGCCTGGGCCGCACGCCGATCCTCGGTTCGATCATCAAGGACGATCTGCCATGGCAGCACATGCTGACCTATATCGAGTCGGCGATCCGCGTGTACAACCGCTATGGCCGCCGCGACAACAAGTACAAGGCCCGCATCAAGATCCTGGTGAAGGCGCTGGGCGCCGACAAGTTCGCCGAGGAAGTGGAGGCCGAATGGCAGCACAGCAAGGACGGCCCGGGCACGCTGACGCAGGCCGAGTTCGACCGCGTCGCGCAGCACTTCGCGCCGCCTGCGTATGACAAGCTGCCCGATACCGACGCCAGCTTCGAGAAGCATCTGCTCGAGGACAAGGCCTTCGCCCGCTGGGTCAGCCGCAGCGTGCACGGCCACAAGGTGCCCGGCTATGCCGCGGTAACGCTGTCGACCAAGCCCGGCGTGGCCGCGCCCCCGGGCGACGTGACCGCCGAACAGATGGAACTGGTGGCCGACTGGGCCGACCGCTTCGGCTACGGCGAACTGCGTGTCGCGCACGAGCAGAACCTGGTGCTGCCGGACGTGCGCAAGCGGGACCTGTACGAACTGTGGCAGCTGGCCAAGGCCAATGGCCTGGCCACTGCCAACATCGGCCTGCTGACCGACATCATCGCGTGCCCCGGCGGCGACTTCTGCTCGCTGGCCAATGCCAAGTCGATTCCGATCGCGCAGGCCATCCAGCAGCGTTTCGAGGACCTGGACTTCGTGCACGACCTGGGCGAGATCTCGCTCAACATCTCGGGCTGCATCAACGCCTGCGGCCACCATCACGTCGGCAATATCGGCGTGCTGGGCGTGGATAAGGATGGCGAGGAGTGGTACCAGGTCACGCTGGGCGGCGCGCAGGGCAACCAGACCGCGCTGGGCAAGGTGATCGGGCCGTCGTTCAAGGCCGACGAAATGCCGGACGTGGTCAGCCGCATCATCGAGACCTTTGTCGCCAACCGTGTGGAGGACGAGCGCTTTATCGACACGCTCGCGCGTATCGGCGTGGCGCCGTTCAAGGAACGCGTCTACCAGGACAAGCAACGCGAGCGCGCCGAAGCCTGACGCACGGCGCCCGCTAACGCAAAGAGAACGCATATGGCAAAGATCATCCAACTGCAACGCGCCGCCGACGGCAAGAACCCGACGCCGGTGATCGTCGACGACGCATGGACGGTGCTGCGCGGCGCCGAGGGCCAGGCCCCGACCGACGAGCAGATCGCCGCCGCGGCGGCGAGCCAGGACGCGGTGCTGTTTCCGCTGACCGTGTGGCTGGCGCACAAGGACGGCCTGCTGGCGCAGCGTGCGCCCGCGATTACCGGCGTGTGGCTCGCTCCCGACGATGAACCGGCCGACGCGCAGGCCGCGTTCGACCGCGTCGCACTGGTGGCGG
>NZ_VLJN01000021.1:22618-84116 GCF_007829435.1 Cupriavidus gilardii J11
GGCTGGAAGGGCCAGCTGCGCGCGATCGGCGACGTGCTGCGCGACCAGCTCAACTTCATGAAGCGCTGCGGCTTCGATGCCTTCGCGGTGCGCGCCGACAAGAACATCGAGGATGCGCTGAAGGGTTTCTCCGAATTCACGGTGACCTACCAGGCTTCGGTGGACGAGCCGCTGCCGCTGTTCCGCCGCGCGCGCGCCGAGCAGAAGGAAGCGGCATGAGCACCATTTCCGTGGTCGAGGTGCCGGTCAGCGAGATCGCGGCGTCGCCGCTGCGCCCGGCGCTGTGGACCGCTCCTGAATACACCGGCTCGCCGGAAGCGCTCGACGACAAGGAACGCGCGCTGGCGGCGCGCCTGGCCGAGATCGCGGGCAGGCACTTCCGCGCCCGCTTTGCGTCGAGCCTGGCCGCCGAGGACATGGTGATCGCCGACGCGATCCTGCGCGGCTCCGACGCGGTGCGCGCCGGTATCCGGATCTTCACGCTGGAGACCGGCCGTCTGCACGCCGAGACGCTGGCCATGCTGGACGCGGTGAAGGCCCGCTACGGCTACGACATCGAACGCTTCACGCCGGACCAGGAAGCCATCGACAACTACGTGCGCAAGCACGGGCTCAACGGCTTCTACGACAGCGTCGAGCTGCGCAAGCAGTGCTGCGGCATCCGCAAGGTCGAGCCGCTGAACCGCGCGCTGTCGCATGCCGACGCGTGGCTTACCGGCCAGCGCCGCGAACAGGCGGTGACGCGCGCCGACCTGCCGTTCGAGGAGCTGGACGAGGCGCGCGGCATCCCGAAGTACAACCCGCTCGCCGACTGGACGGAAGCGGAAGTGTGGGCCTACCTGAAGCGCCATGCGGTGCCGGTCAACGCGCTGCATGCCAAGGGCTATCCGAGCATCGGCTGCGAGCCGTGCACGCGCGCGGTGCGCGCCGGCGAGGACGTACGCGCCGGACGCTGGTGGTGGGAAAGCCGCGATTCGAAGGAATGCGGCCTGCACGAACAGAACATCAGGCACTGACAGCATGGAAACCATCGAGGCCACCATGGGCATCATGAACGAACTGCGGGCGGACGCCGGCACGCTGCAACACGGCGCCCGCGATATCGCGCACCTGACCGAGGTGCAGAACGACCATCTGGACCGGCTCGAGGCCGAGTCGATCTACATCATCCGCGAGGTCGCGGCCGAATGCCGCAATCCCGCGCTGCTGTTTTCGGGTGGCAAGGATTCGATCGTCATGCTGCATCTGGCGCTGAAGGCGTTCCGCCTGGGCGACCGCAAGATCGAACTGCCGTTTCCGCTGGTGCATATCGACACCGGCCACAATTATCCGGAAGTCATCGCGTTCCGCGACCAGCGCGTCGCCGAGATCGGCGCGCGGCTGGTGGTCGGCCATGTCGAGGACTCGATCAGGCGCGGCACCGTGCGGCTGCGCAAGGAAACCGACTCGCGCAACGCCGCGCAGGCGGTCACGCTGCTGGAAACCATCGAGGCGCACCAGTTCGACGCGCTGATGGGCGGCGCCCGTCGCGACGAAGAGAAGGCCCGCGCCAAGGAGCGCATCTTCTCGTTCCGCGACGAGTTCGGCCAGTGGGACCCGAAGGCCCAGCGTCCGGAACTGTGGAGCCTGTACAACGCCCGCATGGCGCCGGGCGAGCAGATGCGCGTGTTCCCGATTTCGAACTGGACCGAGCTGGACGTGTGGCAATACATCGCCCGCGAGAACCTGGCGCTGCCGCCGATCTACTACGCGCACCAGCGCGAGGTGGTGCGCAAGAACGGCCTGCTGGTGCCCGTCACGCCGATTACCCCGAAGCAGGACGGCGATGTCAGCGAAGTGCTGTCCGTTCGCTTCCGGACGGTCGGCGATATCAGCTGCACCTGCCCGGTGGCGAGCACCGCCGCCACGCCGCAGCAGATCATCGCCGAGACCGCGGTGACCGAGATTACCGAGCGCGGCGCCACGCGGATGGACGACCAGACCAGCGAGGCGTCGATGGAGCGCCGCAAGAAGGAAGGCTACTTCTAAGCCAAGGCACGAGCCCGAGGCCCGCCCCTTCGACACGTATCACAGGATTAGCATCATGACGACCCAAGCCGCCCACCAGGGCCTGCTGCGTTTCATCACCGCCGGCTCCGTCGACGACGGCAAGAGCACGCTGATCGGCCGCCTGCTGTATGACAGCAAGGCGGTGCTGTCCGACCAGCTGACCGCGCTGGCCAACGCCAAGAACAAGCGCACCGCCGGCGAGGAAATCGACTTCTCGCTGCTGACCGACGGCCTGGAGGCCGAACGCGAGCAGGGCATCACCATCGACGTGGCGTATCGCTATTTCTCGACGGCACGCCGCAAGTTCATCATCGCGGATACGCCGGGGCACGAGCAGTACACGCGCAACATGGTCACGGGCGCGTCCACCGCGCACGCCGCCATCGTGCTGATCGATGCGACGCGCGTGACGGTCGAGAACGGCCGCGCCAGTCTGCTGGCGCAGACCAAGCGACATTCGGCCATCGTCAAGCTGCTGGAACTGCAGCACGTGATCGTGGCGGTCAACAAGATGGACCTGGTCGACTTCAGCGAGGCGCGCTTCAACGAGATCCGCGCCGCCTATGCGGAACTGGCCAGCCAGATCGGCCTGAAGGACGTCCGCTACGTGCCGGTTTCCGCCTTGCGCGGCGACAATATCGTGCACGCCAGCGAGGCAATGCCGTGGTACCAGGGCGAGCCGCTGCTGCAGCTGCTGGAAGACCTGCCGGTCGATGACATCGCGCCGACCGGCGAAGGCGCGCTGCGCTTCCCGGTGCAGCTGGTGATCCGCCAGGATGGTTCGCAATCGGACGACTTCCGCGGCTATGCGGGCCGCGTCGAGGCTGGCACCGTGCGCGTGGGCCAGAAGGTACGCGTGCTGCCGACCAACCGCGAGGCGGTGATCGCCGAGGTGCTGACGCCCAACGGCGCCGCGCAGGCGGCCCACGCCGGCGAGACGGTCACCATCCGGCTGGCCGAGGACGTCGATGTGTCGCGCGGCGACATGTTCGTCGCGGCCGATGCCGACGCGCTGGCCGCCCGCAAGCTGCAGGCGGACCTGTGCTGGTTCGACGATGCCGCGCTGAATCCGGCGCGCAAATACGTGCTGAAACACACCACCGCAAGCGTGTTCGCGCGTGTGTCGGCGGTGGATCGCGTGCTGGACGTGCACACGCTGTCGCAGGAGACGGGGCGCCACGATATTCGTCTCAACGACATCGGCTCGGTACAGATCACGCTGCAGAAGCCGGTGGTCTGCGACGTCTATAGCAGCAACCCGGCGACCGGTGCCTTCGTGCTGATCGACGAAACCACCAACCACACGGTGGCGGCCGGCATGATCCGTGCGTATTCCTGAGCCGGGATTGACGGAAAGGATCAAAAGGAGTGGCAACGATGGGCAAGGTCTACCTGATCGGCGCCGGCCCCGGCGCGGCGGACCTCATAACGGTGCGCGGTGCACGACTTTTGGGCGAAGCCGAAGTGGTGCTGCACGATGCGCTGGTATCGCCCGACATGCTGGCGTGGTGCCCCCAGGCGAAGCTGGTCGAGGTGGGCAAGCGCTGCGGCAAGCGGTCCACCGCGCAATTGTTCATCAACCGGCAGATCGTCGATCTGGCGCGCAAGTATCAGCGCGTCGTGCGGCTCAAGGGCGGCGACCCGATGCTGTTCGGCCGCGCGGACGAGGAGCTGCAGGCGCTGGAAGAGGCCGGCATCGACTATGAAATCGTGCCGGGCATCACCGCGGCGCTGGCCGCCGCATCGGCCAWCGCCCAGCCGTTGACCAAGCGTGGCGTGGCGCGCAGCGTCGCCTTCGCCACGCAATCCAAGGCGGCGGATACGGTGGACGTCGAGGCGGACGTCAAGGCCGACACGCTGGTCTACTACATGGGCCGCGACCAGGCGGCCGCGATTGCCGCGCAGCTGATCGCGCACGGCAAGCCGGCCACGACGCCCGCGTGGGTGGTCGAGGCCGCGTCGACGCCGCATCAACGCGCGCGCCGGTTCACGCTGGCGCAGATGGCCGCGGGCGCGGCCGCGGCGTGGATCGACCCCGAACATCCCAGCCTGCTGATGATCGGCGAGGCGCTGCGCGGTCGCGCCAGCGCCGCCGATACCATGCAAGCGCAAGCAGAGTGCAGCGCACGGGCCGCGTGACTTGCGACACCGTCGCTCGCTGAAGCGGCACTGCCCCCGAGGGGCCGGATTGATGCCATCGCGTCGGTCCGGCCCTTTCTCTTTTGCGTGTCCTCGCCCCCGGCGATGCAGACCCAGCATCCCGTGCGACGCATTGCGCCGCCTTGTGCGCTTCATCGAAAGTCGCTGACGAAATCTGGTCGCACTCTTCCGGTGCGCGACCCAAAATGGGTTGCACAACTGGCGTGATAAGCAGCGGGGAGCGTTGCCGGCAAAGCCAGCGTCACGATGCATGTCCGGCATGCCGTCGCCCGCCTCCCCCGCAGCAATGACCCGGCCGCGTCCCGCGGCGGTCCGCCAGCGTTTGCTACCGGGGAGCTTGTCATGGGAACGAATCGGGTAGCGCCCTTGCCGGGCGCATCAAATCATGTTGCCGCAGCGGCGCAACGCAGGGTGCCCGTGATGCGGCGCATCGGCCTGACAGCGCTATCCGCGGCGCTGTCCACCACATTCGGCGGACACCGGGAGCTTCACGCACAGACGGTGATTGGCCCGGGCAATTTCACATCTACCCTCGTGGTGGATGGCCAGAACGCCACGGTTGTCGGGCCTTCCACCTTCGACATTCCGGAAGTGCCGGGTGCGGGCTCGGCGGGCTCGGCGGTCGTGGCGAGAAACGGCGCCAGTGTGACACTGGACACCACAAATGGCGCTATCAGCCTGACGGGGATGACGCCGTATGGCCATTCGCTGCTGGTGGAATCCAATGCGGTGGTCACCAATATCGGTTCGGGATTGTCGGTCACGACCGCAGGCGATGGCCAGGCCGCCGTATCGGCACGCGGTGGCGCCAGGCTTGCATTGTCGGACGCACAGCTCACCACCTGGGGTGGCGTCGCCCTCGGCAACGTCGGAGCCTACGGCATCAGCGTGCTTGGCAGCGGCAGTACCGCCAGCCTGACCCGGACCCAGATCTCCACCACGGGCGGTGGCATTGGCGCGTTTGCCGCCGATCATGGCGCACTGACACTGACCGACGTGAACGTCGAGACGCTGGTCGCGGGTGACCGCAGCCACGGGGTCAATGCGCAGACGGCGGGCCGCATCGACGTGACCCGCGGTTCCATCTTCACGCAGGCCGAATATGCCGCGGGCATCCGCGCGTCCGCCATTGCCGGCCCGGGCGCGGCCGTGACGACCCACGGCACCGCGGTACGGACCGGGGGCGACAGCGCGCACGGCGCCTTTGCCACCCATGAGGGGGCCGCCATCACCATCGAAGGCGGCAGCGTGCGCACTACGGGCGATGGCAGCGCCGGCCTCTACGCCGTGCATGGCGCCACCATGGCAGCCAGCGGTCTGCCGATACTGACGGCTGGCGCGGACAGCTACGGCGTGTATTCCCGCGCCGGGTCCCGCATCGACCTCACCGCAGGCTCGATAGGCACCTCAGGCGACCGCGCCGCCGGCTTGCGCACGGGCGACAGCGGCAGCGCGCTCAATGCCACCGATGTGACGGTCATCACCGGCGGGCAGGATGCCGTGGGCGCCAGTGTGTTCGGCGGCGGCAGCCTGTCGATGACGCGGGGCCGGATCGAAACATGGAGCGACGGCGCGCATGGCGTCACCGCCAGCGACGCGCTGTCCAACGCCACGCTGCAGGGCACCGCGCTGGTCACCTACGGCACCGGCGCGCACACGATGGCGGTGTGGTCCGGCGGCACGCTGAGCGGTACCGCCGTCGATGCCAACGCGACGGGTGCCAACTCGTCGGCGCTGTTCCTCAACGGCGTGTCGGCCACCAGCAATGGCTCCGGCAACGAGGCGACGGCCGCCTTCACGTCCGGCAGCCGTCTGGCGAGCGACACCGGTCCCACCATTGCGGTGGCTGGCGGTACCGGCAATGTGACGTTGGCCGACAGCACCGTCGAGGGTCGCCAGTTGTGGCTTCGCGTCGGTGCGGGAGACGCGTTTTCCGCGGAGGCTTTGCGTCGCATGGGTACGCCATCGGCCGAGGGAATTCCCGAGCCGCAGTCCAACCCGGAGGCCGCTGAGGCCGGCCGCCCGCTGACGGACGCGTCCGTCTCGGTGTCCGCCGGCAGCGCGCCCGGGCTGGGCATCGTCACGGCAACGAGAACCCGCATCACAGGCGCGGCGCAGACCGATGCCGGCAGCGTGTCCGACGTGCGCCTGCTGCAGTCCACCGGCTGGGACATGACCGGCAACTCCAACCTGACCCGGCTCACCGTCGACAATAGCCAGATCACGTTCACGCCGCCCACCGGCGGTGCGTTCAAGACGCTGACGGTGCAGGACTACCACGGCAATGGCGGCGTGCTGCGCCTGAACACGAGGCTGGCGGGCGACGGCGCGCCGTCCGACCGCCTCGTCGTTACCGGAAGCGCCACAGGTCAGTCGCGGCTGCAGATCGTCAATGCCGGTGGTGCGGGCGCGCTGACGCGGGCCAACGGCATCCAGGTCGTCGAGGCGGCGGGCGGGGCCACCACCACGACCGACGCCTTCGCGCTCGATGGCCGCGTGGTGGCGGGCGCGTACGAATACCGCCTGTTCCGCGGCAGCGCTGACGCCACGTCGCCCAACTCGTGGTACCTGCGTTCGGAGGAGCCGCAGCCCCCCACGCCGCCGCAACCGCCAGAGCCGCCGCAGCCGCCGCAGCCGCCGCAACCGCCGCGGCCGTTGTATCGCCCGGAAGCCGGCGCCTATCTGGCGAACCAGCGTGTGACCGGCCAGATGTTCGTGCATAGCCTGCACGACCGCCTCGGCGAGCCCCAATTCGCGGAAGCGCAGCGTTCCGGCGCCAACGGCGTGACAGGCAGCGCGGCGCGCTCGGGCTGGCTGCGCGCGGTGGGCCAGTGGGAAAGCGGTCGCACCCGCGATGGCGTGTTCGACGTGGATACCGATGCCGCCATGCTGCAAGGCGGCGCCGAACTGGCGCAACGGCCCTTGCTGGGGCGCGACGACCGGCTGCATGTCGGCGTGATGGGCGCGTATGTCCACGCTGACAGCGACGCGTCGGCCCGTGGCAATGCCGCCAGGGCGCGCGGCAAGGTCGAGGGGTTCATCGGGGGCATCTACGGCACCTGGTACCAGAACGACGAGAACCGGCTCGGTGCATACGCCGATACCTGGTTCCAGTACGGCCGGTTCGACAACCGCGTGGACGGCGACGGCTTGCCGTCCGTCAAGTACGACAGCCACGGCTATGCCGTATCCGGCGAACTCGGCTACGCCATGCCAGTGCGCGGCCAATGGGTCGTCGAGCCGCAGGCCCAGCTGATCTATGTCGATCACCGCAGCGACGATGTTTCGGAACTCAATGGCACCCGCGTGTCCGGCGGCGACCGCGATGGCGTCGTCACCCGCCTTGGCGTGCGTCTGCACCGCACCTTCGTGCAGAGCGAGACACGGCGCGTGCAGCCCTATCTGACATTGAACTGGTGGCACGACGACACCGGCAGSCGCATCATGTTCGACCAGACCTCTGTCGGGGGACTGTATCCGTCGAATCGGTACGAGGCCAAGCTGGGGGTCAACGCGCAGCTGAACCGGCGCTGGACCGGCTGGGCCAATGTCGCCGGGGCGTGGGGTGAGCAGCGCTACGAGCGTTATATGGTGAGGGCGGGTGTGAAATACACCTGGTAGGGAAGGCGGCTGCTATTGCGGGACGGAAAGCAGAAGGCCATGCAGCTGCTGCCGCAATGGCGCAGCCGCTGCAGTCAGGGCCTCATCCCGGTTCTCGGTGATGACGGGCTCATGGTGGCAGAGCCAGCGGCACACGGGCAACAGGAAGCCACGTGGTGTATCGTTGCGCGTACCTTTTTCCCGCCATGCCCCAAAAGCTCGAAAGGACATCCCAATGACCTGGTCGCCCTCCCAGTACCTGAAATTCGAAGACGAACGCAGCCGTCCGGCCCGCGATCTGGTGGCCGCGGTGCCCACCGATACGGTGCGCGTCGCGGTGGATCTCGGCTGCGGGCCGGGCAATTCGACCGAGGCATTGCTCGCGCGATATCCGCAGGCCGACGTGCTGGGTATCGACAGTTCCACCGATATGGTCGAGGCCGCCCGCAAGCGTCTGCCGCGCCATCGCTTCGAGGTGGCCGACATTGCCGCATGGCAGGGCACCGGCCCGTACGACCTGCTGCTGGCCAATGCGTCGCTGCAATGGGTTCCGGATCACGCGACGCTGTTTCCGTCGCTGGCGCGGCGGCTGGCCGAAGGCGGCACGCTGGCCGTGCAGATGCCGGACAATCTCGACCAGCCCGCCCACCGGCTGATGCGGCAGGTGGCCGCCGAAGGGCCGTGGTCGCAGACGCTGGCGCAGGCCGCGAAGGCACGGACAGTGCTGCCTGCCCCGGGCTGGTATTACGATCTGCTGCGTCCGATCTGCCGTCGCGTCGATATCTGGCGCACCACGTATCACCATCCGTTGCAGGGCGCGGAGGCGGTGGTCGAGTGGTTGAAGGGCACCGGCTTGCGGCCCTTTATCGACCCACTGGAACCGGCCCAGCGCAACGAGTATCTGGCGCGCTACACCGAGGCCGTGACGCAGGCGTATCCGGTGCAGGGCGACGGCATGGTGCTGCTGCCGTTTCCGCGCCTGTTCATCGTGGCGACCCGCTAATCGCCGGAGGCCGACAGGCACGCCACGCAGTAGGCGGCGATGGCATCGAGCACGCTGTCGGCCTCGCCAACCGCGGCGGCACAGCGGATGCGAATCCCCGGCAGTTTGGCGCGGCAGTCGTCCAGCAGCGCGGGCAGGTCCCGACGCAGATGGCCGCCCTGGCCGAAGAAGACCGGCACGACCAGCACGTTCCGTGCGCCTCCTGCCGACAGCTCGGCCAGCGTATCCGGCAGGTTCGGCGACATCAGTTCGAGAAACGCCAGTCGCACCGCGCAGTCGGGCAGCATGGCCGCGAGGCGCGCTTGCAGCCGGTCGAACGGCTCACGCCAGCGGGCGTCCCGGGCACCGTGCGCGAACAGCACCAGCGCCTGGCCGGAAGCCGCCGCATCGGCCGCGGTGGCTGCCCCGGCCGGCTCGTTCATCGGTTGGCGATGGTCCATCGTGGCTACAGTGTCCCGTTATGCCGCGCTCAATGCCGGTCGACCCAGCGCAGGGCCGTCAGCGCCACCATCAGGTACAGCGTGCCGGGCAGCAGTGCCGACACGATCGGCGGCCACGTGTGCAGCAAGCCGACATGCGAGAACAGCGTGTTCGACAGGTGGAACGACAGGCCCAGCATGATGCCGCCAAACACCTTCACGCCAACCGCGCCGGCCCGGGCGTGCAGGTAGGCGAACGGCAACGCCAGCGCCACCATCACGAACAGCGTCAGCGGATAGATGATCTTTTTCCAGAATGCGATCTCGTAGCGCTGGGTGTCCTGCTTGTTGTCGCGCAGGTGCCGGATATAGCGGAACAGGTCAAGCGTCGACATGCGCTCCGGCGTCACCAGTAGCACGGACAGGATCTGCGGCGTCAGCTCCGAATGCATGGTCATGCTCGGGAAGCTGGTGCGTTCGGCCCGAAACGCCGGCGCCAGCCCGTCGCGCGGCGCGCCAGGCGTGGGCGGCGTTTCGGCGAAGCGCGTCTCCGTCACCTTGGACAGCTGCCACGACTGGTTGCCGTCATAGCGGCCTTCGTCGGCCACCCGGATCACCGAAAGCCGGTACTCGGGATCGAACTCGTAGATCGTCACGCCGCTGATGGTCTGGTCCGGCCGCAGCGCGGCCACGTTGACGAAGCGGGTCAGCTCGCCGCCAGTCTTGTCATCGCGGGCGCGATCCTTGACCCACACCCCCGAACGGAAGCCCGATGACACGGTGGCGCCCAGCGAATCGAGCTTGACCTTCTGCGCGTACTGCTCGGTCTGCGGGCCGATGAATTCTCCGAAGAGGAAGGTGGCGATGGCCAGCGGTATCGCCAGCTTGAACAGCGAGAACAGCGCCTGCCGCGTATTGAGCCCCGCCACGCGGAAGATCGTGAACTCGGACTGGCTGGCCAGCTGCGAGAACACGTAGATCGCGCTGATCAGCGTGGCGATCGGCAGCACCTCATAGATGCGCGTGGGCGCCTGCAGCACCACGTGCAGGAATGCGATCAGCGAGGTATAGCCGCCGGCCACGTTCTCCAGTTCGTTCAGCATGTCGAAGAACACGAACAGCGCGAGCACCGCGAAGAGGATGAAGGCGAAGACGCCATAGATCAGGCGGCCGAAATAGCGCTCGTAGACGTGCAGGATCCTCATGCCGCGTCTCCCTGCGCGCGGCGGCGGCGCAGCCCGAACACGGCCCGCCAGCCGCCCAGCCCGTACTGCTGGCGGTAGCGGAACAGCATCACCGCGCCGACGAAGGCGATCAGGTGGAACGGCCACCATGCCAGCGAGAAGGGCAGGGAGCCCGATCGCACCCAGGCCTGCGACAGATTGATCAGGTTGCTATAGGTCAGATAGATCAGCACCGCGAACACCAGTGGCGTGTAGCGCCCGAGGCGCGGGTTGACATAGGCCAGCGGGATCGCGATCAGCACGAAGTTGAAGGCCAGGATCGGCAGCGACAGCCGCCAGATCAGTTCGCCCAGGTTCTCGTTGGTCGGATTGCGCAGCAGCTCCATCGTGGGCCGGCTCTTGACCGGCAGATTGGCGTCGGCCTCGGGCGGCTTGCTGTCGACCTTTACCGCATAGCGGTCGAACTCGACGATGCGGTAGTCCAGCTTGCCAGGCGTGCCGGCATAGCGCCGGCCGTCCTCCATCACCACCAGCCGGTCGCCGTTGGGCATGGTCTCGAACTGGCCCTGGTGCGCCAGCGCGACGCCGATCTTGCCCGCCTCGGCATTGGCTACGAACACGTTGCGGGCGTGCCGCATGTCGCCGTCGATGCTCTCGATGAACAGCACATAGTTGCCGTTGGACGGCTCGATGAATCGGCCCGCCGCGATCATCGACAGCACGCCGCGCTGCTGGAAGCGGTCGCGGAACAGCGCGCTCTGCTGGTTGGCCCAGGGCCACGCGAAGGCGCCAAGGAATAGCGCCAGCACCACGAACGGCGCGGCGAACTGCAACACCGGCCGGATGAAGTCGCGCAGGGACAGGCCGGCCGAGAACCACACCACCATCTCGGAATCCTTGTACCAGCGCGTCAGCACGATCAGCGTGGAGATGAACAGCGTGGCGCACAGCAGGATCGACAGGTAGCCGAGCGCGGCCAGTCCGATCAGCATCAGCACGTCGTTGGGGCTGGCGCGGCCGGTGGCGGCCATGCCGAGAATGCGGATCACGAGCGAGGTCAGCATGAACGTCAGCATGACCAGGAACACCGCGCCGGCGGTGTAGGCGAGCTCGCGTCGCAAGGCTTGTTGAAAAATCATGCGGTGTCGGTTCCGGGCTGCCGGCCAGCGCGGCGGCGGACCACGCCGGCGGCTGACGATGGGTACGGCGTCAGCGCTGCAGGCCAGCGGCGGCCAGTCGCTGCGGAAGTGACTGCCAAAAGTTCGCGAAGCAAAATCGCGGATAATGGAGGCTTTCGTTCTACACGAGCCCCTGGAAGGAAGCGCGATGGAATTTAGCACAAAAGCCCTGGATTTGAGCAAAGCCGGCCAGAATGGTTTCCTGGCGACCAAAACCGATTGCCTGGTGGTCGGTCTGTTCGAGGGCCAGAGCCTGGCGGGCGTTGCCAAGGCGCTCGACGTGGCGACGCGGGGGCTGGTGGCTAGGTTGATCAAGCTGGGCGACTTCGAGGGCAAGCGCGGCTCCCACCTGATGCTGCACGAGGTGGCCGGCATTGGCGCCACGCGCGTGCTGCTGGTGGGCCTGGGCAAGGAAGCCGATTTTGGCGACAAGGCGTTTGGCGACGCGGTACGCACGGCCCTGCGCGCCCTCGCGACCACGCGGGCGGCCAATGTGCTTTGGTGCCTGGCACAAACGGGGCCGCAGGCCGGAGTGCTGGCGCGGGGCGGCGGCGCGTCGACCGATGTCCGCTGGCGCGTGGCCACCACCATCACGCTGATTCGCGAGGCCGGCTACCGGCTGCATGAGCGTTTCCCGGAACTGAAGCGCAAGCCGGCCAACGCCAATGGAGCCGGCAGCAACGGCAAGGGGAACGACAAGCCGCTGGGCCTGCGCAAGGTCGTTCTGGCGGTCGATCCCGCCGACGCCAAGGTCGCCGCGCAGGCCGTGGTCCGCGGTGTGGCCATCGCGAATGGCATGGAGCTGGCCAAGGATCTGGGGAACCTGCCTTCCAATATCTGCACGCCGACCTACCTGGCCGACACCGCCCGCGGCATTGCGCGCCGGCACAAGCTCAAGGTCGAGGTGCTCGGTCGCAAGCAGATCGAAGCGCTGAAGATGGGCGCCTTCTTGGCAGTCACGAAGGGCACGGCGGAGCCGCCGCAGTTCATCGTGCTGCGCTATGACGGCGGCGGCGCGCGCCAGGCCCCGGTGGTGCTGGTCGGCAAGGGCATCACCTTCGATACCGGCGGCATCTCGCTGAAGCCGGGCGAGGGCATGGATGAGATGAAGTACGACATGTGCGGCGCGGCCTCCGTGCTGGGCACGCTGCAGGCCGTGGCCGAGATGGGGTTGAAGCTGAACGTGATCGCGGTGGTCCCCACCTGCGAGAACATGCCGAGCGGCACGGCGACCAAGCCGGGCGACATCGTTACCAGCATGTCTGGCCAGACCATCGAAATCCTCAATACGGATGCCGAAGGCCGCCTGATCCTGTGCGACGCGCTGACCTATGTCGAGCGCTTCAAGCCGGCGACCGTGATCGACGTGGCCACGCTGACCGGCGCCTGCATCATCGCGCTGGGCCATCACAATACGGGCCTGTATGCCCGTAGCGACAAGCTGGCCGACCAGCTGCTGCAGGCTGGCCGCAAGGCGATGGACACGGCGTGGCGCATGCCGCTGGACGACGAATACCAGGAGCAGCTGAAGTCGAATTTCGCAGACATGGCCAATATCGGCGGGCGGCCGGCGGGCAGCGTGACCGCCGCCTGCTTCCTGGCGCGCTTCACCGACAAGTACGACTGGGCTCACCTCGACATCGCGGGCACCGCCTGGAAGAGCGGGGCGGCCAAGGGTGCCACCGGGCGTCCCGTGCCACTGCTCACGCAGTTCCTGATCGACCGGGCGGGCTGAAGGCCGGCCTGTCTGCCATGACGCGCATCGACTTCCACAGCAACGTCCCGGACAAGCTCGGCTATGTGTGCCGGCTGATCCGCAAGGCCTACGGCGCCGGCCAGAAGATCGTCGTGCATGCCTCGCCGGACGTGCTGGCCCGTCTCGATGCGCAGCTGTGGACCTTCTCGGCGCTGGACTTCCTGCCGCACTGCGGGCTGCAAAGCCCGCATGCGGCGGTCACGCCAATCATCCTGGCCGCCGACCTGCAGTCCGTGCCTCACCACGAACTGCTGATCAACCTGCATGTCGACATGCCAGCCGGTTTTGCCAGCTTCGAGCGCCTGATCGAAGTGGTTGGCAACGAGCCGGACGACCGCGCCGCCGCCCGGCAGCGCTTTCGCGACTACCGCGAGCGGGGCTACCCGCTGACCCACCACGATATCGGCCAGGCCCGCACCGGCGGCGCCGGGGCCTGAATTCCACCAGGCTTGCCGCGGCCCTTGTCGGCCGCCGCCGACCGGTCTTTCCTGCTCGGCGGAGGCCGCTGGCGGCCGTCCGCACACGGTCATGGACGCCCATGTGATGCACTTGTTGACTGGAACCGTCGGTTCGTGCCCTTTTTCTGCATTGTCGAATTGACCGCTTGATAGCCTGCGCACTCTTTGTCATCAACTCTGTGCAAGTGCCATGGCTTTTCGAACGGATTCTCAACTCGATGTTCCTATCCTCGCCATCCTGCATGACCATCACCAGCCGGGACGCTGGCTGACCGCGCCGCAGATCGCGGCCGGCCTCGTCGAGCATGATCTGCATGACATCGCGCCCGATCTGGTGCAGCAGCGTCTCGTGCTGCTGATGGCCGAACGGGCGGTGGAGTGCCGCGCCTGCGGCGACGAGCTGGAGTGGCGCGGCGCCGATGGGGTCAGGCGCAGCAGCTCGGACGCCGATGCCTGGCTCAGCGACGACGAAGCGTTCGCGCTGCAGGCCCTCAAGCGTTTCTCCTGCCGCCAGCTGACCGGCACGCTGGCAATGCGTGCCGAGAAGCTGTTCACCGCCGCCGAGATCCGGCTGCGGCGACGTGGGTGCGAAGGGGGGCGGCACCAGGTGGCGTGGCATCGCAAGGTCGCGGTGGTCGAGCGCCACACTCCTATGATCCCGCCGCGCATCCGCGAAACGATCCTCGGTGCGGTGCTCGACAGCCTGTTCGAGGAGCGCTATATCGAGATCGTCTACCGGCCGCGCGCCGGCCCGGAGCGCAACCGTACGCTGCAGCCGCTCGGTGTGGTCGAGAAGGCGGGGTTCATGTATCTGGTCGGACTGGAGGGCGAGGAGCCGGACCCGGTCTGCATCCGGCTTGACCGGCTGCAGAGCGCCACGGTGCTGAGCGAGCCGTTCTCGTATCCGGAGACCTTCTGCCTGACCGATTACGTCACCGATGTCGGCGACTTCGGCATCCGCTCCGAAGGCCATGTCCGGCTGGCCCTGCGATTTCCCAAAGGGCAGAGCCACCAGGTTCGCGACGCGCCAATCTCCGGCGACCAGTACGAGGAAATCCGCCCCGACGGCTCGCTGGTGATCCGGTGCACGTGCGACGTCAACGATCGGCTGCTGCGTTGGCTGCTGGCGCAGGGGGCTGAGGTGGAGGTGATGGAGCCGCTGGCGCTGCGGCGCATGTTCGCGCACGAGGCCCGCATGCTGACGCACATCTATTGCCGGAAGTAGCTTGCCGGAAGCCGGTGCGCCAGAACAGAAAGCAAAAGGGCGACAAGCTTGCGCTTGTCGCCCTTCGAATCTGGTGGCGAATCAGGGACTCGAACCCCGGACCTGCGGATTATGATTCCGTCGCTCTAACCGACTGAGCTAATTCGCCGTGAAGACCGCCATTATACGGATGGAAGGCGGGCTGTCAACACCTTTGTCATCCGTGCCCCAAACGCCTCCCGCCACTCCCTTCTCCCGCAAGGCGGGAGGGGCGGGGGGAGAGGGGAGTCCAGCATCCCCCAAATAAAAACCGGCGACCCAGGGCCGCCGGCGATCCGCGAACCGGTGCAGGGCACCGGCCGCACAGTGCTATCCCACGCTCAGTCGTTCGCGTAGATGTTCACGTCCTTGGTCTCGCGGATAAACAGCGAGCCGACCACCAGTGTGATCGCGGCAATCACGATCGGATACCAGAGGCCGTAGTAGATGTTGCCGTTCTGTGCCACCAGCGCAAACGAGATGGTGGGCAGCAGGCCGCCGAACCAGCCGTTGCCGATGTGGTAGGGCAGCGACATGGAGGTGTAGCGGATCCGGGTCGGGAACAGTTCCACCAGCATGGCCGCGATCGGACCGTAGACCATGGTCACGTAGATCACCAGGATCGTCAGGATCACCAGCACCATGATCGTGTTCATCTCGGCCGGGTCTGCCTTCGTCGGATAGCCGGCCGCCGCCATGGCGCCCGACACTTCCTTCTTGAAGGCCGCGATCCTGGCCTTGCTGTCTTCGTCGAAGCTATGGCCCCGTTCCACCAGCGACGCGTTGAAGGCGGGGATTTCCTTGTCGCCGACCTTCACCGAAGCGACCGTGCCGGCCGGGGCGTCCACCACTTCATAGCTGGCCGACGCTTGCGCCAGCGTGCGCTTCGCGATGTCGCAGGAACTGCGGAAATCGATCTCACGGGCAATCGGGCTGCCCTGGAACGAGCACTGCTTCGGATCCGCGGTGACCACGATCTGCGCCGATTGCTGGGCACGCTCAAGCGCCGGGTTGGCGTAGTGCGTCAGCGCCTTGAACAGCGGGAAGTAGGTGACCACGGCCAGCGCGCAGCCCGCCATGATGATCCACTTGCGGCCGATCTTGTCCGACAGTGCGCCGAAGAAGATGAAGAACGGGGTACCGATCACCAGCGCGCCCGCGATCAGCAGGTTGGCGGTCTTGGCGTCGACCTTGAGCACCTGCGTCAGGAAGAACAGCGCATAGAACTGGCCGGTGTACCAGACCACGGCCTGGCCGGCGGTCAGGCCGACCAGCGCCAGGATCACGATCTTCAGGTTGCGCCATTGGGCAAACGATTCGGTCAGCGGCGCCTTCGACGTCTTGCCCTCGGACTTCATCTTCTGGAAGGCGGGCGATTCATTCATCGACAGCCGGATATAGACCGATACCCCGAGCAGCAGGATCGACAGCAGGAACGGAATGCGCCAGCCCCAGGTCTCGAAGGCCGGGCCGGTCAGTTCGCGGCAGATCAGGATGACGATCAGCGACAGGAACAGGCCCAGCGTGGCGGTGGTCTGGATCCACGACGTATAGGCCCCGCGCTTGCCCTGCGGGGCATGCTCGGCAACGTAGGTCGCCGCGCCGCCGTACTCGCCGCCCAGCGCCAGGCCCTGCAACATGCGCAGCGCGATCAGGATGATCGGCGCGGCCCAGCCGATGGTGGCATAGCCGGGCAGCAGGCCGACGATGAAGGTCGACACGCCCATGATCAGGATCGTCACCAGGAAGGTGTACTTGCGACCGATCATGTCGCCGAGGCGGCCAAACACCAGCGCGCCGAACGGCCGCACGATGAAGCCGGCGGCAAAGGCGAGCAGCGCGAAGATGAAGGCGGAAGTCGGGTCGAGGCCGGCGAAGAACTGCTTGGCGATGATCGCCGCCAGCGAACCGTAGAGATAAAAGTCGTACCACTCGAATACGGTGCCTAGCGAAGAGGCGAGGATGACTTTCCTCTCCTCCGCCGTCATCGGCGTGCGGGCGCTGCCGGGCATCGCGACGTTTTGGGCATTTGCCATTGTTTGTCTCCTCCTACTGTTCAGGGGTCGTCCGTACGGCGCGCCGGGCGAGCGGCAATGGCCGCATCCGGCCGGGGCCGTCGAATGTGAGTGGATTCTGGGAGGCGAAACTTACGGCGTTCTGACAGATTCGCCCTATCCGGGCCGCAATGCGTCGGGGTATACGCTAGGCGCGAAGGCAGGACAGTCGGTCCATGGCAAGCCGCGCGGATGGTGCTGCGCCGCAACCTGGCCGCGCCGCTGTCCGCCTGCCGGGCCGCACCGCGATGGGCGCGGGGTTGCCGCTGCTACGCAGCATCCGGACCCGGGCGATCGCCAGCGGCGGAGCGCCGGCCGGCGTCGGCATCGCCGTGGCCGTCGGCATCCGCTTCGGTGCCCGCGTAGGCGCGGTTCATTCGCCAGGCATAGAGCGCGGCCATCACCACATACAGGATCAGCAGGCCCTGCGCGCCTGCCCAGAATGAGAACGGCCAGCCGAAGAAGTTGAAACGGAGTTCGCGCGCGAACCAGCTGACGCCGAAGGTGCATGCGAACCACAGCGTCAACAGCACCGCGGTCCAGCGTAGATTGACGCGCCATGCCGCGGCGGCGCGTGCGCGCGTCGTGGACGAAGAGAGGGACGGTGGCGTCTGCCCGTCTTGCCGCGCCGTCATGCCGGCTCCGATTCCGCGGGACGCCGCAGCGTGACCCGCATGCGCGTGCCCGCCCGCCGCGGCTCCTGCTGGTAGACATGGTCGTCGATGACCACCTCGCCGCCATGCTGCTGCACGATCTCGCGCACGATGGCGAGCCCCAGTCCACTGCCTTCGGTGCTGGTGCCCAGCACGCGATAGAAGCGTTCCATCACGCGGCTGCGTTCGGCGACGGGGATGCCGGGGCCGGTATCGTCGACGTCGAGATAGGCGAACGGCTCGAAGGGGTCGGCCGCGACGCGCACGGTGGCATGGCCGCCCGGGGGCGTATACCGGATCGCATTGTCGATCAGGTTATTGAGCATCTCGGTCAGCATCAGCCGGTTGCCCTGCACCATGACCGGGTGGTCGGAGGCTTCCAGGCCCAGATCGATGCGGCGGGCCCACGCCTGCGGCAGCCAGTCCTTCACCACCTCGCGCGCCAGCGAGGACAGGTCCAGCGGCGCCATGTTGCCGGTGCCGCCATAGTTCTCCATGCGGGCCAGCGACAGCAGCTGCGTGACGAGGTGCGCGGTACGCTCGGAACTGCCGGCGATCTGGGCCAGGGACTTGCGCAACTCCTCCGGCGACTGTTCGCGCTGCGCGAGTTCGGCCTGCATGCGCAGCCCCGCCAACGGCGTTTTCATCTGGTGGGCAGCGTCGGCGATAAAGCGCTTCTGCGTCTGCACCGACTGGTTCAGCCGCTCCAGCAGTTCGTTGAACGAGGCCACCAGCGGCGTGATTTCCTGGGGTGCGGCCTGTTCGTCGATCGGGCTGGTGTCACCGGGATTGCGGGCGCGGATGCGCTGCTGGATCGCGGTCAACGGCGCCAGCCCGCGCGACAGTCCGAACCAGACCAGCAGCACGGCCAGCGGCAGGATCACGAACTGGGGCAGGATCACGCCCTTGATGATCTCGTTGGCCAGCCGCGCGCGCTTGTCCAGCGTCTCGGCCACCTGGACCAGCACCGGCTGGCTGCCCTGCACGCCGTCCCGCGATCCGGGGTGTAATTCGGGGCGTGATTCGGGGACGCCCGGCACATTGACATAGGTGTAGGCCACGCGCACGTCGTTGCCACCCATGCGCTCGTCGCGCAGCGACACCAGGCCTGCATGGGCCCGATCCTCGTCTACCGGCAGCGGTAGGTCGCGGTCGCCGGCAACCAGCTCGCCGCGCGTGCCGACCACCTGGTAATACACGGAGTCGGATTCGTCCGCGCGCAGGATCTCACGGGCGGACAGCGGCAGTTGCAGCGTCACGCGGCCGTTGACCTCGCGCACCTGTTGCGACAGCACGATGGCGCTGGACTCGAGCGCCCGGTCGTAGGGGCCATTGGCGATGGACTTCGCCACCAGATAGGTCACCGCGATGCTCAGCGGCCACAGCAGCAGCAACGGCGCCAGCATCCAGTCGAGGATCTCGCCGAACAGCGAGCGCGGCGAATGCTGGGCGGCATCGTCCTCCAGGTGCGGCAGCGCATCGGCCAGCGCCTCGTCGCTGACGTCGTCTTCCGCTCGATGCGGTTGCGCGCCGCTGATGGGCGGCGGCGGCGCCGGCAGGCGCTTCCAGGGCAGTCGCAGCAGATCCATGCGGCGGGACGGTCAGGACAGGTGGTCGGGGGCGGCGACGCCGGCACGGCGCGCCGGTTCAGTGATGAACCGCCGCGGCCACCGGCTGGAACTTCTCCAGACAATACCCGAGCCCGCGCACGGTGGCGATGCGAATACCGCCCACCTCGATCTTCTTGCGCAGGCGGTGCACATAGACCTCGATGGCGTTGTTGCTCACTTCCTCGCCCCATTCGCAAAGATGATCGACCAGCTGCTCCTTGGACACCAGCCGGCCGGTGCGCGTCAGCAGGATCTCAAGCAGCCCCACCTCGCGGGCCGACAGGTCCAGCATCTGGTCGTTCAGGTAGGCAATGCGCCCGACCTGGTCGAAGGCCAGCGGCCCATGGCGCATCAGCGTGGCGCCGCCCCCGGTGCCGCGCCGCACCAGCGCGCGCACCCGCGCTTCCAGCTCGGACAGCGCGAACGGCTTGGCCATGTAGTCGTCGGCGCCGAGGTCGAGCCCCTTGACGCGTTCGTCGACGCTGTCGGCGGCCGTCAGGATCAGCACCGGCACCATGGCGCCGCGCGCTCGCAGGCGCTTGAGCACCTCGAGCCCGGACAGCCGGGGCAGGCCAAGATCGAGAATCAGCAGGTCGAACGCCTGCGTGGTCAGCGCCGAATCGGCTTCCATGCCGTTGGCGACGTGGTCGACGGCGTAGCCGGAATGGCGCAGCGAACGTGTCAGGCCATCGGCCAGCACGTCATCGTCCTCGGCGATCAGAATGCGCATGGTTGTCTCCCCTGGCGCGGTACGTGTGGCTTSCCCCGCCTTGCCGTCTCACATGTCGCCACAATTGGCTGCGGATACGAAAAGGGGCTTGCCAAGCATACTGTTTTTTTATACAGTACCCGCTGGTCCGGGCGAGGCTACGGGTCAGGCCGTGCGTGAATGCGCTGTAAGCGACAGTACACATCAACGTACGGGCGCAATCCGCCTGATCTTCAGCCGGTTTTCAGCGCTGGCTGATTTCCGGCTGCCATGCCTCGCCCTAGAATGCCGCGGTTAGCATGCCGCGGGTGGGCGCGGGTCGGCACCTTGGCCGCTGTGCCCGCATTGTTGCATGCACAGCAGGTGCCGCGCCATAGGCGGCCAATTTATACACCATTGATGGAAGGACAACCATGGATGACGGCAAGAAGGCGGCTGGCGTGAGCGCCGAGAAGCAGAAGGCGCTGGCGGCCGCGCTGGCCCAGATCGAGAAGCAGTTTGGCAAAGGCTCGATCATGCGGATGGGTGACGGCGAAGTCGAGCAGGACATCCAGGTCGTGTCCACCGGCTCGCTGGGCCTCGATGTCGCGCTGGGCGTTGGCGGGCTGCCGCGCGGCCGCGTGGTGGAAATCTACGGCCCGGAATCGTCGGGCAAGACGACGCTGACGCTGCAGGTCGTCGCCGAAATGCAGAAGCTGGGCGGCACCTGCGCGTTCATCGACGCGGAGCACGCGCTGGACGTCAACTACGCCTCGAAGCTGGGCGTCAACGTCAGCGACCTGCTGATCTCGCAGCCGGACACCGGCGAGCAGGCGCTGGAAATCACCGACGCGCTGGTGCGCTCGGGCTCGGTCGACCTGATCGTGATCGACTCGGTCGCCGCACTGGTGCCGAAGGCCGAAATCGAAGGCGAGATGGGCGACGCGCTGCCGGGCCTGCAGGCCCGCCTGATGAGCCAGGCGCTTCGCAAGCTGACCGGCACCATCAAGCGCACCAACTGCCTGGTGATCTTCATCAACCAGATCCGCATGAAGATCGGCGTGATGTTCGGCTCGCCGGAAACCACCACGGGCGGCAATGCGCTGAAGTTCTACGCTTCCGTGCGTCTCGATATCCGCCGCATCGGCTCGATCAAGAAGGGCGACGAGGTGGTTGGCAACGAGACCAAGGTCAAGGTGGTCAAGAACAAGGTATCGCCGCCGTTCCGCGAGGCGTTCTTCGACATCCTGTACGGCGCGGGCATCTCGCGCCAGGGCGAAATCATCGATCTGGGCGTCGATGCCAAGATCGTGGAGAAGTCGGGCGCCTGGTACAGCTACAACGGCGAGAAGATCGGCCAGGGCAAGGACAACGCGCGCGAATTCCTGCGCGAGAATCCGGACATTGCCGCCGAGATCGAGAACAAGGTGCGTGCGGCGCTGGGCGTCGTGCCGCTGAACGGCACGCCGAGCGCGGCCTTGGCCGAGGAGTGACAGCAGAGGGCGCCGCAGGCGCTCTCTTGTTTTGGGGCTGGGAGCGGTTTGTTGCTCCGTGACTGCCCTCTCCCCAAGCCTGAACCCCATGCCCCGTCCCCCGCTGTCGCTGAAGGCGCGCGCCGTCGGCTACCTGTCCCGCCGCGAACACAGCCGCGCCGAACTGGCTCGCAAGCTCGCGCCCCATGCTGAATCCGCCGAGCAGCTGGAACAGTTGCTGGACAGCCTCGAACGGGAAAACTGGCTGTCCAACGCGCGTTTTGCCGAGAGCCTTGTCCATCGGCGCGCCAGCCGCTACGGCGCGGCGCGCGTCATGCAAGAGGCGCGCACGCATCAGCTCGACGCGGAGCAGCTTGCCGAGTTGCAGACGCGTCTGCGCGCGACCGAACTGGAACGGGCCCGTGCGGTGTGGCAGAAGCGCTTCGGCGTGGCGCCCGCAACCCTTGAGGACAAGGCGCGGCAGATCCGCTTTCTGGCCGCCCGTGGCTTCTCGCAGGCCGTCATCGGACGACTGCTGCGCGACGCCGACCTTCCCGGCGACAGCGGCGACGAATGATCCCATTTTCGCACCGCAGCAAGACCCGGGCGCCCGCCCGCAGGCGTGGCGTGGCGTTCTCGTCAGCCCCGGCAATCCCCGCCGGCAATAGTGGCATCCCGGAAGTTCCGGTCGCCCCCGGCTGGCATGTTAAACTCTTCGGGTTTTCCGCAAGTCCCGCCCGGCCTGTCCGCATTGTTTGGCCGAGCGCGCTTCCCTCGTCACAGCCTTGGTGCCATGCCGCTTTCCGTCCCCGTCAATCGCGCCCTGCGTCATCGTCGCGCCATCACGGCCGAGGCGTATTTACGTGAAGACGGACTGTGGGACATCGAGGCGCGCCTGACCGACACCAAGCCGCGCGACATTCCGCTCGCGGGCGGCGGTGTGCGGCCCGAGGGGCAGCCGCTGCACGATCTGTGGCTGCGCGTGACAATCGACGTGCAACTGAACGTCGTCGACGCCGAGGCGTGCTCCGACTGGGTACCGTATCCCGGCCATTGCGACACCATCGGCCCCGCCTACCGCAAGCTGATCGGCCTGAACCTGATGAAGGGTTTTCGCAAGGCGGTGCGCGAGCGGCTCGGCAGCGTCTCGGGCTGTACCCATCTGACCGAACTGGCCTCGGTGTTGCCGACCACGGCGATCCAGGCCTTCGCGGGCGAGGTCTTCAGGATCCGCGATGGCGCGGCCGACGACGGCAATTCCGAACCTCCCTATCAGTTGCACGGCTGTCATGCCCTGCATTTCGAGGGGGAGGTCGTGCGCCAGTTTTATCCGCGCTGGTATGGATACCAGCCGAAACCGGGAACCCGGGCCGGTGCGCCCGCGTCCCCTCCGGTGCGGCCGACGGAGGCAATCCCTCCCGACGGCGGCGCCACCTCGCACAGGCCCAACGGTACCTCCGGATAACCGGGCCTGACTTCATCGCCGAGATTCCGCATTCTTTCCGCATTACCATCCACGGCATCTCCACCCATTTACGCCTACCCGAAAGGAAACACGCATGAATATCCATGAGTACCAAGGCAAGGAAATCCTGCGCAAATACAATGTGCCGGTTCCGCGCGGTATCCCCGCATTCTCGGTCGAAGAAGCGCTGAAGGCAGCGGAACAGCTCGGCGGCCCGGTCTGGGTCGTCAAGGCGCAGATCCACGCCGGTGGCCGTGGCAAGGGCGGCGGCGTGAAGGTCGCCAAGAGCATGGACGAGGTCAAGACCTACGCCAGCAACATCCTGGGCATGCAGCTGGTCACGCACCAGACCGGTCCGGAAGGCAAGAAGGTCAACCGCCTGCTGATCGAGGAAGGCGCTGACATCAAGAAGGAACTCTACGTCAGCCTGGTGGTGGACCGCGTGTCGCAGAAGGTGGCGCTGATGGCCTCCAGCGAAGGCGGCATGGACATCGAAGAGGTGGCCGCCAAGACGCCGGAAAAGATCCACACGCTGATCATCGAACCGTCGATCGGCCTGACCGACAAGGACGCCGATGACATCGCCCGCAAGATCGGCGTGCCCGACGCGAGCCTGTCGCAAGCCCGCCAGGCGCTGCAAGGCCTGTACAAGGCGTTCTGGGACACCGACGCATCGCTGGCCGAAATCAACCCGATGATCCTGACCGGCGACGGCAAGGTCATCGCGCTGGACGCCAAGTTCAACTTCGACTCGAACGCACTGTTCCGTCACCCGGAAATCGTCGCCTACCGCGACCTGGATGAAGAAGATCCGGCCGAAATCGAAGCGTCGAAGTTCGATCTCGCCTACATCTCGCTGGACGGCAACATCGGCTGCCTGGTGAACGGCGCCGGCCTGGCGATGGCCACCATGGACACCATCAAGCTGTTCGGCGGCGAGCCGGCCAACTTCCTCGACGTGGGCGGCGGCGCCACCACCGAGAAGGTGACCGAGGCCTTCAAGCTGATGCTGAAGAACCCGAACGTGCAGGCCATCCTGGTCAACATCTTCGGCGGCATCATGCGCTGCGACGTGATCGCCGAAGGCGTGATCTCGGCCTCGAAGGCGGTGCAGCTGGGCGTGCCGCTGGTGGTCCGCATGAAGGGCACCAACGAAGACCTCGGCAAGAAGATGCTGGCCGAGTCGGGCCTGCCGATCATCTCGGCCGACACCATGGAAGAGGCCGCCCAGAAGGTGGTGGCCGCTGCCGCGGGCAAGTAAGCCACAGGCAAAACCGAACGCGAGCGGTTCGCGCGCAGCGCGAGCCGTGCCAGTGCCAAGCAAAAGGATTACAGCATGTCGATTCTGATCAACAAAGACACCAAGGTCATCACCCAAGGTATCACCGGCAAGACCGGCCAGTTCCACACCCGTGGTTGCCGTGACTACGCCAACGGCAAGAACTGCTTCGTCGCCGGCGTCAACCCGAAGAAGGCCGGCGAGGACTTCGAGGGCATTCCCATCTACGCCAGCGTCAAGGAAGCCAAGCAGCAGACCGGCGCCACCGTGTCGGTGATCTACGTGCCGCCCGCCGGCGCCGCCGCCGCGATCTGGGAAGCTGTCGACGCCGATCTGGACCTGGTGGTCTGCATCACCGAAGGCATCCCCGTGCGCGACATGATGGAAGTGAAGGACCGCATGCGCCGCGAAAACAAGAAGACGCTGCTGCTCGGACCGAACTGCCCGGGCCTGATCACGCCGGACGAAATCAAGATCGGCATCATGCCGGGCCACATCCACAAGAAGGGCCGCATCGGCGTGGTGTCGCGCTCGGGCACGCTGACCTATGAAGCCGTGGGCCAGCTCACCGCGCTGGGTCTGGGCCAGTCGTCCGCAGTCGGTATCGGCGGCGACCCGATCAACGGCCTGAAGCACATCGACGTGATGAAGATGTTCAACGACGATCCGGACACGGATGCGGTCGTGATGATCGGCGAAATCGGCGGTCCGGACGAGGCCAACGCGGCCTACTGGATCAAGGAAAACATGAAGAAGCCGGTGGTCGGCTTCATCGCTGGCGTGACCGCGCCTCCGGGCAAGCGCATGGGCCACGCCGGCGCGCTGATCTCGGGCGGTGCCGACACCGCGCAGGCCAAGCTGGAAATCATGGAAGCCTGCGGTATCAAGGTGACCAAGAACCCGTCGGAAATGGGCCGCCTGCTGAAGTCGATCCTCTGATCGGCCTTGCATGAGCTGGCCTCACCCGGTCGGCTCCCCTGCTCCAATGCCCTCGCACGATGCGAGGGCATTGTCGTTTTTGCGCCACGTTCAGCGTGGTACCTACCTCAGACAGATCACACCGTGACATTAACCGCAAAGATTTAACGATTTGCTGAAATCTAATCGAAAGGTTGTTACGGTAAAACACAATGTTTTGGCGGGCAGACAGGTGAAAGGCCGCAGTCGCCGCCGCGCCGAATTCCGAACCATTCGAACAACAGCCACCGAGGAGCCACGCAGTGGAATTGCTGTCGTCCACCACATTCTGGATCGCCCTGGGATCCATCATCCTGACCAATATCGTGCTGTCCGGCGACAACGCCGTCGTGATCGCACTGGCCTCCCGCAATCTGCCGCCCGCGCAGCAGAAGCGCGCGATCTTCTGGGGCAGCGCGGCCGCCATCATCATGCGGGTGGTGCTGACCGTCGCCGCGGTCAAGCTGCTGAGCCTGCCGTATCTGAAGATCGTCGGGGCCGTGCTGCTGGTCTATATCGGCGTGCAGCTGCTGACGGGCGACGACGGCGAGGAAGGCCATGACGCCAAGGACAACATCTGGGCCGCGATCCGGACCATCCTGATCGCCGACCTGGTGATGTCGCTGGACAACGTGGTGGCGGTCGCCGCCGCGGCGCAGAAGGGGCCGGAAGGCAGCCAGTTGCTGCTGCTGGTGGTTGGCCTGGGCCTGTCCATTCCGCTGATCGTGTTCGGCAGCACGCTGCTGCTGAAGGTGATGGAGCGTTTCCCGATCATCATCGTGCTGGGTGCCGCGCTGCTGGGTTACCTGGCCGGTGAAATGCTGGTCAGCGACCCGGTCGACGCCGCCTGGTTCGAGGTCCATGTGCCGAACGCCCATCTGGTATTCGGTGCGATCGGCGCCATCCTGGTGGTGGTGCTCGGCAAGCTGATGCAGAAGCGGGGCGCCCAGACGGCATAAGCCGCCGCGTGCCCGTTTGGAGAAAAGCCCGGCTTGTCCGGGCTTTTCTTTTTGGCGGGATTTGGGGGTTGCCGGGACTGCCCTCTCCCCCGCCGCTCTCCCGCAGGCGGGAGACGGGAGCAAACCACGGGCGTACAAAACCCAGCCGGCGTTCTCCGCTCTCCCGCTCGCGGGAGAGGGGCCGGGGGAGAGGGCAGCCCAAACCAGCCACACCCCACCGCTGTGCGAACTTTTGTGAATCCCCATTCCCCCGCAGCCCCCACGCCCCATACTGGCGGACAGCCGTTCCACTTGCCACCGGAAGACCGCCATGCCGTCGTTGTGTACCTGCCAGACCGCCGTCCCAAGAATCCAATGGCGCCCGGGCGGCTTCACCTTGATCGAACTGATGATCGTGGTGGCGATCATCGGCATCCTCGCCGCGGTTGCCGTGCCGCAGTACCGGGACGATACAATTCGGGCCAGGCTGTCCAGCGTGTTGACCGCCGCCACGCCGCTGAAGCTCGCGGTGGGACTGTGCGCACAGGAAGCGGGCGGGGTGCTGGCCGATTGCAACCACGCCGGCACGGCGGCAACCCTGCCGCGCCTTGCGCCGAGCCGTGAGATCGCGGCGGCGGAGGTGACAGGTCCAGGCATCATTACGCTGCGGCTCGCCGACAGCGGCCTTGGCGCGGGGGTCGACGGCAAACAGATCGTGCTGACGCCTGACGTCAATGCCACCGCGATCACGTGGGAAATCACCACCACCATCGATAACGAAGCGGCCCGTCGATACGTGGTCAAGAACAGCCAGTCGCCGGTCCGGCCGGACCGCGACTGAGGACGGGCGCGTCGATGGACCAACAGGATGTCATGCCGTTCGCGGACCGGAGTCCCGGGCGGCGCATGGCAAGCTCGAGAACCGAATGTCGAATCTGCGCGAAGGCATAGCGCTCAACGTGTTGGCCGGGGCCATCTGTATCCCCTTGCTGGTGTCCCGGCACACGCTGCCGCTGTCGACCTTCTATGGCGAGTGGACTTCCGCGCTGGCATTCCTGCTGGCCACGATGGCGGTCGCCCTGCTGGCGCCCGGGGCGGCCCCCGCTTCCATCCACGCATCCGCGGCGGCGGCAGGCATCCCCCGCGTTGCCGCCTTTCCGCTGTGGCTGGTCGCTACCGGCCTTGCGGTGGCCGCGACCGGTGCGCCGGATCTGACCGGCAGCCGCACCATGACGCTCGCTTCCCTGGTGCTTGCGGCGGTGGTGATGTGGGCCGGCTACCGGCTGCGTATCCGGTGGTGCGCCGATCGTGTACTGACGGCACTGGCAGTGGGCTGGTTGATTGCCGGCCTGCTCGGCTCGCTGGCGCAATGGGTGCAGGTGTTTCACCTCGAAGGGCGCAGCTGGAACCTCGTGTCCGAGTATTTCTATGAAGTCCATCGCCGCTTATGGGGCAACCTCAATCAACCCAACCATCAGGCGACGGTGCACGGGCTCGCTCTGGCGGCGTCGGTCTGGCTGGCATCGCGGGGCGTGCTCCGGGTCGCGCCGTGGCTGATGGCGGTCCTGGTGCTGGAAAGCGGCATCGTGCTGTCCGGTTCGCGTACCGGTGTGCTGCATGTGGGCCTCGCGGCGCTGTATGCGCTGATCGCGGCGTGGCTGGCCAGCGGTGCGCGCGGACACGGCAATCCGATGCGCCGCCCCGCCGGGCTGGTATTCGCCGCGGTGGCGCTGATCGGAATACTGGCGCTGCTGCAGCCGGCAATTCGCGCGGCGGGCCAGGCGTTCGACTGGCAACTGTTCGACACCATGGCGCAGTTGCAGGCGGCAGACCAGATTTCCGGACGGCGGGCGCTGTGGTTGCATGCCTGGCAGATGTTCCTGGCCAATCCCTGGCTTGGCGTCGGTTGGGGAGAGTTTGGCTGGGCACAGTTCCAGCAACTCGACAGACTCGGCCTCACCGTCGAGATGTCGCTGCATGCGCACAATGCGGTACTGGACCTGCTTGCCAAGACGGGGCTGGTCGGCACCGTGGGGGTCGTCGCGATCCTGTCAGCGTGGTTCTGGCGAGTGGTGCGCGTGCGGCTGCTGGACGGCGACGCGGCCGAGCGTATCCGCACGGCCACCGCGCTGACATGGCTTGCCATGCTGTGCGCGCATTCGATGCTCGAGTACCCGCTGCACTATCTGTATTTCTTCCTGCCGTTTTGCCTGCTGCTCGCATGGCTGGATCCGGCCGGCCTGCTGCCGGGGCCACGCCGGGTCGGGATGCCGTGGCTGGCGCGCGGCGTGGCGGCGGTGCTTGTTGTGGCGGCTTCGGTTGGCGCGCTGGTCACGCTATGGCAGGACTACCGGCGCGTGGAGGCGCGCCAGTATGCCGGACGCGACCGCTTCGATGCCTTGCCGCTGCCGCGGTTCTGGTTCCGGGCGCACGCCAGCGCCCATCGCGCCGAAATGGCCGAACCCACTGCCGCGAATGCCGGCTACTGGCTGCCGCGCCATGTCGCGGCAGTCCACCTGCTGCCAACGCCATCCATGATCGCCCGATCGGCGTGGTTGCTGGCGCTGACCGGACGGGAGCAGCAGGCACGCCTATGGATGGAGCGGCTGCGCTACTACTATTCTGGCGACGAGGCGGCGCAGTTCGCCATATTGGTGCGCAATTGCGAGGCCCAGGCGGTCGCCGGGCGGCCCGCCGAATTTTGCGCATGGGCCGGCACGCAATCCGGACGCACACGTCCGCGTCGCTGAACCGCCCCGGGGCCATGTCGGCCGCACCGGATCGGCTTCTTGAAGACGCCGCAGTAAGGGTTACCCCTATTTGTTGCAGCGGAATGATGCGAATGCGGTTCTTCATCCCTTCGCAGGATGTCAACCGCCGATGCGCTGCTTTTAGACTTCGCCGGTGCCATTTTGTCTACCGGAGAGGTCGAATGGGAAGATTCGCACGCTTTACCGCCCTCGCGGCGGCGGTCGGGATCGCCGCGGTAGTGGGCACCGAAGTGTTTGCCCGTGCGGCGTTGGGGCTGGGTGAGCCCCCGCTTTACCAGCCCGACAGCGAGATCGAATACATGCTGAAGCCCAGCCAGGACCTGCATCGCTTCGGCAATCACTATGTGGTGAACCGCTTCAGCATGCGCTCAGAGGACTTCAGTCCGCAGCGGGCGCCGGGCGAGCGGCGCGTGCTGGTGTTCGGCGACTCCGTGGTCAACGGCGGCGCGCGCATCGACCAGCGGCGGCTGGCCACCGAGCAACTGCGGGCAAGGCTGACGGCCGGCGGCGGCAAGGCCACGGTGGGCAATGTCTCGGCCTTCAGCTGGGGGCCGGCGAACTGGCTGGCCTACGCGCGGCGCTATGGTTTCTTCGATGCCGACACGGTCATCGTCGTGGTCAACGATGGCGACTACGGCGACGTGCCGAGCTTCGCGCCGCTGAATCCGCATACCCACCCTTCGACGCCACCTTGGTCCGCGGTCTGGGAAGGTGCCACGCGGTATCTGCCCGAATACTTCGGCACCGCCTCGCTCGGCGCGCCCCCGCAGGAGCCGCACGAAGAGGACCGGCAGGCCTCGCTGCGCGACCTCGACGCCTTCCTCGAATTGGCCAAGCAGGGCGGACGGAAGGTCCGGCTGGTGCAGCACTTCCAGCGCAACGAGCTTGACGCGGACGTGATGCCGACCGGACTGGCGGCCTTCGCGCGCGCCTGCGCCGAACGCGGCGTGCCGGTCGTCAGCCTGCGCGAGCCGGAGCGGCGCAGCCGCGATTCCGCTTATTTCGACGATATCCACCTTAACGCGGCAGGCCAGGATATCCTGGCGCAGGGCCTGCTCGCGGCGCTGGACACGGCGGACAATCTGTTCGACCTCGCGTTCGCCGATCGTTGACGCGCATCAGCCTTTGAGCCCGGGGCAGGTTCCCGATCAATCCGCGGCGCCCGGTGCGGCTGCCGGTTCCGCGACCCAATCCCCCGACTTGCCGCCGTGCTTTTCCAGCAGCCGGATGTCGCCCATCACCATGCCGCGGTCCACCGCCTTGCACATGTCGTAGATGGTCAGCAGCGCGACCTGCACGCCGGTCAGCGCTTCCATCTCCACGCCGGTCTGGCCCCGCGTTTCCGCGCGTACGGTGCAGGTCACGGCGTGGCGCGCGTCGTCCAGTGCGAAGTCCAGCGCGACCTTGGTCAGCGCAAGCGGATGGCATAGGGGAATCAGGTCGGCCGTGCGCTTGGTGGCCATGATGCCCGCCACGCGGGCGATGCCAAGCACATCTCCCTTCTTGGCGGTGCCGTCGCGCACCAGCGCGAACGTGGACGGCGCCATCTCGATGGTGCCCGTGGCGATGGCCACGCGGTGCGTGGTGTCCTTGTTGCCGACGTCGACCATGTGCGCCTGGCCGCTGGTGTCGAAATGGGTGAGCTTGTTCATGGCGATGGGGCCGACATGGTGGCCGGAAAAAAGAAGTCAACGAACGGCAGGGGGCGGCGAAGCGCAAGGGCGTGGCGGCGCCGGCGATGCGCCCGCGAAACCGGCATCGCGATCGCGGCACCGGATGCGACGCCGCGCCGCCGGAACGTCCGCGCGAGGCCGCTATCATAGCAACATGCCGAAGCTCCCGAACGTTGCCGAGACCGCTGCAGCCGCCACCCGCGGGCCGCGCCGTCCGTATTGTTGGCCGCGCCGCACACTGGCCGCGCTGCTCGCGACCGTGCTGGCCGCGCCCGCGTGGCCGCAGGGCGCCGGCGGCATCCCGCCCAACCTTGGACTATCGACGGACGCCAGCGACCAGGTCTACGACAACCTGAGCCGCAGCGTGCGGGCCGGCCAGCAATCGGAATTCGGCCTGCGCAGCGCCAACCCCGTGGTCGAGGGCGGCGGCATCCAGCTGCCCGACATGGGCGACCCTTCAACCGCCGCGCTGTCGCCCGACATGGAGAAGCGTCTGGGCGATCGCATCATGCGCGATATCCGACGCGACCCCCAATACGTCAACGATGCGCTGCTGGCCGACTATCTGAACGCGCTGGGCTACCGGCTGGTGCAGGCGGCGCGCCGGCAGAACCTGGCCGGCACCGGCGGTGGCGGCACGTTCGCCACCGGCTACGAACTGTTCGCCGTGCGCGACCGCACCATCAACGCCTTCGCGTTGCCCGGCGGCTATATCGGCGTGCACACCGGCCTGCTGGTGCAGTCGGAAACGGAATCCGAGTTGGCGTCGGTGGTGGGCCACGAAATCGGCCACGTCACCCAGCGCCATATCGCGCGCGGGATCACCAGCCAGGACCAGTCGATGTGGATCGCGCTGGCCTCCATGGTGCTGGCGGGCCTGGCCGCCACCCGCAGCCCCGACGCCGCCGCCGCGCTGGCGATGGGCGGGCAGGGCGCCGCGGTGGCCAACCAGCTGTCGTTCTCGCGCGGTGCCGAACGCGAGGCGGACCGGGTGGGCTTCCAGATCCTGTCGGCAGCCGGATTCGACCCGCGGGGCATGCCGGATTTCTTCCGCCGGCTGCAACGGGTGACCGGCATCTCGGAGAACTCCGTGCCCGCCTATGTGCGGACACACCCGCTCACATCCGAACGGATCGCCGATATGCAGGACCGCGCCAGCCATGTGCCGGCTCGCCATGTGCAAAGCACACCGGAATACGAGTTCGCCCGGGCGCGCGCCCGCATCCTGCAGGAATCGAATCCGACCGATGTCCACAACGCCCGGCAGGCGTTGCAGGCGCAGCTTGCCGGCGCCTCGGCGGTGCGCCTGCCGGCGCTGTACTACGGCATCGCGCTGGCGGAGCAGCGCCTGGGCCGTTTGCCGCAGGCGGAACAGGCGCTGATGGAGGCACGGCGGCGCTACGGCAATATACCCGGGGTGTCGTCGGGAAGCCCGATGCTGGACGTGATGGCGATCGAGCTGGCGCGCGGACAAGGGAGGGTGTCGGAGGCGGTATCGCAGGCGGTGGCATCGATGAAGGCCTTTCCGCTATCACATGCGGTGGCGCTGTCGTATGCCGAGACGCTGCTCGGCGCCGGGCGCTCCGACGAGCTGATTGCCTTCCTGCGCTCGCGCACCCGCGAGGAAACGGCCCGTTCGGAATGGTGGGAACTGCTCGCCCGTGCCTACGCGGCGCAGGGCAAGCGTGTGCAGCAGCATCAGGCGCTGGCGGAGAAGTACGCGGTTGACGGCGCCTATCAGGCCGCGATCGAGCAACTGCAGATCGCGCGCAAGGCGGGCGACGGCGACTTCTATACGCTGTCCGAGGTGGACGCCCGCCTGCACCAGCTCGAACGCCAGTATCGCGAGGAACGGCAGGACAACAAGGGCCTGCCGAACTGACCCTCGCGGTCAGGACGGGCGCGGCTCCGCTGGCGCCTGCGGCTGCCGCATGAAGCCGAACTGCCGTGGCACGTCAGCCTCGCTGATCGGCTCGATGCGCAGATCCTGTCCCTGGTGATGGAACACGCCAAGATCGGCGCCGCACGCCTCGCCATGCCAGGTGCACTGGCTGCTGAAGGCATCCAGGTCATGGTCGTACAGCAGCGCGGGCTGCAGGCCGGTTTCACCCTCGATCTCGCCGGCCAGCATCACATTGCCATGCTCGTCCACATGGCAGGCGCGGGGCGTGAACGCTCGCCCGGTGGTGGTGTGAAACGCGCCATCGTGGAACCGGACCACCCACGGGGTATAGGCGAGATTGACGAACACGCGCTGCGGCCCGTTCTGAAAAAACCATGCGCCCCGCTCATCGCGCTGGTAATTGCGTTCGATAAACGCAATCAGCGCGGGATGCCGTATCGGATCGCCGGACAGGCCATGTTGCTGCGCGAACTCGTTGCGCATCCGCCATTGCCCGCGGCGGTCCAGGGCCAGCCATCCATAGCAGCAAGGAACATTGGGCCATCGGGCCATGGCCTGCTTGACGATGTCGTCCATGCCGTCTTCCTCCTGTCGGTGCCCGTCGTAGGCTCTTGAAGCGTAGCCCCGCCTAGGCGAGCCCGTCGAAAAATCGCAGTATGCGCGCGGGCAGCCATTCCACGCCGCCGGGCGGATTCGCCGGCAGCGGCAGGTGCCGGCGCCAGCCCTGCGGTGGCTCCAGAAAGCCGACGTGGCCCCCGTGCTCGGGCTGGTCCAGCTGCACGGCGCGGCTGACATCGGCCGGTCCCGGCAGATGGCGGCCCGGCAGGAAGGGGTCGTTGCGCGCGTTCAGCACCAGCGTCGGCACCGCGATGTCGCGCAGCACGGGTTTGCTGGCCGCGCGTTGCCAGTAGTCGTCGGTGTCCCGGAAGCCATGCAGCGGTGCGGTAACCACGTTATCGAACGCGTACAGGTCCCGGCTTGCCAGCATGGCGTCGCGGTCGAACAGGCCCGGAAACTGCGCGAGCTTGGCCAGCGACTTCTGCTTCAGCGTCTGCAGGAACATCCGCGTATAGACGCGATTGAACCCAACGGCCAGCGCCGCGCCGCCAGCGGCGAGGTCCAGCGGTGCGGAGATCGACGCCGCGCCCGCCAGGAAGCCGGCGGCACCCTGCGCCTCGCCCAGATAGCGCAGCAGCGCATTGCCGCCAAGCGACACGCCCACCGCGTACAGCCGGCGCCCGTCCGCTGCATGGCGCTCGCGCAGGCGCTGCAGGATCCAGCCGATCTCGACGAAATCGCCGGAGTGGTAGAAGCGCGGCGCGCGGTTCATCTCGCCGGAACAGCCGCGGAAATGCGGAACCACACCCGCCCAGCCGCGCAGCGCAAGCGCGTGCATCAGCGACTGTGCGTAGTGGCTGGTCGAATTGCCCTCCAGGCCATGGAACATCACCACCAGCGGCGCGCCGGGCGGCACCGCATGCGTGGTCCAGTCCAGGTCGATGAAATCGCCATCGGGCGAGTCCCAGCGCTCGCGCCGGAAGGCGACCCGGGGCCGTCGGGTCAGCCGGGCCGGGATGATGGTCTGGCTGTGGCCATCACGCAGCCACCATGGCATGCGGACACCGGCGCCGAACGGGGCGGTGCCGGCGCGCCGATCAGGCAGGGAATCGATGGACAGCGGTGGTCGTGACATGCGCAATGGAGGGCGACAGTGCGGCGCAGGGGGCAGTCGCCGCCATCGTCAATGCAGCGCCTGCTTCGCCGTCGCGGCCGCGATCGTCACCTGCGTCGCGTTGGCCGGACTGCAATGGATATGGGCGATGCGCCAGCCTTCGTGGTTCTGCATCAACACATAGGTGGTATGGACGTACAGGTCCGCCTCGACGCGGTCGGTGGCGAAGCGCAGCGCCTCGGTGACATCGAAGATCGACACGCCAAGCGTCGAATGGCTGCTGCTCTCCAGCACGTCGACCAGCACCGGCCGCCGGTCGAGCAGCTTCAGGAAGGCTTGCCGCAGGTCATCGTGGCCGATCAGCCGCTGGCCGTCCGGCATCACGCAGGTGATCGAATCTTCGTCCAGCCACAGCCGCACCGCGCCATCGGCATCGCGCAGCTTCAGCGCCTCGCGAAAGGCGTCGACGATGTCTTCGGCGGAATCGAACAGGCGAGCGAAGCGTGGCATGGCGGTATCGGTCGGTGAGCCGGCACGGGGGCCAGGTGGACGGTGAGTCGGTGCCGGCAAATCAGGGCCGGTGAAGCAGTTTGCGTAGCTCCACGAACACCATTTCCGGCTCGATCTCACGCAGGCAGCGAAGATGCCCCAGCGGGCATTCCCGCTGGAAGCAAGGGCTGCATTCGAGCTGGAGCCACATGATACCCGCAGCCTGTGACAGCGGGGGCGTGTGGCGGGGGTCGCTGGACCCGAACACCGCCACCTGCGGCCGGTTCAGCGCCGCGCTGACATGCATCAGACCGGAATCGTTGCACACCGCCGCCTCGGCCAGCGCCAGCAGGTCGATGGCATCGTCGAGCGAGGTCTGGCCGCACAGGTTGCGCACGAAGGGCGCGCCGGCGCAGATTTCGGCTGCGATCTCCGCATCCTTGGCCGATCCGAGCGTCACGATCTGCGCGTACGGGTACGAACGCCGCAGCATCTGGGCCAGTTCGGCGAAATGGGGCGCCGGCCAGCGCTTGGCCGGACCGTATTCGGCGCCCGGGCAGAAGGCGATCAGCCGCGTATTCGGTGCAATGCCAAACCGCTCGGCCGTCTTGGCCATGCGGGCCGGATCGACGGAAAGCCGCGGTTCGGGCAGGGATTCCGGCAGCCGCGCCCCCGGCTTCAGCGCGAGCCGGGCATAGTGCTCGACCATCGGCGGCCGGTGGTCCCGCGGCGGATTGGCATGGCGGATGTTCAGCACGCCGAAGCGGAATTCGCCGCGATAGCCCACCCGCAGCGGGATGTCGGCCAGCCACGGAATCAGCGCCGATTTCAGCGAGTTGGGCAGCACGTAGGCGACGTCGTAGCCCTCGTTCTTCAACTGCTGGGCGAACATCACGCGAGCCGACAGCTGCAGCTTGCCGTGCGCCAGATCGGTGGGAAAGACCCGGCCGATCTGCGGCATGCGGGCGAGCACGGGCGCCACCCATTTGGGCGCCAGTGCGTCGATGACCAGGCGCGGATGCCGCTGCTTGAGCAGCGCGAACATCGGCTGCGCCATCAGCGCATCGCCGATCCAGTTTGGAGCGATGACGAGGGCTTTCTTCATGGGCAAGACAATGGCATCCCGACCGGCAGCGCGGTGCGCCGGCGGATGCGCGCTTCCGCGGCAAGCCGGCGCGCGCGCGCCCCGGCCCGCGTCGCGCGAGGCCGGGGAAGCGGGCCGCCAGCCGGCCGGCGAATCAGTGGTGGCCCTTCAGGACGACGCCGGCCTTGAGCTGGTAGACCGTGCCGCAGTACGGGCATTTGGCCTGGCCGGTGTCGGCCACGTCGAGAAACACGCGCGGATGATAGTTCCACGCCGGCGTATTGGGCGTGGGGCAGTGCAGCGGAAGGTCTTCGGCGCCGACTTCGACGACGTTGTTGGTTTGCGTCATGGTGTTGCGGGGTGGGCTTGAGAATCCTGCTGGCTGTTGCTTCCGGCCCGGATCTGGCGGGGCCGGTGTTCGGGACGGTCGGGGACCGCGGTCTTCAGACCAGCGTCAGCCAGTGCTTGTATTTTTCGTCGTTGCCGCCAACCGCGGCGAAGAAGGCATCCTGGATGCGCTTGGTCACCGGGCCGCGGCGGCCTTCGCCGATGACGCGGTCGTCCAGTTCGCGGATCGGCGTGACTTCGGCGGCCGTGCCGGTGAAGAACGCCTCGTCGGCGCAGTACACCTCGTCGCGGGTGATGCGCTTCTCGCGCACCTCGATGCCCAGGTCACGGGCGATCGTCAGCGTCGCGTCGCGCGTGATGCCGTCCAGGCAGGAAGCCAGGTCCGGTGTATAGATCACACCATTGCGCACGATGAAGACGTTCTCGCCGGAGCCCTCGCTGACATAGCCGTCGGTGTCGAGCAGCAGCGCCTCGTCATAGCCAAGGCCGGTGGCTTCCTGGTTGGCGAGGATCGAGTTGATGTAATAGCCGCTCGCCTTGGCGCGCACCAGCGACACGTTGACATGGTGGCGCGTGAACGACGATGTCTTGACGCGGATGCCACGCTCCATGCCCTCCTCGCCGAGGTACGCGCCCCACGGCCAGGCCGCGATCGCCACATGGATGGTATTGCCGCGCGCGGACACGCCAAGCTTCTCGGAGCCGATCCACACCAGCGGGCGGATATAGCAGGACTCCAGGTTGTTCGCCCGGACCACCTCGCGCTGGGCGGTTTCGAGCGTGGCTTGGTCGAACGGCATCTCCATCTGGAAGATCTTGGCCGAGTTGAACAGCCGGCGGGTGTGTTCCTTCAGGCGGAAGATCGCGGTGCCGGACGGCGTCTTGTACGCGCGCACGCCCTCGAACACGCCCATGCCGTAGTGCAGGGTATGGGTCAGCACGTGGATCTTGGCGTCGCGCCAATCGATCAGCTTCCCATCCATCCAGATTTTTCCGTCACGATCGGCCATCGACATGCTGGTCTCCCCGAAATGCGTCAAAAGTGCAAAGGCGACATTGTAAGCCCCGGGCCGGTCGGTGCCAACGAAGTCCATCTCCCCTCTCCCGCGAGCGGGAGAGGGCCGGGGGAGAGGGCAGTCCTCCCCCGACCAACCGGCAAGCCCGCCCTATATACCCTCCCGTCATACCCTCAATCCAACTCGATAGTTTGGAAAGTGCGGCTCACTTGGTATCGTAATTGCTTTGCTGGACGACATGCGCCTGTTTCGCCGCCATGAGCCAAGCAGGTTGTGCCGCTGCCTCATCAACCGACTACCGAAGCCAACCATGATCCGCCGTCTGACCCGTGCTCTCGTACCCGGCCTCGCCGCCCTGGCCGGCCTCTCCGTCGCCGTGCCCGCCCACGCCCAGGGCCAGTGGCCGGACGGCAAGCCGATCACGATCCTGATGGGCTTCACCGCCGGCTCGGGCGTCGACATGGTCGGACGCACGCTGCAGGACTCGCTGCAGAAGTCGCTGAAGACGACCATTCTCTACGACTACCGCCCGGGCGCGGGCGGCAACGTTGCGTCCGAGGTCGTCGCGCATGCCAGGCCCGACGGCTACACGCTGCTGCTCGGCACCGCGGCGACCCATGGCATCAACCCGGCGCTGTACAGGAATCTGCCGTTCGACGCCGAGGCGGATTTCACGCCGATTGCTCCGCTGGTCGAAGTGTCCAACGTGCTGACCGTCAATCCGGCCGTGATCGACGTGAAGTCCGTCAAGGAATTCATCGAGAAGGTCAAGGCCAGCCCTGGCAAGTACAACTACGCGTCGACGGGCAACGGCACGGGCACCCACCTGGCGTTTGCCGAGTTCAACGCCCGCGCCGGCCTCGACATGGTCCATGTTCCGTACAAGGGCGGCCCCGACGCGCTGCAGGCCGTGCTCAAGGGCGAGGTCTGCTGCATCTTCAACCAGGTGCAGAGCGTGCTGCCGCAATACCGCGCCGGCAAGGTCCGCCTGCTGGGCGTGACCACCGCCAAGCGTGTGCCGGTGATTCCCGATGTGCCGACCATCGCGGAAAGCGGCGTGCCCAACTACAACAGCACCATCTGGTTCGGTTTCTTTGGCCCCAAGGGACTGGACCCGCAGATTGCCCGCAAGGTCAACGACGCGGTCCGTGTCGCCCTCGAAACGCCGGCCATCCGCCAGAAGCTGGTGGACGCGGGCAATACGCCGCGTATCGAGACGGTGGACCAGTTCCGCGCCACCGTGAAGGCCGACCGGCAGAAGTGGGCCGGCGTGGTGAAGACGGTGGGGGCGTCGATCGATTGATTGATTGGGCCCCGGCATGCTGCGCCCCCTCGGACGCGGCGGGTACGGCCATAGTCGGGACGGGATTGCCCACGTGGTCCAGGGGTTGCTGAACTGCCGGGAACTGATCATCGAGGCCTCCGACATCGTCCGTCGAGCGTGGATGCTGTATGCCACGTCAAAAGCCGACTTCGCTGACTGTCTGATCGAGCGCCGCTGCCACGCGGCGGAGTGCCACCGGACGATGACTTTCGATGTCAATGCGGCTAGAACAGCGGGCTTCCAGTTGTTGCAGTAGCCGCCAATGCCGACGGCTACCTGTCTCATTCTTTTAAGCGGCCGCTTACAGCTTCGCCCCCCGCTCTATAATGTCGCCTTACCTGCTGCGCCCGTAGCGGGGCTTCGCCGTCGACACGGTCGCGCACGCGCCACCCGGCGGTTCTGACTCCACCATCCCATGACCTCCCCCCAGCCTTCGGCCCAGTCGCGCCCTTGGCACCGTCTTTGGCATCGCCTGTGGTATCGCTTTCCGCAGCCCGAACGCGCCGGCTTCATCGCCGGCGTTCGCCGTTTCGCGCCGTCGTTGCCGGCCACCTTTTCGTGGGGGTTGGTGACCGGCGTGGCGATGAGCAAGTCGGTGATGACGGTGCCGGAGGCGATCGGCATGAGCCTGCTGGTCTATGCCGGCTCCGCGCAGCTGGCGGTGCTGCCGCTGTTCGCGGCCGCGATGCCGCTGTGGACGGTCTGGCTGACCGCCGCGGTGGTGAACCTGCGCTTCGTGATCTTCAGCGCGGCGCTGCAGCCGCACTTCAGCCATCTGCCGATGTGGCGGCGCACCTTGCTCGGGTCGTTCAACGGAGACCTGCATTTCGTCTTCTTCATGCAGCGCTATACCGCGCCGGGCTACGAGCCGGGCAAGGAAGGCTATTTCTGGGGCATGGCGCTGACCAATTTCGTGATCTGGCAGGTCTCGTCCATCGCCGGCATCCTGCTGGCGAGCCTGTTCCCGGATAGCTGGGGGCTGGCGCTGGCCGGCACGCTGGCGCTGATTCCGGTCATGGTGTCGACCATCCGCACCCGATCGACGTTGATGGCCGTCGCGGTGTCGTCGGTGCTGGCGCTGCTGTTCTTCGATCTGCCGTACCGGCTGGGGCTCGTGGTGGCGGTGGCCGGTGCGATCGCCGCCGGCATGGCCAGCGACGAGCTGCGCGCGCGGGCGACGCTGCGCGAAATCCGGAGCAAGGGTCGCGGCGACAAATCGCCCCGGGGTGACGGTGCGACGGGAGACCGCTCATGACCCATCTGCAGATATGGCTTGCGCTGATCGGCATGGCCGCCGTCACCATCGTCACGCGCGCCTTTTTCCTGATGGCCGGCGACCGGGTCAGCCTGCCGGACCGCGTGCAGAAGGCGCTGCGCTACGCCCCCGGCGCCGCGCTGGCCGCCATCATCCTGCCCGATCTGATGACATGGCAGGGCCATTTCTCGTTCGGGCTGGACAACTTCAAGCTGATCGCCGGCGTCGCCGCCGGGGTGTTCTATCTGGTCACGCGGCGGATGCTGGGCATGATCGCGGTCGGCATGGCCGTCTATACCGCCCTGCGGCTATACGCCTGATCCGGGGTCGGCCTTGTGCAGGCAGGCGGTGAGCCCGGTCAGCAGGTGCGATAGCTGCGCCTGGCCGCCGGTGCCGGTCTTGACGAAGATCGACTTGAGCTGCGTGCGGCTGGTTTCGCGACCGATTCCCAGCCGTTCGCACGCCTCCGGCAGGCCGGTGCCGGCCAGCAGCAGATTGGCCAGCCGCGTCTCGGCCGGCGTGAGCCCGTACAGTTCGCGCAGGATCTGGCCGAACAGCGCCGGGGTGGGGCGTTTCTCATGGATCGCGACCAGCGCCATCGGCTGCTGCCACGATGCGGCCAGTGCGTGCGACGGCGGAAGCGGAAGCACGACGATGCCGGCACGGTCGCCCTCGCGCGACTGCGCCATGGCCGCCTGCGCCGGCACCGGTTGTTCCGGTCGGCAGGCTGCCTCCAGCATGGCCCCAAAGGGACGCGACAGCGTCCATCCGCTGTCTCGCGAAGTCGCCGACGGCAGCACGCGCCGCACCCACTGACCGCCCCGCGTGTTGTGCATCAGCGCCCGGCCGTCGGCCGCGCAGGCGATCACGCCGAAGTTCAGGCGGTCCAGCACCTGTGTCGACAGGTGCTGAAGCGCGGTCAGTTCGGCGGTACGCTCGCGCAGCGCCATCGCCTGCCGCATATGGGGAATGGCCCAATCCAGCTTGCGACCGTCGTCCGGCGTGAACATCGGACGGTCGGCGGGCCGGACCAGGGAGAAATAGACTTCGTAGCTGGGATGGCGAGCCACCAGGCAGGCCATCACCGACCCCAGGCCGAAGCCGCGCAGGAATTCGCCGTAGAAGTCGTGCCGCGCCATGGCGTCGGTGCCAAGGTCGCGGGTATCGACATACCAGTCGCCAACATTGATCTGCGGCGCGAAGGCATGTCCGGGATCGATGGCCTGATAGGTCTGGTGATAGGCCTCCAGCAAGCCGTCGATCGGATTGGCGAACTCGCTCACCGAGAAGCGCTGGTGAACCTTGTCCAGCACGACCATCGCCGCCTGGGCGCTATCGCTGATTTCCCGCAGCACGTGAAGGCTGCGTTGCCACGCCTCGGGCTCCAGAATGCCCTCGTACAGCCCACGGATCACCCCGTGGATCTCCCCTTCCGTCATCGCTTTCCCCTGATACCCGCGACACAGGAGGCGCCGCCGTTGGCTCTGGATGGCCGGTCGGCGCGATATTGTTGTGCTGGATTGGCTCTTCTGACGCGCGGCGGATCGGTCCGCCGCCGTTGGCCGACGTCTATGGTAAGCGCTGTGGCGCACGCTCGTCAGCAGGAAGTGACGGGAATCCCACGTATTGCGGGTATTGGCGGGGGTACCCGGCGTTGCGAACGCGCAAAAGGGCAGGGTCGATCAGGTAAAATGCCCCTTTTCCGAACATTCCAGCCCCAAGCCATGACCACTGTCCTGCGTCTATCCGACCTGATTTCCCAAGGCAAGCTGTCCGGCAAGCGCGTGTTCATCCGCGCCGACCTCAATGTGCCGCAGGACGACGCCGGCAATATCACCGAAGACACGCGCATCCGGGCCTCGGTGCCGGCGATCCAGGCGTGTCTGGACGCGGGCGCCGCCGTGATGGTGACTTCCCACCTGGGCCGCCCTACCGAAGGGGAGTTCAAGCCGGAGGATTCGCTGGCGCCGATCGGCAAGCGGCTGTCCGAATTGCTGGGCAAGGACGTCCGGCTGGTGCGGAACTGGGTCGACGGCGTCGATGTCGCGCCGGGTCAGGTGGTGCTGCTGGAGAACTGTCGCGTCAACAAGGGCGAGAAGAAGAACAGCGACGAACTGGCGCAAAAGATGGCCATGCTGTGCGACATCTATGTCAACGACGCCTTTGGCACCGCCCACCGCGCCGAGGCCACCACGCACGGTATCGCCAGGTACGCCCCCGTCGCCTGCGCCGGCCCGCTGCTCGCGGCCGAGATCGACGCGCTGGGCAAGGCGCTGGGCCAGCCGGCCCGCCCGCTGGTGGCCATCGTCGCCGGTTCGAAGGTATCCACCAAGCTGACCATCCTCAAATCGCTGGCCGACAAGGTCGACAACCTGATCGTCGGCGGCGGCATCGCCAACACCTTCATGCTGGCCGCGGGCCTGCCGATCGGCAAGTCGCTGGCCGAGCCGGACTTGGCCGGCGAGGCGCGCGCCATCATCGACATGATGGCCGCACGCGGCGCCTCGGTGCCGATCCCGGTCGACGTCGTCTGCGCCAAGGAGTTCAGCGCCACCGCGGCCGCCACGGTCAAGGACGTCAAGGATGTGGCCGACGACGACATGATCCTGGATATCGGCCCGCGCACCGCCGCGATGCTCGCCGACCAGCTGAAGGCGGCCGGCACCATCGTGTGGAACGGCCCGGTCGGCGTGTTTGAATTCGACCAGTTTGGCAACGGCACCAAGGTCGTGGCCCAGGCCATCGCCGATTCGAGCGCATTCTCGATCGCCGGCGGCGGCGACACACTGGCCGCCATCGCCAAATACGGCATTGCCCACCGCGTCGGCTATATCTCGACCGGCGGCGGCGCTTTCCTGGAATTCCTCGAAGGCAAGACGCTGCCTGCCTTCGAAGTCCTGACGCAACGCGCCGCCGGCTGACCCGCGGCATGCGAGGACGCCTGCCCGCGCGCCGCCGGCAGGTGCCAACCCAGGACAAGGACTCCATTCAATGACCCGTTCCACCAAGATTGTCGCCACGATCGGCCCCGCCTCCAGCACGCTGGAAATGCTGACCCGCATGGTCGCGGCCGGCGTCGACGTGGTACGCCTGAATTTCTCGCACGGCAGCGCCGAGGACCACCTCGAGCGCGCCCGGCTGGTGCGCGAGGCGGCGCAGGCGTGCGGACGCGAAGTGGCCATCATGGCCGACCTGCAGGGGCCGAAGATCCGCGTCGGCAAGTTCGAACAGGGCAAGATCACGCTGAGGGCAGGCGATGCCTTCGTGCTCGATGCGGCGTGCCAGCTCGGCAACGAGGAGCGGGTGGGCCTGGACTACCGCGACCTGCCGCGCGACGTGGGTCCCGGCGACATGCTGCTGATCAACGACGGCCTGATCGTGCTGCGGGTCGATCGCGTGCTTGGCAACGAGATCTTCACCACGGTCAAGGTGGGCGGCGAGCTGTCGAACAACAAGGGCATCAACCGCCAGGGCGGCGGCCTGTCGGCCCCGGCGCTGACCGCCAAGGACATGGAAGACATCAAGACCGCGATGGCGCTGGGCGCCGACTATATCGCGGTCAGCTTCCCCAAGAGCGCCACCGACATGGAGATGGCGCGCCAGCTTGCCGCCGTGGCCGGCCAGCAGTTCGGCCACAAGGCTCGAATGATCGCCAAGATCGAACGCGCGGAGGCCATCCGCCCCGGCGTGCTGGAGGAAATCCTGGCCGCGTCCGACGGCATCATGGTGGCGCGCGGCGACCTGGCGGTCGAGGTCGGCAATGCCGCCGTGCCGGCGCTGCAGAAGCGGATGATCCGGCTGGCCCGCGAGGCCAACAAGCTGGCCATCACCGCCACGCAGATGATGGAAAGCATGATCGTCAACCCGGTGCCGACCCGTGCCGAGGTGTCCGACGTCGCCAATGCGGTGCTGGACGGCACCGATGCCGTGATGCTGTCGGCCGAGACCGCGGCGGGCCGCTACCCGGTGGAGACGGTCGAGGCCATGGCCGCCGTCTGCGTCGAGGCCGAGAAATCCGAGGTGGTGCAGCTCGACACCGATTTCCTGAACCAGACTTTCACGCGCATCGACCAGTCGATCGCGATGGGCGCGCTGTTCACCGCCTATCATCTGCAAGTGAAGGCCATTGCCGCGCTGACCGATTCCGGTGCCACGGCGCTGTGGATGAGCCGTCACCGGATCCACGTGCCGATCTACGCGATGACGCCCAATCTGGCATCGCAGCGCAAGATGCAGCTGTACCGGAACGTCGTGCCGCTGCCGCTGGAGTCCAGCACCGACCGCGACACCGCGCTGGAGCAGGCCGAGGAGCTGCTGCTGGCCAAGGGCGTGGTGCAGCGCGGCGATTTCATCGTGCTGACCGTCGGCGAGCCGATGGGGCAGCCGGGCGGAACCAATACGCTGAAGATCGTGCGGGTAGGACACTGATGAACACGGACGCTCCCTCCGCCTCGATGCCCGCATGCCGTGGCGCAGGGTGTGCCGGGAAACACAAGCCGGCGCCAGGAGCCGCACAAATTTGCCACGATGGCGACGGGCGGCGCGCGGGATAGCCGCCGGCGGCCATCCGGCTTGACCATACCGAGAACCCCATACTTTTGTTAGGAGTCTGACATGCCACTCGTTTCGATGCGCCAGCTGCTGGACCACGCCGCCGAGAACGGCTACGGCCTGCCGGCATTCAACGTCAATAACCTCGAGCAGGTGCAGGCCATCATGCAGGCGGCCGACGAGGTGAATGCGCCGGTGATCATGCAGGCTTCGGCCGGTGCCCGCAAATACGCCGGCGAGCATTTCCTGCGCCATCTGATCGAGGCCGCGGTCGAGGCCTATCCGCATATTCCGGTCGTGATGCACCAGGACCATGGCCAGTCCCCGGCGATCTGCCAGGGCGCGATCGACCTGGGCTTCTCCTCCGTGATGATGGATGGCTCGCTGCGCGAAGACGGCAAGACCCCGGCCGACTACGAATACAACGTCGAGGTGACGCGCAAGGTCGTGCAGATGGCTCACGCCGTCGGCGTGACGGTGGAAGGCGAACTGGGCTGCCTGGGCTCGCTGGAAACCGGTGAGGCCGGGGAGGAAGACGGCATCGGCGCCGAGGGCAAGCTGGACCACTCGATGCTGCTGACCGATCCGGAGCAGGCCGCCGACTTTGTCAAGGCCACCCAGCTCGACGCGCTCGCGATCGCCATCGGCACCTCGCACGGCGCCTACAAGTTCACGCGCAAGCCTACCGGCGACATCCTGGCGATCAGCCGCATCAAGGAAATCCACGCCCGCATTCCCAACACCCATCTGGTCATGCACGGCTCGTCGTCGGTGCCGCAGGAACTGCTGGAGGAAATCCGCAAGTTCGGTGGCGACATGAAGGAAACCTACGGCGTGCCGGTCGAGGAAATCCAGGAAGCCATCAAGTACGGCGTGCGCAAGATCAATATCGACACCGATATCCGCCTTGCCATGACCGGCGCGATCCGTCGCTTCTTCGTCGAGAACCCGAGCAAGTTCGACCCGCGCGAATACCTGAAGCCGGCCCGCGAAGCCGCCAAGCAGGTATGCAAGGCGCGCTATGTCGCGTTCGGTTGCGAAGGCCAGGCCAGCAAGATCAAGCCGATCGCGCTGACCGCCATCGCCGAGCAGTACAAGACCGGCCAGCTGGCCCAGGTCGTCCAGTAAGCCGATGCCGCCCGGCCGAACGGCCGGGCAGCGGCTCACGCATGGGGCTTCGTCACCGCGCGAAGCCCCTCATTGTTTTTTTTCGCTATCACTATGTCTGACGCCCTCTATCAGTCTTCCATCCGCTCGCTGCCGCTGCTCGGCCATGGCAAGGTGCGCGACAACTATGCCGTCGGTGAAGACAAGCTGCTGATCGTGACCACCGATCGCCTGTCGGCGTTCGACGTGATCCTTGGCGAGCCGATCCCCGGCAAGGGCCGCGTGCTGAACCAGATGGCCAACTTCTGGTTCAAGCGGCTCGCCCATATCGTGCCGAACCACGAGACCGGCATTACCGCCGAGTCGGTGGTGCGGCCGGACGAGGTCGAACAGGTGCGCGGGCGCGCGGTGGTGGTCAAGCGCCTCAAGCCGATCCTGGTCGAAGCGGTGGTACGCGGCTATCTGGCCGGCAGCGGCTGGAAGGACTACCAGGCCACCGGCAGCGTGTGCGGCATCGCCTTGCCGGCCGGCCTGCAGAACGCGCAGAAGCTGCCCGAGCCGATCTTCACGCCCGCCGCCAAGGCCGAGATGGGCGAGCACGACGAGAACATCAGCTTCGCCGAGGTCGAGGCCCGCATCGGCAAGGATCTGGCCGCGCGGATGCGCGACATTTCCATCCGCCTGTACAAGGAGGCGGCCGACTACGCCGCCACGCGCGGCATCATCATCGCCGATACCAAGTTCGAGTTCGGGCTGGACGAGAATGGCACGCTGACGCTGATGGACGAGGTGCTGACGGCCGATTCGTCTCGTTTCTGGCCCGCCGATTCGTACCAGGTCGGCACCAACCCGCCGTCGTTCGACAAGCAGTTCGTGCGCGACTGGCTGGAGGCGGTGCGCATCGACGGCAAGCCCTGGCCGAAGACCGCGCCGGCGCCGGCGCTGCCCGCCGACGTGATCGAGAAGACCGCGGCCAAGTACCGTGAAGCGCTGACCCGGCTGACCGGGCAGGAACTGCAATAACTGTCGACCTCCGGAAAACGGGGCGACGAGCCAGACATCGTTCGCGTAAGGATTGGAAGTGAGTCAGATAAAGCAGCCGCTGGTCGGCGTCGTAATGGGCAGCAGTTCGGACTGGGACGTGATGCAGCACGCCGTGGCGATGCTGAAGGACTTCGGCGTCCCGTTCGAAGCCCAGGTGGTATCGGCGCACCGCATGGCGGACGACATGTACCGCTACGCCGAGACCGCGCGGGCGCGCGGCTTGCGCGCCATCATCGCGGGTGCGGGCGGCGCCGCCCATCTGCCGGGCATGATTGCGGCCAAGACGATCGTGCCCGTGTTCGGCGTGCCGGTGCCATCCAAGTACCTGCGTGGCGAGGACTCGCTGCTGTCGATCGTGCAGATGCCCAAGGGCGTGCCGGTCGCCACCTTCGCCATTGGCGAAGCGGGCGCGGCCAACGCAGCCTTGCACGCGATCGCCACGCTGGCCACTACCGACGATGCACTGGCCAATGCGCTCGAAGCCTTCCGCACCAAGCAGACCGAAGCCGCCCGCGCGATGACGCTGCCGCTGTGATCGCGATCGCCGTCCGTGCCGCGCCACTGATTGTCCCTGGAGCCGTACCCGCATGCCCACCGATATCCATCCCCATCTGATCGAGGCGCACACGCCCGAATCGCGTGCCGAGTTCGGCGTCGACAATCCCAGCGCGCCGATCCTGCCCGGCGCATGGCTTGGCATGCTGGGCGGGGGCCAGCTCGGCCGCATGTTCACCCATGCGGCCCAGGCAATGGGCTACAAGGTATGCGTGCTGGACCCGGACCAGGACAGCCCGGCCGGCGCCGTGGCCGACAGGCATCTGTGCGCGACCTATACCGACGAAGCCGCGCTGGCCGAGATGGCGCGCCTGTGCCAGGCCGTTTCCACCGAATTCGAGAACGTGCCGTCGATGTCGCTGGACCGCCTCGAACAGCTTGGCGCCTATGTCGCGCCGCGCGGGCATTGCGTGTCGATCGCGCAGAACCGCATCGGCGAGAAGAAGTTCTTCGCGGCTTGCGCCGAACGCACCGGCGTACCGCCGGCCCCGCACTGGGTCATCCAGCACGACGCCGACATCGACCAGATTCCCGCGCACCTGCTGCCGGGCATCCTGAAAACCGCCCGCATGGGCTATGACGGCAAGGGACAGGCCCGGGTGGCCAGCCGTGACGACGCGCGTGCGGCGTGGAACGCCATGCAGCACGTGCCATGCGTGCTGGAGCAGAAGCTGCCTCTGGCTTACGAAGTGTCGGTGCTGGCGGCGCGCGGCGCGGATGGCGCCACGGTCACGTGGCCGCTGGCCGAGAACGTCCACCGCGATGGCATCCTGTTCTCCACCGTGATGCCGTCGCGCCAGGTGTCCGACGACATCGCGCAACGCGCACGCAACGCGGCCGCCATCATCGCCGGCGAGATGGGCTACGTCGGCGTGCTATGCATCGAGTTCTTCGTGCTCACCGATGGGTCGCTGGTTGCCAACGAGATGGCCCCGCGGCCGCACAACTCCGGCCATATCACCATGGACGTCTGCGAGACCAGCCAGTTCGAACAGCAGGTCCGCGCCATGGCACGCCTGCCGCTGGGCAGCACGCGCCAGCATTCGGCCGGCAAGATGCTGAATCTGCTGGGCGACGTCTGGTACGAATACGGCCTGGAACGCGAACCGGCCTGGGACCAGGTGGTTGCGCAGGCCGGCGCCAAGCTGCATCTGTACGGCAAGAGCGATGCGCGCCCCGGGCGCAAGATGGGCCATGTCAACTGCGTCGGCGCGAGCGCCGACGATGCGAGCCGCGCCTTCGATGCGGCGCTTGAGGTGTTGCATATCGCCCGCTGACCACACGCCATCGGCCGCCTCGCCCTACATCGCAACATGACGGAATCCAACCAGGACGCCCAGCCGGCATCGTCCCGTGCGCCGACAGCCGCGGAGCTGGACGAAGCGGCACGCCTGCTCGAAGCCGGGCAGCTCGTCGCCTTTCCCACCGAAACCGTCTACGGCCTGGGCGCCGATGCCGAGAACCCGCAAGCCGTCGCGCGCATCTTCGCGGCGAAGGGGCGCCCGTCCAATCATCCCATCATCGTCCATGTCGTCGATGGCGCCGATATCTCGTACTGGGTACGCGATATCCCGGAGGCCGCGCGGAAGCTGATCGACGCCTTCTGGCCCGGCCCGCTGACGCTGATCCTGAAACGTGCCGACCACGTTCCGGCCGATGTCGCCGGCGGCCAGGACAGCATCGGCCTGCGTTGCCCGTCGCATCCGGTCGCGCAGGCGCTGCTGTCGCGCTTCAAGCGTGGCCGCGGCGGTATTGCCGCCCCGTCGGCCAACAAATTCGGCCAGGTCAGCCCCACCACCGCGCAGCATGTGCGCGACGAATTCGGCGACAGTGTCTTCGTACTGGAAGGCGATGGTGTCGAGGTTGGCATCGAATCGACCATCGTCGATCTGTCGCGGCTCGATCGCGGCGTGGGGCCCGTGCTGCTTCGCCCCGGCGCGATCACGCCGGCGATGATGGCCGACGTGCTCGGCGTCGCGCCATTGCCGCCCGATGCCGCGGCACCGCGCGCATCCGGCACGTTGAAGGCGCACTATGCGCCGCGCACGCCGTTGTATCTTCGCCATGCCGGCGAGTTGCCGGCGGCAATGGCGGACCTCCCGGCTGACGCCCGCGTGGCATGGGTTGCGGCGGCGCCCGTCCCGGACCCGCGCTGTACCTGGATCCCGGCGCCCCACGATGCCCCCTCCTACGCGCGCGAGTTGTACCGCCTGTTGCGGCGACTCGACCGGCAGGGCTTTGCGCGGCTCTATCTGGAACCCCTGCCTGGAACGGCGGAGTGGGCCGGTGTTCGCGACCGCCTCAATCGCGCCGCGGCCGCGTTCGACGGGACTTGAATCCTGTCGGCGGCCGCCGACACGGCGCCGCCTTGCGGCAAACAAGCCGCAAAACTCAAAAACTTGGCGAAACCAGCGACAGCAATCGCACGCGACACCTGACAAGCTACGGCTTTTACGAAAGGCCGGTGTGCACGCACCCGTATTGGCCGGTGGAATGTACGGTGGTCGCACAGGCGCTTGATGCGATGAGTGTCGCAATGCCGTCTCCGTTCTCGCTGTGCTTCCCCCGCGTTTTCCCATCCCGCTCCGCCGGCTCCCATGCGGTTGCGTCGGCTTGTGAGCCTTCTCGTGGCAATCCCCGCCGCGCATGTCCCGAATTCGTCTTCGCGCTGCTCGATGGCCTGCGGTGGGCCCGTGACGACCATGCCGTGAAGACATGTCTGTTGCAGTTTGGCGAGGCTTTCGCACTCGACCCGAACAAGGATGCTTTCCACTCAGCGGTCGCGCACGCCATGTTGTCGTATGGCGCGGAGCAGCGAGCTGATATTTGCCGGGCATTGGAGTGCTTCAAAGACGCGATCGCGAGCGCCAGTTTGGCGTTGATAAACACGCCCGACCATGACGGCCTGTTGCGCTACAACGCCGTGGCCCGAGTGGAAGGGATGAAGCGAACCGGTTGGGAGCTCGACGGGCTGCTCGCCGCTGTGAGCGCCCATGCATCCAGGCCGCCGTCGCGCGCCGCCCGCGAGACCTTGCCGGAGCCCCGCTCGTTCGATGCCGCTCGCTATGCCGGGCTGCTCGACGCCTTCCTTGATGGCATCGCGCGCGGTGTGGACAACGCAACCTTGCGGGCCCGCTTCGAGCGGCTTGTGGAGGGCGGCGGAGCCAAGGTGGCGATGAACGATGCCGAACTCGATGCCTGCCACGCAACGATCGAACTGGCGCTATCGCGCCTGTCCGATGACGCGCTTGCCCCCGTGCTGGCACGCTTCGAAGACAACGCGGCGGCCCCGCCTTTGCCGCCGTCCGGGGGGCGCCGGGCGCCTTCTGCCCTTAAGGAACCCGTGCCGTTGCCGGCGTTGATCCGAAGCGACGAAGTCTATGGCGCGCGTGAGCTTGTCAAGATCAGGTCGATCGCAAGGCGGGTCGCTTCCAACCGATCGGGCGGCACCCCGGGCCTTGTCAGGGTGAGAGAGCTGGCCAATCGCCTGACGTTGCTGCCCGGCGCCATCGCATCCGACCGGTCGGGAGGCAAGGAATCTGCCGCGCCCCAGTTGCAAGCATTGGCCGAGGCTACGCAAGTGCTCAACCGGCACGCCAGCCATCCCGGGCAGGCAAACCAGTGGCTCGACGTCGCGCCGGAAGGGCAGGCGAAGCGGCTGGATGCGTGCTGCCAGCGTCTTGGCGGGATATTCGCGTGTGCGACGGCGTGCGCAGACGCAAGCCTGCTTGACGCGGTTGCAGGCATGGCCAGCCGGCTCGCCCCTCAGCTGACACGGCTGACCGATCCCGCCCTTGTCCAATTGCGGACACAATCCACGTCGTCCGGCAGCAATATCGCATTGAGCGCGGAAGTCGCTTCGATTGCCGCGGAGGTGGAGGCGACGATTGACCGCATGGAGGACTGGGTCATATCCGATTCGCTTGTCCATGTGGCCGCGTTGGTCCCGAACGAGACATCCGATATGGCCGCGCCGGCGACCGCGCTGGCCTCCGTGGAGCAACGGGAGCATGCATTGAAAGACGTGGACCATGCGGTCCACCATGCCAGGCGCATCGCGCTGATGGCCGGCGCCAGCGACCGCGTGCGTCAGCGGTTGACGCAGTCGACGGACCTGACGAAGTTGAACGCAAGGATCGGTCTCTTGTTGCGGTCGGCGGGACATCTTCTCACCGCAGACCAACTGTCCACGCTGGCGGAATGCGAAGGCCTTGGGATGCCAATGGTCACGCTATGCCGGACGGCCAGCGAGCTTCGGTTCCATGCCAGCCGATGCCTTGAGGCAGACAGTGCCAGGACACTGGCGGATGCACTGGCCAACGCCACGCGCGCTGCCATCCGGCTGACCAGCGATACCTTGTACCACGCAGGCAGCGAGCCGATCGATGACGCACGCAATGCCGGCGTGGAAATGTCCGGTCCCATGGTCGCGAGTGCGATAGGGCATCTGACGGTTCATCGCGACCGTCGTGAACTGGCGCGATTGCATGCGCGCCTTGCTGGCCCCGAGTTCCGTGCGCTCGCTCAGGTGCTGACCACGCTGGCGGGCACACCTGCCGAGGAACTGATACCGGGCACCGACCTGGGTTTGCCGGGCATTCCTGATTTCCGGCTGCTGGCAGGCATGCGCGACGGTTACAACACCGTGCAACAACAGGCTGCATTCGCGTCCGGCAAACGATGGGAGAAGGCCAGTTCCATCCTTGAAGACGCGGTGCAAGCGGTGAAGTCCTTTCTTTGCGGCAATGGCAAGGTGCTTGATCCCGGCCGGTTTTTCGAGCTGGAGACACCAGAGCCGATCGACAAGGGGCCGAAGCCATCGAACTTTGAGGAATTCCTTGTACGGTGGAGCGCTCGTGCTGCAGCCAGGCAGGACGTGTCCGACGCGGACTCCTGGCAGTCCAGCGAGGAAATTGCGAATCCGGACGATGAAGCCGAGGACGCGCGGAAGGCAGCGGATAGAGGCACTTGAAGCGGTGCTAGTTCGCTACGACTGGATGCGACCGGCTGGCGCGAACCCGTACGGCCCTCGCTTCATCGAGCCTAGACCGTGCGCGAGCACCCGCCCAACCGGAATACATGGAGAGATTCGATGCAGACAGCAGGGGTGACAACACTGGCGCTCCACTGGTTTGCGGGAACGGCGGACGCGAATGAGCCCGATGGCGCGGATGTGGGCCGCTTGACGATGGAGGAAATTCCGGTCGAGGTGCTGACCCAAATCATCCACGCGGATCCGGAATCCGCGCTGCGACTGATGGACACCTCGCACCATTATCAATCCATTGTCCTTGGCACGGTGCTCCGCCACTTGCTCGACACGTTCGGCGGCTCTATCCCCTGCCTCAGGCGGTTTATCAGAGAGGCGCTCCGGGCCGGCAAGACGCCGGCCGAGATTGTGCTGCTGTCCAGGTTGCTGGGCCAAAAGGATATCGCTGGGAAGGGCCGGTGCCTGGTTCAAATGGGGATGCTGAACCTTCGGGCGCACAACGCCCTGTGTTCCGGGTTCCTCGAGTTGCTGTGCCGGCCGGACGTTGCGCTGTACGCGTTCCTTCTCGACTTTCCCCTGCTGGGAACCGACGATCTTCGCCAGCGAAAGAGGCTCACGCCATACGTACTGCCCAGTGGCGGCGGCAGAGCGGAGCGAATTGATGGCAGGGATGTTCACGTCAACAGGCTCGACAATGTGCTTCTGCATCTCGCTCCGTCCTTGCGCGAAGCCGATATCGTGAGCCTATACGATAAGCAGTACGCGCATTCCAGGCGGCTGACGCATCCTTTGATCTTGCCTTCCGCCGATGCCGGCGTGGTGGTCCGCCCCGAAGACTATTCAAGACACGACGAAGACCATATTGCTTATGTGGCGTCCTGGGATGCCGCGTTTGTCGCCTTGTCCATCCTGCGCTTCCTGTCCGCGACAACCTTGAGGTCGCTCAAGGCCCCTCACGAGGCCGACGGCGCGCTGTACGACGCGATGTTTGCCGCTGGCGGGCGCAACCAGCTCGCCGCCGTGATGGCTGATCAGTCCCGCCGGTTGCCCCATGGGAGACCGGATGTGGAAACCGATCGCGACGCCCGGGCCACGCCGTCGCGCAGTCGGCAGATACGCCCGCCCGGCAACTCAGGCAGGAAATCGGACAATTCATGCAACGTGCTTTGATCCTGTCCTATCGCGTCGGCGGCGCGCCGCGATGCACCCATTCGAGCAGCGCGTCATGGGCGGCTTGCGCCTGTGACGCGTTCGGATGGTTGATCAACGCGACGACGACATACCGGTCGCCATTGACGGCGTCCATGTAGCCTGCCAGCGCCCGGACGTCGGCCAGCGTACCGGTTTTCAGATGGCCGCTGCCGATGGCCGGGCTGTGCGCCAGCCGATTGCGCAGTGTTCCGTCAATCCCAAGCACCGGCAGTGACCCGATAAAGTAGGGCGCGACCTCGCTGGCGGCCGCCTGCTGCAGCAGCCGGGCAAGGTCATACGCGCTGATGCGTTCCCTGCGCGACAGACCCGAGCCGTTTTCGAGAACCAGTCCGGCCATATCCATGCCCTGTCGCGCCAGCCAGCGCCCGATCACGGCGGCGGATTTCGCCGTGCTGGCCGGTCCCTGCCGATCGATTTCCGCGCCAATGGTCAGGAACAGCTGGCGCGCCATGACGTTGTTGGAATACTTGTTGATATCGCGGACGATGTCCGCCAGCGGCAGTCCATAGTGACGTGCCATCAGGAAGGCGGGTCTGGGCACGCGTCCCGACCGTATCACCGGTGGACGAGCGAAGAGCCCCCCGGCGGCCTGCCATTCCGCGACAAAACCGCCGCCGATGAAGTCGTTGTGCGTCAGTGTCGCCAGGTTCAGCGTCTGCTCGCCGCAGTCGGCGGCGAATATGCCGTCGAACGAGGCCAGTACCGTGCCGTCCGACTGCGGGCGGATCGATGGTGTTGCCGTGGCCCGCCAGTCTCCGCACCGGCCCTGGTCCAGCGTCAACCGGTTGTCGACGCGAAGCTGCGCCAGGGGCGGCATGACCGATACGCTGACGGCCTGCCGGGCAGGGTCCGGTGTGAGCGTGAAGGTCAGCGTCTTGAACGAATACAGCAGCGCGTCGGGCGCAACGTTATATGCGCGCTGTACCTCGCCATCGATGGTCGCGCCGTTATCGAGCCCGTCTTCGAAATAGCTGCGGTCCAGTACCACGTCGCCGGCAATGATGGACACGCCCGATCGGCGGGCCTTCGATACCAGCTTCACCATCTCTTCGGGCACCAGCTTGGGGTCGCCATGGCCTCGCAGGTAGACGTTTCCCACCGTGCCGGTCGCGTCCGGCTCGCGTTCGGCATACAGCGATGTCTGCCAGCGAAAGGCCGGTCCCAGCAGCTGCAGACCGGCGAAGGTGGTCACCAGCTTCATTGTCGAGGCCGGATTCATCGGCGCTTGCGCATTCCAGGTCACGACGGGAGCGGGAGCGCCCTGCTTGATGACATAGAAGCTGGTTGCGCTCAATGGCACCTTGGCTTGTGCCAGCAAAGCGGTGACCGTGGCGGGCAGACCCGAGTGGGGACGCGGGGCGGTCGCGCCCTCCGCGGGCCGGCTTCGCGTCGACGTGCGTGTCTTGCGCGACTGTGCCGTCGAGGCCCGGCTGTCGGGGGCCGCATGCCTTGCCTTCGTCCGCTTCTGTTCGGACGGTTGCGCGACGGCGAGATCGATGTGGCCAAAGCAGGCAAGCACGCTGGTTGCATAGAGCGCAATCAACGTATGGCAAACGATGGAGGGTCTCTTCGGCATGCGCGGCATGCTAGCACAGCGTCCTGGCAATCCGGCACCCAACACTCCCCTCTCCCGCGTGCGGGGAGAGGGGCCGGGGGAGAGGGCGGTCACGGCAGAACGCCGTCGACCGCAATAACCCGCCCGTGCGCACCGCATCCCGACTGTCAAGAATCGAACGAGCGCGCCACTCCGAAACAACAAGCGCCCGCCGCTGCGCCACCATAGCACCTCGCCGGCCGTGCGGCTCCCGAACCGTGGTGCCGCGGCGGCGCCCTTTCTCCGTGCCCCTCATGAATCCATTGTCCTGCCTCTTTCCATGTTCACGGTCGGCGCCGTCCCGGCCTGTCGATCCAACGGTCCTTAACAACGGGCCCGACCCCGCGCAACGCGACGCGATGGAGGCGTACGTCAGGCAGATCATCACGCTGATCCTGGCGGCAAGCCGGCCGGAGCCAGCGCTCGCCGGCGATTGCAATCCGGCCTGGGCACTGTTCGAATCGACGCAGGCCGATACCGACGGGCTGTTGCAACACATGCAGCAGCTCGACATGCCGTGCGATCCGGCGCAGCTCGGGGAAGACTTCGCCATATGCGTCCAGCGATGTGTACGCGCGTTGCATCCGTCCGATCGCGAGCGTGCATGTCATGTATTCCGGCAGGGCGGGCTGGTCCGCGCCGCTCATCGCGCCGCGGCCGCCGAAGCACCGGCCAGTGGCGCGCGCGCTGCGATGCTGGGCGTGTGTCTCGATGCGCTGCAGGATTGCCTGATGGACGCGGCGGTGGAACCCTACAGGCGCGAGCCGCCTGTCGGAATGCACGGCTATGCGATGGCGCTGGACCGTCTGTTGGCGGCACTCAGCGCATGCCCGGCCGACCCCGACGCGCATTCGCTGGCCGAACTGGCAAGGTTGCTCGACGCTGCCGTAACGGTCGGCGGTGCCGGCAGGCCGGGCTGCAACCCCGGCAGCTACGATGAGCTTGTGAGGGAGCGACTCATCGAGATGGAGCCGGAGTCGTTCCGTCGCCTGCTTGCGCTGGCGGCCGCGCCCTATGATCCCGCCGCGCCCGCCCAGTTGCCACTGCGCGTGGTGGCGCAGGCGACGGCCGAGCGCCGCATCGCCGCCAGAGAGCTGTCCAAGATTTTCCACCATGCGAAGGACCTCGCAACCCACGCGCGTAGTGCCGGCGGCCTTGACCGGATTCCGGTCGCCGACCTGTCGGCATCGCACTATGCCGCAGAACGCGCTGGCAAGGCGTTACCTGTAGTCGATGCGCTTCTCAAGGGTGCGCAGCGAATCGATGTGGACGGGGGTGCGGTGTTCGTCAATGTCCGCATCCGGGCAGGGGCTCTGAAGACGCCATGGTTTTCGCCCGAGACGGCGGCGTCCTTTCAGGCCGCCATGCGTACCGCCGCCGCACTCATTTGCCACGGACAAGGATGCCAGGCGGCATTGTCGCCATCATTGCTGGAGGAATGGAAGGAGACCCTGCGACAGGAGCTCGGCGGCATCCGCGACATTGCCGGTGCAGTTGCGCAAGGCCAGTGGCCGGAGTCGGCATCGGTGCCACGACGCGTCGATGGCCGGCTGCGGTGTTTCCCCGTCGGTCCGGCGGAGGGCGCCATTGCACAACGGGTCGCGGCTATCGCTGACAAACTGGGTCAACTGAAGGCGGTGCTCGACCAGCATGCGCGAGAACGGTTGGCGGCGGGTCCGGATACCGCCATCGCGATCCTGGATCAGGTTCGCCGTAGCGACCCGACGGCGCGGACGGACACCGCGCGCATCCTGGAACGCTTCATCGCCGATACGCGCACGATATCGGACGTGGCGCTCGTTACCGGCCTTCACGACGATGCGGCAGCGCTGCGACAGTGGGCCGATGCCGTTGTCGCGATCATCGACGACTGCGGCCATCTTCTTACCGACGGCCAGCTACGAGATCTGCGAGCGTGCACCGGGCTCGGGATACCGATGGCACTACTGTGCGATTACACGAAGGCGGTAAAGGAATCGCTCGCCGACTGCATGAAGGCGCGCGAAACGGTCCGTTGCCTCCGCTCAGTCAGGGAACTGGCGAACGCCGTCATTGCCTTGCAACACTGCGTATCGCTGGCACGGGCGCCAGCGGAAGCGGCGCCCGACTCGATGGCGAAGGGACATTTCGCGCTGCGGCGCATACGGCTGGTCGTCGCTGATTTCGCGCGCGACATGAGCCGGGAGTCAGGGGCCCGCATGCTCGCCCTGGTGCGGCGGCAGGAATTCCGCTACTGCCTGTCCGCCGCCCGCGACGCGGCCAGCGACCTGAGGCGCTATCTCGACGACGTGGCCGCATGGTGTGACAAGGGCGTCGTCGCCGACCTGGAGCTTGCGCTGAAGGTGGCGATGCAAGCGCCACAGGTGTTCGCGGATACCCTGGCGGGCGCGCCTTCGGCAAAGGGCAAGGCGCGCATCACGACATTGCCGCGCCGCCCAAGCGCGCGAACCGGCGCACCGGCTATCCGGCGGCTATTCGAAACCGCATGGGGTGTGCTGGTGCGGGACGCTGAAAGCCGATGCAGGATCGTGGGACTGAACAACGCCCAGTTCTACGCGCTTCATGGAGTCATTCCCAAGCGTGCCGTCGTCTCGGACTATCGTCCCGAGGGATATGTGTTCGAACAGTGCGAGAAGATGTTGCTGGACCGGCGAACGCTGACAAAGGGAAACGTCCAGATGGAGTTTGCGGGAAGCATCACCGATTCCGGCCAGCCCGAATCGTTCGTCGTCAACAGACAGCTCTGGCTGGACCTGCACCGCTCGCGCTACCAGATCGCCGACATCGTGCTCGACCGCAAGAGGGTCGCCCTGGACCGGGAGGCGGCGATCCGCCGACGGGCGCACACCGAGGACGAGCTCGTCAGCGGCAGCCCATACCTGTATCGCGTGTTCGCGGAGCTTCGGCGTATGTGTACCCGGGCCGTCGGCGGCCGCTTGCATCGCCGGCAGATGGACTGGGTGTCCGCGCTGTTGGGCCAGGCCACGGCGGCCGCGGTCAGTTCGCTCGGCACGGGACGGGTCATCCACTATGGCTGGCTGGGCGGCGGCCTGCTGCTCAAACCCAGCAACACCACCGTCGTCGAATACATCTGCGCGAGGGCCGATCCACGCAGTGAGGCGGTGACCATCGCGATGAGGCAAAGCGATCGTCCCAAGGCCATCTCCGTGCCCCGGAACCGAAGCGGCCCGGGTGGCGGCTGTCGCCAGTTGGAGAACAGGGTGTCGTGCGCGAGGTACGAGCTGAGCGTCGACATCGTGGGCCGCCGGGCGAGGATGAAGCCCGGTTCGCTGTCCCTGCGGTATGCGTTCGTCTCGGAGGACATCGACTCGCCGGTGGCGTCATGGTAGACAGGTTGAGGATCCTGCGACGGCCGTCCGGTGTGGGATTCGACCGACACGCAAATCGGTCCGCGTCCATTGCCGTGGTCCGCGGAGCGGGTTCACACTATGGTGGTCGGAAACAGCAAGGAGCCCTCATGCGCACCCTCTCCATCACGCTCGCCGTCGCGGCGCTGCTCGCCACGGCCGGTTGTTCCAACATGACTCCGAAGCAGCGCAATACCGCCATTGGCGCTGGCGTGGGGGGCGTCGCGGGCGCGACGCTGATCGGGGGGCCGGGGGCGACGATCGGCGGTGCCGCCCTGGGCGGCGTGGTCGGCAACGTGCTGACAGACGACCACAAGTGAGGCTGTTGTAGCAGGGCCCGCGGCGGGCATGGGCTTACGATGGCCTGCCGCTCTGCACAAACGTCTGCACAAAGGTCCGCACAAAGGTCCGCACAAACAAAAGCCCCGGCCTGACCGGGGCTTTCTTTTGGCCTCGCCGCGGTGCGCTAGCCGCAGGCCTGTTCTCCGGCGGCCGCCGACTTCCCGGTGCGGCGCGTCTCTGGAATCGGGAAGACGATGTCGTAGATCCAGTTGTAGATGAAGGCGTAGACGATGTAGAAGGCCGCGACCGCGAGGTCCATGATCAGCGCCTCCATCAGGCCGATCTTCAGATACCAGGCAACCGACGGCAGGAACACCAGCAGCAGGCCGAATTCGAACAGCACGGCATGCAGCGCGCGCACGGGCGTCGATTTGCGCACGCTGCCCGTGAGGCGGACCATGGCCTTGTCGAACATCAGGTTGTAGACGTAGTTCCAGCTGGCCGCGATCAGCGAGGCCACGGCGGCAATCACGCCCATTTGATGCAGTTCATAGCCAAAGACGACGCTACCCAAGGGCGCGAAGATCAGCAGGCCGATCAGTTCGAAGCCGACGGTGTGACGAATTCTGTCCCAGGTACCGCGCATTGTGCTGCTCCATTTCCTTGATGGACGCCAGTCTATCTGTTTTGGCGCGAGTGCCAAGTTAGGTTCTATCTGTTTTTTCTATATATGGCACCATGGGGGGCAATCCACTTTCGCCGCGCCAAAGCGGCCTGAAACCATGAGTCTTTCGCTGGAGCAACTGCAGGCCTTCGTGGCTGCCGCGGAGACCGGCTCGTTCTCGGCCGCGGCGCGCCGGCTGGGCAAGGCCCAGTCGGTCGTGAGCACCGCGGTATCGAATCTGGAAATCGATCTGGACAATGCGCTGTTCGACCGCGCTGGCCGTTATCCGGTGCTGACGCCGGCCGGCGAGCGCCTGCTGGTCGAGGCGCGTGTGATCCTGGAGCGTTGCGAGCATTTCCGTGGCGTGGCCAAGAGCCTGGGGCAGGGCGTGGAGAGCCGTCTCGTGCTGGCGGTGGACGAGCTGTATCCCGAGGACACGCTGGGCTTGCTGCTGGAGGAGTTCTCCCATCGCTTTCCGGCCGTGGAGCTGGAGCTGCTGTTTCCGCTGATGGAGGACGTCAGCCGGCTGGTGATGGAGGGCTGTGCCGACCTTGGCATCATGTGGCGGCAGGRGGTGCTGCCGCCGACGCTGGCATTTCGTGCGCTCGGCTGGGTGCCGATGCAGATCGTCTGCGCGCCCGACCATCCGCTGGCGGCGCAGCCGCGGGTGGCATGGGAAGAGCTCAAGCGGCATCGGCAACTGATGGTGGCCGTGCGCAGCGATAGCGAGGAAAAGATGCGGCTGCGCGTGGCAGCCGAGGTGTGGTGGGTCGAGAGCCACTGGGTGATCGTCGAACTGGTCAAGCGCAAGCTCGGATGGGCGTTCGTGCCCTGGCACGTCGCGGCCAACTCGCCGGCGGCCGCGCAACTGGTATCGCCCGCGCTGGAATTCGACGATCAGGACTGGCCGGTGGCGCTGGAGCTGGTGTGGCACAAGCAGCGGCCGCTGGGCAAGGCCGGCACGTGGCTGCGGCAACGGGTCAGCGATCAGCCCCTGCCTGCATCCCCTGCGTCTGCCGCGTCCCCTGGGTCTGCTGCGCCAGCGTGCCGCCCTGCCAGCCGCCGCCCAGCGCCTTGACCAGCGTCACGCTGGCGCTCAGTTGCCGCGCCACGATCGATAGCGCGGTGCGCTCGGCGGTATAGGCCGCGGTCTGCGCGGTGAGCACGTCCAGCAGCGCGGCCGTGCCGGCGCGATAACGGTTGTTGACCAGCGCCAGCGCTTCCCTTGCCGATTGCAGGGCCTCGTTCTGCACGACGGCCTCCTGTTCGAGCAGACGCGCGGCGGCGAGATTGTCCTCGACCTCCTGGAAGGCGTTCAGCACGGTCTGACGGTAGCTGGCCACGGCAACGTCAAAGGCGGCTACCGCCTGCTCGCGGGCGGCGCTGCGCGCGCCGAAGTCCAGCAGCGTCAGCGCCAGTTCGGGGCCGAACGACCAGACGCGGTTGGGCAATGACAGCCAGCGGTCCAGCGAGTTCGACGTCAGCCCGCCCGACGCGGACAGGCTCAGCGTCGGATAGAACGCCGCCTGCGCCACGCCGATCTGCGCGTTGGCCGCGGCCATCCGCCGCTCCGACGCGGCGATGTCGGGCCGGCGCTCCAGCAGTTGCGACGGCACGGCCACCGGCACGCGCGGCACGGCCTGGTCCAGATCGACCGGAGCCAGCGAGAAAGCGGCGGGCGGCTTGCCGGTCAGCACGGCGATGGCATGCTCGTACTGCGCGCGGTCGATCTGGATATCGATCAACTGGGCCTGCGCGCTCTTGAGCTGCGTCTCCGACTGCAGCACGTCCGAGCGCTGCGCGATGCCCGCCTGGTACTGGTTGCGTACCAGCTGCAATGACCGCTCGTAGTCGGCGACGGTACGCTGCAACAGCGCCTGCTGCGCATCGGCGACGCGCAGCAGGAAATAGGTCTGCGCCAGCGTCGCCTGCGTGGACAGCAGCGTGGAAGCCAGATCGGCTTCGCTGGCCTGCGCGGTGGCCTCGCTGCTCTCCACCTGGCGCCGCACGCGGCCCCACAGGTCCACTTCCCAACTGGCGGCCAGCGACACGGACTGGCCGCTGCTGATCTGCCCGTTGGACGTGCGGGAGCGATCGGCGCCGGCCTGCGCGCCCACCACCGGGAAGAAGCCCGAGCGCGCCGCGCGCAGGATGGCGACCGCCTGGCGATACTGGGCCTCCGCGGCGAGGATGTTCTGGTTGGAGACCTGGACCTGCGCCATCAGCGCGTCGAGCTGGCTGTCGCCGAAGATGAGCCACCATTCGCCGCGATGAGCGTCGTCCTGCGGCTGCGCGGGCTTCCATTGGCCCCATTCGGCCGGCGCCTCCTTGAAGGTCGGGGTGGTGGGCGCGTCGGGCCGCTGGTAGTCCGGGCCGACCGCGCACGCGCCCAGCATGCAGGCGCAGGCGATGGCGATGCAGCGGGGCAGC
>NZ_VLJN01000022.1 GCF_007829435.1 Cupriavidus gilardii J11
GGGAAGCCGGTTGTAGGCCAGGAACTGCCGCGCCAGCAGCCGCGCGTTGACCGGATTCACGACATCGTCTTCCGTGCCGTGCAGGATCAGCGCCGGCATCGGCAATCCGCTTGCGACGCCCGCTGCGGCAAGCAGCGCCTGGGGCGTCAGCGGAGAACCATGGCGCATCGCCTTCAGTCCGGCGCGTGCCGACGTCGCCGCGCCGACCGGCACGCCCGAATGCAGGCCGACCGCCGCGATCCGATCCGGAAAGCGCAGCGCGACCCATGCCGCCATCGCGGCGCCCGCGGACAGCCCGGCCAGGTAGATGCGTTGCGGACAGACATCGCGGCGTGCCCTCAGTGTGTCGATCAGCGCCGCCACCGCCCGCGCCTCGCGACCGCCCTCTCCCGCTGCGGCATCGAACCATTGCCAGCAACGCTGCAGTTGCCGTCGCATCGGCTGCTCGGCATACGCGACGAAAAAGCCTTCCCGCTCGGCCAGCGCATTCATGCGCGTGCCGGCGGCGAACGCTTCGGGAGTCTGCCTGCAGCCATGCAGCATCACGACCACCGGCAAGGGGCCGGCATGCCGCCGGGAGGGCTCGTAGAGCCAGTAGTCCATGTGGGGGGCCAGTTCTCCGGGCGCAGGCGACAGGCGCAGCCGGTGCGATGCCCAACGGCCGGACAGTGGCACGCCGGGCGCGTCGGCGGCCGGTTCGGGCATGCGCACGCGTTGGGCCGGAAGCGGTCCCGCGGGGACAAGCAGCCGGTCGACCCAGCGCGAGAACCGTGGCACGGCGCGCACTGCGTTGCGCAACCCGGGACGCCACGGGTCGATCAGGCTCTTGGCCATCGTCCTCCTTCTCGAAACACAATAGGGGCGGTGTTGGGATGTTGCAGTGCAGCGTAGCACAATGCGCGGCCGCCTATGCTGTTGAAGGCAGGTAGAAAATCACTTTACAACATCGCTCGGTGATTCGCGGTGCATTTAAGACCGGTATCCGGCCATCGTCGCCGTTTGCCGGGTGATGCCTACCCCATTGAAAACTAAAGGTCTTTTGCCGGGTGGCCCGTGGCGCCAGACGGCGGCCAGCGCACATGTAGGACAACGTCCGACAGAAGCATCGGACCCGCATGGCTATGGTGTCGCCATGGCTGCGGCCCAACGGGCATCCTCCTTTCGGGTTGCCTTCGTCTTCGGTACCTTCCATGCGGACCAGCGTTTTGTCTTTGCTCAGCGGATTGTGGCTGTCGGCCGCCGTGCTTGCGGTGCCCGTGGCGGCGCGTGCCGCGCCAGCCGACGACGCGCACAATTCGCTGCCGAACGGCCTGTCCGCGCTCGCTCGACTGTTGATCGGCGTGGCCGACGGGCGTCCCACCGGCCTCACTGCCGTGACCCGGCTTACCGGCACCAGCCCCACCACTGACCTCGCGCTTGGCAACGCCTGCCGCGAAGTGACGCGCGCGGGACCGTTCCTGCTCGATACCGCGACCCGGCTCGAAGGATGCCGCGGCGAGCACGGCAAGCGCGTGGTATTCCACCTGAGCCTGTTCCGTTTCGACGCTTCCCGGGAGGGCACCGCGGCCTTCATGGCCAGCGCCCGGCCCGCGCTTGTGCGCGGCATTTGCCGCAACCCCGACGTGCCCGTCCTTGGCCGGCTGGGCATCGCGCTGATCTTCCAGTACACCGGCATCAACCAGCAGCCGGTCGGAGAGGTCTCGATCTCGCCTGGCGGCTGCGACAGCGCCTGATCGCCCGCAAAGCGCAGTGGGCGCCGCATTGTGCGGGCGCTCGTGTTGAGAACGGCGAACACCCCTTACATATTGAACATCTTCCGCGTCGAACTGCGAAAGTTTGGCCGGTCGCCATGGGCTAGATTCCCCGCTCCTGACCAGCGAGAGGGAGATCGCCTTGATGCCAAGCCCGCGTCCCGCGCCGTTGCCGCGGCCCGTATCGACCTTGCCCGTGCCTGCCGGGATGCGACACGCCGACCGCCGCGCGGGCACCACGCTGGCGTGCTCGCTTCTGCTTGCCGTGTCGCTGGTGGGCGGTGTGCCTGCCGCCGGGTCTACGCCATCTGATCCCGGCGCCGAAGAGATCCCCGAAAGAGGCCGGCATGGCGCACCCCTGGGTCTCGGCCAGCCATCGAACCCGCTACCGCTGGCCCGTGCGCTGGGCGGCGCGGCAATGGCCGCGCTGCCGTGGGCCATCCCGGTTCCCGCCACGGGTAGCCGCCCGGCTGGCTCGCTTGCGCCGGCGGTCACGCCGCCCCCCGCTCCAACGCTTTCCCGCCTGTGCGGGGCGATTTTTCCGGTCGGAGCGCTGCGCCAGCTCGCGCGCACCCCATCGGCCGCGCTACCCGGTCCGGTCGGCCCGCTGCACGCCGCGCCCGCGCTGACACGCCGCCACGCGGCGCCCCGCCCCGGCGCAGCGCCTGTGGTGGGCCCNTTTTCCGGTCGGAGCGCTGCGCCAGCTCGCGCGCCGTCGCTTCGGTGCGCGACCTGGCGCTGGCGGGCTACGGCGCGCTGCAGCGGCGATGGCCGGCGCCGGCACACCGCCCCGCCCCGGCGCAGCGCCTGTGGTGGGCCCTCGACCATGCCTTCGCGATGATCCCGTCGCCGCTGCTGGTCGAATATCGCGAGCGATGGACGGCGGCGGGCGCGGCGGCCGGGTCCGAACGCCGCTCCCGCGGCTGGGTGGTCGGCTGCTGGTTCAGCCTGATCGTGTGGAGCGCCGCGCTGTCGGCGTGCGTGGTCGGCCTGAGGCGCCATGTCCGGCGCATGTCGCGTACCGCGCGGGCGCTGCATCGTCGGCTTGGCGCGATACGGACTGCCATGCGGGCTCTCGCCACGGCCCGCCGCAAGGCCGCCGCCGTCGTCCCGGCCCCGGCGCCGACAGCCGACAGGCCGCTGCCCGACCCGGCCCAGGCGGGGGAGCGCCTTGGCATGGTGGCCACGCTCTGCCATGAAATCCGCACGCCGATGCACGCGGTAATCGGCATCCTCGAACTGCTGATGCACAAGACCGCGATCCGCGGCGAGACGCGGTACTACATTGGCACCGCGCACGAATGCGCCAAGTCGCTGATCACGCTGGTGGGCGACGTGCTGGACATGGCCAAGCTGGAAGCCGGCCGGCTGGAGATCCGCCCGGAGGTCGTGCAGCTGCCCACGCTGATGCGCCAGCTCGTCCATGCCTTCCGTCCGCTGGCGGTGTCGCAGCACCTTCGTATCCGCGTCCGGCTCGGCGTGCTGAGGGGCCGTCGCCACCGCGTCGATCCGCAGCGGCTGCGGCAGATCGTTGGCAACCTGCTCAGCAACGCCATCAAGTACAGCCACCATGGGGAGATCGTCGTGAAGCTGGAGAGCACGGGTGATGGCGTGCACGGCGAGAGTATCCGTATCGTCGTGCAGGATCAGGGACCGGGCATCGACGCGTTGCAGATGCCGCGCCTGTTCGAACCATTTTTCCGCGCGAGCGGCGACGGCGGGGCCTCCGGCACCGGGCTCGGCCTGTCGATTTCCCGGCAACTGGCGCGGCAGATGGGCGGTGAACTCGAAATCGTCAGCACGCCGGGGGCCGGCACCACGGCGATCGTGACGCTGGTGCTGCCGTGCGCCGCGGGCGCCGGACGCGCCGCGCGGGCCGAGGCGCGCCACGCGATGCCGCGGCGCTGCGCGATACCGCTGGCCCTGCGCAGGGGCTACTGCGCCCTGGTGGTTGACGACCATCCCGCAGGCCGCATGCTGCTGGCGCGGCAACTGGGCCACCTTGCCGTGGACGCCGTATGCGCGGGCGACGGCGCCGAGGCGCTGGCGCTATGCGCGTCCCGCGACGGCGGTTTCGACGTGGTGATCACCGACTGCAATATGCCCGGCATGGACGGATTCGAATTGACACGGCGGCTGCGCCAGCAGGAGCGCGCCCTGGGCCGGGTGCGGGTTCCCGTGCTCGGCTACAGCGCGGACGCCCGCCAGCAGAACCTGGAACGCGCGCTGATGGCGGGCATGGACGACTGCCTGTTCAAGCCGATCGACCTGGACTCGCTGGCGCGCGTGCTGCATCGCTGGCTGCGCGAGATGCCGGCGTGCGCGAGCCGCCAGTCGATGCCACCGGCATTCGCGCGGACGCCCTTGCCGGGCGTCGGCCCACGATCGCGGGTCTCCGGCGAAGCGCCGGTGAACCCGCAGCCCCCGCCGCAGGCGCCACCGCGGGCCTGCATCGACGACACCGTGCCAGTACATTGTTCCTCCGCCTCCGGTGTGCCAGATGTCAGCAAGCCGGACCCGCCAGTCGAAGCCGACCCTCCGGGCGATCCGCAGGAGGCGGCGGCGTGCGTGGACCGTCAGACACCACCCGTTGGCGCCGTGACCGCGCCGGATCCCGATACGGCAGCGGCCGCAACCTCGTCCGGGCCATCGTCCGCAAAACAGCCCGCGCCGTCCGCCATCCCGACCGACGCGGCGATCCGCGAAGCATTGCTGGCCGGCAATGCGTCCGACCTGGCGGCCATGCGGGCGGCGTTCGACGCGCGGGACTGGCGCGCCATGCGGTCGATCGCCCATCGGCTCAAGGGGGCAACCCGCCTCGCGTCGGCGCATGCCGCCGCCGCATGCTGCGAGGCGGTGGAGGCGGCGTGCCGGTGCCGTGACGCCGACGCGGCGGCCGAAGCCATCGCGTCCCTGACGCAGCGGCTCGACGAGCTGGCAATTGGCGAGATCCGCTTCTGAGCGCCGGCAGAGCCGGCGTCGCGAGGCGCGAGGCGCGTTATCGAGCAGACAGGAACCCAAACTATGCCAATTCGGCATGACGCCCGTGCGGCCGCTATGGAACAATGCCCGCATACCGACAGCAGCGCCCCTGGCCGATCGCATCGGCGGCGGCGCGCCGGTCCAACCAGAACCAGCCACCTTCACCGACTCGCCCTCCGCCATGCAAACCGAAGCCGAAGCCACCGTCTACCTCAACGGCGAATGGATGCCGCTGTCCTCCGCCCGCATTCCCGTGCTCGATCGTGGGTTCATCTTCGGCGACGGCGTTTATGAGGTGATTCCGGTCTATGCCGGTCGGCCGTTCCGTGCGGCCCAGCATCTTGCCCGGCTGGCGCGCAGCCTCGAACAGCTGCGCATACCGAATCCGCATGACGACACGCAATGGATGGCCCTGATCGCGCGGCTGGCCGAGGCCAACGCGATGCCCGATCAGATGATCTACATCCAGGTGACGCGCGGCGTGGCAAAGCGCACGCACGCGTTCCCCAAGGAGCCCACGCAGCCGACGGTCTTCATGATGTCGAACCCCATGGCGCTGCCCCCGGCCGCCGCCACCGAGCGCGGCGTGGCCTGCATCACCATGGAGGATCGCCGCTGGCTGTACTGCCAGATCAAGTCCACCTCGCTGCTGGGCAATGTGCTGGCCGCGCAGGCGGCGGCCGATCACGGCGTGACCGAAGCGATCCAGCTGCGCGACGGCATGCTCACGGAGGCATCGGCGTCCAATGTCTGGGTGGTCAAGCGTGGTGCCGTGGTGGCGCCGCCGAAGGACAACAAGATCCTGGAGGGCATCCGCTACGGGCTGATCGAGGAACTGGGCGCGATGCTGGATATTCCCGTTACGTCGCGACCGGTGTCGCGCGACGAGCTGTTCGCCGCCGACGAGGTGCTGCTGTCTTCGGCCAGCAAGGAGATCCTGCCCGTTGTCACCATCGATGGCCAGACCATCGGCACGGGCGAGCCGGGGCCAGTGTTCAAGCGGCTGTACGCCGCGTACCAGACCGCCAAGCTGGCGGCGCCGGCCTGAGTTACAGCGCACCGGCGTGCCAGCGCACCGCCGCTCAGGGGCCGACACGCGCAGTGATGAGCCGCAGGCCGCCGTCGACAGTCTGCAAGCCGTCCTTGCGTCGGGGGAAATAGCGCGCGTTGAGAGCGTGCGCATCGAAGCTGTCGACCTGCGTGAAGCCCATCGACAGCAGGCGGTCGGCGAGTCGATCTGGCCGCCAGGCTGAACGCCAAGGCTCGCCCAGCGCCGCCACCTGCTGCTCGAACTGAGCCGACATCATGGCCTCCCACGGCGGCAGGACGGACGGATCGACGCGGTAGTCGAACACGATCGAGGTGCCAGCCGGTCTCGCCGCCGCATTGGCGAGTACCGCTTCGATGGCCGCCTCGGTGAGGTAGGGCGTCACGCCCAGCCATATGAAGCAGGCCGCCTCGTCATCGCGCAAGCCGGCTTCGCGCAACGCCGCATCGAGCCGCTGCTGCTGAAGATCGACGCCCACCAGCGTGGCATGGGGCCCCATGGAAAGCCCGGCCTCGCGCAGCAGGGCCAGCTTCCACGCCTGCGTGTCCGGGTGGTCCAGCTCCAGATAGCGCATTCCCGTGGCAGCGTGGGGCGCGCGCAGGGACAGCGTCTCCAGGCCCGCGCCCAGCAGCACGCAGCGCCGCACACCGGCGGCGGCCGCGCATGCCAGCGCGTGCTCGGCCACCATCGAGCGCGCCACCACGGCCGCGCGCAGCGTGCGGGCCATCGGGTCGTTGTATCGGAACGGATCGTCGCGCACCGCCTGTGCCAGTTCGGGGCCAAGCGACGGAAGCGCGAGGGGATCGTCGAGGACGATCGGCTCGTCCAGCAGCTGATGCACTGCCCGGGCGATCGCCATGGCAACGGCGGTGCGGGTCGGCTGGCCAGCTGCCGGGGGCGGGGCGGACTCGGTGGACGGGGGGATCATGACAGCTCCTGCGAAAGTCGGGACGACCCGCAGCGTAGACCCTGACGTCCACGTCAGGGTCAAGCGCCGGTTCGCCCCGTCGCGCTGGCTGCGCGGATGGTGTCGACGAATGCGCGCAGGCTGCCGTCCACCATATGGCCGACCTGAAGCAGCGGCTCGTCGCGATAGGCGCGCAGGAACTTGTCGCGCAGCGTGGCGTCGTGGCCAACGGTGCGGTCGACCAGCGCATCCCAATCCCGCAGCAGCGCCCGGCAGCGCGGGGACAGCGGGTTCTCGCCGTCCGCCATCAGCGCCCGGCCGCGGCAAGCCAGCGCCTGCCACTCGGGATCCAGACGCTTGTCCAGCCGCACCAGTTCGTCCGGCGTGAAATGGCGCAGCAGCGCGGCCATCCTCAGGTCCACGGCGGCTTCCATGTAGTCGATCATCGACGGGTCAATGCCGCCGAAGCCCTGGTGCGCGGCGCGCCGGATCATCTCGCCCCAGCGGATTGCCTGCGCCATGTCGCCTCGCATCCACCGCATGGCCAATTGCATCCAGCGCGCCGCAAGCCGCTGCGTGTCGGGATGGTCGGGCGGCCACTGCCGGGCCATCGCCACGCGGATGTCGGGAAGCAAGGCCCGCCAGTCTGGCTCGGTGGCGCGCCAGTCGGCGAAGATGCGCTCCAGCTCGGCAACGCTGAAATGCTGCCGATAGACGCGCATCTGCCGCAGCGCGGACAACCAGTGTTCCAGCTCGGGTTCGCTACCCGGGCACATGGCGGTCTGGAGCAGGACCAGCCGGCAGCGCAGCTCCCGCGCCGCCTCGATATCGCGATCGATCGATGCGATCTGGTCGGCAACGATCGAAGCGGGCGGCGGACCGCCGCCATCGAGCACGGCGGCAATCGCGGACAACGAGAGGCCGGTCTCGCGCAATGCCTGGATGGCGTGAAGGCGCGCCACATCCTCGCGCCGATACAGCCGATAGCCGGCATCGCTGCGTGCCGAAGGCTTGAGCAGGCCGATCTGGTCGTAGTGATGGAGCGTGCGAACGGTCAGGCCGGTTTGACGGGCGAGGGCGCCGACTGTGAGGGTGGTCATTCGTGGATGCGCGGCTGGCGCGGTTTGGTGCTTTTTTGCGGGTGGGTGCACCGCTCATTGTCCCAAACCCGAACCCGATCCGTCACCTGCCTCCACGCCCCGCGCGCTTGCGCCCACCCATGTCGAGCTCGATCCAGGCCGGCGCATGGTCGCTGGCTTGCGCCATGTCGCGCACCCACCGGTCCACGCCCGCCGAGCGCAGCGTGGGCGCCAGGCTTTCGCTCAACAGCAGGTGGTCGATGCGTAGGCCCGAATTGGTTTGCCAGTGCTGGCGGAAGTAATCCCAGAACGTATAGATACGTTCGTCGGGATACACGGCGCGCAGCGCATCGGTCCAGCCCTGTTCGAGCAGCCGCCGGTAACAGGCCCGGCTTTCCGGCTGCAGCAGCGCGTCCTTCAGCCAGGAGCGCGGATTGTAGATGTCCTCGTCGGTTGGCACCACGTTGTAGTCGCCGGCCAGCACGACGGGATGGCCGGTGGCCAGCAGCTTGCCGGCATAGTCGATCAGCCGCTCGAACCAGGCCAGCTTGTAGTCGAACTTCGGCCCGGGCTGCGGATTGCCGTTGGGCAGGTACAGGCAGCCCACCACCACGCCGTGCACGGCCGCCTCGATATAGCGGCTCTGCTTGTCGGCGTCGTCGCCGGGCAATCCGCGACGGGTCTCCAGCGGGTCGCCGCCCTTGCTGAGGATGGCCACGCCGTTCCACGACTTCTCGCCCTGCCATATCGCCCCATAGCCCGCGGCGCGAATCGCATCGATGGGAAAGGCCGCATCGGTGCTCTTCAACTCCTGCAGGCACGCCACGTCCGGGGCCTCGCGCTGCAGCCATTCGAGCAGCGCCGGCAGGCGCGCGCGGATGCCGTTGATATTGAAGGTGGCGATTTTGAGCGTGGGCATGGGTGTGTGGCGAGGTGGGCTTTGTGGGGGTTTTTGGGGGGCGGTTACTGCCATCCGATCACGCTCTCCCGTTGTAGGAGACCTCGCCAACGCAGGCAATCAGCCATTGTCCGACGCCGGCTCCCCTCTGCCGCGTTGCGGGGAAAAGGGCAGCGTAGGCGGCCAGCAACTTTTGCCCGCTTTCGGGCGGTCTGGCATCACAATATTCCCCGCAACACGCAAGGCGCAGGGGAAATTGAGCAGCATCTGGCGCGCCGGACCGCCTATGATCCTCGGGAAATCCAGTTCCCCGGCGCATCGCTGCGATGGCGCCGCAACCCGAGGAGACCCTTCATGGAATTTTCCGATACCAACGTCGTCATCACCGGCGCCAATGGCAATCTCGGCAAGGCTGTCCGCGCCGCCTTCGCGGGGCTGGGGGCAACCGTGATCGGACTGGACCGGCATGCCGCAGGCGACCAGGGTGATGAACATGCCATCGCGGTCGATCTGCTCGATGCCGCAGGCGTCAATGCCGCGGTGGCCGACGTGATCGCCCGCCACGGGCACGTCGACGTACTGTGCAATATCGCCGGCGCCTTCGACATGGGCACGCCGGTGCACGAGACCAGCGACGCGCAATGGTCGGCGATGTACGACGCCAACGTGCGGACGCTGCTCAACGCCTGCCGCGCGGTCACGCCGCACATGCTGCGCGCGGGCGGTGGCCGTATCGTCAACGTCGGCGCCGCGTCGGCCGCGCGCGGCATCGGCACGATGGGCCCGTACTGCGCCGCCAAGGACGCCGTTCAACGGATCACCGAGAGCATGGCGGCCGAACTGCGCGACGCCGGCATCCATGTCAATGCGGTGCTGCCCAGCATCATCGACACGCCCCAGAACCGCGCCGCCATGCCGGACGCCGACTTCTCGCGTTGGGTGGAACCCGCGGCCCTGGCCGACGTGATCGTCTTCCTGGCATCGCGGGCCAGCCGGGCGCTGCATGGCGCCAGCGTGCCGGTGATGAATCGGGTGTAGCCGCGCATCGGTCCGACATGCAGCGATGGACGGCGGACGGCAGACGGCAAACCCATCACGGAGTGAAACGACATGGCGATCACGACCACCGGCAAGAACTGCGATCGCATGCCTCAATGGTCCACGGCAGAACTGGCACAACAGCTCGGCGCCCTCGGTGTCGCGCCCGGAGGCGTGTTGCTGGTGCACACGTCCTATCGCAACGTCCGTCCGGTCGAAGGCGGCCCGCAAGGGCTGATCGACGCGCTGCGGGCGGCGCTTGGGCCCGATGGCACGCTGGTCATGCCTTCATGGACCGAAGCCGATGACGAGCCCTTCGATGCAGCGACGACACCGGCCGCCGGCGACCTCGGCGTGGTGGCCGGCACGTTCTGGCGGCTGGCTGGCGTCGCCCGAAGCCGGCACCCCTTTGCCTTTGCCGCCACGGGTCCGATGGCGGAGCGCATCGTCGGTGGCGACCTGCCGTTGCCTCCCCATGGGGCTGACAGTCCAGTGGGACGTGTGCACGCGCTGGACGGACAGGTGCTGCTGCTCGGCGTCGGACACGATGCCAACACCACGCTCCATCTGGCGGAGCTACTGGCCGGCGTGCCATACGGTGTGCCACGCCATTGCACGATCGGCGAGCGGGGCTGCCCTGTGCGAATCGCGTATGTCGAGAATGACCATTGCTGCGAGCGCTTCGCGCTTGCTGACGTCTGGCTGGACGAAGCCGGGCTGCAGCGCAGCGGCAGGCTCGGCAACGCGACGGCGCGCCTGATGCGGTCGCGCGACCTGGTCTTCGTGGCAATGTCGCGCCTGCGAGACGACCCGATGGTTTTCCTGCATCCGCCCACGGCCGGCTGTGCGCAGTGCGATGCCGCGCGGGCGCATGCGTCCGGATCCGCGGCCTGACAGCCGACGTGCGCGGGACGGGCCTTCCGGGCGCCCTCGCCTTCAATGCAAGCCCAGGCGCTCCAGCGTGCCGGCCAGGCCCAGCAGTTCCACCATGGTCCTGCCCTCGCGCAGTTGGGCGCGCATCTCGTCTTCCTTCCGCTCGCGCTGCGCGCTGCGTTCGAGCGCGAATTCCACCTCGTCGGCGGCCACCACCACCAGCCCGTCCCGGTCTCCCACGACGATGTCGCCGGGCCGGATAGAAACGCCACCGACCACGACGGGCACATTGACCTGTCCCGGCTGCTGCTTGTTGGTGCCCTTGATCGACAGCGCGCGGCAGAACACCGGGAAGCCCATCTCGACGATCGCATTGGCGTCGCGCACCGCGCCGTTGACCACCAGCCCGGCCAGCCCCAACTGCTGCGCGGCGAGGGTCAGCACGTCGCCCCATGGCCCGGCCTCCGTAAAGCCCTTGGCGTCGAGCACCAGCACGTCGCCGGGGCGCACCTTGGTCAACGCGTAGTGGACCATCAGGTTGTCGCCGGGCCGAAGGTCGACGGTCACGGCGGGGCCGGCCATCCGCGTGGCCGGGTCCAGCGGCTTCAGGCCGGCGTCGAGCGCGCCCTTCTGGCCCTGCGCTTCGTGAATGGTGGCGGTGCCGAACGCCTTCAGGCGTTCCAGTTGGTCGTTAGTGACAGGCATGGCAAGTCCATCAGGGAAAGGAATGGCGGATGACGGCACACGCGCGTGCCGCCCTCTTCAATCGATGGTGGCACCCGAGCGCTTGACCACCGATTCCCACAGCGGCAGTTCCCTGGCGATAAAGGCCCGGAACTGCTTCACGGTGCCGCTGACGTCGGCAGAGCCCATGTCGGCGAGCTTGCGGGCCACGTCGGGTTCCTTCAGCACGCGGTTCAGTTCCGCATTGAGCCGTTCGACCAGCGGCGCGGGGGTTTGCGCCGGCACGAACACGCCATACCAGTTCTCGATCACGAAGCCCGGAAAGCCGAGTTCCTGCATGGTGGGCAGATCGGGCATCGAGCGCGCGCGCTGCGCGCCGGTGGTGGCCAGCGCACGGATGCGGCCGGATTTCAGATGCGGGGCGATGGCCGTGGTCGTTTCGAAGGCGATGGGAACCTGGCCGGCGAGCACGTCGCTCAGCGCGGGCCCCTGGCCGCGGTACGGCACGTGCAGCAGGTCCAGTTGCCGTTCCAGCTTGATCAGCTCGCCGGCCAGATGTTGCGGACTGCCGCTGCCACCGGAGGCGTAGCTGTACTTGCCGGGCGACGCCTTGACGAGCTCGACCAGCTCCTGCACGTTCTTCGCCGGCAGCGACTGGTTGACGTAGAGCACCAGCGGTACGGCGGCGACCTCGCCCACCGGCGCGAGATCGCGCACCGGGTCGATGTTCAGCTTGTACAGATTGCGGTTGATGACGATGCCGGTGTTGTTGCCCAGCAGCGCCGTGCAGCCGTCCGGCCTGGCGCGGGCCACGAATTCGGTGCCGATATTGCTGCTCGCGCCGCCACGGTTGTCAACGATCACCGTGGTGCCAAGCCGCTTGGACAGCCCCGGCGCCACGATACGGGCCAGGATGTCCGTGGTGCCGCCCGGCGGATAGGGCGAGACCAGCCGCACGGTGGGACAGGGATAGGCCTGAGTCCCCGGGGCGGATTGTGGCTGATCGGCACGGGCGGCGGGTATCGCGGCCAGCAGCGCGGCGGCAAGGGTCAAAGCGCGACGCCGCGCCGGCCACGGTGCCAGGGCGCCCTTCGGCGGGCGGGTTGCCATCTTGAACATGTCGTCTCCTTGTATTTTTGATCTGCATCGGCCGATCCGCATCCCGACCGCGCCGGTTCGCGGCCGTACGGTCAGTCGGCCGCGCGCTGCAGCGTGTGATAGCCGTGCAGCCGCCGGGCTTCCGACAGCGAAGCGCCGGCCAGCACCGCGGCGAGAATCTTTTCCTCCGCCCCCCGCGTCACCAGTGCCTTGCGGAACACGGCTTCGGCACGCGCTTGCGGCACGACCACGATGCCGTCGGCATCGCCGATAACGTAATCGCCGGGGCATACGCGCACGTCCCCCAGGCTCACAGGCGTGCCGACGGCCTCCACCTGTACCCGGTCCTTGCCGGTGCGCATGAAGCGACCGCGCGCATACAGCGAGTAGTTCGCCGCCTCTGCTTCGGCGGTGTCACGGCAGACGCCGTTGATCACGGTGCCGCCGATGCCCCGGTGGGCGGCCATCGCGCTGAGAATGCCGCCCCACACCGTGCAATCGGTGCGGCCGGCGTTGTCGATCACGACGATGGCGCCCGGCGGCACCTGGTCGAGGAAATCGCCGACCGTGCCGGGTGCGCCCGTGTCGACCGGCGCATAGCGCACCGTGTACGCCTGGCCGAACAGCGGCCGGGTGCCGGTGATGCGCCCGATGCCATGGGCACTGCCGGGCAGCCGGAATACGTCCAGCGCGTCGGATACCTCGGCCGTGGAAAGCTCGCGGGCGGCGACAAGCCAGTCGTTGTTTGCGTCTTGCGGCATGAAAACTGTCTCCTTGCGGGATGCAACTCAGTTTCGAGTAAAGTCATACCGATAGCAAACATCGATTTCTGCACGCACGATCAATAAAAATGAACTTGAGGCAACTGCGCTACTTCTGCGAGGTAGTCGATGCCGGCAGCGCCGCCGAAGCCGCCAAGCGGCTCTTCGTCGCACCGACGGCAATCAGCATGCAGCTCGCGCAGCTGGAGGCGCATGTTGGCGCCCCGCTGTTCGACCGCGCGCACCGCCCGATGACGCTAACGGCGGTCGGCCGCTTCCTCTATCCGCGCGCCAAGGACACGCTGTCGATGGTTGCCCGGCTGGACCAGGAGGCGCGGGCGGTGGCGGCCGGCAGCGGCGGATGGCTCGGTATTGGCTTTACCCGTTCGGCGATCTTCTCGATCCTGCCGCAGGCGGTACGGCGCTTCCGCTCCGCGCGCCCTAACGTGCAGCTCGACATGGTGGAACTGCTGTCTGAACATCAGCCCACGGAGTTGCGGCGGGGGCGCATCGATATCGGCATTTCGCGCTACGTCGGCCCTTTCGAGCAGGCGTCGGACCTGCGCTACACGCCGTTGCTGGACGACCCCTTTGTTGCCGCGCTGCCGGCCGGCAGCCCGCTGGCGCGCCGCAAATCGATCCGGGCAGCGGAACTGGACGACATGCCACTGATCCGCTACCCCAAGGACGCGCAAAGCGGCTTCGCGGGCCGGATGATGTCGCTGCTGCAGGAAGCCGGCGGCGAGCCGCGCGGCGGGCACGAGGCCATAGAAATCCACACCGCCCTCGGGCTGGTGGCGGCCGGGCTCGGCTACACGCTGGTTGGCCGCTCGGTGGCGGACGGCAACCGTTCGGACATCGCGTTCGTGCCGGTGGCCGATCTGCCGGGTACCGCCCGCGTGGTGGCGGTCACGCGGGCGGACGGGGACAGTCCGCTGGTCAGCGCCTTCGTGGCGGCGTTGCTGCCGTAGCCCCATCGGGCGCGGATAACCCCGCGCCCATCACGCCCGCGACCCGCGTCCAGGCGCATGCAATGTACAATCGCGGGCAATCCATCGTGTTCCTCCCCCTTCTTTAGAGAGATTTACCTTGGCTGCCGACCGTTCGAAGATCATCTATACGCTCACCGACGAAGCCCCGTACCTGGCGACGCATTCGTTCCTCCCCATCGTCCGTACCTTTGCCGCCGCCGCTGACATCGACGTGGTCGAGAGCGACATTTCCGTGGCGAGCCGGATCCTGGGCGAGTTCCCCGAGTACCTGACCGATGAGCAGAAGGTGCCGAACACGCTGGCCGAGCTTGGCAAGACCACGCTGCGTCCCGACGCCAACATCATCAAGCTGCCCAATATCAGCGCCTCGCAGAACCAGCTGCTGGCCGCGATCCGCGAGCTGCGCGCTGCCGGCTATATGGTTCCAGAATTCCCGGAGAACCCGCAGACCGACGAGGAGAAGGCCATCCGCCAGCGCTATGGCAAGGTGCTTGGCTCGGCCGTGAACCCGGTCCTGCGCGAGGGCAATTCCGATCGCCGCGCGCCCAAGGCCGTCAAGGAGTACGCGCGCAAGCATCCGCACGCGATGGCCGAATGGAGCCCTGCTTCGCGCACGCACGTGTCGCACATGTTCCACGGCGACTTCTACCATGGCGAGAAGTCGATGACGCTGGACAAGGCGCGCGACGTCAAGATGGAACTGATCACCAAGTCGGGCAAGGCCATCGTGCTGAAGCCGAAGGTCTCGCTGCTGGACGGCGAGATCATCGACTCGATGTTCATGAGCAAGAAGGCGCTGCTCGAGTTCTACGAGAAGCAGATCGAGGACGCGCGCAAGTCCGGCGTCATGTTCTCGCTGCACGTCAAGGCCACGATGATGAAGGTGTCCCACCCCATCGTGTTCGGTCACTGCGTGCGCATGTTCTACAAGGAAGCCTTCGAGAAGCACGGCAAGCTGTTCGACGAGCTGGGCGTAAACGTGAACAACGGCATGGCCAACCTGTACGACAAGATCGCCACGCTGCCGCAATCGAAGCAGGAAGAGATCAAGCGCGACCTGCATGCCTGCCACGAGAACCGCCCGGAACTGGCGATGGTGGACTCGGCCAAGGGCATCACCAACTTCCACTCGCCCAACGACGTGATCGTCGATGCGTCGATGCCGGCGATGATCCGCCAGGGCGGCAAGATGTACGGCGCCGATGGCCGGCTCAAGGAAGTCAAGGCCGTGATTCCGGAGTCGACCTTCGCCCGTATCTATCAGGAGATCATCAACTTCTGCAAATGGCACGGCGCCTTCGATCCGAAGACCATGGGCACGGTGCCCAACGTCGGTCTGATGGCACAGCAGGCCGAGGAATACGGCTCGCATGACAAGACCTTCGAGATCCCCGAGGACGGCGTGGCCAACATCACCGACCTGGCCACCGGCGAGGTGCTGCTGAGCCAGAACGTCGAACAGGGCGACATCTGGCGCATGTGCCAGGTCAAGGACGCCGCGATTCGCGACTGGGTCAAGCTGGCCGTCACCCGCGCCCGCAACTCCGGCATGACGGCGGTGTTCTGGCTTGACCCGTATCGTCCGCACGAGGCCGAGCTGATCAAGAAGGTCAACACCTACCTGAAGGATCACGACACCACCGGCCTGGACATCCACATCATGAGCCAGGTGCGCGCGATGCGCTACACGCTGGAACGCGTGATCCGCGGGCTGGACACCATCAGCGTGACCGGCAACATCCTGCGCGACTACCTGACCGACCTGTTCCCGATCATGGAACTGGGCACCAGCGCCAAGATGCTGTCGATCGTGCCGCTGATGGCCGGCGGCGGCATGTACGAAACCGGCGCGGGCGGTTCGGCGCCGAAGCACGTGCAGCAACTGGTCGAGGAGAACCACCTGCGCTGGGACTCGCTGGGCGAATTCCTGGCCCTGGCGGTGAGCCTCGAAGAGGAAGGCATCAAGACCGGCAATGAAAAGGCCAAGATCGTCGCCAAGGCGCTGGACCAGGCTACCGGCAAGCTGCTCGACAACAACAAGAGCCCGTCGCCGAAGACCGGCCAGCTCGACAACCGCGGCAGCCAGTTCTATCTGACGATGTACTGGGCGCAGGCGCTGGCCGAGCAGACCGAAGACGCCGAACTGGCCAAGCGCTTCGCGCCGCTGGCCAAGGCGCTGGCCGACAACGAGCAGAAGATCGTCGACGAGCTGAACGCGGTGCAGGGCAAGCCGGTGGACATCGGCGGSKACTACTTCCCSGACCGCAGCAAGGTCAGCGCGGTGATGCGGCCGAGCAAGACGTTCAATGCGGCGCTGGAGGCGGTGGCGGGCTGAGGCCAACGCATGGCGACATAGTTGTAGGCCGTCTTTCAGACGGCGGCAACAGAAAGGGCTGCAACCTTGGGGTTGCAGCCCTTTTGCTTTGTGTCCCGATATTTGGAAACTTGGGGCTGATCGCGAGGTCATCCCCGCTTGCGCTGATGCAGCCTGATGCGCTTGCCGCACTGGCGGAGCGGCGCATGACGACCCGATTGAACAGCTCGATGACGTGGCGCTGCTCAGCGGCTGTTCCATCGCGTTTTGGACGAAGGCATGCCAGGATGGCCGACACCTGAGATCAACAAGCTTGCCAGAGCTTTCGAAACCGTTACTGCGTCGTGTGTGGGGTGGTACTCCATCGCCGATATCAAGCGTAGCCTTTCCGGTTGCGATGCAAGGGGAAGATAGCGCCACGCAATGCCTGTCGTGAGCGCGTCCTCTGCGTGGTAAACGCACATATGCACGGCTGCCGCGTCGCCAGCCGCTATCCGGCAGGAGGTCGCATGCGACAAACGGCTCCAGGATCGGACCGGCGACAGACCGAGGTACTGGCACTACTGGTGGAGAATGCCCGGCAGTTTCTCCAGAAAGCGCTGGGCGAGCTACCTGACGATCCGAAATCCTCGGTCATCGATTTCTACAGTGGCGTCGAGTTGATTCTGAAGGCGCGTCTGCTGCACGAGCACTGGACATTGATTGTTGCCAGGGACCCACATCGGAACCGGTTCCATTCCGGCGACTTCACCTCGGTCACGTTCGACGAGGCCTGCAGGCGCATCGATGCGGTCTTGTCGTGTCCGCTTCCCGACGCCGCATTCCGTGCCTTTGACAAGATCCGCAAGCACCGGAACCGCATGGTGCATTTCTATGACGCCGACCTGCTCAGCTCCTCCGGCCGGCTGCGTGGCGTCGCGCTCGCGCAGCTGCGGGCGTGGTATCAACTGAACAAGCTGATGCGGGCGGACTGGCAAGATGTGTTCGCGCCGATGCGAGACCGCTTTGCGGGGATAGAGCGGGTACTTCATCGGCACCGGGGCTACGCCGCGGCGAAGTATCACGATCTAAAGGCACAGATCGAAGCGCTAAGGCGCAAGGGACATGCCTTCGGTCGTTGCGSCCGCKGCGCGCAMCCGGCGGCACAGGCCTATCCGATCGAGCGCGGCCTGCGACAGCTCAGATGCCAGGTCTGCGACGAGAGCTGGCCGGAAATGGATATCCAATGTCCCAGCTGCGCGTGCGTGCTGACGGCAGGTCGCGGAGAAGGGCTTGTGTGCAAAGCCTGCGGCTGGTCCGCGGACTCCGCCCTACGCTTTGCCATCATGGCGGGCGCCGGGGAACGGAGCGAACGGACCCCGGAGGTGCTGACACCAGCCCATTGCGAAGCCTGCTGCGGCTACGAAACGATTTGTTCTTTCGGGGACGGCTACCTTTGTGTGCACTGCCTGACCTATACCGCTTCACTGACATGCTGCGGCTGGTGCGGGGGCTATCACAACGGCGATGGGCGGGGCTGGGCCGGCTGCATGCAATGCGACGGTGCGGCGGGGTATCGAGAGGAAGAATGAGAGCGCTGGACGCGATGGAACTGCTACCGGCGCCATAGCGGTCAGCGTCGCATCAACAGGCCGAGCCCCGCCGCACGCCCGGGACGGATGAGATCCGCCGTTGTCAATGTGTCGTGTCCGGATAATGTGCGAAGCGCCGTCTCCCATTGCGCTTTCGCCGTGCGCCAGGTCCCTCCGACCACCGCCGCGACAAACCAGAAGACTTCCGGTCATTACCGCAAGCATCGCGCCTCACCGACGGACAACCTTTCTCGTCCTGCTCCCGCCGATTGCAGCAGGCGACGCAGTACGTGGCACGCCACCTTAGTGTGCTTCTTCCCTGGTTCCCTTGTTCTTTACGTCGTACGCCACTCCGTCCCTGTCCATTGAAACATCACACCAATGCTCACGACTTCCGATTGTCGAGCTGCCACGAACGCCGCGGCACGACATGACGCCGGTCTGCCGACGTCGCCAGCGGCCGGTACCGCGCATGGCCCCTCAGTGGAGCCTCACGGCACTGTGCCAACCTTGGAGAATCCACCCGCTGACCCGATATGGTGGACCCTCCCGGGGCCCCTTAAGCGCGTCGCTGACTTCCTCCATGTTCGTGACCGGATCAACCTGGGACAGTCAAACCGATCCATCCGCGCCATGCTTGGCGAAGCCAGTGATATCACGGTGCTTGCAGCGAGTTCCATCTCGACGCTGTCCGGGCTGCACGCCGTCCTCACTAAAGCGGAAGCATTGCACGACGCTGAAGGCGCACGCGCGATGGTCCTCAAGGTACTGGCATTGCGTATCGGCTGGCTGCCCAGCGCGCATCGCCGCCCAGCGTGGCGAGCGGTGTTATCGGCGTCGGACAAGCTGCGCGACCCCCATGCGCATACGGAGGCGTTGATGGGGCTGGCCACGCTGCCACGGCTCGGACGAGCCGCGTCACCCATCGGTGAGCGATGCAAAGTGGATTGCATCATGCAGTGGCTCGACGCCCTGCAACAACGTGCCGCGCGGCTACCCGCTCCTTACCAGGCGATAGCCGTCATGGGCCTGCTTTCGGCAATTGCGCAGTTGCGGCGAGCCGCGGTGCGCCTCGGCGTTGGGCGATCCCTGCCACCGTTGCGATTGCAACCCTATCTCGCACTGGCGCTGCAATGGCAGCCGGAACATCAGCAACAAGCGATCGAAAGGGTAATCGAATTTTATGCGTTGGAAGATGTCCCGCCACCGCGCCTGTGGCAGAACAGCTTTCGAGAAATCTGGCGGCTGCGTGACCCGCGTCACCAGGCATGGGCGGTCAGCGCGCTGATTGGCGTGCGGTCCTGCGCGGATGGCCTTCTGATCGACCAGGCGGGCGATCCTGTCGAACTTTGCAATGGCGTGCTTACGCAGGCCAGACGGCTCCCCCCCGAGGCCGCCGCGCAAGTCGGTGCAGCCCTTGCCCGCTGGCAAGGACGTCGCAGCGAGGCCAATGTGCCCTCCATGCCAGCGATCCGGGCAATACTGGCGTTCGGCCGAGACAGGCGGCTCGATCAGGCGCAGCGCGCGACCATCGTAGCCCACCTTGCCGCCTGGCTATCCCACGACGAGCGTGCAGAGATCTGGCGAGGGCTGATGATGGCTTGCCAGCGCGATGGCCTGAACGAAAGCCGACGTCAATTGCTGGCGCAGCTTGTCGACGCGTTACTGCCCCGTCGAGCCGCCAAGAACACCCTGATGGACGGCTGGCACCTTATGCTCGACAGCGTCGATGCAGCCTCCGGCGCCACGGTGGGCTTGCCGGCAGACTGCATGGCGCGTGACCAGCTCTATCGGCTGGTCGCGCATCTATGTGTACTGATGGCGCAGCATGGTGAGCGGCTGCCCAGGCAGAGCCGTCTCATGGCGACCGAGATGCTGCTGGCCCGAATCGACCGCCTTCCTGCCACGCTGCGCGGCAAGCCCATTGGTGAATTGCTGAAGATGGCGCCCCGCGAGTTGAAAGTCGGCATCGTCGAACCCCGCTTGGCTTCGGTATCCCATGCCGTGCAGGCGGAATGGTTGGCACACCTTGTTGCTGCCCCTGGCGCAATACTGGCCGGCGCGCAGAAGGAGCCGCGCCGGGTTCCGACGATGCTGACGGCACTGCGTGCGGCGGTACGGATCGCGGGACCGGAGTCCGAGCGCAGCATGACCGCCGCGCTTGCCTGCCTTGAAGACCGCGCGCATGGCTCGCCGTCGGGGTACATCGACTTCGCCCAGTTCGTGTCCGGGCTGCCTGCGGTCATCGAAGGCGTCGATCTCACGAGCCGGCCGACACTGGCAACGACGCTTGCCCGACTCGCGGTACTGGCCTACTGGCTTGCCTGCCGAGAGCCCACGACACGGGAGGCCGAACAATGCGATGCCTTTGCCGATACGATGCTTCGTACCGTCAATAAATTGCCGTTTGAGCAGCGCACCGTGATCCTGCTGTCCCTTCTGGGCGACAGCAAGATTGCGGCCCAAGGCAGTTTGGCCGTGGCTTGCAGTACTGCGTGGATTCTCACGGTCGCAGCAACCCTGCCGTTGGCGTGCCGCACCGAGATTCTGCTTGTCTGGGTTGAGCAGGAGGCGCGGCGCAGCCTGCCCGAAGGCAAGGCGCACGGCAGCATGACCTCCAACGCCGAAGCGATTCTGGCAGAACAATGGACGGTGCGGTGCATGGTGTGGCGAGTCGTGATGGCGCTCCCCTCCCATTACCAGGGGGGTCTGCTTTGCGCTTGCACCGAGTGGTTTCATGGCCAATCCCCGAGGCATGCCACGGTCTTATCGAAATTGATGAGCTGGCGTTCGGCAAGAGCCGAATGGGAGGCCGCGGTCGGACGCCTGCCGGGCATGGACGCCCTGACCCTGACGGATATCCTTGATCCCGAGCAAGCGGTTTGGCGTGATCTGCGTAGTGTGCCGTCGACCCAGGTTTGATTGCTGCCACCCAGCTTTGCTTTCCCGGACAGGAAGCGCCTCCAATCGAAAGGCGCCTTCATTCCGCCATTCAAGAATCTTCAGCAGGTTGGCGCTACTTGGCGACCTGACACCTGCACATCGCGTACTCACACCTTTCCTGCTCGGAGACCCAGCATGCGTCCCGCTACATTCGGCACTGGTTCCAATGCTGTTAGCCCGCTTCAACCGCTCCGTGAACCCCCACCTACCCGGGTGGACCTTGCCGCCTTCGTTGAGCTTCTCAAGAGCCACGATGATCGCGCCGTGCTGGACCGGCTGAAACGCCAGCCGGGGCTGGCGACCCTGGCCGATCTGGACGGCAACACAACGGCCTTGCATCACGCGGCCAGATATGGATGTAGCGGCCAGGTCGTCGAAGCCCTGGTGCAAGCCGGCGCCGACCCGAACTCGTGGGTGCACAACGCCGCCGCCGGTTTTGGCGATGGGCGCTACGCGGACACGCCTCTGGTCCTCGCCGCAACAGACGGCCACCGCGACACCGTCAAAGCCTTGCTGCGCGCTGGCGCCGAGCCCGACCTAATGGGCGCAAACCGCGACACAGCCCTGCTTCGCGCTGCAAGAAATGGCCACCGTGCTGTCATCGATATCCTCGTAACAGCCGGCGCCAAACTGGACTACACGGATCAATACGGCGAGCCGGCCTTGATCCTCGCGGCAACAGGGGGCCACCGCGACGCCATCGAGGCCTTGCTGTCAGCCGGCGCCAAAGCGGACGCCAAGGGCCAAGGCGGCGACACGGCCTTGATCCGCGCGGCGGCCAATGGTCACTGTGACGCGATTGCCGCATTGCTGCGCGGAGGCGCCAGCATCGAGGCCACGAACCACCACGGCGACACGCCGCTGATCAGCGCAGCAGCACGCGGCCACCGCAAGGCCATTGACGTCCTGCTCGCAGCCGGCGCCAAACTGGAGGCAAAGGGTGGTAACGGCAACACGCCCCTGATCCGCGCAGCGGCCAATGGCCAGGACGAGTCGATCGACGCCCTGCTGGAAGCCGACGCCAACCTGGAAGCAAAGAATCGAGACGGTGACACGGCATTGGTCCGCGCGGTATCCGCATACTGGGGAAACCGGCCCAACATCAAGATCATCGGGGCCCTGCTCAAGAAGGGCGCAAATCCAAACGCGAAGGGCAAGGATGGCAACACCGCCTTGCATCATGCGGCGCGCCTGGGGAATTGCGACATCATTCACATGCTGTTGGAGGCCGATGCGGACATCGAGGCAACCAATAACCTCGGCCGCACAGCCTTGCATTGCGCGGCAGAAGCTGCATATGGAGGAAGGCGCGAAACCATCGCCGCCCTGCTTGCCAAAGGCGCGAATCTCGACGCCAGGGACAGGGCTGGCAATACCGCCTTGATCCTCGCGGTCGGCCAGAGCCGGAGCACGCACCGCGAGACGGTCGACGCCCTGCTACATGCCTATGCGGCGCAGGGCTTCACCCTCAGTGACAAGGAGCAAGAGGCACTGAGATGGAAGGGGATCCCAACTTCCACTCCTGCGCAGATCCAGGCCGCCATGGCCAGTCAAAACACCAAGCCACATACCGATGGTGCCGGCCCACAAAGCCATCACACGCCATCCGCGTCTGCATCGCCCCCCGTACGGCTTACGACCCAACAGCCTGGCCCCGATAGCCGCGCCGAACTGAGTCGCGCGCTGGCCAGAATCGAGGCGCTCGACACCGAGAACGCGAAGCTGCGCGTCCAGCTGGGTCAACGCGCCGAGAATGAACGATTGCTGGAGCAACGACTGGACACGGTGATGGCCAGCCGTGCCGCGGCGGTCGGCCAGCGCCTGCGGGATCTGCAACGACTTCGCGACGAGCAGCAGCAGCGCGTGGCCAGAGGCCAGACCGATCTGCAAACCTTGCAGGCCGCATTGGCCCACACCGAAAAGCAATTGCAGGACATCCAGCAGGAGTTCGCCACCGTGCGGCCCGAACCGGTTCGCCGCGATCCAAACGCTACTTGATGACGTGATGCGGCTCGTCTTCCGATATCTCTATGACGCATCGCGGCGCAGCCATGCCCGGAATCCTGTCAGCCCTATGCCCAACGCCCATCCTGGAATTCATTGGAGAGGCTGGTTCGCAAGGCCTTGGCGCAGTAGAAGGCGTCGAAGCCATGACGATGATTGATCTGGGCCAGCCCGTGGAAGAAGCGGATGACGGTTTCCTTGGCGGGAGGATCGCAGTCGAGCCGGCTGCCCTCGTCCACGTGCAGCACATTGGCGCTGGAGACGATGCCGTGCCCCGCGAGTTCTTCGCACAGCGCCAGCAATTCGTCTACCGGCTCCAGACCCAGCACGAAATTGGTCCAGGACTTGCCACGGCCGAACACCGTGGCGGCGTGCTTGAGCCGATCCATGAAGAAATCCCGGCCGAGCGCGCTCTTGCCGGGACAGTACTTGCTGAACCACGGATCGTTGCCCACCTCCAGGTTGAACACCACGATGGCTACGCCGGCTTGCCTGAGCTTGTCCAGGCGACCCAGGTCGTGCGGCGGCGTGATGACGGCGACGATGCCCTCGGTGCTCTTTGGCGCGACCTGGTCCTTGATGTGGGCGGCGATGTCGCAATAGATGTCGGCCTGCTCGTCGAGCTGGTCGTCGGGGAGGTTGCCCGAGATCAGGATGACGTGCATGTGCTCCGAATAACAATCGGCCCGCAGCGCCACGTCGATCGATTCTGACAGGTTGCTCAGGTAGGCTGCCCGCGCCGCTTCCCAGCCCAAGGCGCCGGGCCGTAAGTGCGCCGCGTGCAAGGCGTCGCTGGGATTTTTCACGGCGACGCTGTTGACGCCGCAAAAGCGGCAGACATTGGAAATCAGGCAGCCCTTCCAGGGAATGATGTTCAGTTCGTCATACCCGCAGGCCGAAATGTACTTCTGGGCCAGGTCGCCGCCAGCCAGGCGCTGTGCGTAATATTCCGGCTGCTTCACGAAGCCGATCTTGACGCGATCGCTGGCGGCCCGTTCGCCGATACGGCACACCAGTTCGCCGGAAGGCGTCACGTCGACCGTAACAGGTTCGCGCATGCCGTGGGCCGACACGCAGGAGACCACGGTGCGGTAGCCGTCTTCAGCCTCCAGGAACAATTCCTGCGGCCGCTCGCGGGCAAAGCCCTTCGGCGCGTTGTAGACGAGGTTCTGGCGCTTCGCGCCGGTGCGGACGGCGCGGTCGATCGCGGCGGGAGTGAAGACGACCCCGCGCGTCAGGATCTCGGCCTTCAAGTCGGTTTCAGGCGATAGGATCATGGTTTGACGTGAAAGAATTTGAGCCACCATCCCACATGGAATATCGGGAACAGGATGGGATATGCGAGCGCCGCTCCCAGCGCCCGCGGGCGGCGCCGGGTAATGGCCAGAGCCAGTGCGCCAAGCCAGCCGGCGCAGGTGAGCGGCGCGTGGGGCGCCAATGCCGCCAGCGCCCCCACATGGAGGATGGGCAGCAGGTGATAACAGAAGGCGTGGGTCCACAGCAGCCGGCGGTCCTGGCGCGTCAGGCTGGCGCAGGACAGGCACTGGCGAAAGCCCGTGGCCCAGCGCAAGCGCTGCCTCCACAGCGCCGCGAAGGAGTAGGACGGCAACTCGAAGGCCACCACCTCCCGCGCATAGTGATAGCGCAGGCGATGTTTGGCCGCGTGCAGGCCGATCGACAGGTCGTCGAGGAAGGTATCCGTTCCCGGCAGGCGGCCCTGGAAGCTGGCCACCTTGAGGAGGAAACACTGGCCTGGAATCGTCCCCCCAAGGTGGAAGCGCCACAGCAGGGGTCGCAGCACGGTGTGGGAAAGCAGCTTGTCGACTTCAACCAGGCGCGATATGAAGTTCGACACCCTGCGCGAATGGACGCGTCCCCAGCCCAGGTCGAAGTCGCCGCCCACGGTCTGTGTGACCAGGCTCAGCAGGCCAGGGATGTCGGCCGCGATATCGTTGTCCAGGCTCAACAGATAGCGATGATCGGTACCCTGCAACGCATCGAGCAGCTTCCGGTATTTGGTCCCTGAGACATGCGTGACGCGGATGGGGAACTCAGCGCCCGGCGCAGGGACGGGGCCGGTTGATTCGACGTACAACTCCATGACCAGGCCGGGATAGCGATGGTGCAACCGGTTGCCGATGTCGACCAGTTCCGGCGTCAACCGTTCCTCGCCGCGCAGGTAGGTGACAACGGCAAGTTCAGGCATGTACCGCCTCAACCGCGCCGTCGGCATAGAGGTAAGCCAGGCCGGTCGCCGCCGCGCAGGCGCGAGCCTCGGCCAGCGTTTCGACGATGGGCTCGTCGCGATCATTGAAGGAAGTGTTGATCAGCGCCACGCGGCCCGTCAGGCCCTCATAGGCCGCGAGCACCCTGTGCAACAAGCAGCCATCCTCTTCCACCACCTGCAGCCGGACGCTGCCATCGACGTGGGCCAGCGCCGGATACCGGGCGCGCGCCGGATCGGTCATCCGCGCGGCCGACAGCATGTTGGGTCCTGCAAGCGCGTCGTGGGTGATCTGGTCCAGATTGGCGCGCAGCACGATGCCGCCGAAGGGGCGGAAGGATTCCCGGCGCTTGATCCGCGCGTTAAGCCGGGTCTTGAAGACCGGGTCCGCCGCTGAGGAAAGGATGGAGCGATAGCCCAGCGCGCGGGGCCCGAACTCCGAGCCTCCCTGGAACACGCCCACGGCGTGGCCGTCGGCCAGCAGGCGGGCAAGCGCCTGGGCAGCCTGCGGGTCCTGCTTCATCGGCGCGGCATATGAGGCGCCCTGGCTCACCCGGTACACAATGGGACGGTAGTCGCCGAAAGTCTCCCGAAGGGCCATCACCGCAGCCCCCACCGACAGGCCGTCGTCACCCGCGGCGGGGAAGATGTCCACCGATCCAAGCCAGGCCGCGTTGGCCAGCAAGCCGTTGTTCCTGCAGTTCAGCGCCACGCCGCCGCCCAACAGCAGGTCCGGGCACTGGTGGGACTGCGCCAACTGCCGCGTGCGAAAGGCCAGGTAAGCCTCCAGACCCCGCTGGATGGCGTCCGCCAGGTCCGCCGCCAGAGGCGTGTCCCAATCGATATGGTCGGGACAGGCCTCCAGGTACGCCAGCCAGTCCGGGTTGACGCCGAACGCCCGGTCGCTGCCGAAGCGCAGCGGCGCGGGAATGTCATGCGCGCGGGGGGCCAGCGCGGCCAGCGCCATAACCTTGCCGGCCGCATGCGAAGAGCCGAAGATCTTCTTGCTGACCGCGGCGTAGGCATAGCCCAGGCTGTCGATGTGGCTGCCCCAGGCGTAGCGCTTGCTGTAATAGGGACGGTAGGCTTTTTCCAGCAAGGTGAGCCTTCCGCCTTCATGCCGGTAGACGGACTCGACCTCGAACCAGCCGGGCGCCATCCCGGCCACGCCGTTGTCTTCGGGGCGGCAGCCGCGGGCGGCCGCCCCCCCGCCCCCCCGTGGCGGGGGGGGGCGCCGCCCCCCCCCGTCCGCTACCAGAACCAGAGCCGGTCCGGCCGGGGCCATCACGCTGGCCGCGTAGGCGTGCAGCAAATGATGGCGCCGCGTCTTTTCGACGCGGGCGAACTGGCTGTACCGGTCTTCGCGCAAGCCGATGGCATCGTGCCAGTCGCTGCACACCAGAAGATCGATGTCGGCCGGCGCGAAGCCGAAATGGGCCAGCAGGTAATTGACGCACTCGACCGGATCACCCTGGTCGTGCTTCCTGCGGGTCAGCCGCTCGCGCGCGATGGCGCCGACCACGACATTGTCTACCAGCAGGCAGGCCGAGGCGTCGTGGCCGCTATGCACGCCGATGATGCGTGTGCTCATCCGAAAACTCGCTCGAATCGGCCAGGCCGAGGTTCAACAACTGGCGGCTGTTTTCAATCACGTCGGGGCAATGGAAAGCCTGTATCACCCCGTTCATCTCCTGGCCCAGGCGCTCGCGGGGAATCACGATCTTTTCGGCGAGGCGGGCCCGGTTGTCGTTCTTGAAGGTGATCAGTTCCTGCAGCGCCGCCCTGCTGCAGGGCGCCAATGGCAGGATCGTCGCCGGCCGGCCGATGTCGCCCCGGTATTGGCAAGCCGCGGCATAGGCTGCGTGCCAGCGATAGCCGCCGTACAGGCCGCAGATCAGCCCGGGCGTCAGTTGGCGGTTAATGGGCTCGCCCACCGTCCAGCGATGGCGCAATGCCTCCTGCAACTGCGGCACGATGTGGCCGTGCGCCGGATGCACGAAGACGAAGGACTTGCTGGCCACGTGCCGGCTTTGAAACGCCTGGAAGGCCGCCAGCCCGAAGCCGTGCATGATGATTTGCGGCACCACGCGCCACAGCGGATCCTGCAAGTCGCCGTCGATAGCGGCAAGGTCGTCCAGCGTGTCAATGGCGCGCAGGCGGCGCGCCAGTTCGACCGCCGTCGGGCCGCCGCCCAGCAGGGTGAAATAGCCCGACAGCAGTCCGGTCAGCTCTTCGATATCAGTCATGAATGTGGACGCTCACCTTGTCATCCAGTGCTTGCGCCATGGCCGCTGCATCGTCCAGATCGCGGGCTCCGAAGCAGATCTCGGCGATCCTGGCGCTGGCGCTGCAGATGTTTGCCGGCAGCAGGTCGCCGGCTTGCTTGTGGACCGTCACCTGATACGCGGGCGGCAACCGGCAGGCGAAGTTCGCCAGGCGGCCGGGTCCGCGCGCCAGCACATTCTTCTGTACGGTGAATGGCGCGAAAGTCGGCGTGCCCCCGGCGAGAGCGAGGGCGGCATAGCTCGCAATGCCAGCGAAACGCTTGATCGCCCCAAGACCGCCGCCGATGCGGCAGGAAAAATCCACCGCGATTGCGCGCCCGTCGACAACGATGAAGTCGAACTGGCCGAAGCTGGTACAGCCGGGGCTGTATAAAGCGGCGCACCAGTCCTGGATGGCCGCGCACAGGTCGGGGCGGTGCGGCACGGCAATGTAGCTGTCGCAAACGGGTCGCCCCCGAATCCAGGCGACGATCTTGCGAAACAGCCGCAGGACGACCGGCCGGCCCTGCCGCACGAACACGTCGGCGCTGTATTCCTCGCCATCCAGGTAGTCTTCCACCACCACCCTTGCGGTCTTGTCGTCGAGCACGGCCCGCATGACGGGGCCGGCGTCGGCCTGCACCGCCCGCGCGATCGCCACGGGGTCGAAGGGCCCCGCCTCGGCATGGCGCACGATCCCGTAGCCCGAATAGGCCGCATCCAGCCGGGCCAGGTAGCGATCGGGATAAGGCTCGGCGAGGTCTTCCAGGTAGCGCCGCGACACGGTATGGAGGCCGCATGCGGCCAGCCGTGCCGAGAGGTCGTGTTTCGAGCGGCTGGCCCGCAGAGCGTACGGCGCAATATTCCGGACGCCAACCCGGATCGCACGGCTCACCCAATATTCATTGAGAGGGATCACCGGGGCGACGGTGTCCGGGATGTCGTCGGTACAGGCGACCAGCGCGCGGTGATGCGGTGGAATCCGCGCGGACATTGCCGCGTTTTCCAGCAGCTGCACGGCCATGCCTGCCTGCTTGGCCACCGCCAGGAACCGCGGGATGTCCTCGATCGAGGAGGCGCCCGCCACGACGTAGTCAAGCATGGCAATGGGCCTGCAGTTGCGCAAAATATTCGGCGGTCTTCAACAGACCCGACTCCAGCGGCGTGGTGGCTTGCCAGCCCAGCACCCGTCGGCACTTTTCCAGATCAGGCTGGCGCTCCCGCGGGTCGTCCCGCAAGGCGGGAGCATGGTGCACGGTGACCCGTTTTTGCAGCACCCGGCCGATCAGATGTGCAAGCTCGACGACCGACACTTCGCGGTCCGCCCCGAGGTTCACGGGCGTCGCGCAGCCGCTGGCCATGAGCGCGATCAAGGCCTCTACCATGTCGTCCACGTAGCAGAAGCAACGCGTTTGGCGGCCATCGCCGTAGATCTCAATCGGCTCGCCGTCGAGGATGCGGGTGACAAAATTGCTGACCACGCGCCCATCATCCCGCTGCATGCCGGGCCCGTAGGTATTGAAGATGCGCGCGATGCGCGTATCGACTTCGTACTGCGTGTGATAGGCGTGGACCAGCGCCTCGGCGCATCGCTTGCCTTCGTCATAGCAGGAGCGCGGGCCGGTGGTGTTGACATTGCCCCAGTAGTCTTCGCGCTGAGGCTTCTGTTGCGGGCTGCCATAGACCTCGCTGGTCGACGCCAGGAGGAAACGCGCGCCGGTCAGCCGGGCCAAGTTCAGCAGGTTGCGCGTACCGACGACATTGGTCTCTATGGTCTTGACCGGGTCTTGCTGGTATTGCGTTGGCGAAGCCGGGCAGGCGAGGTTGTAGATCTGGTCAAGCGGGCCCAACTGCCCGGCATCCAGCGGCTGCGCGATGTCCTGCCGGAGGAAGGTAAAGCTCGCGAACGCCTGCAGCCGGCTTACCGCTTGCGCGCTTCCCGTCTGCAAGGAATCGAGACACACCACGGCGTGTCCCAGCCCGAGTAATTTTTCGCACAATGCGGCCCCGATAAACCCCGCCCCGCCCGCGACCAAGATGCGCACGATCCCGATTCCTGATGCTCTGTTGTGAATGTTGTTGTGGCCCGCCCCGGAGCAGGACCCTGTTATCCGTCATCACGCTGAGGCAGGCACTTCGCCTTGCCCGGCACCATTTCGACGGGGCCCCAGAACGGTGACGCTTCCGACACCTCAAGAGGTGGAGGTCGTGATGATACCGAGGTAGTGGATGTCACAGATCTGCGCGGGAAAGACCACATCGAGTTCCTGCTGCCACGCATGGTAGACAGTCGCCCGGTGATACAGCCCGGCCGGTCGCTTCATATAGCTTTCGAGATAGGCCTCATACAGCGAGCCGGGCTTGCAGTCGAGGCCGTGCTCGTTGAGGTTCTGGCAGATACGCTGGGCCACGGTCTGCTCCTGCAAGACAGGCTCGCCGGACTTGCTGTAGTTGTTGCCGTTGCGGGTCATCTTGCGTTCAGGGTCGACGAGCGAGTGGGACGCCCACATCATTCCGGCGCCAATCACACCGGTCCAGGATTGCTGTGGCCCGGTCCAGAAGCGGCTGCGCCAGTGATTCCCCGCGAAGCGTTCCAGGAAGTCGTGCAGGTAGGCCTCGTCTGCCAGGCGCGCCAGGTTGAAAGTCAGCGTGCTCGGCTGGCGGGCCTCGCGACGGTCCAGGCGCATATAGAAATCGCTCTCTTCCTGCAGCTGGGCCCAGGCGGCGTCGGACAAGCTGTCACCCAGTTCGTCCTGCAGGCGGCGGATTCCCTTGCGGCGGACTGTGTCCTTCCCGGCGGCCAGACGCGTCATGAAGTCCCGCATCAGCGTGAATTCGCAAAGCAGGCCGACACGCGCCTTGAAATCGTCGGAAATGTCGCGCGTGGCGCGACTGGCAACGAATTTCTTGCTCTTGAGCACGCCGATGCGATACATCCACGACAGGAACTTGACCGGGGCATTCATGAATTCCAGGATGAAGACCCGTTCGGTAAGGCGATATTTCACCGCGGCGGGTGCATCGCTGAACGCCGCGCCGATCCTGGCCGCGATGGAAAGCGCCGTGTTGGTACAGACGCCGTGGGCCTTCTCCCCGAAAACGGCGATGAGGGCCGTGAAGAACTGCTGCTCGTACCTGTGAAGGCTTGCAGCCTGGGCCGGCTCGATGGCGTCGGCGCGCCTCGATATCGGCATGCCTGTCTCGTCGGTAAGGTCGAAGCGGTTGCGGACCTTTTCCAGCACGTCATTGCTGAAGCCGGCTTCCAGCATGCAGTAGACGGTGTGCTTCAGCGCCTGGGCCGCGATGCCGCTGACCCCGGTGCTGGCGACTTCCTCGTTGACGCGCTGCCAGATCTTGTACAGGGCGATAAGCTCCTCCGCCCGCGGGGAGCCTTCATGCAGCGTTCCATCGTCCTCGGACAAGCGCAGGAACCAGGTCTGATTGAAGAACAGACAGTCCAGGATGTCGAACGCAGCGCGTCTTCTCGGAGAAATCCGGGGCATGATGGCTTTTCGGTCGCTCGGGAAAGCACCCGCCGGCCCATCCGGCGGTGTGTCGGGGAGCAATGATGGCCGCTGCCGGGGCGACAAGCTAACCGTTTGTTTGGTGTACCGTTCTCCGAACTTTTCGTTGTCCGCGATCCTAACGCCCTAAACGGGATACTCCTCGGTCGCGAAGGCCTGGACGAAAACAGTAGGGATGCGAAGGGGGTGAGACGGATTCCCTCGCGTCGGGATACACCTGTCGCGAGAGGGGATGGACGAGGTGCGGCAAGGCGCCCGGGCAATGATGTGCGTCGACATCTGCGTGGCGGGCTCATGCGTCATGGTTCAACCGGTGCGCGGAAGGGGCAAAGCTCGAATGGTACGCCTGGTGCCAGTCAGCAATGCGCCCTCACGCGGCCCCCCACCCTCACCTCATGTAATTGAACAGATTCAACCCCTGAATCTGCATGAACGACTGCTGCGCCGCCTGCAGCGCCATCTGCCGCTGGTAATACTCGGTGATGGCCGCGGCGTAGTCGAGGTCCTGGATACTGGACAAGGTCTGGTCGTAGCTGACGTCGCGGTTTTCGCCGATGGTGTCGAGCGCATCCAGTTCCTGCATGCGCGAGCCGACGGATGCGCGCACGGTCAGCACGTTGTCCAGCGAGTTGGCCATCTTGCGGTTGGCGGTGGCCAGCGCGTTGTCCAGCGCGGCGCGGTCCGCGTCGGTGGAGACAGGCTTCTTCAGCGCATCGACCACCGACTGGATGTTGGCGAAGATGTCCGTCCCGGCCTGCGCAGCGGGTTCCACGGCGAAGGTGTCGCCATCGACGGGCTTGCCCTTGATGGCGAAGGTCATGCCCGCGACGGTAATGGCTTCGCCGTCGACGTAGGGTACCGGCGTGCCGATCGGGCCGACCGGGTCGGCGCTGTTGTCCGTGATGGTATAGGTCATCTCGCCCGTGACGGTGTCGGTGGCGAACGAGATTTCCAGCGCGTGGCCGTACAGCGGATCGGTCGGATCGGAGACCGACAGCGCGCTGTAGGTTGCCGTACCGGCATTGGCCGCGCCTGCCGTCATGATGTAGTTCGCCGAGCCGGTCACGCTGAGGAACACGTCGCGGCCGTTGTCGCCGGCGGCCATCTGGCGCGCCACGTCAACCTGCAGCAGCTGGGTGCCGGTATCGCCGTTGTACTGCACCCCACCGTTGCTCTGGATGAACGGCGGCGTGCCGGACTTGAAGCCGGCGAACAGATAGCTGCCGTTGCCGTCGTCGCTGTTGGCCAGGCCGACCAGTTGCTTCAGGTTGCTTTCCAGTTCGGCCGCCATCGATGCGCGGTCCTCGTTGCTGAGGCCGCCGTTGCCGGCCTTGACGATCTGGGTCTGGACGTTCTGGATCGTGGTGATCACGCTTTGCAGCGTCTTCTCCTCGAGCGCGAGGCTGGTATTGGCCTGGGTGCGCGAGGTGGCGTACTGGCTGTTCACGCCGATGGCCTGCGACACGCTGAGCGCCCGCGTGGCGCCGATCGGGTCGTCCGACGGCGTCAGGATGCGGCGGCCCGTGCCGAGCTGCTGCTGGACATGCAGCAGCGAGCCTTGCTGCAGGGTCATCGAAGACAGGCCGAGCTGGTAGAACGAGGAAGTGGCGACACGCATGGCGTTTCTCTGATTACGTGGTTCTGTCGGGTGCCGGCTGGCGTCAGGCGATGGCGATGATGGTGTCGAACAGCGACGACGCGGTCTGGATCACCTGGGCGCTCGCCTGGTAGAGCTGCTGGTAGCGCAGCAGGCTGACGGTTTCCTCATCCATGTTGACGCCCGACACGCCTTGCTGCGCGGTACGGATCTGCGTGGTGACGCTGTCCTGCGACGTCTGCTGGATATCGACCGACTTGGCGCGCGAGCCGACGTTGTTGATCAGCTGGCCGTAGGCGTCGTTGAAGCTGGACGTGCCGTTGATGGTCTTGGCGGTCTGCAGCTTGGCCAGCATCAGCGCGTTGCCGTTGTCCGACGTACCGCCGGCATTGGAGCCGATGGTGAACTGATCGCCCGCCTTGGGGGTGCCGTCGAAGCTCACGGTGACGCCGTCGAAGGTGTATTCGACCGCGGTGCCGTTGGCGGTCGGACCGTCGTCGGGCACGACCGGGTTGCCGTCGGCGTCCTCGAAGGTGTAGGTCGTGCCATCGAAGGTCGCGGTGATCTTCGACGGCGGCACCGTGAACGGCGCGTCGATATTGCTGACCTTGACGGTGCCCTTGCCGATGTTCGCGGCGCTGGTTTCGGCCAGCACCGGCGAGGCGGCGGCCACCTTGGCCGGGTCGCTGATCAACAGCTCCATCGACGCGGCGACGTTGCGGGTCGGCTGGATCTGGAACGAATCGCCGGCGTTCATGGTGCCGCCGACCGTCATCTCGACGCCATCGACGGTGAAGGTGGGGCCGGTGCCGCTGGCCATCACCTTGTTGTCGGACATGCGCAGGATGCTGTAGTTGCTGCCGTCGAAGCTCAGCGTGTAGTCGCTGGTGGCCAGCGCGCCGGCATCGGCGATATTGACCGTCAGCGTGCCGGTGCCGGTGTTGCTGCGGTTGCCGATGACGACCGGCGATCCAACCGCGAACAGGTCCTCGCCGATGGCGCCGTTCAGGTCCATGCCGAGCCTGTGCTGCTCGTTGAACGTTTGCGTCAGCGTCAGCGCGATGCGGCCGATGGCGTTCTGCGCGCCGTCGAGCGATTCGCTGCGGTACTTCATCAGGCCGCCGATGGTGCCGCCATGGAAGATCGAGTCTTCCATTTCGATGGCGCTGCCGTCGGGCAGGGTATACGCGATCGCGATGCGCGACGAATCGGCTTCCGACTGCACGGCCTTCAGATCGTAGCTGCTCGCGCCCACCACCAGCGGCTGGCCGTTGCCGATGAAAACGTTATAGGTGCCGCTGTCCTGCACGACCACCTTGGCGCCCACCAGCTTGTTCAGTTCCGACACCAGCTGGTCGCGCTGGTCGAGCAGGTCGTTGGCGGGCTGGCCGCCGGAGGAGCCCTGGGCACGCACGATCTCGCTGTTGAGCGAGGCGATCTGCCTGGCGTACGCGTTGATCTGCGTGACCGAGCTCTTGAGCTGGTCGTTGATGCCTTCCTGTTGCTGCTGGAAGTACGTCGCGGCGGCGCGCATCTGGCCGGCCAGCGATTCGGCGGCGTTCAGCATGCCCTGGCGCACGGCGGTGTCGCCGGGTTTGTCGGCGACGGCCTGCACCGCGGCGAAGAACTTCTGCATCAGCGGGGAGATACCGCCCTTCTGGTCGGCCAGCAGCGTGTCGATGCCGGCGATCTGGTCGGCATAGGCCGCCAGTTCAGCGCTGGCCGATTCGGCGCCGCGCAGCTGGCCCGTCAGGAACTGGTCGTAGACGCGCATCACCGTGGTGGTGTTCGAGCCCTGGCCGAAGAAGCCCACGCCGGTGCTGATGCCGCCGGCGGACGCGATGATGGTGTTCTGGCGCGTATAGCCCGTGGTGGCCGCGTTGCTCATATTGTGGCCAACCGTCGTCAGCGCGTTCTGCGCCGTGTTCAGGCCGGACAGGCCGATATTGAAGAGAGACATGCACTAGCCCCGGAATCTGTTGGTCTTCCCGACCACGGCGTTGCCGCGGTCGTGGCGGTTCATGAAGGGGGTAACGGCAGGTTGGGGGGTGGACTTTAGGTTGGTGTGGGGTGTTTTGCGGGGTTGGGAGGCTTTGCTGTGACTGCCCTCACGCCAGTCTTACCCCTGCACCTGCCTCATGACCCTGACCAGCTTCGCCCCATACTCGGGATCGGTGGCATAGCCCGCCCGCTGCAGGCCATGCGCGGCTTCCTCCGCCGAGCCCGCCGACACCACGCCGGCATAGCGCGGATTGCTGGTCAGGAGCCGCGCGTAGTCGTTGAACGCTTCCTCGTATGAGCCGTAGGCGCGAAAGCGTGCCTTGACCTTCTGCGGCTGGCCGTCGACGTATTCGGTGGTCGTGATCTCGGCCACCGGGCCCTTCCAGCTGGCGCCGGCCTTGATGCCGAACACGTTGTGCGTGGTGCTGCCGTCCGCATGCGCGATCTCGCGGCGGCCCCAGCCCGATTCGAGCGCGGCCTGGCCGAGGATCAGGCGGGCCGGCACGCCGCTGGCGCGCGACGCGGCCACGGCCGGTCCCGCCATGCGGTTGACGAAGGCGCTGATATGGGCCGGCGTGTCCTCGGACATCGCCCCGCCACCCTGCCATTGCGCATTGTCCTGCGCCTGGTACTGGCGCAGCCCGGCGGTCGGGTTCCACTGCGCTCCAGGCAGCACCGTGCCGGCGCGCAGCGCGTCGCCATCGGCCGCGTCGGTGGTGCGGCCATCGAGCAGCGGGCCGATGGAACCGGCCGCATCGTCCATCGCGGCGGCGGTCTTTTCCTGCGGCGTCAGCGGCTGGCCGCTGGCGCGCGCGAGCTGGCGCGCCATCACATCCGCCAGGCCGATGCCCTTGGACGACAGATGCTGGGCCAGCTGCTGGTCCAGCATCGACATATAGAGCTTGGTCTGCTCGTTGTCGAACAGGCCGTCCTGCGGCGTGGCCTCGCGCATGCTCTTGAGCACCATCTGCGTGAAGACGGCCTCGAACTGCTTCGCCGCGGTCTTCAACGCGTCCTGCTCGCCGGCGCGTGCCGAGTGCTTCAGCGCCTCGAAGCCCTGCGTGTCCAGCGCGAAGCGCTGCGACAGATCGGTTTGTGCTTGGATCGAATGGCTCATGCCGGTGCCGTCTGCGCCGATGCGCGCATCAGATGATTTCCAGTTCGGCGCGCAGCGCGCCCGCCGCGCGCATCGCCTCGAGAATGGTCTGCAGGTCGGCCGGCGTGGCGCCCAGCGAATTCAGGCCGCGCACGACCGATGCCAGCGAAGCCCCCGCGCGCACCATCTGCAGCGAGCCGCCATCGCGCTTCAGGTTGATCTCCGACACCGGCGCCACCACGGTCTCGCCGCCGCTGAACGGCGCGGGCTGGCTGATCACCGGCTGCGTGTTGATGACCACGGACAGGTTGCCGTGCGCGATCGCACAGTCCTGCACCGTGACCTCCTGGTTCATCACGATCGAGCCGGTGCGCGCGTTCAGGATCACCTTGGCGGCGGCCTTGGCGGGCGTCACGTCGATGTTCTCGATGCGCGCGAGCATGGCCACGCGCTGCGACGACGCCTGCGGCACGCGCACCTGCACGACGCGCGCATCCATCGCGCTGGCGACGCCGCCACCGAGATTGCGGTTGATGGCGTCGACCACGCGCTCCGCGGTCGCGAAGTCGGCGCTTTTCAGTTCGAGCGTCAGGATGCCGTTGTCCGGCTGGTACGCGGGTACCGCCCGCTCGACGATGCCGCCGTTGGCGATGCGGCCGACCGCGAGCTGGTTGATCTGCACCTTGCTGCCGTTGGCCGAGGCGCCCGCGCCGCCCACCAGCAGGTTGCCCTGCGCGATCGCATAGACCTGGCCGTCGGCGCCCTTGAGCGGCGTCATCAGAAGCGTGCCGCCGCGCAGGCTCTTGGCATTGCCCATCGACGACACCACCACGTCGATCTGGCTGCCCGGCTGCGCATACGGCGGCAGCGTCGCGGTGACCATCACCGCGGCCACGTTCTTGAGCTGCATATTGCGGCCGGCCGGCAGCGTGATGCCGAGCTGCGACAGCATGTTGGACAGGCTCTGCGTGGTGAACGGCGTCTGCATGGTCTGGTCGCCGGTGTTGTCCAGACCGACCACCAGGCCATAGCCCACCAGAGGGTTGTCACGCACACCCTGGATGGTGGCAAGGTTCTTCAGGCGCTCGGCATGCGAGGCCACCGGTGCCAGCCCCAGCACCACGCCAAGGGCGAGCGCCGCGGCAATGCTCGCGGGGACGCGGCCCGACAGCCGGTGACGAGGGCGAAGACTCGGGCGATGACGAAGCCGGTTGGCCAGACGCAGGAACATGACGCGGATCAGAACGGTAAGACGTTGAGGAAGAAGCGCTGGAGCCAGCCCATCTGCTGCGCTTCATCGATATAACCCTTGGCGGTGTATTCGATGCGGGCGTCGGCCACCTGCGTCGACGGCACCGCGTTGTCGCCGGTGATGGTGCGCGGATTGACTACACCGGAGAAGCGGATGAACTCCGCGCCCTGGTTGATCGCCATCTGCTTCTCGCCGGACACCACGAGGTTGCCGTTGGGCAGCACTTCCAGCACGGTGACCGTGATGGTGCCGTTAAAGGTGTTGGCAGCGCTGGAGCCGCCGGTGGCACGGATGCCGTTTTCGCCGCTGATGTCGGCGTTCTGGCTCGCACCGAACAGGCCGCCCAGCGCACGCGGCACCGCATCGAACGACAGCGCCGTATTGCTGGTGCGGCTGGCGTTGGTGCCCGAGTTCTTCGACGCGTTGACGTTCTCGCTGATCACGATGGTCAGGATGTCGCCCACATTGCGCGGGCGGCGATCCTCGAACAGCGGATTGCCGGCGTACGAGTTCTGGTAGATCGATCCCGTGGGCTTCGCCATCGGCCGTTGGTCGGCGCGCGCCGTGGTCGGCATCTGCACCAGCGGCTCGCGCGGCACCAGCGCGCAGCCGGCGGCGAGCAGCGGCACGGCCAGGCAGGCGAGACGGCGGATCAGCCGGCCGGCAACGCGGCCCAGGCTCGATGGCGTGTGCTTCATGTTCAGCCCAGTTGGGTCAGGCGTTGCAGCATCTGGTCCGATGTCTGTACTGCCTTGCTGTTGATTTCGTAGGCGCGCTGAGTCTGGATCATGCTGACCAGCTCCTCGACCACGTTGACGTTGGACGTCTCGACATACTTCTGCTGCAGGATGCCGGCGCCGTTCAGGCCCGGCACGGTGGGGTTCGGCGCGCCGGAAGCATCGGTCTGCGCGTACAGGTTCTCGCCCAGGCTTTCGAGGCCGGCCGGGTTCATGAAGGTGGCCAGCTGCAGCTGGCCGACCTGCACGCTCAGCGACGAACCGGCCTGCTTGACCGACACCGTGCCATCGCGGGCGATGGTCAGCGCGGTGGCGTCGGGCGGGATCGTGATGGCGGGATCGACCACGAAGCCGCTGGCGGTCACCAGCTGGCCGTTCTGGTCCACCTGGAACGAGCCGTCGCGGGTGTAGGCGGTGGTGCCGTCCGGCAGCGTGACCTGGAAGAAGCCCTGGCCGATGATGGCCACGTCCTTGTCGTTACCGGTCTGCTGCGGATTGCCCTGCGTGTGGATGCGCTCGGTGGCGACCGGACGCACGCCGGTGCCCAGCTGCATGCCCGACGGCAGCACGGTCTGGTCCGACGACATCGCGCCCGGCTGGCGGATGGTCTGGTACATCAGTTCCTCGAACACCGCGCGGCCGCGCTTGAAGCCCGTGGTCGACACGTTGGCCAGGTTGTTCGAGATCACGTCCATCTGCGTCTGCTGCGCATCGAGGCCGGTCTTGGCGATCCAGAGGGAGCGGTTCATGGTGTTCCTTGGGCGTGAGCCACGGCGCTGCCATGGCGATACGTTGACGACTTAGGTGTTGATCAGGTGGCGTGCGCGCACGGCCATCAGTTATGCGACAGCAACTGGTTGGCGCGTTGCTCGTTGGCATCCGCGCCCTGGATCATCTTGATCTGCATCTCGAAGCGGCGGGCGTTGGCGATCATGTCGACCATCGCCTCCACCGGATTCACGTTGCTGCCTTCCAGCGCGCCGGATATCACCCGCACGGCGGGATCGGCCTCGATCGCATCGGCCCCCGGCCGCGCACGGAACAGGCCGTCATCGCCGCGCGCCAGCGCTTCGGGCGGCGGATTGACCAGCCGCAGCCGGCCCACCTGCGCAAGGCCGTTGGCGGCCTCGCCCGGGCCGCGCGCGGTGATGGTGCCGTCCGAGCCGATGGTGATGGTCGAGCCCGGCGGCACCGCCAGCGGGCCGCCGCCGTCGCCGAGCACCTGCAGGCCGGTCGAGGTGACGATCTGGCCGTCCTCGCGCACCTGCAGCGAGCCGGCACGGGTGTAGGCCTCGGTGCCGTCGCGCGCCTGCACCGCCAGCCAGCCATTGCCCTTCATCGCGATATCGAGGGGACGCTCGGTATAGGTGAGCGGTCCGGCCTTGAAATCGACGCCCGGGGTGCTGGCGAGGGTGAAGGCGCGCGTCGGCGTCTCCGGTCCCACCACCGGCACCGCGCGGAACATATTGACCTGCGCGCGGAAGGCCGGCGTCGACACATTGGCCAGGTTGTTGGCCACGGCCGCCTGCTGGTCCAGCGTCTGCTTGGCGCCGGACAGCGCGGTGTAGATCAAACGGTCCATCTGCGGTTCCTGTTCGGGTGATGCGGCAAGTAAGGCTGTCTAAGGTGGCGCTATCAGATGTTGACCAGCGTCTGCAGCACCTGGTCCTGCGCCTGGATGGTCTGCGCGTTGGCCTGGTAGTTGCGCTGCGCGATGATCAGGTTCACCAGCTGGCCCGACAAGTCGACGTTCGACGCTTCCACCGCCTTGGCCTGCAGCTGGCCGAAGCTGCCGCCCGGCGCGCCCAGCAACGGCTGACCGGAGGCGCCGGTGGCGCTCCACACGTTGTCGCCCTCGGGGTTCAGGCCCTCGATGTTGCCGAAGGTGGCCAGCACCACGCGGCCGAGTTCCTGGGTCTGCTCGTTGGAATAGCTGCCGAGGATGCGGCCATCCGATTCGACCGTGTAGCCGATCAGCGCGCCCGACGCATAGCCGTTCTGCACCAGCGTCTTCGGATCGTTGTCGCTGCCGAACTGGGTCGTGCCGGTCAGATCGATCTGGATGGTGGTGGCGGCGGCGCCATTGGTGCCGGGCACGTTCACCGCCAGCGTGGAGCCGGCGGCCGGCGTCACCATGTTGCCGTTCAGGTCGAACACCATGGTGTCGGGACCGGACAGCGGCGCGCCGGTGCCATCGGTCACGTACACATCCCAGCGCGTGCCATCGGCGCCGGTCGCGCCCTTGACGAAGTACGCCGTGACCTGCTTGGCGTTGCCCAGCGAATCGTAGACCTCGATGGTGCTGCTGTAGTCGAACATGGTCGACGTCGGCGGCGAGCCGGCCGCGGTGGTGAAGGTGCCCGGGAACGGATTGACGGTGAAGCTGTCTCCCGCGGCAGCGGTGCCGCCCACGGTCAGTTCCATGCCATAGACATTGAGCGTCGGGCCGGCGCCCGTCACCGGCGCGTCGCCGTTGGCAGGGGTCACCGTATAGTTTGTGCCGTCGTAGGTCACGGTGTAGGTCGTGCGTACGAGCGCATCGACGTCCGTGACGTTCACGTCCATGGTGCTCGCTCCCGAATTGACCGTCGCGGTGGGCTGGCGGCCGGTCGCGCGCGAATCCAGGTTGTACTGCGCGGTGATGCGGTCGGTGACCTTCGGCGGCATGGCCGTGTTCGGGATCACGATAGGCTGCGGCGCCACGCCACCGCCGGCGGSCMCGCCAGCCGGATAGCCGGTCAGCTGCAGGCCCTGCATATTGACGATGCGGCCATCGTCCAGGCGCTGGAACTGGCCGTTGCGGCTGAAGAACACGCCGCCGTCATCGCTGACCATGCGGAAAAAGCCATTGCCGCCGGTGATCGCGACGTCCAGGTTGCGCCCGGTGGCCTCGATGTTCCCCTGCGTGAACGACTGCACCACCGCGTTCACGCGCGTGCCCAGGCCCACCTTCGAGCCGGCATAGACGTCCGCGAACTGCGCGGTCGATTGCTTGAAGCCGACGGTGTTGGCGTTGGCGATGTTGTTGCCGATCACGTCGAGATTCTGCGCGGCGGCGTTGATGCCGCTTACCCCTTGACCGAAACCCATGATTTCCCCTTGTTACGTGTCTTGCGAGTGTCTGTCCCGGCGGCGGCATCGTGCCGCCACGCCGGCGATGTGTTGATGGACCCGATTGCGACGGATTGCGAGACGGCTTACGAAATACGGCGGACGTCGTCGATATTCGCCTTGCGACCGTTGCCGATGTCGACCAGCACGCCGCTCGCGTCGCCGCTGATCGCCTCCACCTTGCCGTACACCAATGCGACCGGCTCGACCGACTTGCCGCTCGCGGTGGCGGTGACGCGGAAGGTGTAGTCGCCGTCCGGAACCACGCCGCCGGCGTTGTTCTTGCCATCCCAGGCGACGTCATGCACGCCGGCCAGCTGGCCCTTCAGGTCGATGGTGCGGACCACGTTGCCGTCCTTGTCCAGCACGTCGATGGTGACCGCGTCGGCGGTGGCCGGCAGATCGATGCCGAACTTGGTGGCCGCGCCGCCCGTCACGCTGATTTCCTTGCCCGGCACCATCACCGTGCGGCCGATCAGCGCGGCGGAATCCATCGCGCGGCCGGCGCTGACCTGCATCAGCAGCTGGTCCAGCGTGGTGCCGAGGTTTTCCAGGCCGCTGACCGTGCTGATCTGCGCGAGCTGCGAGGTGAGCTGCGCGTTGTCCATCGGCTTGAGCGGGTCCTGGTTGGTCATCTGCGTGACCAGCATCTTCAGGAAGTTTTCCTGCAGATCGGCCGACGACGACGAGCTCGAAGCCAATGCCGCGGCGCTGCTGCTGCCATTGACGGAGGAGGTGGTGGTCATATTGTTGTTTCCGATTTGCGCGTCAGTAGGTTGCGGCCGCTTACTGGCCGATGGACAGCGTTTTCAGCATCATCGTCTTGGCGGAATTGAGCACCTCGACATTGGCCTGATACGAGCGGGAGGCGGAAATCATGTTGACCATTTCCTCCACCGGGTTCACGTTGGGCATCACCACGTAGCCGTCGGCATTGGCCAGCGGGTGCGTGGGGTTGTGGACCATGCGCGGAGGCGCCGGATCCTCGATCACGCCGCGCACCTGCACGCCGCCAAGGTCGGTCTGGCCCTGCGTCGGCGCCACGCCGAACACCACCTGCTTGGCGCGATAGGGCTGGCCGTTCGGGGACACCGCGCTGTCGGCGTTGGCCAGGTTGGACGCGGTGACGTTCATGCGCTGCGACTGCGCCGCCATCGCCGAGCCCGCCACATCGAAAATATTCATTGCTGGCATGTCGGCCTCACTGCTGGATCGCGGCCAGCATGGTCTTGATCTTCGAGCTCATCACGGTGAGCCCCGCTTCGTAGCGCACGTTGTTATCGGCGAAGGCCACGCGCTCGGTATCCATCTCGACGGTGTTGCCGTCGATGCTCGACTGCATCGGAATGCGATACGACAGTTCGAACGGGGTCATCACGACGCCCTGGCCGGGCAGGTGGCGCTGCGACGTGGTCGACAGCGTCACGCCTTCCGCCGCGCGGCGGCCGCGTTCGATGGTCTCGGTCAGCCGCCCCGCGAAGTCGAAGTCGCGCGCCTTGAAGCCCGGCGTGTCCGCGTTGGCGATATTGGCGGCGATCACCGACTGCCGCTCGTTGCGCAGATTGAGCGCCTCCTGCTGGAAGCGGAAGGCCGCGTCGAGTCTGTCAATCATGTCCGTATCTCGCAAATTGCATCGACAAAAAGGGCGCGCCGCTGGCGCGCGAGCCAGGCGGGACCGGGCCCCTCCTTCTTTACGGGTGCCATCTTAGGTGCCGGCCCGCCAGCCCAATCGGACGAATAGGACGAAGAAAAGCGCGCAATTCGCGCGCAGCCCCGGCGCGCCAAATGCCTAGAATCGATCCCGTCGGAAAACGCGTGCGCTCGGGAAATGCCCCGCCGCGCGCGCGCAAACCCTCGTCCTTGCTGGGATGAAGCCATGTCTGATTTGAATGAACGCGCGCATGACCGCGCGTGGCACGCGGCCGTGCCGCCGGTCCGCCGTCGGCGGGGCGGGGTCCTGCCGATCGTGCTGTGCACCGCCTGGCTGTCGCTGGCGGGCAGCGGCGCTGCCGTCGCCGCAAACGCCGCCAACGCGGCCGCGCCGTCGCCGTTCCCCGACGATCCGGTGCGGGTCGCGGTCGAGCAATTCCTGCAGCGGGAAGCCGGCGGCCTGCCCGGCAAGGCCCAGATCCTGGTGATGCCGCCGTCCGGCGGGCGCGCGCGCGAGTGCGTATCGCCAGAGCCGTTCCTGCCTTCCGGCACGCTGGCCTGGGGCCGGGTGTCGGTCGGCGTGCGCTGTGGCGGCGACCGCCCATGGACCCGCTATATGCAGGCGCGCGTTTCCGTGGTGGCGGACTACTACGTGGCGGCGCGCACGCTGGCGCCCGGAGAGCCGCTCGATCCGGCCGACGTGGAAGTGCGCCAGGGCGACCTCGCCGCGCTGCCGCGCGCGGTGGTGACCGACCCTGGCCAGATCGCCGGCGCCGTCACCGTCAACCGCATCGCGGCCGGGTCGCCGCTGCGCCTGGATCTGCTGAAGAAGGCGATCGCCGTGCGCCAGGGCCAGAACGTGACGGTGTCCATCGAGGGCGACGCCTTCCAGATCCGCAGCGAAGGCAAGATCCTGGCCGACGCCGCGCCGGGCAACACCGTGCAGGTGAGACTGAAGAACGGACAGGTTGTAAACGGTGTGGTGAAGGACGCCGACACCGTGGTATTGCAGCAGTAGGCTGGGCGCGGGCCGTGCGACAATGGCGGCCTTCGGATTTGTTGTCGGGCTTGGGGTGTTGGCTTGGCTTTTGGGGGAGAGGGCAGTAACAGTGCCGATACCCCCCAAACCCCCCGGAAACCCTAAAGTTTCCCAAAAAGCCACCGTTAAGCCCGACAAACCCAGCAAGGAATAGCCGTGAAGATTCAACAATCCACCCCGCCGCGGACCGGCGAAGGTGCTGCCGAAAGCACAGGTCGCGCACCGGCCGCCGCCAACGCGGCGCCGGCCGCGCCCGCGGCCGGCCTCACCATGAGCCCCCTGGGCAGCCAGGTGCGCGAGATCGGCAGCCGGCTTGTCGACCAGGCCGACGACGATATCGACAGCGCCAAGGTCGAGGAAATCCGCCAGGCGATTGCCGAAGGCCGGCTGCGCATGGACCCGAGCAAGATTGCCGACGGCCTGCTCGCCACGTTGCGCGAACTGGCACAAGGCGATCCGCGCTGACCGGCAGGGGTGGAAAGCGTCATGGCGCGGTACGCCGCCGCGCCGCCCGAAACCCCAACCGTATGTAACGCCACGATGAGCCAAGCCCTGATCGACGTCATGCACCGCGAAGCGCAAGCCGCGCTCGCGTTCGCCGATACCCTGCAACAGGAACGCGCCGCGATCCGCGCCGGCGACTTCCAGGCGTTGTCGGGGCTGATCGAGACCAAGCAGAACCTCGCGCAGGACCTGGCGCGGCTGGGCGCCGCCCGGCAGGCCCAGATGGCCGCGCATGGCATCCGCGTGGGCCCGCGGCGGGAGCTGGTTGGCCTCAATGTCGATCCGGCGGTGGCCGAGGGCTGGCGCGATCTGCAGCTGGCCGCGCGCGGCGCCGCCGATGCCACGGCCCTGACCGGCATGGTGGTCAATGCCCATCTGAAGTACACCGGCGAAGCGCTGCAGGCGCTGCGCCAGCGCGGCGGCAACGCGACGGTGTACGGTCGCGACGGCCGCACCGAAAACGGTCCGCGCGGCGTCAGCCTCGCCAGCGGCTGACGCCTCCGCCCGGCGGCATCACGCCGTTGGGCCCAGCGCGCCGGCCCGCCGCCCGCGCGCTTCCATCCAGAAATAGCCGGCCAGCGCCGGCAACATCGGCAGCAGGTAATACATCGCCCGGTACGCGATCAACGCCGCCAGCAGGGCATGGTGCGGCACGCGGTCGCCCAGCAGCACGACGAACACCGTTTCGATAACCCCCAGGCCGGCGGGAATATGCGTCACCGCGCCGGCGATGCTGCCGATCAACACCACGCCCAGCACCACCAGCAACGGCACCGAGCCCGGCAGCAGCGTCTGGATAATGGCCGAGATGGTGATCCAGTTCGTGATCGACAGCGCGCACTGCGCCAGCGCAAAGCGCAGCGACGGCAGATGGAAGACCTGCCCGCGCACCGTCCAGCGGCGCCGCCGCGATGTCGCGCAAGCGAGCAGGTAGGCGGCAAACACAGCCAGCAAAGCGAACCCCGCGGCCTGCAGCAGCGTCGGGCTCCACCCCCACTCCGGCGGCAACACCACCGTGCGCGCGGCCAGCACGGCGCCGAGCAGGAACAGATAGCCGATCCAGTTGCTGACCACGCCGATCGTATAGACCGCCGCGATCTGTCCAGGCGCGAGCCCGGCATTCGAATACAGCCGGTAGCGGATGCCGAGACCGCCCACCAGCGCCCCCAGGTTCAGATTGAAGGCGTAGCTGACAAACGCGATCGCCAGCACCCGCAGCCTGGGCAGTCGGTGGCGCGCATACCAGCGTCCGAGCAGGTCGAACGCGCTGTGCCAGAAGTAGCTCAGCGCGATCAGCGCCGCCGCTGGCGTCAGGGTCCGGTAGTCGTATTCCTTCAGCGTGATCCAGACTTCGGCCCAGTCCACCTCGCTCAGCTTGCGGATCACCAGCGCCACCACCAGCGCGATGAAGATCGCGCCGACGATGCGCCGGGCGAGCGCCCAGCGCCCGCGGCGACGCGGAGCCGGCTGTCCGGCGTGGCCACCGGCATGGCGGCCATGCGCATCATGGATGGCCTGGTGGGCATGAGGACCAGTGGCCTGCGCAGGACGCGCGGAACGACCGTTGCCCCCGTCGGCCGTGGCGTGGCTTGCGGGCTTTGCCGTCATCTATTCGGTACCTCGTTTCAGTAGCGGCAGACGCCAGAACCGGCGCGGCCCCAGCGGGGCCGGCACCACCTTGGGACTGTGCGCGGGCAGCCAGCCCGCCCATGCCGGGAAGCGACGCAGGAAGTGGAACATCAGCGTGGTCGCGGCCATCTGCAACGGCGCGCGCGGCGCCTGCTGGCCCGGAGGAATCTCGCGGCACGCGCGAGCCATCAGCCGGTCCAGGTTCGCCCGCAGTTCATTAGTAAAGGCCGCGTCGCGAATGACCAGATTGGCCTCGAGATTCAGCGACAGGCTCAACGGGTCGAGATTGCTCGATCCCACCGTGGCCCAGTCGTCGTCCACCAGCGCGACCTTTCCGTGCAGCGGCCGCTCGCAATATTCGAAGATGCGTACGCCGGCATCGTGCAGATGGGCATAGAGCATGTCGGCCATCCGCTTGACCCATGGCATGTCGGGGTTGCCCTGCAGGATCAGCCTCACGTCGACACCGCGGCGCGCGGCCTCGCAAATCGCATGCAGCACCCGGAAACCGGGCAGGAAGTAGGCATTGGCGATCACCACCTGTCGCCGCGCGCCGCGGATCGCCAGCAGATACTCCCATTCGATATCGGTCCGGTGCGCGTCGTTGTCGCGCGTCACCAGCCATGCGGTCGCGCCCGCCGGTGCCCGCAAAGCCGGCACGGCTTCGGGCGGCAGCCGGCAGGAAGCGGCCACGTCGCTGTCCAGCGGCATCGCGTCGACAAGGAACCGGTGGATCTCGTACGCCAGCGGGCCCTCGACCTCGACCGCATAGTCCTGCTTCGCCGCGGGTCCGTAGTCGCTCAGGTGCTGCGCGGAAAAGTTGATGCCGCCGACAAAGGCGATGCGCCCGTCCACGGCCACCAGCTTGCGATGCAGGCGGCGGAACAGGTTGGTGCGCATGCCCAGCAGCCGTCGGCGCGGCGCGAATACATGCAGGCGCACCCCGGCCTCGACCATCCGGGCGACGAAGCCGCGCGGCAGGTCGGACGAGCCGTACCCGTCCACCGTCATGGCGACAAACACGCCACGCCGCGCGGCATCGACCACCGTCTCCTGCAGCGCCCGTCCGACCGCGTCGTCGAACAGGATGAAGGTTTCCAGCAGCACGCTGTGGCGCGCGCTGGCAATCGCCGCGTTCACTCGCGGGAAATAGGCCTCGCCATTCTCAAGCAGGCGAATGCGGTTGCCGGTGCTCCGGGTCGGGCTCATGATGTCTCGCTGCCAAGTTCCGGGTTACCTGGCAAACAAGCACATTCGGTGCCACTAACGTTTGCGTCTGGAATGACACTTGATATGTCGTGACGCCAAGCAAGCTGGCGTACGGCCGGGGGCGTTTCCTACCACGCCAGTAAATATCGCCATCGCGTGCCCGGAGCGCCCGCGCCATCACTCCGGCGGCCCTGGCGCGCCCGAAGCGGCACAAAGTCATCGATAGCTGACCGTGATCTGGCTGGTCTGGCCCATCAGCGTGGCCGGCAGCGGCCCACGGCCCGGCACCAGGAAGGCAAACACGAATCCCTTGCCGGCATCGTCGCCGGCGAAGGCGTCGGTGCGGCCCTCGGCGCCGCTGAGCAACACGCAGCGGTTGGCGTTGCACAGGTAGGCCTGCAGGTTCGTCGGCGGCACGCGGGAGAACCGGTAGCGCCAGCGCACGTGGGTGATCACGCCCTCGGCCTGAGCGAGATAGCCATTCGGCAGGATCGGCGCGGACATGGTCCTCTGGCCGCGGCCATGCAGCGCGGGCGCGGCCACCGATGCGGTCCACGCATGGCGCGACTCGCCGCCGAGATTGGCCTTGACGTAAGGCGAAGCGTGCGCGGGTGTCAGCCAGATGGCGGCAAGCAGGGCAATGGCAACCTCGGCGGCGGCGCCGCGCTGCCCTCTCCCCCGGCCCCTCTCCCGCCTTGCGGGAGAGGCGAGCAAACCGCCGGCGTTTCGAATCGCTTCGGTCTTCTCCCCTCTCCCGCTCGCGGGAGAGGGGCGGGGCAGAGGGCAGYCACCRMTCATCCCAACCTCCACGTCAATCACAACAACCCACGCAACTGGCTACGCAAGCGATTGATAGCCTGACTGCGGATCTGGCAAACACGCGACTCCGTCACCTCCAGCACCGCGCCGATCTCGCGCAGGTTCAGTTCCTGGTCGTAGCACAGCGACAGCACCAGCTTCTCGCGCTCGGGCAGGCGTTCGATGGCGCGGATCAGCGCGCCGCGCATGCCGCTTTCCATCAGCAGCGTCAGCGGATTGCCGTCCTCGCCCGAGGTCAGGTGACGGTCCAGGAAGTCCTCCTCGCCGGAGCGCTCGAAATCCTCGTAGTGCAGCAGCTGGCAGCCATAGACCTCGTTCAGCGTGGTCTGGTATTCGTCCAGCGGCATCTCGAGTTCCTCGGCCACTTCGGAGTCGAGCGGCGTGCGGCCCAGCTTCTGCTCCAGTCCACGGATGGTCCGCTCGATGCGACGCGTCGACTGACGCAGGCTGCGCGACTGCCAGTCGTTGGCGCGCACCTCGTCGAGCATGGCGCCGCGGATGCGCTGGCTGGCATAGGTCTCGAAGCGCGCGCCATGGGTGTCCTCATAACGCCGCGCGGCATCGAGCAAACCGATCATGCCGGCCTGGATCAGGTCGTCCAGCTGCACGCTGGCCGGCAGCTTGGCCGCCAGCTGCAGCGCGATACGCCGCACCAGCGGGGCATAGGTCTGGACGGTATCGGTCTGTTCGAGCTTTCCCTGAATCGTGTACATGGTGGAATTCTCGCGGTGGCTAGCAAGCCAACGCCGAAACGGCGCGCGGGGCGGCGTCGGCATCGGATTCGGTGGGGTCGGGCGGCAGCGGCCATCCCGCGATGCTGGCGGCGACCTGGCGCAGCATTGCGGTGGCCGGCGCGCCGGGGAAGGCTTCGACGACGCAGCGTCCGAGCGCGGCGCCCCGTGCGACCAGCGGATCGGCCGGCACCACGCCGACACAATCGGCCTGCACGCCAAGGTATTGGCTCGCGGTACGCGCCAGGTTGCCGGCGATGGCGGCTGCCGCCGCATCGCCCGCCGCGCCGTTGACCACCAGATGGAAACGACGGCACGCATAGCGATGGTGCAGCCGCTTGATGCAGGCATAGGCCGCGGTCAGCGAGGCGCGCTCCGGGCGCAGCACGATCAGCAGATTGTGAGCCGCCCCCGACAGGCGCGACAGCGTGCCGTCGGCCACCGGGCGCGCATCGGCGACCACCGTGCGAAAGCCGTGCAGCAGCTGGACCGGCCCCCACGCGAGCGGATCGCCCGCGATCACGCAGGGCGCGCCGGTGGCGCGCTGTCCGACGGCATCGTCCAGCGTCACCGCCCCGGCGAACACCTGCGCCAGCGGCGCCCGCGGCGCGGCGCCGGCCAGCCGCGTCGCGCGTGCGCCAGCCTGGTCCTCGTCGACCAGCAGCACGCGTTCGCCCTGCAGCGCCAGCGCATTGGCCAGCCCCAGCGCGACGGTGGTGGCGCCCGCCCCCGGCTCGCAGCCCACCACGGTGAGGCGGCGGGTCGCGCGCGGGGCCAGCATGCGGCGCAGGCTCTCGGCCTGATCAGCGGCAAGCATCTTCAAACCTTCAGTTTCCGGGCAGCGTCATCGCGGCGCCCGCGTATTGCGTGGAAGCCGTCGCCAGCGGCGCGGCCTGCTGTGTCATGCGCATTGCCAGATGCTGGGCGGACTCGGGCAGCACCGCCGGTGCCAGCGACGCCGAGGCGGCCGGCGGCGCGGATTCCGCGGCCCGGTTCTGCTGCCCCTTCGGTTCGGCGGCCTCGGCCACCGGCGCGGCGCGGCCGGGGAAATTCTCCAGCACGTCCATCAGCGCCAGCAGGCGGCCGATGCCTTCCAGCAACGCGGCGGCACCGGGACTGGCGTCCTTGCCGGCGGTGCGGCCGGCCAGCCGCGACAGGCAGTCGACCGCGGCGGCGTCCGGGGCATGGGCCAGGCGCAGCGCGGTCAGGCCCGCCTGCAGCGCGAACAGCGACGATGCGTCCGGCACGCCGGCCTCGGCGCCCTGGCCGAGCTGGTCGAGAGCGTGGCGCAGCGTGCGGCATTGCAGCGCGGCCTGCTCGCCGAAGCGGGCCCAGCGCGCGATGCGGGCGCCTTCGATGGCCAGCGCGGGATCGGCCAGCAGATAGTCCACCGCCAGCGTCTGTCCGTTGTCGCGATCGATCGCGCGCACCACCAGCAGGCCCGCGTCGATGCCGCCATCGGCCTGCGCGGGACGCGCGCCGCGGGTCTGCCCCTCGATCACGCGCACGCTGGCCTGCGCTACCCACAGCATGGCGGCACGGCCGCGCAGTTCGACTTCATCGACGGCGTGGAAGGTCAGCGTGTCGCCCAGCGCATCGAGCTTCCATGCGGCGCCATCGCACAGCACGCGCGTGGTCTTGCGCGCGCCGGCCAGCCAGCGCTCGCCCGCGCCTTGCCAGCGTTGCAGCACGGCGGCGGCCGGCAGCGCGTCGGCCAGGTGGACCAGCGTGCGGCGCGTCGCAATCGCGGCGCGCCAATCGGCCATTTCGGTTTCCCATTCGGCGCATTGCTGCGTGCGACCCGCCGGCGTCACCGAAGCGCCGATCGGCATGCCATCGCGGTCGGCCAGCCACACCGTGTGCTGCCACGGCTGCGGCGTACGGCGGCCCGGCACCGCGCATGGCAGCGTGACCTGCGCCGCCAGCACATAGCGGTCGCTGAGGCGGCCGACATCGTGGCACATCGCCTCGCGCACGCGCTGGGCCAGCGGCCGCAGCGCGAAATCGGCGGCGCCCGCGGCGCGACGGGCCCACAGCTCGCGCAACACATCGAAGCCGTACGGGCCTTCGCGCAACGCCGTCACGCAGGCGCCCACGGCGTGGCCGCTGTCGGCGATCGCACGCAGCACGTCGGTGCCCGCGCCGGCGCGGCCTTCGCCCGCCTCTGCCGTTTCCGCGGCACGGCGCGCCGCCTGCGCGTCCGCGAACACCGAGCCGCGTCGCGGCATCAGGAAGGCGCGCTCGACCAGCGCGTCGCCGCGCGCCAGCTCCAGGTGCTCGGGCACCCGCTGGCCGGTCGACGCATAGAACACCGGCAACCGGTGGCGGATCACCACATCGAGCACCGAGCCCAGGTGCGTGGCCTCGTCCAGCTTGCTGATGATGCACCCGTCGACGCCGCCGCCCGGCGTGGCGTCATGCCGGTAGGCGTGCACGACTTCGTTCAGCGTGTCGCCGTGGCTCGCGCCGTTGAGCAGCAGCACGCGCTGCACCGGCGCCGGAGCACCGGCCAGCATCGCGATCTGCTCGGACAGGTTGCGGTCGCGCTGGCTCATGCCGACGGTGTCGATGATGACCAGATCCTTCTGCGCCAGCGCATCCAGCGCCAGCCGCAGATCGGCGGCATCCTTGACCGCATGCACGGGCACCCCAAGGATGTCGCCGTAGATCCGCAGTTGTTCGTGCGCGCCGATCCGGAAGGTATCGGTAGTCAGCAGCGCCAGCTTGTCGGCACCGTGCTTCAGCACGAAGCGCGCCGCCAGCTTGGCGGTGGTGGTGGTCTTGCCCACGCCGGTGGGGCCCACCAGCGCCAGCACGCCGCCCTGGCCGAACAGCGCGTCCTCGTCGGCCAGCACCGGCACCTTGCTGGCGATCTCACGGCGCATCCAAGCCATGGCCGCCTGGCGGTCGTAGCCGGCCGGCAGCCGCGCCAGCAGCGTGCGTGCAAGCTGGGCCGAGAAGCCTGCGCCCACCAGCCAGTCGAACAGCGACTCGCGCATCGGATCGGTTGCAGCGGAGACGGCCGGCAGTGCGGGCGCGGCGGCGGCGCCGAGCTGGCGCTCGATCAGCGCGCGCATCGATTGCAGTTCGCCACGCAGGTCGCCCAGCGCGTCGCCGTCCGCCATCGGGGCTGCCATCGGAGCCGCCAGCGCCGGCATGGCGGGCGGCTGATAAGCGGGCGCCGACGTCGACAGCGTGTCCAGCTCGCGGTCGCTCATCGCCACGATTTCCACGCCACCCTCGACGGTGCGGTTGCTCAGCACCACCGCGTCAGGTCCCATCGCTTCGCGCACCTGGCGCAGGGCTTCGCGGCCATTGGCCGCCACGAACTTGGCTACGCTCATTTCGCCACTCTTGTCTGAACGAGGATCAGCCCGCGCCGCCGATCATGGCGGTGATGCGGATGTTGCGGTTGTCGGGAACTTCGGCATGCGACAGCACCTTCAGCTGCGGCATGGTCCGGCGCAGGAATCTGGCCAGCAGCGGGCGCAATGCGTGCGGCACCAGCAACACCGCGTCGAGGCCCAGCTGTTCCTGCCGCTGGACGGCGCCCTGCGCCTGCTGCAGCACGGCGTCGGCCAGGCCCGGCTCGATGCCGCCGCCGGAATTCAGGGCCTGCGACAGCACGCGCTCGAGGCCGGCATCCAGGCCGATCACCTGCAGGTCCGCGCCGTTCGGGAACAGCTGCTGCGTGATCGCGCGGCCCAGCGCCACGCGCACCAGCGCGGTCAGTTCGTTTGGATCGCTGACCTTGGGCGCATGCTCGGCAATCACGTCGAGGATGGTGCGCATGTCGCGGATCGGCACGTTTTCGTCCAGCAGGTTCTGCAACACCTTCTGCAGCGCCGTCAGCGTGATGGCCTTGGGCACCAGGTCCTCGGTCAGCTTCGGCGATTCCTTGCCGATGCGGTCCAGCAGCGCCTGCACTTCCTGCCGGCCCAGCAGCTCGGCGGCATGCAGGTGGATCAGATGGTTCAGGTGGGTGGCCACCACGGTGCTGGCGTCGACCACGGTGTAGCCCAGCGCCTGCGCCTGTTCCTTGATGCCCGTCTCGATCCACACCGCTGGCAGACCGAAGGCCGGATCCTGCGTCGGCGTGCCGGGGATCTTGCCGCTGACCTGGCCCGGATTGATGGCCATCCATTGGCCCGGCACCGCCTCGCCATGGCCGATTTCCACGCCCTTGAGCGTGATGCGATACGCGTTCGGCTTGAGCTCCAGGTTGTCGCGGATATGCACCACCGGCACCAGGAAGCCGATGTCCTGCGCCACCTTCTTGCGGATGCTCTTGATGCGGCCCAGCAGCTCGCCGTTCTGCGCGCGGTCGACCAGCGGGATCAGCCGGTAGCCGACCTCCATGCCCAGCGGGTCCACCAGCGTGACGTCGTCCCACGACGCCTCGGTATTCTCGTTGGCGATCACCGGCGTGCGCTCTTCCTTGGCCTTCACCTCGGTGGCCGCCTGCTTGCGCTTGGCGATATACGTGCCCATCCACACCAGCGCGCCGGCCAGCAGCAGGAAGGCGAAGTGCGGCATGCCGGGAATGATGCCGAGCAGGCCGATGATGCCGCCAGTCAGGTACAGCACGCGCGGATCGGAGAAGAGCTGGCCGGTCAGCTGCTGGCCCACGTCCTGTTCGTTCGACACGCGCGACACGATCACACCGGCCGCGGTGGAGATCACCAGCGCGGGAATCTGCGCCACCAGGCCGTCGCCGATGGTCAGCAGCGTGTAGTTGCGCACCGCGGTGGAGAAGTCCAGGTCGTGCTGCACCATGCCGACCACCATGCCGGCGCCGACGTTGATGAACATGATCAACAGGCCCGCGATCGCATCGCCGCGCACGAACTTCGAGGCGCCGTCCATCGCGCCGTAGAAGTCCGATTCCTGCGCCACCTCGGCGCGCCGCTTGCGTGCGCCCTCTTCATTGATCAGGCCGGCGTTCAGGTCGGCATCGATCGCCATCTGCTTGCCGGGCATCGCGTCCAGCATGAAGCGCGCGCCGACTTCGGCAATCCGGCCCGCGCCCTTGGTGATCACCATGAAGTTGATCACCACCAGGATCGCGAATACCACGAGACCGACGGCGAAGTTGCCGCCGACCAGGAAGTGGCCGAACGCCTCGATGACCTTGCCGGCCGCGTCCGGGCCGGTATGGCCTTCCATCAGCACCACGCGCGTCGACGCCACGTTCAGCGACAGGCGCAGCAGCGTCGAGAACAGCAGCACGGCCGGGAAGGCGGCGAAATCGAGCGGGCGCTGCGTGTACATGCCCACCAGCAGCACCATGATCGACAGCGCGATATTGAAGGTGAACAGCAGGTCGAGCAGGAAGGGCGGCAGCGGCAGCACCATCATGCCCAGGATCATGACGATCAGCAGCGGGCCTGCGAGCGCCTTCATCTGGACGCCGGACCGGCCGCCGGACAGTCGGAGCAGCGAATTCAGTGCATTCATGCGGAGCTTTCCGGTACAGAAAGTTCATCGGGCACCGGCAGGCCGGTAGGGGCATCGGGTACGGGCCCGTAGCTGTGGTGCCAGTTCTTCAATTGGTAAACCCAGGCAAGCACCTCGGCCACCGCGGTATACAGGCCGGCCGGAATCTCCTGGCCGAGTTCGACGTGGCGATGCAGCGCCCGCGCCAGCGGCGGGGCCGACACGATCGGCACCCGGTGCTCCCCGGCCAGTTCGCGAATGCGCGCGGCCACCGCCTCGGTGCCCTTGGCGACCACGCGCGGCGCGCCCATCTGGCCCTCCTGGTAGCGCAGCGCCACGGCGAAGTGGGTCGGGTTGGTGACCACCACATCGGCCTTGGGCACCTCGGACATCATCCGGCGGCGGGCCATGGCACGCTGCATTTGCCGGATGCGGCCCTTCACATGCGGGTCGCCCTCGCTCTCCTTGTGCTCCTGCTTGACCTCTTCCTTGGTCATGCGCAGCTTCTTGAAGAACTCGTAGAACTGCCAGGGCACGTCGAGTCCGGCCACCAGCAGCAGCGCCAGCGCCGCCACCGCGCAGCAGTACAGCACCAGCTCCAGCATGTGGATCAGCGCCTCGTCGACGGGCGCCGACATCAGCGCCACCGCCTCGGGCAGCTTGCCCCACAGCACCCAGGCCGCCACGCCGCCAACCAGCAGCGACTTGGCGATGGCCTTGGCCAGCTCCACCAGCGTATGCGCGGAAAACAGCCGCCCCAGGCCCTTGATTGGCGACAGGCGGCTGAAGTCCGGCATCAGCGACTTGGTCGAGAACAGCCAGCCGCCCAGCAGCATCGGTGACACCAGCGCCGTCACGGCCAGCAGAAGCAGCAGCGGCAGCACGCCAAGCAGCGCTTCGAAGGCCAGTTGGCCCAGTCCCGTCAGCATCCGTTCGGGGTCGCGCGCCACCGCGGGCTCGAAGCCCAGCGCGGCACGCATCACCAGATCGAGCTTCCGTCCCAGCATGCCGCCCAGACCCCACAGGCCGACGGCACCGGCCATCAACATCAGGAACGTGCCCAGTTCGCGCGAGCGCACCACCTGGCCCTCCTCGCGCGCCTTTTCCAGGCGCCGAGGTGAGGCGGGTTCGGTTTTCTCGAGGTCGCTTTCTTCGGACATTGCCGCTCCGTGGCGAAGCGGCATGCCGCCGTTCGACTGGGTCGATTATCGGAGCGGGGGGCCCGCGCTATTAGGAGGAATAGGCGGGGGATTGCGGCGCTATTTGGCCGATGGCGGGCGGTGCCGGGGGCCGGTTTCCCGGTCGAACGGCCCCGTCAGGGGGTTAACGGCAGGCTTGCGCGATTCTTTCGGCATGACAAACGGGCCAGCCTGTGCCGGGACATGACCGGCCACCGTGCGAACCCCGGGGCATGACACCGCCCCGCCTGGCGACCGGCGCCCCCAGCGTCGAAGGGCCCCCAAGCTCAGGGCGCCGGCGCGCTGATCGCACGGGCGCGATATGTCGAAATGCTGGCAACGACGGCGCTTTTGTGCAAGCAGCACGGGCGAGCGGTTCGCAAACTGCCTGCTCTCGCCACTCGCCATCGCGGCTACCGGTGCAACCATTGGCTGCCCGTGCCGGCACCGCGCCAGCCAAGACCAGTCATCCCTTCTTGCCCATGCCCTTCGACTCGCTCTTTCCCATCCGGCAGCAATCGCCATTTCCGGTCTGGTCCGCGGCGCCGCCCCTGGCCGACACAGGAGGCACGACACTCCTCCCCCCGTCGATCCAGCTCGACACCTTGCCCTGCGAAATCCTGCTGCGTATCGCCGCATGGCTCGACGGCCCGTCGGTGCGGTGCCTGGCCGAGACATCGCGCCAGATCCATGCGTGCCTGGACCACGACATGCTCGCCGCCATGCGGCTGGCCGACCGGATTCGCTGGGTGGTCACCGCGAGCGGATTCGCCGACATGGCGCGCGAGATCCTGGAGCGCCCTGCCGCGCAACGCGCCGCGCTGACGCTCAAACTCGCCGAACGGCGCGCGCACCTTCACCCGTCGCTGTTGGCAGGCGCGCAACGGGCACTCGGCACGCTGGTTCCCAACGACGACGGCGAGCGCCTGTCGCAAGCGCTTCACAGGGTAAGGTGGCGGCAATCGCAACGCATCGACGAACGGTTTCCCGAAGCGCTGCCCGCGCTGGAGCACGTGCTGCAACTGCCTGACCAGGACCGCGGCCGGGTGCTTGCCCAATGGATCGCGGTGGCGGACAAGGAAGGCGTCGCGCAGCGGTCGCCGGCGCAGTGGCAAGCCATCGTATCCGCCTTGCCCGAAGCCGCTGGTGCCCGCGTACTTTGCAAACTCGTCAAGCACGCTTCGACCAGCGACCCACACGCGTGGGAGCAAATCGCGGGCAATGCCATCGATGCCGCCCGCAACCTGACGCCCCCTGGAAATCCGGCTCGCATGCGGATATTGCGCGCCATTGCCAAGGCAACAGGCCGCATCGACTACTTTCAGCCTGACGGTGTCGGCACCGAAGGGCGAAGCCGGCGGGCGATATGGGAGGCCGTGCTCGATCTGGTCCAGACCCTGGCGCCCCCGCACCAGCGGACACTGCTGACGGGCCTCGCAACGTATCCGTCGTGGGAGCTGTCCCGGACGGGCAACGTCACGGTGCAGACCCACGGCACCAATGTCCCCGCGTGGAGAAAGCTGCCGCAAGAGGCAGCTGCGGTCTTACGTGACACCGATGCCATTGCCGACGTGCTCGCTGCCATGGCCAAGGACCCGGATCGATGGGTATCGAACGCGCTGCCGGCACGCATTCCCATGCTGACGCATCTGATGGCGACCGCTCGCCAGTTGCCTGATCCGCAATGCAGCCACGTGCTCGCGATGGTGCTGCACAGACCGGGCGCCATCGTGGAGAGAAAAGACGCGCGGTACGCAACGCTGTGGAACGCCATCTTCATCGCCTCGGCACAGACCGATGCAGACTGCCAGGCCCCACTATTGGCCAAGCTCGCCGACACGTTGGATCATGCGAGACACCATGGCAGCGGGGCCGATGGACACGATCCCACCCTGCCGTCGCGCTGGCTCGCGCTGCTGGACCGCACCATGGCCTTGCCCGAGTCGCTACGGCTCGCGCCGGCCCGGGCACTGGTCCACGCCTGCGAACACGTTCCCCGGTCCGTGGGTTGCCACCAGAAGCTGCTTCGATTGGCCCTTTCCCTTCCTGGAGAAGCGGACCGGGCCGAACTGCTGGCGGCCATGGTCGACCGCCAGGAGACCATGCAACCGCGCGACTGGCGCGACACCGTCAACCAGATCGGCCAGCTTTCCGGCGCCGTCCGGGAGGCGCCCGTCAGAGCCTTGGTGCGCCGGCTGGCGATCAGATACGAAGCTGTCTTCATGGACGATGAAACCGGCCCCGCCGACGTACCGGCGGCACGGCAGACCGACTTGCCACTGGCAGCATGGCCGCGAAACCACGATGACGCGCTGCGGCAGGCCTCGGCGGCACTGCAGTGGCTACCGCTCAGGGTCGTCGCCGCCGAGCTGGCCGGTGTGTTTTCCCTTGGGGAGTGGGACTCATGGTTCCAGGAAGACATGACGTGGCTGCTTCAGGAAGCCCGCCGGTTGCCGCCGAACGGGCGCCACGAAATCTCCATCGTGACCGCTATCTGCGCCGCGATGGAAGAGCTTTGCGACGAGGAAGATAAGGACGACGTATACGAGTTCCTGCCCGATGTGTGGAATGCCGTGCTGGCGCTGCCCGCGCATTCCCGCGGCTCCGCCCTGGCGTGGCTGGCCGACGTGGTCGAACGGCTGGACATCGACGATCCATGGATGGACCGGATACGGGAACAGCGACAGGCGCTGCCCGAAGCGGACCGCCCCGCACCGAACACCCTTAAGCGCAAGGAACCGCCGCGGTGACGCCCATCGCCGCCGCGCCTCTATTCAAATCCGAAAGCGGCTGTCCGGCCTGTATAGCGCCGCAACGTCGCCCGCATTAAAACGAACTCCGTTCCGAGTCGCGCGGCCGGCACCGCTGAACCAGCAAGGTCGCCGCCGTCACCTCCCGCTGTCACACCGCCGCTCCATGCCGATTTCCGGTCTTTCCACGCCGGCTGCCACCGCGCATGCCGATACGCCACCATCGCCGCCGCCCTCGCCGACGATGACGCGGGCCCTTTCGCCGACCGGCATCACACGCCACGCCATCCGGCTCGATACGGCTGCGGCGCAGACGCTGACGGACATCGCCGGCTACCTGCAAAAAAAACAGGACATGCTGGCGCTCGGACTGGTCTCGAAACGGGTCCATGCCGTCCTCGATGCCGGCGCATTGGCACCAATACGGCTTTCCCGCGCCATCCGCCGCGCCCAGTCCTGCGCTACGCTGCAACGGCTATGGCAGGCCGCCACCGGGCTGGGCGCTCCGGCGCGCGCAACCCTGTCGCAGCAGGTGGCAGGCCGGATAAGCGCCCTGCATCCGGCCCTGCACGACGCCGGCGCGATGATCGCGCCGCACAGCAACGTAAGCACCAGCGTCGCCATTCCTGCCTGTTCGACACTGGAGGCTGCACTAACCGTGGCGCCAGCCCGGCGCCGCATGGCCCTGACTCTCTATATGCACCGGCGCGCCGACGAGCTGCCCCGGCGAACGCCGGCGCAATGGATGGCCATCGCCGACGCATTGCCCGCACACGACCGCGCCCCGTTCCTGCAATGCCTCGCCTTCGCGGTACGCGAGCAGGCGCCCGGCACGGCGCGTGCGTGGCTGCACGCCTGGCACGATGTTCCAGGCAGGCATCGCTCGGGCGTCCCCCCAGAGCATTGCGGGCAGGACCTCGCCACGCTGGCGCGCCTGCTCGTGGCATCGTCGCCCATGTCGACGAACGCGGACGACCCGCTGCTGGCCGAGCGCCTGTCGATCTGGGATGCCATCCATGCCGCCGCGCTCGCCATGCCGGCGCATGCGGCGAAGCCGGCGATCGTCGCGCTGGCGCCCGGTGTAGCGATCGAATTTCGCGCAGGAAGCTGGACCCGCGCGCAATCGCTGATCGGCACCGCACGCGACCGCTACGCCCCCGCCGATGCCGGCGACATTCTGGTCGCCATGGTCACGCCCCTGCCCGGACACTGGCCATGGCCAGCGCCCGCGGTGCTGGCCCTCACGGCATGCGTCGATACGCTGCCGCCGCCGCAACAGGCGTCGCTGTGCGGCGCGATCGCGAATGTGGCGCCCGATGAAGACACGCTCACCCGCGCCTGGCAGGCCATGCTGGCGGCCTGCCAGGCGGCGGCGCCGTCGGATCGAGAACCGATGATTCGCGCGCTGGCGACGTACATCGCGGGCGGGCCCGAGTTCGTGCCGGACGACATGGCGGACTTCGATCGCGCCGTGCGGGCTCGTTGGAACGCCCTGCTGGCCGAGGTTTCGGCATTGTCCGTCACGCTCCGCCACCGCGCGACGCTCGCGCTGATCGACGCCAGTACCGTCCCCGCTGTCCGCTATGTCGATGAATCGGCCTCGGCCGTCCTGCACCTGCTCGCGCTGGCCACGCCGCTGTCCGCCGCCGAACGGGCCGGCGTGATCGCGCGGCTTGCGGCCAGCGGCCATGCCGAGCGGCATGACGATTGGGGAAGGATCACCAACGCCGCCGCGGCCCTGCCGCCAGAATCGCGCTATCCCGCTCTGCTTGTCATCGCCCGCCGAATGCTGGGGTTCGCGGCGGCGCAGGAAAACGCAGAGCTGCAATGGACGGGAATAAACCCCGGTCCGCCCTTCGCCACGCAGCCGCTCGGCCTCGACGATGCCGCCACCCGGCTGCGTCCGCTGCTTGACCTGCTGCCTGCCGCGCATCGGCATCGGTTGGCCGCCAAGGTGTGCCGGCACATGGCGCACCGCGTCGGTTCATGGAGCAGCGTGCTGTTCAGTTTGCTCGTGCACGAGGTGGACGCCATGCCTTTCACCCATGCCTGCAAGGCGGGCGCCGTCACCGACCTCGCGCACTGGGCGGCACGGCACTGCCCCGCCGACGACAGGGCGGTGCTGTCCGAGCTCAAGCGAATCGTCGACATGCTGCCGCCAGAGGACCGCGCCTCGGCGTTGTACTGGACCGCCGACGCGGCGGCCCGTCACAGTGCGCCCGACATGCTGCGCGAGATCCGTGCGGCGATCGCCCAACTGCCAGAACCGGACCGCACGCCGCCTGCACCATCCGGTCATTGACCGGACTCCCCTCGGACGCCCCACGCGCCGCGAGATCGTTCAACGTCTGCCGATTCCGTTGGAGTTGCCATGCCGATCCACGCCCCACCATGCCTTTGGACCCCATCGCCGCTTGGCGTGCCATCCTCGCCTTCCGGGCCGCCGGGCACCGGCGCCGTGGCCCGCATGGAAGGTCCCCGTTTCCAGCTCGATGGTTTGCCCACGGATGTGCTTGCCATCGTGATCGGCCTGCTCGACGAGGCGGATGCCCTCAACATCGGCATGGCGTCCAAACATTGCGGCGCCGCGGCCGCCCCCTTCCGCGAGGCGGCTCTCACCCGGGCGTCGTTCCGCTGGATCGTGACGGTCAGCGGCCTGGAGCAGGCCGTGTCGAAGACCAATGCCCTCTGGAAGTCCCTTCGGCCGCCGCTGGTCGGTGCACTGATGCGGCAAAGCAGGGCCCTGCATCCGGCGCTGAAGCCCGCGGCACGGCTCGCGCTGCAGAAACTGACGCCGCCGCCGTCCGACGATGCAGTCCTGCGCGACAAGCTCGACCGGATCGACCGCTTCGAGCGGTTGGACCGGTCCAGCGATGATGAAGACGACACGGCGCCCGGACTGTCGGGCGGTGCGCGCCGCCCCCGTTTGCCGCCGTTTGCCCGGATCATGGCGCTGCCGTTGCCGGCACGGGCAGGGCTGCTGCACCGGTGGCTGGACGTGGCCGACGGCATCGCGCTGGACAGTCCCCGTTTGTCCGGCTGGCGCGCCATGCTGCGGTCGCTGCCCGATCCCTACCGTATTGACATCCTGACCGCGGTCACCGCGACGGCTTGCGACGACGATGACGGCTGGGCCGACTTCCTGGGTTTCGCCTGGGACAATGCGATGGCCTTGATGGGCAACGACGCGAGCAGGCCGCCGTCACCGGCATGCGTCCGGCTGCTGGCCGCGCTGGCCCATGCCATTCAGACGCCTTCGGTGCATGCCGAGGACGTCAGCCCGGCCCGCGCTGCAATGTGGGACCAACTGCTTGCCGTGGCCGGCAGGCTCGCCCCGACGGCAAGGATGAGCGTGCTGAAGGAGCTGGCGGCGTATCTGAGTCTGGCCGCCTACGCCCGGGACGAGGATCGCGGCCTGCTGGCACGCTGCGGTCGCCTGATCGACGCCGCCTTCCACGGCCTCGAGCCGGCCGACACCGCTGCATTGCTGTGCCACATCGCCGCCGACCCGTATCGGGACGAGAACGAATGTCGCAGCGACCGCGATCCATTGGTATTCAGCGTGATGCAGCGGGCAGCCGCCTTGCCGAACGATCAGTTCGCCACCGTTCTCGCCACGGTGCTGGCCAACACCGCGTCCTATTGGGAAGGGCAACGTTTCGCGCTGATTTGGGACGCCGTTTCGGTGAACGCGATCCTTCTCACCGAGGCTGGCGCGCGGGCAAGAATGCTGACCGCCCTCGCGGCCCATATCCAATGGACCGTGCCACCCCACGAGGACGACGACGGAACCGCCGCGCGCCGCTGGTCGGCCATCGCGGACAAAGTGGAGGCGCTGTCGGGCCAATGGAGGGGCGAAGCGGTGGTGGCGCTGTCGGCGTCGATGTGCCTTGCCCCTCCCGAACCAGATCCGGTCGCGCGACTGCTGCGGATCGCCAGCCATGCGCCGGCCATATATGGTGCCGAACTGCTGGCCAGGCTGATTCATCATCCGAACTATTGCAAGAATCCGGAGCAATGGCGGGACATCATGGACCGGTTCGACGAACTGCCGCTCGACGTGCGCGTGATCACGGCCCGCAAGCTGGCCCTTGTGCTGGCCTATTTCTCGGAGGACCATACGCCCCGCACGCATGATGGCCTTCCTGCGCCAGTCACGCACGATGCGCCGATGTCGGCCTGGCCACGCAGCGCGGCCGATGCGCGGCACAAGTTGTCCGCGATCTTCGCGCCGCTGCCGCAACGCGACCAGGCACGATTGCTGGCACGGTTCGCCGCCAAGCTGCATCGACGTCCGTGGCACGCCCCAGCCCTGGAGTGGCTGCTGGACCAGACGGCAACGTTGCCGCCTGGCGGCGTGCACGAGCGGCTCATCGTCACACGGGCGTGCGCCTTTGCCGCTCGGCAATGCCCGCCCGAGGAGTTCGCCACCGTCATTGGCTGGCTGATGTCGGCCACGTCGCGGTTGCCCGGTGCCTATCGCGGCGCGGCACTGTTGTATCTGTCCGATCTGGCGTCGAGGATCGGCTCGCCGGAGTCGCTCGCGGGTCTCGATGCATTGTTCGCCACGGTGCCGCCGCAAGACCGCGGCGACCGAGCCGCGCCACGCAGCGGCAGCCGCAAGCGCAAGGAAGTGCCGGCCTGAACCCGAGTGCACGATCGCCAGCGCTTCGAACGTTCCCCATACCGCCATGCCATTCCGATTCGTCATTTCCCCCTGCGGCCGATCGGTCGCGGCGTTGCGCAGCCACGATGCCTCCGCCGGACGCGCCGTACGCGGCAACCCCTTGCCTGGCAACGTGGGCAGGCTCACGCTCGACACCTTGCCCTATTGCGTACTGGCCCAGATCGTCGAGCGCCTGCCCGACGCCACGACGGTTGCGCTCCACCGCACGTCGAAGCGGCTGCGCGACGCGCTGGAGCGCGAATTCGTCGCGCCCATTCGCCTGGCGGAGCGGCTCCAGTGGATCGTATCCAACACCGCCTTCCAGCAGGCGCTGCGCGACATCGCGCAACTGGCCCCGGCACATCGCTCCCGCTTCCGCGCACTGATGCAGATCCATCCGCTCCATCCAGCCATCAAGGGCCGCGCATGCGCCGCACTGCTGGTTCAGTATCCGCCCGCACAACCCACGGTCATCCCGACCGGCCTGGAGGCCATCCTGGCGCTTGCGCCAGCCGACCGCGCAGACCGGCTCATGGCATGGATTCGAACGGCCCCCAGACAGGAGATCGACCGTCCTACCATGCCGGCGTGGCTCGACATCGCCATCACGCTGCCGGAGACGGCGCGTGCCGCCGTGCTGGCGGCGTTGGCCGCCAGGATGGCCGAAAAGGATGCCGGCCAATGGCGCGAACTGCTCGACACGCTGCTCGCCGCCGCCCGAAATGTCGGGCCACAAGCCGGCCCCGCGAGCGTCGCCGGACGCGCACAACTGCTGATGGCAGTGGCAACGGCCCTGGCCGAACCGTTTACCCATCCCGGGACCATGGCTTACCGCTCCGTACTGTGGCATGACACCCTGCGCGAAGCGTGGACACTGCCGCCTCCGATGCGACAGCAGGTATGGAAAGCGCTCGCCAAGGGGGTCGCACACGAGTTCACCGCGGCCGCTTCGGGCGTGGCAGTCGAGCCCCGCGACGCCTGCTGGCACCAGATGCTTGGCATCGCGCGCAACCACATGTCCGCGGACCAGGCGAGCGACGTGATGATCGCCATGCTGAAGGCGGTGGACGAGCAGGATGAACTCGTCAGCAGCATGCCGGCTTTCATCGCCCTGATCGACACGGCCAGCCGTTTGCCCGATACGCTTGCCGCCCCGATCCTCGGCCGCGTGGTCGAGCAGGCGTTTCGCGCGGAGTCGGCGACCGACGACTTCCTGCAGATATGGGACGCGGTATTCGAGGCATCGTCCGATGTCGAACCCGTCGTGCAGCATCGAGTCCTTGCCGCGCTGGGACTGCAGCTCGCCGGCGCGCCAGACCCTGCCGGGCGGTGGCTCGCGCTGTGCGAGCGGGTCGCGGCCCTGCCAGTCGCACTGCGGCGCGAGCCCTTGTTATCGATTATCAGCGTCGAATTGAGTCCCATGGTGCCCGCCCCGATCGCCGTGCCGCGCTTGATGGCCTTGCTTGGGGAGCTCGACAGCGGCGATCGCGCCGCGATTCTGTCGGCCATGATCCAGGTCTACTACGACGATCCGGTCCATTGGCGGGACATGGTGGTGGCCGCCGTCGATCTGCCGCTGCGTGACCGGCGGGAGCCCTTGGCGTGCATCGCCGATCACCTGGTAAGAATCCGCGAGCCACTGCTGGAAGAGCCGTGGCACATGGCTACGCCGGGGCCGGCCTCGGCAGCGCCCGGCGACGTGTCGCTGGCCGCGTCGCCGGCCAGCGAGCAGGAGGCGCGACGCCAGTTCAATGATCTGCTGGGCATGCTGTCGTGGGCCGACCGTGGCTACGTATTGTTCGCGGTGGCGCCACACGCCGCGACCCACAGATTTACGTGGCTGATCGAGGAGGGCCTGCGGCTGCCGCGCAGTGGCCGGTACGAAGTCATGCTGTTCACGACGCTGGCCGAACGCGCGACCAAGCTGACGCGCGCGGAAGACGCAGCGCTGATACTGCCGGCACTGACCGCGGCCGTGTGCACCCTGAAGCCCGACCAATGCGCGTCCGCGTTGTACTGGCTTTGCGATGCCTGCGCCAAGGCCAACATGCCCGCCATCCTGGAGCCGGCACGCGCGCGCTTCGGCACGCTGCTGCCGATCGAGGATAGACGGCAACCGGCCGATGGAGGCCACGGCCTCAAACGGAAAGCGACGAACCAGCAAGTCGATACAGGGCCGCCATAGACCGGGATACGCAAGGCGCGTGCATTTCGCGCAAGCCGCACTTCGGCACCGCGCTAGAGTCGCTTCTCCCATCGCAATGCCGGCGCCGGATTCGTATCTGGCGGCCGAAGTTCTCCAGAATCCCATCGCAATGCAAGTCAATCGATCCACCACCCCATGGCCTTTTTATCCGATCCCGCCCACGCCGCGCGAACTCGTTCAAGCATTGATCGCGCAGGACAATGGCGACGATCGCGCGCTGCAAAAGCTTCTGCACGATGGCAGGGCGTCAATACACGACGCCGACCCGAAGGGCAACGGAACGCTGCACCTTGCGGTAAGCATGGGCGCCAGTGCCCGCGTGGTGCGCGCGCTGGTCAAGGCCGGTGCCGATCCTGCAGTCGTCGATCTGCGAGGGAACACCGCGTTGCACCTGCTGGTGTGTCGCACCGACGGCAAACCGGAAATCGTCAGTGAACTGCTGTCGGGTGGCGGCCTGGCCTTGGCCGACCAGCCCGACGGGCGCCGCCGCACGGCGCTCGAGCTGGCCCGGCAACATGGCACTGCGGAGATGGTCGACTGGCTGATCGGCGATATCCATCTGCTAGAGCGCTGCGCCACGTGGCGACAGGATGCCAATGGCGCGGCATGGGGCGATCTCGTCGATGCGCTCGACAACGCCCCGCTGGACGAGGTCCAGGACCATATCGACAGCCTCGGCGGAGCGAACGCCACGGATCCGCGCGGCATGCCGGTGCTGGTGCGTGCCGCCGAAGCCGGCCGCGACGACGTGGTGGATTGGCTGCTGCGTGAAGGCGCGCGGCCGGATGCCGTATATCGCTCGCCGCGTACCGGCATCGCCTGTACCGCGCTGATGGCGGCGCTGCCATATCCCGCTATCACCCGGCTGCTGCTTGCATGGGGAGCCAACCCGATGCAGACATACTGCGAGGCCGCCAGCTGGTGGAGCCGGCCCCAGACGGCGCTGCACGTGGCCGCGATGAACGGGGCGGCCGAATCGATGACGGCCCTGCTCAATGCGCGGCAGCGAAAGGAATGGCGCGACGCCGATCTGCGGGTCGCACTGATGACGGCATTGCGCGAGAACCGACCGCAGGTGGCCAGCGCCCTGCTGGAATACAGCGGCAGGCTGGACACCGCGACCATGCGGGACGCGTTGCTACTGGCGGCGCGCCTCGGCCACCGCGAACCGGCGGATCGTATGCTGGCCATCGCTCCCGACGCGTATGTGAACAGGCAGTTCCTGCGGGAGGCCCGCTACGCGGCGTGGGCGCGCAACGACAACTACATGGGCAGCAAGCTCAGCCTCATGAAGGTGACTGCCGCCTCGAAAAGCCTCAAGGGCAACGGCGATACTTGCGCAGTGCAATAGCGATCGCGACAGCCAGACGGGCACTCGGCCCGCACAGGCTCGTACACCGCGGCCTGTCCCCATGGAGACAACCCAAGATGCCCTTCGGTACCACGTTGCCTCTCTCGCATGACAGCAGCGCTTTGGCACCGCGGCGAGACAGCGCCAGCGGCCCGCAGGGCGGTCCATCGTCACCGATCCGGCTCGACCGGCTGCCAGATGAGGTCCTGCTGCATATCGCCAACGACCTCGATGCCACCAGCATCCTGGCCCTCGGAGAAAGCTGCACATCGGTGTACGTTGCGCTCTGGCGGGACCACGTGCGACCGCTGCAACTGGAAGGCAGGCTGCGCTGGACCACGACCATCACCGACTTGCACGCGGTCCTCTCGAATCTCGGGCAGTGCTGCCGCGACGGAAGGCAGCGCCTGCTGGAACTGGGCTGGGTACAGTCGAGGCATTTGCATCCCTCCTTGCAGGCGCGGGCGCAGCGCGTCTTGCGCGCGATGACCCCGCCCCCATCGGACGACGAGCGGTTGCATCAGCGGCTGGACGCTTTCCTTGCCGTGCGGTCCGTGACGGATGACACGCAGATGCCCGCATTGCTGTCCTTGCTGGAGGAAATCGAGCACGGCGATGCCGCTTCGCGCGGTCCCTTGCTTGTCCACTGGCTCGCTGTCGCCGGCGGCGCAGGCGTCATGTGCCGTGCGCTCGATGCATGGCGTGCCACGATGTCACGCCTGCCGCATGCCGATGCCATCGCGCTACTGGTCGCGCTGCTGGACGCCTCGCATGGCCTCGAGGACCCCGTGCGATGGAACGGCACCATGCAGCTCGCCATCGACAACGCACAAACCGGCGCCGACGCCCAACGCTGGGACCAGCCGTGGCGAGCCGATCTGCTTTGTGCCGCCGCCCGGGCGCTTGCCGGACCGGAAATCATGGCAGCGCGTACGGCGGGCGGCATGGCCGGTATGCCGGTGGCGCTGTGGCAGCAGCTATGGGGTCTGCTGCCACGGCTTGCCGAACCGGCGCGCGTGCGCTTGTCGGTTGCGCTTGCGGGTTCGCTCGCCACGATCGACAAGCTGCATCTGGCGAACCCGCCGCGCTGGTCCGCGCTGATCGCCCATGCCGGCACGCTGCACGGAGCCAGCGCCACCGCCGATGTGCTCGAAGCCATTGCGGGGCACATCGAGGACCACGGCGTAAAACAACAGCGGCCGCTGGTGCACGCGCTGGTCGCCGCGGCGTGGCCATTGCCGGAGCCGGACCGCGCGCGCGTGCTCGTTCAAGTGCTGTTTCACACGCCGGAGCGGGAGGTGGCCCTGCTTTCGTCGTTGTGGGACCGGCTGTACGACATATCGGCCACCGCGGGTTCGGCGGTGCAGTCCATGATCCTTTGGGCACTGGGACGGCTCGTCGACGCCACCGCGCGCGGCAACGGCACCCGCGACGAGCGCGCCACGCGCTGGCTCGCGGTCCTCGAGCGAAGCAAGGGGCTGCCGGAGCAGGAACACCGGCTGCACGCCATGCTCGGCCTGATCTCGATGAACCCGTTGTCATCCGCCGGCGCGGCGGTTGATCCGGACATTTGCCTGCTGCAAGCCGGTGCCGGTCTTGCGGACAGCGATCGCGCCAACCTGCTGGCGATTCTGCTCGCCATGGGCGGCCGCTGTGCGACACCGGCCAGTTGGCGCCTCGCCGTCAAGACCGCCAGCGCTGCGCTTCCAGGCGTTTGCCGGCCTGGCGCACCGGTTGCAGGCGTTCGATGTGCATTTCGGGCGGTGGGCGCATGACGACACGGCACAGCTCTCAGGGCCAGACATCGCCTGGGTTTCCGATTGGCCGACCAGCCCGAACGAAGCCCGCCGCCTTCTGTCGGCGTTATTGCGGCTGCTGACGCCCGGCGAGCGCGCACGGCTTCTCCTTGCGCTGGCCACCACCTCGTCATCGCTGACATCCGAGGGCGTGCTGTGGTTGCTCGATGAAGGCCGTGCGCTGCCGCGTACCGGCCGGCATGACGTCGCACTGGTGCACGCGGCCGCGGCATGGCTGGCGCGCTGCCCGGAAAGCGAAGGCCATGCCGTCATGGCGGGGCTATGGCAGGACGTGGTCGCCCTTGCGGCCGGCCATCGCGCGGCCGCGCTGCTCCATATCAACGATTTCGTGCGGCGCCATGGCTGCGCGCCCAGCCTGCGGCAGCCGCTTGCGGCGGAACTGGCGCGGCTTTCGCCCCATGATCGCGAGGGCGAGCCCGCACCGTCGGCTCATGGGTCCGGACCTTACAAGCGCAAGGCAGGGGCTGCCCTGGAACCGCCACATTGAGAGTTGCACGGCCAACGCGGCCACCATGCCGTCCGTTGTTCACCACCCATCGAAGTTTCGCCTGCACCGCGCCCCGGCGACTTCTCGGACGGAGACAAATGCCCTCAAGGCGGGTCCCGCACAGTGCCTGCCCTTTTTCGAAAGCCATGATCAGCATGGGCCGGTATGCTCGCCGGGAAATTCATACGGTCCCGCTTGCCCTGGCGGGAAAGCAGTCAGGCGGCVCGSCCGAMCGGCAGCCGCCTCGCCCTCCTGAGCCGCTCCTCCTGATTACCCGAATTACCATGCCATTTCGTTTTGCCATTTCGCCCGACGGCCTCGTCTCGGTGGCCGGCGCGATTGCCCCGGGCACCGCCACAAACGCCAGCGCTCAACATCCGGCGTCAGCGCGGTACCAGTTGGACCATCTTCCCGTGCATGTCATCGAGCAAATCGCGGATTGGCTCCCGGATGGGGCCAAGGCAGCGCTTTGCAAGGTATCGAAGGCTGCCTACACCGCACTGAGCCACGATTTCGTTCTGCCGCTCCGGATCGGGGAGAGCATCCGATGGGCATTCTCTGGCACCGCCTTGCAGCGTGTCGCGGCCTCGATATGGCAGTGCCCGGCACATCGGCAGGAACCGCTGTGGGCGTTGGCCCGCCGGCAAGTGGATAGCTGCCATCCTGCCGTTCGCCAGCGCGCGCAGGATAAACAGCCTCGGCTCGTCGCGTCGGCGGATCAAGCGCCTGGGCGGACGCTTCCAAAAATGGTAGCCAGGCACCCCGCAACATGGGCGGCAGAGCTGGTTCATCTGGTACGCGAGTACGGAGAACCCGTTATCCGCAAGCCCGGCGCAAGAGAATGGCTTCAACCTTCCGGTGACTGGCTCCCCTCGGATCGCGCCGCGGTGCTGGCGGAAGTCATCTTCGCCTGCGCCCGCTGTGAAGACATACAGAAGTGGCGCGAAAGCGTGGATGCCGCGCTGCGTATGGCGCGCGACCTGCGGCAGGGCCCGCTCAAGCAGTCCCGGGACGAGGCCGCCGCGCTGCTTGCCGCGATCAGCGCGGCGATCGGCATCCATTGCGGCTGCGAGCGGACGACGCCCCATGGCCTCGCGCTTTTCGACGAGATCATGCGCGACATGCCATCTCTGGACCTTGCCACGCGCAAGGCCATCATGGTCGAACTCGCCGAATTTGTCGGCACGGAAATGGATGATGACAACGAACCGCCACGATGGCGTCAACTGATGGATTTGGCGCTGGGCGCCCTTCCGGCCAAGGATGCGGCTGATGTATTGGCCGCCCTGCTCGAATCCTGGACGGATTTCGACTTTACGGACAGAAGCCAGCCGTTATTCAGAGCCGTCCTGACAGCTGTGCAACGTCTGCCGGATGCCGTTGCCACCCCGGTTCTGAGCCGGCTTTTACATGTGGCCCACAGCATGGAAGACACGCCCTCCGAACACATGTGGCATGCCTTGCTGCAAGCGGCATCGGATACCGATGTCACCCTGCAGGCCTCGCTGCTGACGACATTGGGGGACTTGATCCCTTGGTACGTCGAGGATAAAGCTCCGTACTGGATCCAGCTGGCCGACCGCGTGGCGGCGCTACCGCCGGCGCTGCGGCGGGCCCCCTTGCAATCCCTGGTGAATGCCCGCGAAGACACCGAGATGCCGATCGAGAGCGCGGTCGCGCGGCTGGTTCCCATGGTGGAGGAACTGGACAGTCCAGACCGCGCCGCGCTGCTGTCCGCCATGCTTTCCCAGCGCTTGGGCCAGCATGCGGCAAGCCGGCGCATGATCATGAACGCGGTCGGTCGACTACCGGACCCATACCGCTACCAACCTTTTCTGACTGCGGCGTCCGACCTGCTTGCATGGGCGGATCGCGGTCCGACGTTGAACGGCGGCGGGGCGCCATGGGGGGGCCCGGCATCGGCGGACGCGTCGAGCGTCGTGCCAGCCCCCGGCGACTTCCGGTTCTCGATCTCACCTTCCAGCCAGGGGGCAGCGCTGGAGCAGTTTCACGATCTTCTGACCATGCTACCGCTGCGCCAGCGGGGCGAGCTGCTCACGGCGCTTGCTTCGGACCGCACGCGACCGGCACAGCATTCATTGGTGCCACAGCTTTCATGGATCCTGAAGGAAGCCGGGCTGTTGCCAGGAACCGACCGCTATGAGGTAAAGATCTACACGGACATTGCGCGATACGCGGCCACATCCTGCCCGGCGGTTGCGCTGCCCATGTTGCTGCGGGATCTGCTGCCGGCGGTGGCTTCCCTCAGCCCCGATCAGTGCGCGTCCGCTGTGCGCTGGTTGCATGAGGCTTGCCTGAAGGCGGGCATGCCGGAGCAATTCGAGCCCGTGAAGGCAGCGTTCGAAGGGAAAATGCCGCAGGAGGATCGGATCGAGTCAATGGCCGATGGCCACAGGAAGCGCAAGGCCGATCCGGAATGGGGCGACGCAGCCGGCCGGCAATAGAGCAATAGCAGCAATAGACGCAATAGACGCAATAGACGCAATAGGCGCAATCGAGGCTAAGCAGGGCCGTCCGCTCCAGGACATGACGCCCTGGAGCGCGGCAAGCATCAGAAACCCAGGCTCGCCAGCAGATCGTCCACCTGCGACTGGTCCGACACCACGTCGGGCTTGCCTTCCGGGTTGACCTGCGGACCGTTGAGCAAGCTGGCCGGAGCGGCCTCCACGCGCCGATCTGCCGGGACATTGTCCAGCAGCATCTGCAGCAGTTCCTGCTCCAGCGTGTGGATCATGTCCATCATCTTCTTGATGACCTGGCCGGTCAGATCCTGGAAGTCCTGCGCCATCATGATTTCCAGCAGATGGCTGTTGGTGGTGCGGGCCTGTGACGGAACGTCGGTCAGGAAGGCGCGCGTGTCGAGCACCAGTTCACGCGCGTCGGCCAGTTCCACCGGCTTGGCGAACCACTCGTCCCAACGCTTGTCCAGGGCCTCGGCCTGTTTTTCGAGGCCCGACTGGATCGGCTGCGCCAGTTCCACCGCGGTCAGCGTCCGTTCGGCCGCCTTCTCGGTCATGTTGGCGATATAGCTCAACCGGTCCCGGGCGTCGGGAATCGCCTGTGCAGCCCGCTCGATTTCCTTGTCGAGCCCCAACTCGCGCATGCTGTCGCGGAGCATCCGCGTCAGGCTGCCAATACGCTGGATGATCTGCTCGGCCGATTCGATGTTCACATTTGGAGTCGTCGACATAGCGCCTACCTCAGGCCCCTTCCTTGGCAATCTTCTCGAAGATCTTGGTGATCTTCTCGTCCAGCGTGGCGGCCGTGAAAGGCTTCACCACATAGCCGTTGGCGCCTGCCTGGGCGGCGGCGATGATGTTTTCCTTCTTGGCTTCGGCGGTCACCATCAGCACCGGCGTCTTGGCGATGGCCGGATCGGCACGGATGCCCTGCAGCATGGTCAGGCCGTCCATGTTCGGCATGTTCCAGTCCGAAATGACGAACTGGAAGCTGCCGTCCTTGACCTTCTCCAGGCCGGCGGCGCCATCCTCGGCTTCCTCGACGTTGCCGAAGCCCAGCTCCTTCAGCAGGTTGCGGATGATCCGACGCATGGTCGGGAAGTCGTCGACCACAAGGATCTTGATGTTCTTGTCCACTGTAACGGCTCCAAACAGTTGTGGATGATTGCGGATATCCGGACCCGGGCGCGTCGCATCGACGGCAGCCCGTGCCCGCGTTTTGTCACACGCGCTGCGCGCGCGCCCCGAAAGTAGCCAGCTTGGCCATCACGCGCTGGCTCATCTGCGACAGCGGCACGATCTCGTGCACGCCGCCCATCGCGATCGCCTCCTTCGGCATGCCGAATACGATGCAGCTTTGCTCGTCCTGCGCGAGGTTGTACGCGCCCGCCTCGCGCATGCGGGCCATGCCGCGCGCGCCGTCCTTGCCCATGCCGGTCAGGATCACGCCGATCGCGTTCTTGCCCGCGTGCTGCGCGGCCGAGTCGAACAGCACGTCGACCGACGGACGATGCCGGTTGACCGGCGGATCCTGCGACAGATGCGCGACGTAGTTGGCGCCGCTTCGGGCCAGCTGCAGATGCATGTCGCCCGGCGCGATATAGGCGTAGCCCGGCAGCACACGCTCGCCATGCTCCGCTTCCTTGACCGTCAGACGGCACAGGCCGTTCAGCCGCTGCGCGAACGAGCGGGTGAAGCCCGCGGGCATGTGCTGCACGATCATGACGGCCGGCGAGTCGGGCGGCAGCGGCATCAGGAATTCCTTGATGGCCTCGGTGCCGCCGGTGGACGCGCCGACGATGATCAGCTTTTCGGTGGACAGCAGCGGCGAGCGCAGCATCGGCGTTTCGGCGGGCGGGGCGGCGCCCGGCGCGGCAGCGGGCCGCAGCCGCGCGCGCGAGGCGGCGCGCAGCTTGTCCGCGATCGTGTCGCTGTATTCGATCAGGCCGTCGCGGATGCCGAGCTTGGGCTTGGTGACGAAATCCACCGCGCCCAGTTCCAGCGCGCGCATCGTGATTTCGGAGCCCCGTTCGGTCAGCGACGACACCATCAGCACCGGCATCGGTCGCAGCCGCATCAGCTTTTCCAGGAAGTCGAGGCCGTCCATGCGCGGCATTTCGACATCCAGCGTCAGCACATCGGGGTTCAGTCGCTTGATCATGTCGCGCGCGACCAGCGGATCGGGCGCGGTGCCCACCACTTCCATATCGGGCTGGCTGTTGATGATCTCCGTCATCAGGCTGCGGATGAGCGCGGAGTCATCCACGCACAGCACCTTGATTTTCGCGGCGGCGGTCATAGGGAATTCGGGTCCTTCTCAGGAGGCGTTGGACGAATTGGGACGGCTGCCGAACAGCTCCACGCCACTGCGTACCGGCGTGGAAGAGATCGCGCGCGCCAGCGCGCGCTCGCTGCGTTCGACCACCACCTGGTCGTCCTGCCGGGTCAGCCTGCGCACCAGCGCAAGCCCGGTCTTGGGAAAATAGCTGACTCGCCGTGCATGCGGACCGCGCAGATCCTGCGCGGCCACGCGGATCTCCTCGGTCTTCAGATAGCGCAGCACGAACTCGGCATTGCGGTCGCCGATGTTCAGCGTGGTCATGTTGGCCAGTACCGCGCCGCCGCCAAAGACCTTGGCCTCCAGCCGCTCGCGGCGCGCACCCATCTTCAGCAGATCGTTGATCAGCACTTCGAGTGCATAGCAGCCGTAGCGCATCGACGCGGACAGTACGCGATCGGCGCCGGCGTTCTCGTCGTCGGGCAGCATGAAGTGGTTCATGCCGCCGACGCCGGCGGTCTCGTCGCGGATACAGGCCGCCACGCAGGAACCCAGCACCGTGGTCAGCACCACGTCGTCGCCGGTCACATAGTACTCATTGGGCAGCAGCTTGATGGCCTGCTTGCCGAACTCGCGGTCGAAATAGCTGCGGGTCGCAATGGCTTCCGGGCGATGGGGCGTGCGCATCAGGCGACTCCAGACGCGACCGCGCCAGTGGCCAGTTCATAAACTGTCTGCCCGCGCAGCTGGAAGGCGCGCGTGACGTACGAGAAATTCTCGGAGTGGCCGGCGAACAGCAGGCCATGCGGCTTGAGCAGCGGCACGAAGCGTTCGAGGATGCGTCCCTGCGTCGGCTTGTCGAAATAGATCATGACATTGCGGCAGAAAATCGCGTCGAATCTCTCGCGGATGCCCCAGTCCGGCGCCAGCAGATTCAGCGGCTCGAAGCTGATGGTCGATGCCAGGTCGGGCTTGACCTTGACCATGCCGGCATGCGCGCCCGACCCTTTCAGGAAGAAGCGCTTCAGGCGCTCCTGCGACAGCCGCGCCACCTGTTCGGCGGAGTAGATGCCGGCGCGGGCCTTGGCCAGCACCTGCGTATCGATGTCGGTGGCGAGCACGGTGGAGGCGCGATCGCCCAGCGCCTCGGCCAGCGTGATGGCGATCGAGTACGGCTCCTCGCCGGTCGACGCCGCCGCGCACCACACCGAGTAAGGCCGGCCGATGCGCTTGGCATGCTCGGCCAGCAGCGGAAAATGGTGCGCCTCGCGGAAGAACGAGGTCAGGTTGGTGGTCAACGCGTTGGTGAAGAACTCCCACTCCGCCGAGTTCGCGTCGGCCTCGAGCATCGCCAGATAGCTGGCGAAGTCCGCGAGCTGAAGCGTGCGCAGCCGGCGCGCAAGCCGGCTGTAGACCATCTCACGCTTGTGGGCGCCAAGCGAAATGCCCGCGCGCCGGTGGATCAGCGCACGGATCTTGTCGAAATCGCGCTCGGTCAGCAGAAAGTCCCGCATCTCGTCCCGGATGGCGGCGGGCGCCTTGCTGCTGGTGGCAGCCTGGGGTGCGGAGGAACGGTGCGGAATCATTGCCGGGGTCTTTCAGGAATAGGGAGTGCGCCACGCGCAAGGCAATCGGACAGTCCGGATGGACGTCAGGCCGCATCCACCTCGACAAGCTCCATTTCGGGGCTGGTCATCAGGCGTTCGATGTCGAGCAGGATCAGCATGCGGCCATCGACGGTGCCAAGACCGGTGACGTGTTCGGTCGACACCGATACGCCGAACTCGGGAGCGGGCTTGATGGCGTCGCCGGTCAGCGTCAGCACGTCCGACACGCCATCCACCACGATGCCGACCACGCGGCCGGCCACGTTCAGGATGATCACCACGGTCTGGTGGTCGTACTTGACGTTGCCCAGACGGAACTTGATGCGCAGGTCGACGATCGGCACGATCACGCCGCGCAGATTGGTCACGCCCTTGATGAAGTCCGGCGCATTGGCGATGCGGGTCACGCCGTCGTAGCCGCGGATTTCCTGGACCTTGAGGATATCGATGCCATATTCCTCCGAGCCCAGCGTGAAGACCAGGAACTCCTGGCCGCTCGCCTCGTGCTCGTGGTTGTCGCTATGTCCGATGCCCGCCATGTCGTGTTGCTCCTTGTTGATTCCCCGTCGTCCCCGGCAGGAACGTCGTTTTCCTTACGCCAGCACCGGATCCTGCCGGCGCACGCCGGTGCGCTGCAGCGCCGCCACGTCGACGATCAGCGCCACGCTGCCGTCGCCCAGGATGGTCGCCGCCGAGATGCCCGGCACCTTGCGATAGTTCGTTTCCAGATTCTTCAGCACCACCTGGTGCTGCCCGATCAGCTGGTCCACCAGCAATGCGAAGCGCTTGCCCTCCGCCTGCAGGATGATCGCGATGCCCTGGGTCGGCTCCTGCACCGCGTTTTCCACGTTGAACACGCGATGCAGTTCGAGCAGCGGCAGGTATTCGCCGCGCACATGCATCACGCGCTCGGTGTTGGCGGCGGTGCGCACGTCGTCGGCCTTCGGCTGCAGCGACTCCATCACGCAGTTCAGCGGCAGGATAAAGGTCTCCTCGCCGACCTTGACCGACATGCCGTCCAGGATCGCCAGCGTCAGCGGCAGCACGATGCGCGTGGTGGTGCCCATGCCGGGACGCGAGCTGATCTCGACATGGCCGCCCATCTCCTGGATGTTCCGCTTGACCACGTCCATGCCCACGCCACGGCCAGACACATCGGTCACCGCCTCGGCGGTAGAGAAGCCCGGCGCGAAGATCAGTTGCCAGACCTCCTCGTCGCTCATGCTGTCCGACACTGGCAGGCCGTTCTGCATCGCCTTGGCCAGGATCTTGTCGCGGCGCAGGCCGCCGCCATCGTCGCTGACCTCGATCACGATATTGCCGCCATGATGCTGCGCGGACAGGATCAGCTGGCCGGTCGGGTCCTTGCCGGCGGCCACGCGCTTGTCCGGGGTCTCGATGCCGTGGTCCAGGCTGTTGCGCACGAGGTGCGTCAGCGGATCGATGATCCGCTCGATCAGGCCCTTGTCCAGCTCGGTGGCCTTGCCGAACGTCACCAGGTCGATCTGCTTGCCAAGCTTGCTGGCCAGGTCGCGCACCAGGCGCGGGAAGCGCGAGAACACATAGTCCATCGGCATCATGCGGATCGACATCACCGCTTCCTGCAGGTCGCGCGCGTTTCGTTCGAGCTGACCCATGCCGGAGAACAGCCGGTCGAACAGCACGGGGTCGAGCGACGACGCGGTCTGCGCCAGCATCGACTGCGTGATGACCAGTTCGCCCACCAGGTTGATGATCTGGTCCACCTTTTCCGTGGGAACGCGGATCGAACCGGACTCATGCTGTGCCGCGGCCGGCGCGGCCTTGGCGCGCGGCTCCTTGTCGCGCGCCGGGGCGGATGCGGCCGGTGCGGCGGACGGGGCCGGCGTGGCGATGGTGGGCGCGGCGGCAGCCTGGACCGGCGCCGGTTCGGCGGCAGCCGGGGCGGCGGCGGCAGGCTCGATCGAGATCTGGTCGCCGTCGATCACGAAGCAGCAGACCGCGATGATGTCGTCCGGGCTGCATTGCGTCGCCAGCCAGATGGTCAGTTC
>NZ_VLJN01000024.1:0-24370 GCF_007829435.1 Cupriavidus gilardii J11
GTGAAGACCACCTGCACCGGCGTGGAAATGTTCCGCAAGCTGCTGGACCAGGGCCAGGCTGGCGACAACGTCGGTCTGCTGCTGCGCGGCACCAAGCGTGAAGACGTCGAGCGCGGCCAGGTGCTGTGCAAGCCGGGTTCGATCAAGCCGCACACGCACTTCACCGGCGAGGTGTACATCCTGTCGAAGGACGAAGGCGGCCGTCACACGCCGTTCTTCAACAACTACCGTCCGCAGTTCTATTTCCGTACGACCGACGTGACCGGCTCGATCGAGCTGCCGAAGGACAAGGAAATGGTGATGCCGGGCGATAACGTGTCGATCACCGTCAAGCTGATCGCCCCGATCGCCATGGAAGAAGGCCTGCGTTTCGCCATCCGTGAAGGCGGCCGTACCGTCGGCGCCGGCGTCGTGGCCAAGATCCTCGACTAAGTCGACTCGTGGGGACATGCGGTGACGCATGTCCCCTGCACAACGGGCCGGGAGGCCCATCGCTCTTTTAAGGAAAAATCATGCAGAACCAGAAGATCCGTATCCGCCTGAAGGCTTTCGATTATCGCCTGATCGACCAGTCGGCCGCCGAAATCGTGGATACCGCCAAGCGCACCGGCGCGATCGTCAAGGGCCCGGTTCCCCTGCCGACCCGCATCGAGCGCTTCGACATCCTGCGTTCGCCGCACGTCAACAAGACCAGCCGCGATCAGTTCGAGATCCGCACCCATCAGCGTCTGCTGGACATCGTCGACCCGTCGGAAAAGACCGTCGACGCGCTGATGAAGCTCGACCTGCCGGCCGGCGTGGACGTCGAGATCAAGGTGTAATTGCCTGGCCGCGCGAGCGGTCTTGCAACAGGGACGGCGGACATGGTCCGCCGTTTTTGTTTTCTGCGGTTCCTGGTTGAGCTGTGACCGCCCTCTCCCCAGCGCCCCCACTTGACAAACCAGTTGCTCTTTCCAAGCCCCTGCGTTATAGTGTAAGGCTACCCGTTTCCCCATGGGCGCAATACCCATGGCGGCGCGGTGTATTGAGGTAATTTGAAGTAATTCAGGGCTGGCCACCTTGGCCGCGCGCGTCTTCTTAGCGCAAGCCCGCAAAGAAATCACACCTGAAACCTTCCGGTTTCGTGTATCAATCAGCCCCGGCCAATCGCAGCCGGGAACGGAGCAAACCATGAGCCTTGGCCTTGTAGGTCGCAAGGTTGGCATGACCCGTATTTTCACGGACGACGGTGAAGCAATTCCCGTCACCGTGATCGAGGTCGGCGACAACCGCGTGACGCAAATCAAGACGGACGAGACCGACGGTTATACCGCGGTGCAAGTCACCTTCGGCGCCCGGCGCGCAAGCCGCGTCACCAAGCCGCTGGCGGGTCATCTCGCCAAAGCCGGCGTGGAAGCGGGCGAAGTCATCAAAGAATTCCGCGTGGATGCAGCCAAGGCTGCCGAGCTGCAAGCCGGCGGCGCGCTGTCGGTCGACCTGTTCGAGGTCGGCCAGAAAATCGACGTGCAGGGCGTGACGATCGGTAAGGGCTATGCCGGTACCATCAAGCGTTACCACTTCGCGTCGGGCCGTGCCACGCACGGTAACTCGCGTTCGCACAACGTGCCGGGTTCGATCGGTATGGCGCAGGATCCGGGCCGCGTGTTCCCGGGCAAGCGCATGACCGGCCACCTCGGTGACGTCACGCGTACCGTCCAGAACCTGGTCATCGCCAAGATCGACGCGGAGCGCAAGCTGCTGCTGGTCAAGGGCGCGATCCCGGGCTCCAAGGGCGGCAAAGTTATCGTTACCCCGGCCGTCAAGGCCAAAGCTGCGGCTTAAGGAGCGGACACATGGAACTTAAGCTCCTCCAGGACAACGGCCAGATCGGTGCAGGCGTCGCTGCCTCGCCCGAAGTCTTCGGCCGCGATTACAACGAAGCACTGGTTCACCAGATCGTTGTTGCTTACCAGGCCAACGCACGTAGCGGTAACCGTAAGCAGAAGGACCGCGAAGAGGTCAAGCACACCACGAAGAAGCCGTGGCGTCAGAAGGGCACGGGCCGCGCTCGTGCCGGTATGTCCTCGTCGCCGCTGTGGCGCGGGGGCGGCCGTATCTTCCCGAATTCGCCGGAAGAGAACTTCAGCCAGAAGGTCAACAAGAAGATGTTCCGTGCCGGCATGCGCTCGATTTACTCGCAGCTCGCACGTGAAGGTCGTATCAACGTGGTGGAAGGTTTCTCCGTCGACGCGCCCAAGACCAAGCTGCTGGCCGACAAGTTCAAGGCCATGGGTCTGGACTCGGTGCTGATCATCACCGACAGCCTCGACGAGAACCTCTACCTGGCTTCGCGCAACCTGCCCCACGTGGCGGTTGTGGAGCCGCGCTACGCCGACCCGCTGTCGCTCGTGCACTACAAGAAGGTGCTGGTGACCAAGGCAGCCGTCGCGCAGATCGAGGAGTTGCTCAAATGACGCAAGTAGCCAAGAACGATCATCGTTTGATGCAGGTGCTGCTCGCGCCGGTGGTTTCCGAAAAGGCAACCCTGGTCGCCGACAAGAACGAACAAGTCGTGTTCGAAGTCGCTCGCGACGCCAACAAGGCGGAAGTGAAGGCGGCGGTCGAACTGCTGTTCAAGGTCGAGGTGCAGTCCGTTCAGATCCTGAACCAGAAGGGCAAGCAAAAGCGTTTCGGTCGCTTCATGGGTCGTCGTAACCACGTGAAGAAGGCGTACGTGTCGCTGAAGCCGGGTCAGGAAATCAATTTTGAAGCGGAGGCCAAGTAATCATGGCACTCGTCAAGACCAAGCCGACTTCCCCGGGTCGCCGCTCGATGGTGAAGGTTGTCAACCGCAACCTGCACAAGGGCGAGCCCTACGCGCCGCTGCTGGAAAAGCAATTCCAGAAGTCGGGCCGTAACAACAATGGCCACATCACCACCCGTCACAAGGGCGGTGGCCACAAGCATCACTACCGCGTGGTCGACTTCAAGCGCAACGACAAGGACGGCATCCCCGCCAAGGTCGAGCGCCTGGAATACGATCCGAACCGCAGCGCGAACATCGCCCTGGTGCTGTTCGCCGACGGCGAGCGCCGCTACATCATCGCCACCAAGGGCATGGTTGCCGGCCAGCAGCTGATGAACGGTTCGGAAGCGCCGATCAAGCCGGGTAACAACCTGCCGATCCGCAACATTCCGGTCGGTACCACGATCAACAACGTGGAAATGCTGCCGGGCAAGGGTGCCCAGATCGCGCGCGCCGCCGGCGGTTCCGCCGTGCTGCTGGCGCGCGAAGGCGTCTACGCCCAGGTTCGCCTGCGCTCCGGTGAAGTGCGCCGCGTGCATATCGAATGCCGCGCCACCATCGGTGAAGTGGGCAACGAAGAGCACAGCCTGCGCGTGATCGGCAAGGCCGGCGCCACCCGTTGGCGCGGTATTCGTCCGACCGTCCGCGGCGTGGTGATGAACCCGATCGACCACCCGCACGGTGGTGGTGAAGGTCGTACCGCCGCCGGTCGCGATCCGGTGTCGCCGTGGGGTACCCCGACCAAGGGTTACCGTACGCGCAGCAACAAGCGCACTGCCAGCATGATCGTGCAGCGCCGCCACAAGCGTTAATCGGTAGGTAGGAGCTAAACACATGACTCGTTCCGCAAAAAAGGGTCCTTTCTGTGACGCCCACCTGCTGAAGAAGGTGGAATCGGCTGTCACCGGCAAGGACAAGAAGCCCATCAAGACGTGGTCGCGCCGCTCGACCATTCTGCCGGAGTTCATCGGCCTGACGATCGCCGTCCACAACGGCCGTCAACACGTGCCGGTGTACGTCACGGAAAACATGGTTGGCCACAAGCTCGGTGAATTTGCGCTGACGCGCACGTTCAAGGGCCACGCGGCTGACAAGAAAGCGAAGAGGTAAGGTGCCATCATGGAAGTGAAAGCGATTCATCGCGGTGCCCGCATCTCCGCCCAGAAGACGCGTCTGGTCGCTGACCAGATCCGTGGTCTGCCGATCGAGCGCGCGCTCAACGTCCTGACGTTCAGCCCGAAAAAGGCTGCCGGGATCGTGAAGAAGGTGGTCGAATCGGCCATCGCCAACGCCGAGCACAACGAAGGCGCCGACATCGACGAACTGAAGGTCAAATCGATCTACGTCGACAAGGCAACCTCGCTCAAGCGCTTCACGGCACGGGCAAAGGGCCGCGGCAACCGCATCGAGAAACAAACCTGTCACATCACTGTGACGCTCGGCAACTAAGGAGTCACGATGGGACAGAAGATTCAYCCGACTGGCTTCCGTCTGGCCGTCAGCCGTAACTGGGCTTCGCGTTGGTACGCCAACAATACGAAGTTCGCCGGCATGCTGAAGGAAGACATCGAAGTTCGCGAGTTTCTGAAGAAGAAGCTCAAGAACGCTTCGGTGGGCCGCGTCGTCATCGAGCGCCCCGCTCGCAATGCTCGCCTGACCATCTACAGCTCGCGTCCGGGCGTGGTGATCGGTAAGAAGGGCGAGGATATCGAACTGCTGAAGGCCGAACTGCAGCGTCGCATGGGCGTGCCCGTGCACGTGAACATCGAGGAAATCCGCAAGCCGGAAACCGATGCTCAGCTGATCGCCGATTCGATCACGCAGCAGCTCGAGCGCCGCATCATGTTCCGCCGCGCCATGAAGCGCGCGATGCAGAACGCGATGCGCCTCGGCGCCCAGGGCATCAAGATCATGAGCTCGGGTCGTCTGAACGGTATCGAAATCGCCCGTACCGAGTGGTACCGCGAAGGCCGCGTGCCCCTGCACACCCTGCGCGCCGACATCGACTACGGCTTCTCGGAAGCCGAGACGACCTACGGCCAGATCGGTGTGAAGGTGTGGGTCTACAAGGGCGACCACCTGGGCCGTAACGAGGCTCCGGTCGTGGAAGAGCCGCAAGACGAACGTCGCCGCCGTCCGGGTCGTCCGGAAGGCCGCCGTCGCGATGGCGAAGGCCGTCCGGGTGGCAACCGCCGCGGCGGTGCTGGTGCCGGTCGCCGCGCTGCGCCTGGCGCAGACGCGAAGAGTGGAGAATAACGATGCTGCAACCGAAGCGCAGAAAATATCGCAAGGAGCAGAAAGGCCGCAACACGGGTAAGGCTACCCGTGGCAACGCCGTGTCTTTCGGTGAATTCGGCCTGAAGGCAATGGGCCGTGGCCGTCTGACCGCTCGCCAGATCGAGTCGGCACGTCGTGCGATGACCCGTCACATCAAGCGTGGCGGCCGCATCTGGATCCGGATCTTCCCGGACAAGCCGATCTCGAAGAAGCCCGCCGAAGTCCGTATGGGTAACGGTAAGGGCAATCCGGAGTACTACGTGGCTGAAATCCAGCCGGGCAAGATGCTGTACGAAATGGATGGCGTGAGCGAAGAGCTGGCGCGTGAGGCGTTCCGCCTCGCGGCGGCCAAGCTGCCGATCGCCACCAATTTCGTGGTGCGCCAGGTCGGGACGTAAGGAGAGCAGGGATGAAAGCATCCGAACTTCGCGGCAAGGACGCCGCAGGCCTGAACCAGGAGCTCTCCGAGCTGCTGAAGGCCCAATTTAGCCTGCGCATGCAAAAGGCCACCCAACAGCTGCAGAACACCAGCCAGCTGAAGAAGGTGCGCAAGGACATCGCGCGGGTGCATACCGTGCTGAATGAGAAGGCGAACTCGAAATGACTGAAACTGCAAAAACGGAATCGTCGCTTCGCCGTACGCTGGTCGGCCGCGTGGTAAGCGACAAGATGGACAAGACCGTGACGGTCCTGGTCGAAAACCGTGTCAAGCATCCGCTGTATGGCAAGTACGTGCTGCGCTCGAAGAAGTACAAGGCGCATGACGAAGCCAACCAGTACAAGGAAGGCGACAAGGTCGAGATCCAGGAAGGCCGTCCGATCTCGCGGACCAAGTCCTGGGTGGTTTCCCGGCTGGTCGAAGCAGCGCGCGTCATCTAAGAACCAACAGGTTCTCGGCTGACTTGCAGGTCCAGGGTTATGTGCTATAATCCTGGACTTCCGCTTTATTGCGGCCGTCTCTTGTAACACCACCCGGGCGGTCCGTTAAAGCGAACCCCAGGCCTAGCGGCTCCTGACAGTCACAACGTTCAGGCCGCCTGGCACACCGACTTCAAGTTGATCAACCCAAACGGTGACTGGCGCAATGCCGGTGGCCGACGGGACCAAGACTGACCGGCGGGCGTACCTTTTTCGTGGGCCCGGTGGATTAAGTTGGGAAGACAAACACCATGATTCAGACAGAAAGCCGGCTCGAAGTGGCCGATAACACTGGTGCGCGCGAAGTGCTGTGCATCAAAGTGCTGGGTGGGTCCAAGCGCCGCTATGCGAGCGTAGGCGACATCATCAAGGTGACCGTCAAGGACGCGGCACCCCGCGGCCGCGTGAAGAAGGGCGACATCTACAACGCCGTGGTCGTGCGTACGGCCAAGGGCGTGCGTCGCGCTGACGGTTCGCTGATCAAGTTCGACGGCAATGCCGCCGTCCTGCTGAACAACAAGCTCGAGCCGATCGGCACCCGCATCTTCGGGCCGGTGACTCGTGAACTCCGTACCGAGCGTTTCATGAAAATCGTGTCGCTCGCACCGGAAGTGCTGTAAGGAGCCGCCATGAACAAGATTCGCAAAGGCGACGAGGTCATCGTCCTGACCGGCAAGGACAAGGGCAAGCGTGGTACGGTCCAGGCCGTGCTGGGCGACAAGGTCGCGGTCGAGGGCGTGAACATCGCCAAGAAGCATGCTCGTCCGAACCCGATGCTGGGTACGACCGGCGGCGTGGTCGACAAGGTCATGCCCCTGCATATTTCCAACGTTGCGCTCGTGGATGCCAATGGCAAGCCGTCGCGCGTCGGCATCCAGGTGGTTGATGGCAAGCGCGTGCGCGTGCTCAAGACCACCGGCGCCGTCGTGGCTGCTTGATTCTGGGCAAGGATAGGAGTTGAGCATGGCTGCACGTCTGCAAGAGTTTTACAAGAATGAAGTAGTGCCGAAGCTGGTCGAACAGTTCGGCTACAAGTCGGTCATGGAGGTGCCCCGCATCACCAAGATCACGCTGAACATGGGCCTGGGCGAGGCGATCAACGACAAGAAGATCATCGAAAACGCCGTGGGCGACCTGACCAAGATCGCCGGCCAGAAGCCGGTCGTGACGAAGGCTCGCAAGGCTATCGCCGGCTTCAAGATCCGCCAGGGCTATCCCATCGGCGCGATGGTGACGCTGCGCGGCGAGCGCATGTGGGAATTCGTGGATCGTCTGGTCACCGTGGCCCTGCCGCGCGTGCGTGACTTCCGTGGTGTGTCGGGCCGTGCTTTCGATGGCCGCGGCAACTACAACATCGGGGTGAAAGAGCAGATCATCTTCCCCGAAATCGAATACGACAAGATCGACGCACTGCGTGGTCTGAACATCAGCATCACGACGACGGCAAAGAATGACGAAGAAGCCAAGGCGCTTCTGGCGGCATTCAAGTTCCCGTTCCGCAATTAAGGGGTAACCGTGGCTAAACTGGCTCTGATTGAACGTGAGAAGAAGCGCGCCAAGCTCGTGGCGAAGTATGCCGAGAAGCGCGCTGCCCTCAAAGCCATCATCGACGACCAAAGCAAGTCGGAAGAAGAGCGTTACGAAGCGCGCCTGGAGCTGCAACAGCTTCCGCGCAACGCGAACCCGACCCGCCAGCGCAACCGCTGCGCGATCACCGGTCGTCCCCGCGGTACCTTCCGCAAGTTTGGCCTGGCGCGTAACAAGATCCGTGAGATCGCCTTCAAGGGCGAAATTCCGGGTCTGACGAAAGCCAGCTGGTAATTACGCACAGGCTACAGGAGAAACAGTATGAGCATGAGCGATCCTATCGCCGATATGCTGACGCGCATCCGCAACGCCCAGGGCGTGCAGAAGGCGTCGGTTGTCATGCCCTCGTCGAAGCTGAAAGTGGCAATCGCCAAGGTCCTGAAGGACGAAGGCTATATCGACGACTATTCGGTCGCCGAAGAAGGCGGCAAGGCGCAGCTGACCATCGGTCTGAAGTACTACGCTGGTCGTCCGGTGATCGAGCGCATTGAGCGCGTGTCGAAGCCCGGCCTGCGCGTGTACAAGGGCCGCAGCGAGATCCCGCAAGTGATGAACGGCCTGGGCGTCGCCATCATCTCGACCCCGAAGGGTCTGATGACGGATCGCGCGGCACGTGCCACCGGCGTGGGCGGCGAAGTTCTGTGCTACGTCGCGTAAGGAGTAACCATGTCCCGTGTAGGTAAGGCTCCCATCGCGCTGCCGAAAGGCGCGGAAGTGAATGTGGCGGCCGGCGTGCTCACCGTGAAGGGCCCGCTCGGTACGCTGACCCAGCCGATTCACGGCCTGGTCAAGGTCAACGTCGAAAACGACACGCTGACCTTCGCCGCCGCCGACGAATCGCGCGAAGCGAACGCTCAACAGGGCACGATGCGTGCTCTGGCGGCCAATATGGTCAAGGGCGTAACCACCGGTTTCGAGCGCAAGCTGACCCTGGTCGGCGTGGGCTATCGTGCCCAGCTGCAAGGCGCTGCGCTGAAACTCCAACTTGGTTTCTCGCATGACGTGATCCATGAGATGCCGGAAGGCGTGAAGGCGGAAACGCCGACGCAGACCGAGATCATCATCAAGGGTGCGGACAAGCAGAAAGTCGGTCAGGTTGCCGCTGAAGTGCGCGCATACCGTCCGCCCGAGCCCTACAAGGGCAAGGGTGTGCGCTATGCGGACGAGCGCGTCATCCTGAAAGAAACCAAGAAGAAGTAAGGGGTGCAGTGATGAACAAGAAAGACGCTCGTTTGCGCCGTGCACGTCAGACCCGCGCCAAGATTGCCGAACTCAAGGTCAATCGTCTGACTGTGTTCCGTACGAATACGCATATTTACGCCCAGGTCTACTCGCCGTGCGGCACCCAGGTGGTGGCGTCGGCTTCGACCCTCGAGGCAGAAGTGCGCAAGGAACTGACCGGCAGCGGTGCGACCACCGCCGCCGCTTCGCTGATCGGCAAGCGCATCGCCGAGAAGGCCAAGGCAGCCGGCGTGGAAACCGTTGCGTTCGATCGCGCGGGCTTCCGCTTCCACGGCCGCGTGAAGGCCCTGGCCGATGCCGCGCGTGAAGCCGGCCTCAAGTTCTAAGCGCAGAAAGAGAGATACGTCATGGCAAAGATGCAAGCAAAAGTCCAGCAGGACGAACGCGACGACGGCCTCCGCGAGAAGATGATCTCGGTCAACCGTGTCACCAAGGTGGTGAAGGGTGGCCGGATTCTCGGTTTCGCTGCGCTGACCGTGGTCGGTGACGGCGACGGCCGCATCGGCATGGGCAAGGGCAAGGCGAAGGAAGTGCCCGTGGCCGTGCAGAAGGCAATGGACGAAGCCCGTCGCAAGATGGTCAAGGTTCCGCTGAAGAACGGTACGCTGCAGCACGAAGTCGTGGGCAAGCACGGCGCCGCCAAGGTGCTGATGATGCCGGCGAAGGAAGGTACCGGCGTGATCGCCGGCGGCCCGATGCGCGCGATCTTCGAAGTGATGGGCGTGACCAACGTGGTGACCAAGTCCCACGGCTCGACCAACCCGTACAACATGGTTCGCGCCACGCTGGACGGTCTGCAGAAGATGAGCACTCCGGGCGAGATTGCTGCCAAGCGCGGCAAGTCGGTCGAAGACATCCTCGGCTAAGGCAGGTGAACGAAATGACGCAGAAAACTGTAAAAGTGCAGCTCGTGCGCAGCCTGATCGGCACGCGCGAGGATCATCGCGCCACCGTTCGTGGTCTGGGCCTGCGCCGTGTCAACTCGGTGTCGGAACTGCAGGACACGCCGGCCGTGCGCGGCATGATCAACAAGGTCTCGTACCTGGTCAAGGTCCTCGGCTAAGCCCTGGGCTTGAGTTCGGGATATGGAGAGCAATATGCAACTGAACAACCTGAAACCGGCCGCCGGTTCGAAGCACGCAAAGCGTCGCGTCGGCCGCGGTATCGGCTCCGGCCTGGGCAAGACCGCCGGTCGTGGTCACAAGGGTCAGAAGTCGCGTTCGGGCGGCTTCCACAAGGTGGGCTTCGAAGGCGGCCAGATGCCGCTGTACCGTCGCCTGCCGAAGCGCGGCTTCACGTCGCTGACCAAGGCGTTCACCGCCGAAGTGACCCTGCGCGACCTGGAGCGCCTGGAAGCTGCCGAAGTCGACCTGCTCGTTCTGAAGCAGGCTGGCATCGTCGGCGACATGGTGCGCAGCGCCAAGGTCGTCAAGGCTGGCGAACTGACCCGCAAGGTCACGATCAAGGGGCTGGGCGCCACCGCTGGTGCCAAGGCCGCGATCGAGGCTGCGGGCGGTCAGATCGCCGAGTAATCAAAGTCGATTTCGCAGCATAGGCGAGTCAAGAGTCGGAGCATCGTTTGGCCACGGCGAAACCCAATGCAGGCGCTCAGGTCAGGAACACGGCGAAGTATGGCGATCTCAAGCGCCGGCTGATGTTCCTGGTGCTGGCTCTGATCGTGTACCGCATCGGCGCCCATATTCCGGTGCCGGGTATCGATCCTGAGCAGCTGGCGCAGCTTTTCCAGAGTCAGTCGGGTGGCATCCTCGGGATGTTCAACCTGTTCTCGGGAGGCGCCCTGTCGCGCTTCACCGTGTTCGCGCTCGGCATCATGCCGTACATCTCGGCGTCGATCATCATGCAGTTGCTGACGATCGTGCTGCCGCAGCTGGAGACGCTGAAGAAGGAAGGGCAGGCCGGACAACGGAAGATCACCCAGTACACGCGCTACGGCACCGTGTTGCTGGCGACCTTCCAGGCCTTCTCGATCGCGGTCGCGCTGGAGTCCCAACCGGGCCTGGTGATCGATCCCGGCATGATGTTCCGCGCTACCGCGGTGATCACGCTGGTGACCGGTACGATGTTCCTGATGTGGCTGGGTGAGCAGATCACCGAGCGAGGTCTTGGCAACGGCATCTCGATCATCATCTTCGGCGGTATCGCGGCGGGCCTGCCCAATGCGATCGGCGGGCTGTTTGAACTGGTCCGCACCGGCTCGATGAGCATCATCGCCGCCATCTTCATCGTGGCGATCGTGATCGCGGTGACGTTCGCGGTGGTGTTCGTGGAACGTGGCCAGCGCAAGATCCTGGTGAACTACGCCAAGCGTCAGGTCGGCAACAAGGTGTACGGCGGCCAGTCGTCGCACCTGCCGCTGAAGCTGAACATGGCAGGGGTGATTCCGCCGATCTTCGCATCGTCGATCATCCTGTTCCCGGCGACGATCGCGGGCTGGTTCACGTCGGACTCGACCGGCACGGTTGGCAGGTTCATCAAGGACCTGGCGGCCACGCTGTCGCCCGGCCAACCGGTGTACATCCTGCTCTATGCTGCTGCAATCGTGTTCTTCTGCTTCTTCTATACGGCGTTGGTGTACAACAGCCGGGAAGTGGCGGACAACCTGAAGAAAAGCGGAGCCTTCATTCCGGGCATCCGTCCGGGCGAGCAAACGACGCGCTATATCGACAAGATCCTGGTGCGCCTGACGCTGGCTGGTGCGATCTACATCACACTGGTCTGCCTGTTGCCGGAATTCCTGGTGCTGCGCTGGAACGTTCCGTTCTATTTCGGCGGAACCTCGTTGCTGATCATCGTGGTCGTCACGATGGACTTCATGGCCCAGGTCCAGTCCTATGTCATGTCGCAGCAATACGAGTCGCTGCTGAAGAAGGCGAATTTCAAGGGTAACCTGACCTTGCGTTGAAGCCCGGTCGGTACTGGCTAGGTATGGCTAAAGACGACGTCATCCAGATGCAGGGGGAGGTCCTTGAAAACCTTCCGAATGCGACGTTCAGAGTCAAGCTGGAGAATGGTCATGTGGTGCTGGGCCACATCTCCGGCAAGATGAGAATGCACTACATCCGGATTCTTCCGGGTGACAAGGTGACTGTCGAACTGACCCCATACGATCTGTCACGCGCACGCATCGTCTTCCGGACGAAGTGAGCCGAAACAGGAATTGAAGGAAGAGGAAAATCATGAAAGTGCTGGCTTCTGTTAAGCGCATTTGCCGCAACTGCAAAGTTATCAAGCGCAACGGTGTCGTGCGCGTGATCTGCTCGTCGGATCCCCGCCACAAGCAACGCCAAGGCTAATCGTAAAGAGGATTGACGAATGGCACGTATCGCAGGGGTTAACATCCCGAACCACAAGCATACCGAGATCGGCCTGACCGCCATTTACGGTATCGGCCGCTCGCGCGCCCGCAAGATCTGCGAGGCCACCGGCGTTCCTTTTGACAAGAAGGTCAAGGATCTGACCGACGCCGACCTGGAAAAACTTCGTGACGAAGTTGGCAAGGTCACGGTCGAGGGTGACCTGCGTCGTGAAACCACGATGAACATCAAGCGTCTGATGGACCTTGGTTGCTATCGTGGCCTGCGTCACCGCAGGGGCCTGCCGATGCGCGGTCAGCGCACCCGCACCAACGCCCGCACCCGCAAGGGTCCGCGTAAGGCCGGCGTGGCTCTGAAGAAGTAAAGCCGAAGGCAGAGGAAATAACGAATGGCAAAAGGTCCGAATAACGCCGCCCAGCGCGCGCGTAAGAAGGTCAAGAAGAATGTTGCCGACGGCATCGCGCACGTCCACGCTTCGTTCAACAACACCATCATCACGATCACCGACCGCCAGGGCAACGCCCTGTCGTGGGCAACCGCCGGTGGCCAGGGCTTCAAGGGTTCGCGCAAGTCGACCCCGTTCGCAGCCCAGGTCGCAGCGGAAAACGCCGGCCGCGTGGCGCAAGACCAGGGTATCAAGAACCTGGAAGTGCGCATCAAGGGTCCGGGCCCGGGTCGCGAATCCGCGGTGCGCGCGCTGAACGCGCTGGGCATCAAGATCGCCGTGATCGAAGACGTCACGCCGGTTCCGCACAACGGCTGCCGTCCGCCGAAGCGCCGCCGCATCTAAGCTGCGCCTGGCATGGCCCGCTTTCGGATTTTCCGATCGCGGGTCTTGTTGTGATAGAATGCCGCGTTTGGCCGCCTGGGTTCGCAAGAGCCGGGTGTGCCGACGCGGTATGAAGTCATAAGAAGTGAAGCGGGTCCGATGCGCTGGCGCATCCGGCATCAGGCCCGTCGAGGCGATTCTCCATGTGGCGTCTCGTCTCGTCGCTATCGTTGCGCGCCTCCGTGTGGTGGAGGCGCGTTTTGCATAAGCCCACCGTTCGCCGTTTCCCACCGCGCCAGGGGAAAGATATCGGCGGACTCGCGACGCGTCATCACGGCGCCGCGATCGATCAGGAAGGAACAAAAAGTGGCACGTTATACCGGCCCGAAGGCCAAACTTTCCCGCCGCGAAGGCACCGATCTGTTTCTGAAGAGCGCCCGTCGCTCGCTCGCCGACAAGTGCAAGCTGGACAGCAAGCCGGGCCAGCATGGCCGCACCTCGGGCGCCCGTACGTCCGACTACGGCACCCAGCTGCGTGAGAAGCAGAAGGTCAAGCGCATCTACGGCGTGCTGGAGCGTCAGTTCCGCCGCTATTTCGCCGAGGCCGACCGCCGCAAGGGCAACACCGGTGAAAACCTGCTGCAATTGCTCGAAACCCGCCTGGACAACGTCGTCTATCGCATGGGCTTTGGCTCGACCCGCGCCGAAGCGCGCCAGCTCGTGTCGCACAAGGCGATCCTGGTCAATGGCCAGACCCTGAACGTGCCGTCGGCCCAGATCAAGGTGGGCGACGTGATCTCGATCCGTGAACAAGCCAAGAAGCAGGCGCGCATCGCTGAAGCGCTGTCCCTGGCCGAGCAGACCGGTTTCCCGAGCTGGGTTGCCGTCGACGCCAAGAAGTTCGAAGGCACCTTCAAGCAGGTTCCGGATCGCACCGATATCTCGGGCGACATCAACGAAAGCCTGATCGTCGAATTGTATTCGCGTTAATCGCCGGGACCTGACTACAAGCGGGTCACGCTTGCGATTTATCGTCGAGCTACTTTTTCAGCCCGGCGCGCTTCGGCGCGCCGGGCTTATTGCCCATCGTACGATGGGTTTCAGGTTCCAAACGTCAGCCTTATCGGTGTAACGAGCCGAGGGTATTGAAAAGGACAACCTAATGCAAACAGCACTCCTCAAGCCAAAAATCATCGCCGTCGAGCCGCTGGGCGACCACCACGCCAAAGTCGTGATGGAGCCGTTCGAGCGCGGCTACGGCCATACGCTCGGTAACGCCCTGCGTCGCGTGCTGCTGTCGTCCATGGTTGGCTATGCCCCGACCGAAGTGACGATCGCTGGGGTGGTCCACGAATATTCCACCATTGACGGCGTGCAGGAAGACGTCGTCAACCTGCTGCTCAATCTGAAGGGCGTCGTCTTCAAGCTGCACAACCGTGACGAAGTCACCGTGTCGCTGCGCAAGGAAGGCGAGGGCGTCGTGACCGCCGCCGATATCGAGCTGCCGCACGATGTCGAGATCATCAACCCCGAGCACGTCATCGCCCACCTGTCGGCCGGCGGCAAGCTCGACATGCAGATCAAGGTCGAGCAGGGCCGCGGCTATGTGCCGGGCAACGTCCGCAAGTTCGGCGATGAGTCGAGCAAGGTCATCGGCCGCATCGTGCTGGACGCCTCGTTCTCGCCGGTGCGCCGCGTGTCGTACGCGGTGGAGTCGGCGCGCGTCGAGCAGCGTACCGACCTGGACAAGCTGGTGATGAATATCGAGACGGACGGCGTGATCTCGCCGGAGGAAGCGATCCGTCAATCGGCCCGCATCCTGGTCGACCAACTGTCCGTGTTCGCCGCGCTGGAAGGCACCGAATCGTCGGCCGAAGCCGCGTCGAGCCGCGCGCCGCAGATCGATCCGATCCTGCTGCGTCCGGTGGACGATCTGGAGCTGACGGTCCGTTCGGCAAACTGCCTGAAGGCCGAGAACATCTACTACATCGGCGATCTGATCCAGCGCACCGAGAACGAGCTGCTCAAGACCCCGAACCTGGGTCGCAAGTCGCTCAACGAAATCAAGGAAGTGCTGGCTTCGCGTGGCCTGACCCTCGGCATGAAGCTCGAGAACTGGCCGCCCGCAGGTCTGGAGAAGTAATTCGCGCGGTTGCCGCGTGCCATTGGCACCTGGCTGCCGCCGCCCCTGTCCTGGCCTTCGGGCCGGGGCGTTATCCGACTACCGGCCCGCGCCGGCAGCGCCGACGAGTCCGGCGCGCCAGCGATAGAAGAGCTGGTCAAACACTGTCATAGAAAGGAATCATCATGCGTCACCGTCATGGTTTGCGGAAACTGAACCGCACCTCGTCGCACCGTCTCGCGATGCTGCGCAACATGTCCAACTCGCTGTTCCAGCACGAGCTGATCAAGACCACGCTGCCGAAGGCCAAGGAACTGCGCAAGGTCGTCGAGCCGCTGATCACGCTGGCCAAGAAGGACACCGTCGCAAACCGCCGTCTGGCCTTCGCCCGTCTGCGCGACCGCGACATGGTGACCAAGCTGTTCACCGAACTGGGCCCGCGCTATGCCACCCGTCCGGGCGGCTACACCCGCATCCTGAAGTTCGGCTTCCGCCAGGGCGACAATGCGCCGATGGCGCTGGTCGAACTGGTCGACCGTCCGGAGCCGACCGAAGCCCCGGCCGAGGAAGCCGCCGCGGAATAAGCGAGCCGATAGCCGGCGCCCTCATGGGCCGGCCACTGCGCTTACAATCGAGCCAGGCATTGCCTGGCTCTTTTGTTTTTGGGCTCGCAGTCTGGCGGGAGTGGCTTGATGGATCCGACCCCAACCGATGCCGCGACGTCTGTCGTGGCCGTGATGACGATGTTGCCGGATGAGGTAAGCGCGCGTGCGGTCACGCGCGCCGTGCTCGAGGCGCGGGTGGCGGCCTGCGTGAACCGCATGCCGCCGTGCGAATCGGAGTACTGGTGGCAGGGGCGGATCGAAAGCGCGCGCGAATGGCCTCTGATCATCAAGACCACGCGCGAGCGCTACGGCGAACTCGAGCGGGTCATCCGTGCCGCGCATCCATACGATGTCCCGGAAATCGTGGCGCTGCCCGTCGTCGCCGGGCTGCCGGCCTACCTGGAATGGGTCGGCACGGAAGCCCGCGGCGATGCCGACGGCGCATGATGGCGCCGGGCGAGTCATCGTCCATTACATCAACGAAAAGCAGCGCGTCTGGCAGGTAAGAGCACATGGGTAGTGGGGTTGCAGCAATGACGGGGGGATGGCGCCCATGGCGGGCGGTGGCGGTCCTCTTCGCGCTGGTCGCGTCCTTGGCCGTCCTTTTGGCCGCCGGTATCGCGCGGGCCGCGGATCAGGACGAGTTCCTGCCGCCGGAGCAGGCGTTCCGTTTCGCCGCGCGCGAGATCGATCCGCGCACGGTCGAGGTTCGCTTCGATATCGCGCCGGGTTACTACATGTATCGGGAGCGCTTCGCGTTCAACGCGCAGCCTGCCGATGTACGCCTGGGCGCCGCGCAGTTGCCCGCCGGCAAGGTCAAGTTCGACGAGACTTTCGGCAAGGACATGGAAACCTACCGGGATACGGTGGTGATCCGCGTTCCCGTCGAGTCGCCTCCTGCCGACGGCAAGTGGACGCTGACAGTGACGTCGCAGGGTTGCGCCGACAAGGGGCTGTGCTATCCGCCGATGGAGAGCGTGTTTCGCGTGGGCACGCCGGGCGGTGTGTCGATCGCCGGACCGTTTGGCGCGAGCACGCAGGCGCCTGCCTTCGCGGCGAGTCCGGCCGGCAGCGGGGCCGCCGTCGGCGGCGTGGAACCGGGCCGTGCGGTCGACGACATCGGGCAGATCGCCGCCACGCTGGCCAGCCGCAACCTGCCGTGGATTGCCGCGGTGTTCTTTGGCCTCGGCCTGTTGCTGACGTTTACGCCGTGCGTGCTGCCGATGGTGCCGATCCTATCGTCCATCGTGGTCGGGGAACACATTCACCGCGCGCGTGCGCTGATGGTGTCGCTTGCCTATGTGCTGGGCATGGCTGTCGTCTATACCGGCGTCGGCGTGGCGGCGGGCCTGCTCGGCGAGGGACTGGCGGCGACGCTGCAGACGCCGTGGGCGCTGGGGCTGTTCGCCGCACTGATGGTGGCGCTGGCGCTGTCGATGTTCGGCGTCTACGAGCTGCAGTTGCCTCAGCGCTGGCAGACTCGTCTTAGCGCGTCGGCCAACCGCCGTCCCGGGGGACAGATCGCCGGCGCGGCCGCCATGGGCGCGATTTCGGCGTTGATCGTGGGCCCCTGCGTGACCGCGCCGCTGGCCGGGGCTCTCGCGTATATCGCGCAAAGCGGCGATGCCTGGACCGGCGGCGTGGCGCTGTTCGCGATGGCGCTCGGCATGGGGGTTCCGTTGATCCTGGTCGGCGTGGGCGCGGGCAATCTGCTTCCGCGTGCAGGCCGCTGGATGGAGGCCACCAAGCGCGTGTTCGGCTTCCTGCTGCTCGGGGTCGCGTTGTGGATGGTGGGGCCGGTGCTGCCCGCATGGCTGTCGATGCTCGGCTGGGCGGCGTTGCTGCTGGTCACGGCGGTGTTTCTGCGCGCCTTCGACGGTCTCGGTGCCGAGCCGCATCCGGTCGCGCGGCTTGGCAAGGGCGTTGGTGTGCTGGCGGCGCTCGCTGGCGCGATCCTGCTGGTGGGCCTGGCCTCCGGCAGTCGCAATCCGCTGCAGCCGCTGTCACATCTGGCTGCCCGCACCGGACAGTCCGCCTCCACGGAAGCCGCCGGCGGTGCCCATGAAGTGCGGTTCGAGCGGATACGCAGCGTGGCCGAACTTGACGTGCGCGTTGCGGATGCCGCGGCGCAGGGTCGGACAGTGATGCTCGATTTCTACGCCGATTGGTGCGTGAGCTGCAAGGAAATGGAGCGCTTCACCTTCAGCGATCCGCGCGTGCAGGCACGCCTGGCTGACGTCGTGCTGCTGCAGGCCGATGTCACCGCCAACGATGCCGACGACAAGGCGTTGCTGAAGCGCTTTGGCCTGTTCGGCCCACCCGGCATCGTGTTCTTCGGGGCCGATGGCCGGGAACGGCCGGTGCGCGTGATCGGCTACCAGTCCGCCGGCCGCTTCCTGGCCAGCATCGAACGCGCCTTCGGGGCGGCCGCTGGCGCGTGAGCGCGATCGACAGGTTCGACGATCGCGCTCGCGCCGTGCCGATCAGCGCTGCATCAGCCGCGCCGCGTCCAGCGCGAAATACGTCAGGATGCCGTCCGCGCCGGCGCGACGGAACGCCAGCAGCGATTCCATCATGACCTTGTCGTGGTCCAGCCAGCCGTTCTGTGCGGCGGCCTTGAGCATCGCGTACTCGCCGCTGACCTGATAGACGTAGGTCGGGAAACGGAACTCGTCCTTGACGCGGCGCACGATGTCCAGATACGGCATGCCTGGCTTGACCATGACCATGTCGGCGCCTTCCAGGATGTCCTGCGCGACCTCGCGCAGCGCCTCGTCCGTGTTGGCCGGGTCCATCTGGTAGGTCATCTTGTTGCCCTTGCCCAGGCTGGCCGCCGAGCCGACCGCGTCGCGGAACGGGCCATAGAACGCCGAGGCGTACTTGGCCGAGTACGCCATGATCTTGGTGTGGATATGGCCGGCGCCTTCCAATGCCTGGCGGACTGCGCCGATGCGGCCGTCCATCATGTCCGACGGCGCGACGATATCGACGCCGGCCGCGGCCTGGGTCAGCGCCTGGCGCACCAGGATCTCCACCGTTTCCTCGTTCATGACGTAGCCGTTGGCATCCAGCACGCCGTCCTGGCCATGGCTGGTGTACGGGTCCAGCGCGACGTCGGTCAGCACGCCCAGTTCGGGGAAGCGGTCCTTCAGCGCGCGCACCGCGCGCGGCACCAGCCCCTCGTCGCGGGTGGCCTCGATGCCGTCGGGCGTTTTCAGCGACGGGTCGATCACGGGGAACAATGCGATCACCGGTACGCCCAGTTGCACACACTGCTCGGCAACGGGAAGCAGCAGGTCGATCGACAGGCGCTCGACGCCGGGCATCGATGCGACGGTCTGCCGCTGGTTCTGGCCATCGAGGATGAAGACCGGGTAGATCAGGTTGTCGGGCGACAGGCGGTTTTCGCGCATCAGACGTCGCGAGAAGTCGTCGCGGCGCATGCGGCGGGGACGGTAGTCGGGGAAAGTGGACATGGCGAGATCGTCGAGGTGAGTGCGGGAGAGTGCAGGATGGACGCCGCTTCGCGCGGTGCAGCCGGCGCGCTGAGCGCGCGGCATGCGGCGGTCCGGTGATCCACGAAGAAAAACTAAACTTTTGTGCGTGCCCGCTATCATACTCGCGGACACTTTGCGCCGCGCCAGCCGTGGCGCTGGTGTCCCCCGCTACTCCTCCCTGAGCGGGTACCCGTGGTCATACACGGGAAAATTCATCCCCGTTGCTTGCAGCGGGGTTTTTTTTGCGTGGGGTGCCTGGCGGAGGGCAATCCCGGCGCGACCTTACCGTGCACCCTCGGGCGGCTGTGCCTCCGGCAGCCCCAACCACCCGGCGATATGCCGCTGCGCCTCCTCGATGCCCCGGCGCTTCAGGCTGGAGAACAGCTGGGCCGTCATCGCGGGCGGCTCGGGCAGCTGCGCCGCGTAGTCGGCCAGCACCCGGCGCGTTTCGCGCAGCGCCTGGGCGTTCTCGCTGCTCGACAGCTTGTCGGCCTTGGTCAGCAGCACATGGATGGGTTTGCCGGTCGGCAGGAACCACTCCACCATCTGGCAATCGAGGTCGGTGAACGGCCGGCGCGCGTCCATCATGATCACCAGTCCGGCAAGCTGCTGCCGGGTCTGCACATAGTCGCCCAGCAACGATTGCCAGTGGTACTTCGCCGTGCCGGACACCTCGGCGTACCCGTAGCCCGGCAGGTCGACCAGGAAGGCCAGGGGATCGGGCGACTTGACGGGGGCCACCGTGAAAAAGTTGATGTGCTGCGTGCGTCCCGGCGTCTTCGATGAGAACGCCAGGCGCTTCTGGTTGCACAGGACGTTGATGGCCGTCGACTTGCCGGCGTTCGAGCGCCCGGCAAAGGCCACCTCGGGCACGGCCGTGGTCGGCAGGTCGCGCAGATGGTTGACGGTCGTGAAGAAGCGGGCCTGATGAAGAAGGGACATGCGGATGGCGCGTGGGCGGTAAGGGATTGACGCGGAAGGGCGGGAAGCGGCGCCGGGGCCGGCGCAGGTGCTGCAAACGTCTATCCGGGAAGCGATTTATTGTACAATAACGCGGTTAACGGCCTCCCGGCCGGGTGGCGTGCGGCGTCCTTTTCCCCAACATCGACTGCTGGTCCATTGTCGTTCCGGTCCACCCGTCCCTGGGGCTGCCGCAGGCTACGACTGCCAGGGGCCGCGCGTTCGTTCCATCGTGGCAGCGTTGCATTGGCATGGGTCGCCCTTCGATGTGGCCGGTCCAGCGCGCGATGCGCGCAGTCGCCGCCGGTGCTCCGATGTCCCGCTTTCCGTCGCACGCGTCCTCACCGCGCGGCGGGGGCCGAACGGCACGCGATACGGTACCTAAAACAAATCAGACAAGGTGTGCGAATGAACCGCATTGCGAAACTGTTGGCAATCGTAGCGCTGGCCTTGCCGGCAACGGCACTCACCGGTCTGGCGTCCGCCGCCGAGCAGGCCGCCGCCAAGGCAGACCCCGCCAAGGGTGAGACCCTGTACACGCAGGGCGCCCAGGATCGCAATGTACCGGCCTGTCTGAGCTGCCACGGCGCCAATGGCAATAGCGGCGCCGCGGTCAATCCGAAGCTGGCGGCCCAGCATCCCGAATACACCCACAAGCAGCTGGCCGACTTCAAGGAAAAGACCCGCAACAATCCGATCATGACGCCGATCGCATCGGCGCTGAGCGAGCAGGAAATGCGCGATGTCGGTGCCTATCTGGCCCGGCAGACGCAGAAGCCGGCCGTCGCGCGCAACAAGGACACCATCGAGCTGGGCCAGAAGATCTATCGTGCCGGTATTGCCGCCAAGGGCGTGCCTGCGTGCGCCGCGTGCCACGGTCCGACCGGCGCCGGCATCCCGGCCCAATACCCGCGCATCGGCGGCCAGTTCTCCGAGTACACCGAGGCGCAGCTGGTAGCCTTCCGCCAGGGCGCGCGCAAGAACAACGCCGTCATGACCGAGGTGGCCGCCCGCATGTCCGACGCCGAGATCAAGGCGGTGGCCGATTACGTCGCCGGCATTCGCTGACGCCGCTAAGCCGTTGCCAGTCGGGCGCTCCGCCAGCGCGGGGCGCAACCAACCGGCCCGGCATCAATCGAAGAGGGTGGCCTGCGCACGCATGTCCACCCTTTTTCATTTTTCAAGCCCCGGGCTTCGTTTCCCATGTCGACCGCTTCCACTTCAGGACTGCGCCTGAAGACCTCCCACCGGCTGCTGCGCGACAGCGTCGAACTGCTGTCGTCGATGCGTTTCGCCATCGCGCTGCTGACGGTGATCGCGATCGCGAGCGTGATCGGCACGGTGCTCAAGCAGAACGAGCCCTATCCCAACTACGTCAATCAGTTCGGGCCCTTCTGGGCCGACCTGTTCCATGCGCTGTCGCTGCAGAAGGTCTACGGCTCGTGGTGGTTCCTGCTGATCCTGGCCTTCCTGGTGGTGTCGACGTCGCTGTGCCTGGTGCGCAATGCGCCCAAGATGGTCGCCGACATGCGGTCGTGGAAGGACCACGTGCGGGAGCGCAGCCTGCGGGCCTTCCACCATCGCGTCGAGTTCGACGCGCCGGGAGGGCGCGCCCATACCGCGACACGGCTGGGCGGGCTGCTGGCAAACCGTGGTTACCGGCTGCGGCAGGTCGAGCATCCCGGCGCCACGCTGCTGGCCGCCAAGGCCGGCGCGGCAAACAAGCTGGGCTATATCCTGGCGCATGCCGCGATCGTGGTGATCTGCATTGGCGGACTGCTGGATGGCGACATGCTGATCCGGGCGCAGATGTGGTTTGGCGGCAAGACCCCGATCGCCGGCAACGCGGTGATCAACGAGATTCCGCCGCAGCACCGGCTGCCCGCGTCGAACCCGGGATTCCGCGGCAACGCCTTCGTACCGGAAGGCGCCACCGTATCCACCGCCATCCTCAATATCGCCGATGGCGCGCTGGTGCAGGACTTGCCGTTCACGCTGACGCTGAAGAAATTCGTCATCGAGCACTACTCGACCGGGATGCCGAAGCTGTTCGCGTCCGATGTGGTGGTGACCGACCGGGCCACCGGCAAGCAGACCACGGCTACCATCAAGGTCAACGAGCCGTTGATCGTCGATGGCATTGCCATCTACCAGTCCAGTTTCGAGGATGGCGGCTCGCGGCTGAAGTTCGTCGGCTATCCGATGCGCGGCCCGTCCAGCGACACGTTCCCGTTGGCGGGAACCGTCGGCAATAGCGCGCCGCTGAAGGGCGCCGGCGGCGATATCGATGGCGAGGGCCTGACCGTCGAGTTCAGCGACTTCCGGCTGATGAATATCGAGAATGTCACCGATGCGTCGGGCAAGGCCGATGCGCGGGGCGTGGCCACGCGCTCGTTCAACGAGGCGCTCGAATCGCGGCTGGGGGCCGCGGCCAATCCCGAGCGGGAGAAGACGCTGCGCAACGTCGGGCCGTCGGTCCAATACAAGCTGCGCGATCGCAATGGCCAGGCCCGCGAATACCACAACTACATGGTGCCGGTGCAGCTCGATGGCCAGATGGTGTTCCTGGCCGGCACGCGCGATTCGCCCAGCCAGCCGTTCCGCTATCTGCGCATTCCGGCCGACGAGCAGGGCAGCGTGGCCGACTGGATGCGGTTGCGCGCGGCCCTGCAGGATCGCGGCATGCGGGGCGAGGCGGCGCGGCGCTTCGCGCTGGCTTCGATGCCGGGCCAGGACAGGAGCGAGCTGCGCGGCCAGCTGGGCGAAAGCGCGTTGCGGGCGCTCGACCTGTTCGCTGGTGCCACCCGGCACGACGAGCAGTCGCCGCCGGGGGGCTTTGCCGCGATCGCGGCCTTCCTGGAGCGCTCGGTGCCACAGGGCGAGCAGCAGAAGGCCGCCGACGTGCTGCTGAAGATCCTCAACGGCGCGATGTGGGAATTGTGGCAACTGGCTCGGGAGCGCGGGCAGTTGCCAGTGGTGCCAAACAGCGAACAGAGCGGCGCTTTCCTGCAGCAGGCCATCAATGCGCTGTCCGACAGCTTCTTCTATGGCGCGCCGGTCTTCCTGCAGCTGGAGGACTTCCAGGAGGTCAAGGCCAGCGTGTTCCAGATGACCCGTGCGCCGGGCAAGAACATCGTGTATCTTGGCTGCCTGCTGTTGGTGCTCGGCGTGTTTTCGATGCTGTATATCCGCGAGCGCCGGGTTTGGATCTGGATCAAGGATGTCGGGCGTCCGGGCGGCGATACTGCTCAGGGCGCCGGATCGTCCACCGACGCGGCGGACGCCGCGGCCGACGCCTCCCCCCGAAGCCGCGTGCTGATGGCGATGTCCACGCAACGCCGCACCCTCGATTTCGAGAAGGAGTTCGCCGCGCTGCGCGACGACGTGCAACGCGCGGCGGGCGCGGCGCCGGCGGACGAGGCGCCACACTCTCCACCGTCCCCACGGTAGGTATCGTTATGTCGTCGAATACGCCTGAACTGAAAGCACCGGTGGCGGCCGGGCCCCATGTCGAGCCGCATGCCGCGGCGGATCTGTCGTATCTGGAGCCTTCGTTTCTGCGGCGGCTGTCCTGGGTCGACTGGGTCTATGCGCTGCTGCTGGTGGTGGGCGCGGGCTTCGCGCTGTCGCGTTATGGCCAGTGGATGGACGGCTATGACAAGGGCGTGCTGATCGGCGCGGTGCCGACCTTCGCGCTGCTTGGCTGGCACTGGAAGCCGGTGCGCGTGCTGATGGCGGTGCTGGCGGTGCTGGCGCTGTTTGCGGTTCAGCTCTACCAGGGCGAACTGGCCCGCGCCGAACAGGCGTTCTTCCTCAAGTACCTGCTGTCGAGCCAGTCGGCGATCCTGTGGATGTGCGCGCTGGTGTTCCTGTCCACGCTGTTCTATTGGGGCGGCCTGCTGGCCCGCGCCGACACCGGTTATGCCATCGGCGGCAAGCTGGCGTGGGCGGCGGTGGTGCTCGGCTTCACCGGCATGCTGGTGCGCTGGTACGAGTCGTATCTGATCGGGCCGGACATCGGGCATATTCCGGTATCGAACCTGTACGAAGTCTTCGTGCTGTTCGTGCTGATCACCTCGTTGTTCTACCTGTACTACGAAGGCCGCTATCGCACCCGCGCGCTCGGTCCGTTCGTGATGCTGGTGGTGGCCGCGGCGGTCGGCTTCCTGCTGTGGTACACGGTCAGCCGCGACGCGCACGAGATTCAGCCGCTGGTGCCGGCGTTGCAGAGCTGGTGGATGAAGATCCATGTTCCCGCCAACTTCATCGGCTA
>NZ_VLJN01000024.1:24375-76539 GCF_007829435.1 Cupriavidus gilardii J11
GGTACCTTCGCGCTGGCCGCGATGGTGGCCATCGCGTATCTGCTGAAGCAACGCGGCGTGCTGGCCGAGCGGCTGGCGTCGCTGGAGCTGCTGGACGACGTCATGTACAAGGCGATCGCGGTCGGCTTCGCCTTCTTCACCATCGCCACCATCCTGGGGGCGCTGTGGGCCGCGGAGGCCTGGGGCGGCTACTGGAGCTGGGATCCGAAGGAGACCTGGGCGCTGATCGTCTGGCTGAACTACGCGGCGTGGCTGCACATGCGGCTGATGAAGGGGCTGCGCGGTTCGATGGCGGCCTGGTGGGCGCTGATCGGGCTGTTGATCACGACCTTCGCGTTCCTTGGCGTGAATATGTTCCTGTCGGGACTGCATAGCTACGGGGAACTGTGACCTGCTTGTCGTCCCTGCTTGCGCGGGACGCCGGCGGTTGTGGTTTTAAGTGGATCAAACGCTATATGACCTGCCCGTGGGGCAGGTTTTTTTTCGTCCCGAGGGAATTAAGGGGCGCTCGCGGTGTTTACTGTAGAAGCGGCGCCGGATCGAGGGCGCCCCGGATTGGCCTGCCGTCGGCCCTGTGGGTCGTGCCCGACAGGCCGTGTGCCCCTTTTTCACTGGAGACAGAACCATGGCTTTCCCGCGCTATCTCGCTTCCGGTCGTCTGGGTATTTCCGCCACCCTCGCCGCCGCGGTGCTGCTGACCGCCTGCAGCGGCATGGGCGGACACGGCGGCAGCGCCGCCACATCTGCCAGCATGCCGCCGACGGTGAAGGTCAGCGATGGGGTACTGACCGACCCTCAGGGCTTGACGCTCTACACCTTCGATCGCGATACCGCGGGTAGCGGAAAGAGCGTCTGCAATGGGCAGTGCGCCGTGAACTGGCCGCCACTGCTGGCGCAGCCCGGCACGTCGGCGACGGGCAACTACACGATCATCACGCGCGACGATGGCATGCGCCAATGGGCGTACCGCGGCAAGCCGCTCTATCGCTTTGCGCGCGACGCCAAGCCGGGCGATCGCACTGGCGATAACGTGAACAACGTCTGGCACGTCGCCAGGCCCTGAGCATAGCCGGGCTGGGGGCGGGCACTCCGCCCCGCCCCCGGCGCCCGGTGGTCCGGCGCACCGTGCCGGCGGAAGGAATGACCATGCTGATTCCCCCTCCCAAGTGGCTGCGCGGCGAAGATATTGCCGCCAGCGACATCACCCCTCGCGCACTGTTCGAGTCCCGCCGCCGTTGGCTCGCTGCCATGGCGGCCGGGGCCGCTGGTTCCGCGCTGGCGCCATGGGCCGCCAGGCAGGCGTTCGCGCAGGACGCCGGGGCGCGCAAGCTGGCGGCCAAACCGAATGCGGCGTATGCATTGACCGACAAGCGGACGCCTTACCGCGAGGTGACCACGTACAACAATTTCTATGAATTCGGCACCGACAAGGCCGATCCCGCGCGCCATGCCGGCACGCTGCGCACGCGGCCATGGCAAGTGTCGGTCGAAGGGCTGGTGAAGCGGCCCAAGGTCTACGATATCGACGAACTGATGCGGCTTGCCGCGCTCGAGGAACGGGTCTACCGGCTGCGCTGCGTGGAGGGCTGGTCGATGGTGATCCCGTGGACCGGCTACTCGCTTGCCGAGCTGATCCGGCGCGTCGAGCCGCAAGGCAGCGCGAAATTCGTTGAGTTTGTCACGCTGGCGGACAAGAAGCAGATGCCTGGACTGGGCAGCCCGGTACTCGACTGGCCGTATCGCGAAGGCTTGCGGCTGGATGAGGCGATGCATCCGCTGACGCTGCTGACCTTCGGGCTGTACGGCGAAGTGCTGCCGAATCAGAACGGCGCGCCGGTGCGCGTGGTGGTGCCGTGGAAGTATGGCTTCAAGAGCGCGAAGTCCATCGTGGCGATCCGCTTCGTCGACAAGCAGCCCGCCACGAGCTGGAACATGGCCGCGCCGCAGGAGTATGGGTTCTACTCGAACGTCAATCCGGCGGTGGATCATCCACGCTGGAGCCAGGCGACCGAGCGCCGTATCGGCGACGATGCCGGCGGCGGTTTCGCGGCATTGTTCGCGCCCAAGCGCAAGACCTTGCCGTTCAACGGCTATGCGGAGCAGGTTGCCTCGCTGTACCAGGGCATGGACCTGCGCAAGTTCTATTGACCGAAAGCACCCCACCTTCGCCGCATGACTTCGACGCCCGGCTCCGACTCCGCTGCCGTCACCGCCCGTGAACCAGCCAGGCGTACGGCGGTGTCGGGACGTCATGTGCCGGCGGGCACATTGCCTCCCGCGCGACTGCGCGCGATCAAGACACTGGTATGGCTGCTGGCCCTGCTGCCGTTCGCACGCCTCATCTATCTCGGCGCAACCAGTCAGTTCGGCGCCAATCCGCTCGAATTCGTGACGCGCTCGACCGGTACGTGGACGCTGGTGTTGCTGTGCGTGACGCTGGCGGTCACGCCGCTGAGGCGGCTGACCGGATGGCACTGGGTGGTGAGATTGCGCCGGCTGCTGGGCCTGTTCGCCTTCTTCTACGGCGCGCAGCACTTCCTGCTGTGGCTCGCGGTGGATCGCGGCTTCGATCCGCTGTACATGGTGGACGACGTGCTGAAGCGGCCTTTCATCACGGTGGGATTCGCCGCCTTCGTGCTGATGGCGGCGCTGGCGGCGACGTCGCCGCATGCGGTGGCGCGCCGGCTCGGCGGCAAGCGTTGGCAGGCGCTGCACCGGAGCATCTATGCCATCGCGGTGCTGGCCATCCTGCACTACTGGTGGCACAAGGCGGGCAAGAACGATTTCGGCGAGGTGTCGGTCTACGCCGCCGTGGTGGCGGTGCTGCTTGGCGTGCGGCTGTGGTGGTGGCGTCTGGGCGCCGGCCGGAAGGCCCGCCCGCGGCCGTAGCACGCGGGCGTTGGGCGCCGCTTCAGGCGTCCAGCAGGCGTTCGTTACGGTACAGGTCTTCGACGCGCTCGCGCTCGCGCACGAGGTGGACGGTTTCGCCGTCGACCATCACTTCGGCGGCGCGTCCGCGCGTGTTGTAGTTGGAGCTCATCACGAAGCCGTATGCACCCGCCGACATCACGGCGAGCAGGTCGCCCGGCTGCACCGCCAGATCGCGATCGCGGCCGAGCCAGTCGCCCGACTCGCACACCGGACCCACGACGTCGTAACGCACCGGCGTGCCGCCACGTGGCGACACCGGGTCGATGCGGTGATAAGCCTCGTACATGGCCGGGCGTGCGAGGTCGTTCATTGCCGCGTCGACGATGCAGAAGTTCCTGGCCTCGCCGGGCTTCAGGAATTCCACGCGGGTCAGCAGCACGCCGGCATTACCCACCAGCGAGCGGCCCGGCTCGAACAGCACCTCGCGATGGCCGTGGCCGCGCTCTGCCACGCGTTCCAACAGCGTGCCGGCAAAGCGCGTGATGTCTGGCGGCGTTTCATCGGTATAGGTGATGCCCAGCCCGCCGCCGACGTCGATGTGCGACAGCACGATGCCCTCGCGCTCCAGCGTCTCCACGACATCCAGCACCTTGTCCAGCGCTTCCAGGTAAGGCGAGACCTCGGTGATCTGGGAGCCGATGTGACAATCGATGCCGACGATCTCCAGATGCGGCAGCACGGCCGCCGCGTGATAGGTCGGCAGGACATCGCCAAAGGCCACGCCGAACTTGTTGCCCTTCAGGCCGGTGGAGATATAGGGATGCGTGCGCGCGTCGACATCCGGGTTGATCCGCAGCGATACGCGCGCGCGCTTGCCGGCGCGCCCGGCGACGGCGTTGAGGCGATCCAGTTCCGGGATGGATTCGACGTTGAAGCACATGACGTCGTGCGCCAGCGCCAGTTCCATTTCCGCTTCGGACTTGCCCACGCCCGAAAACACCACCTTGCGCGGATCGGCGCCCGCGGCCAGCACACGCTTCAGTTCGCCGCCGGAAACGATATCGAAGCCGGCGCCCAGCATGGCGAACACCTGCAGCACCGCCAGATTGGAATTCGCCTTCACCGCGTATTGCACGCGGGCGCGCCGGCCGGCGCAGGCCGCTGCGTAGGCCTGGTACGCGGCCGTCAGTGCCGCGCGGGAATAGACGTAGGTCGGCGTGCCATATTCAGCGGCGATGCGCGCGAGCGGCACCTGTTCGACGGCAAGCGCGCCGTCGCGGCGATGGAAGAATTCGGTCATTTCAACGGGATGAAGGGGCGGAAGCGGGAGCGGCGGCGGGCGCGTCCGACGGACTTGCCGGACGGTCTGCCGGCGTGCCCGCCGGTGAATAGACCACATCCGGCTTCGACAGGCCAGGGTCGGGCACGCTGGGCGGCACCGGAGCCGGCGGTTGCGACGGCATATACAGCGGCCCCCGGATGCCGCATCCGGCCAGCAGGGGCATCGCAAGGGTGGCGGCAAACGCCGCTACAATCGCTACACGACGCAGCATCGGTCGTCCTTGAACGGGTCCTCGCGGGACCCGCAGATGAAATCAACAGTGGATCAACATAGCGCCGGCGCTGCGCTGCCTGTTGCCGGCATTGGCATGCGGCATCGGGGCGGCCAGACAAGCGTGTCCCGGGACAGGTCCCGGCCGCCGGCGGTCTTGGAGTGTAGCATGCCCGTTTTGAGCGAAAGCGAGTTCCTGGCGCTGGCCGAAGCCGAGCTGGACCGGCTGGAAAACGCCATCGAAGCGGCCGCCGACGCGGCCGACGCCGATATCGAGATCAACCGCAGCGGCAACGTGATGGAGCTCGAGTTCGAGGACGGCTCGAAGATCATCATCAACAGCCAGGCGCCGATGCAGGAACTGTGGGTCGCGGCACGCGCGGGCGGCTTTCATTTCCGCCGCGATGGGGAGCGCTGGGTCGATACGCGGGAAGGTTCGGAGCTGAACGAGGCGCTGTCCCGGTATTTGAGTCAGCAGGCGGGGGTGGAAGTCTTGCTGCGGTAGGGTTTGGGGGGGGCGGCAGTCAAGCTATCATCCCCCGCCACCGAGGCCCATCAACCCCCGCCGCCGAACATCTCCAGAATCCGCCGCTTCTCGGCTTCCGCATCGGCTGCCGACGGCACCGGCATGGAAGGCTCCGCCTTGCCCGGCCACGGATCGCCCAGGCCCACCGAGGCCACGCCCGCGCCGCCGGCGTTCTCTTCGAGCGTCCAGTCGCCGGCGACCATCACCACGCCTTCCGGCGGCTGGCGCTCGGGGCTCTCGGGCACGCCCTTGAGCATCTTCTGCATATAGCTGATCCAGATCGGCAGAGACAAGCCGCCGCCGGTCTCCCGCACGCCCAGGCTCTTGGGCTGGTCGTAGCCCATCCAGGCGATCGCGACCAGGTGCGGGGTGTAGCCGGCGAACCATGCATCCACCGCGTCGTTGGTCGTACCGGTCTTGCCGGCCAGATCGTTGCGGCCCAGCCGTTGCTTGGCGCTATATGCGGTACCCGTGCGAACCACGTCGCGCAGCATGCTGTCGGCGATAAAGGCGGTACGCGCGTCGAGCACGCGCACCGCGTCCTCGCCGGCGCGCTGAGGCTTGGTCTCCGACAGCACATTGCCGCGCGAATCGACGACGCGCTGGATCAGGTACGGATTGACGCGATAGCCGCCGTTGGCGAACACCGAGTAAGCGCCGGCCATCTGCAGCGGCGTGACGCTGCCCGAACCGAGCGCCATCGGCAGATAGGCCGGATGCTTGTCGGCCTCGAAACCGAAGCGCGTGATGAAGTCCTGCGCGTACTGCGTGCCGATCGCCCGCAGGATGCGCACCGACACCAGGTTCTTCGACTTGGCCAGCGCGCGGCGCATCGTCATCGGACCTTCGAACTTGCCGTCGTAGTTCTTCGGCTCCCACACCTGGCCGCCGGTATCCGGGCCGATCGTCAGCGGCGCGTCGTTGATCACCGTGGCCGGCGAGAAGCCCTTTTCCAGCGCAGCCGTATAGATGAACGGCTTGAAGCTCGACCCCGGCTGGCGCCATGCCTGCGTGACGTGGTTGAACTTGTTGCGGTTGAAGTCGAAGCCGCCCACCATCGCGCGGATCTCGCCGTCCTCGGGATTCAGCGACACGAAGGCCGCGGCCACCTCGGGCAACTGCGCCACCGACCACGTGCCCTTGTCGCTCTGCACCACGCGGATGATGGCGCCCGGGCGGATCTTTACCTTCGGCTGCGCGTTGGCCGCCAGCGACGGCGCGATGTAACGCAGTGCCTGTCCTTCGATCACGACCTCCTCGCCGGACAGCAGCACCGCACGCACCTGCTTGGACGACACCGCCGTGACAACCGCCGAGCGCATGTCGTCGCTGGCCGGGTGTTCGACCAGCGCATCGTCGATGGCCTGCTCGCGCTCCACCGGATCGGCCGGCAGGTCGATGAAGGCCTCCGGGCCACGATAGCCGTGCTTGCGCTCGTAGTTCATGATGCCGGCGCGCACCGCTTCATAGGCGGCGTCCTGGTCCGCCTTGGTCAGCGTGGTGTAGACGGTCAGACCGCGCGTATAGGTTTCCTCGCGGTACTGCGCGTACATCAGCTGGCGCACGATTTCGGCCACGTACTCGGCATGTGTCGAGAACTCGTTGCCCTCGTTGCGGACCTTGATCTCCTCGTGCACCGCCTGCTCGTACTGCTCGGGCGTGATATAGCCCAGCTCGCGCATACGCAGCAGGATGTACTCCTGACGGACCTTGGCGCGCTTGTGGTTGACCACCGGGTTGTACGCCGACGGCGCCTTGGGCAGGCCGGCCAGCATCGCGGCCTCGGCCACGGTGACATCCTTGAGCGACTTGCCGAAGTACACCCGTGCCGCGCTGGAGAAGCCGTAGGCGCGCTGTCCCAGGTAGATCTGGTTCATGTACAGCTCGAGGATCTGATCCTTGCTCAGATTCGCCTCGATCTTGTACGCCAGCATCATCTCGTAGATCTTGCGGGTGTACGTCTTCTCGCTCGACAGGAAGAAGTTGCGCGCGACCTGCATTGTGATGGTCGACGCGCCCTGCGACAGGCCGCCGCGCAGATTCGCCAGGCCGGCACGCAGCACGCCGATGAAATCGACGCCGCCGTGCTCGTAGAAGCGATCGTCCTCGATCGCCAGCACGGCCTTCTTCATGACGTCCGGGATCTCGGCGATCGGCACGAAGTTGCGGCGCTCCTCGCCGAATTCGCCGATCAGGACGTTGTCGGCGGTGTAGATGCGCAGCGGAATCTTCGGGCGGTAGTCGGTGATCGTGTCCAGCGACGGAAGATTCGGAGCTGCCACCAGAAGCGCGTACCCGAGCAGCAGACCCGCCGCGACAACCCCCGCTGCGACAAGGCCGAGCGCCCAGTACAGGGCACGCGCCCAGAGCGGACGGCGAGCCGGTTGGGCCGGCTTCTGTTGTGCTGTAGCCATATGGAAATACTCAGTTAGAGGTGCCCGGATTATATCCCCCGCCCCCGCGGCATCCGGGTTGCCAGTGGCCCGCACGGCGCAATGCCGCTGTTACAAGATGTAATGCGGGCCGCGTACCGGTACCGATCGCGATTGCCGAAAGGCGGGGCGGTGGGCGACGATGCGCGGGCCGCAGGCGGCGCCATGCCGCGTCAAGCTGGCCCGGAGGCAGAACTTTCGCAAAAGGGGCGGCGGTGGACCCCGCTGTGGACCCGTCTGATTGTCCGCCACAGGCCGCTGGCAAACAATTGCCCGGATCACGCAAGCCGCGCGGGCGGCTGCGGTCGGCTCTTTAGAGCGTTCGTCGCGGCGTCGAGTTCAACGGGGGAGGGTGGCATGGCATTCGGGTCGTTCTGGTCCTTCGGGTCCTTCGGGTCGCTCGGGCGGTTCGCCCCGGCCGGGACGCTGCGCGCAATCGCGTCCGTCGCCGGTGAGGGCCCGTGGCGCCGGACAGCGGTTGGCATCGACGTCGGCACAGGGGCGGTGAAGGTTGTCGCGCTGTCGGCGGGGCGCCGCCGTGGTGACCTTCGACTGGAACGGTGCGCGATGGAAACCTGCGCCGCCGCATCCCGAGCGGAGCCGGGCGCCAACGAGGCCATCTCTCGGCAAGACGCGCTACGGCACGTGCTTTCCCGTGCGGGCATCCGGGTTCGCGATGCCGTGCTTGGCGTGCCCGATCATGCGGTCCGTAGCGCCACGGCCATCGTCGCGGCCTCGATGTCGGTCCAAGAGCGCCGATGGGAGGCCGAAGACCTGGCATATCGGTTGTTCCCCGCGCCGGCCGAGCCCTGCTTCGATGTGGTCGAGCAGCCCGCGGGCAAGGCGGGCCACGTCGAGCTGCGCGTTCTGGCGACATCCGGGGCGGTAGCGGCCGCGCGGGTCAGCGTCGCGGCGGCGGCGGACGTGCGGGTTGCCGTGCTGGATCTGGACGGCTTTGCGCTGAGGCGCGCGCTTGCGGCGGCAGGGGCGGCCGGGTCCGGTCCGGCCGGCGATTCCCGTCCGTGGATGCTCGCGGACCTGGGCGCCGGCCATCCGGCCGCGATGTTCTGCCGCGGCACGGTGCCGCAGATGTCGATACCGATGGCCAGCGCCCGCTTGGCGGAGGCGGGGCACGACGTCGCCGGGATCGTCGCCGCGGTCGGCGCGGCGATGGACGTGTTTCGCGCCACCGCCGGCGCATCCGGTGGACCGCCGTCCCGCATCGTGCTGGCAGGGGGGGGCGCCGCCATGCCTGGACTGCGGGAGGCCGTCGCGCGCCGTACCGGGCTGCCGGTCGCGCTGGCCGATCCGTTCGCCGGCATGGCGGTGGGGCCTGAGATCGACCGCGTTGCGCTGGCCGCGACGCTGCCCGCCTATCTGCTGGCTACCGGGTTGGCGCTGAGGGGTTTGCTATGAGAGGGCGGCGGTGATGGCGCGCACCGGCGCAGGTCCCGCGCCGTACTGGCGCGATGCCGCCCCCTGCATCGATCTGCTCCCGCATCCGGGGCGCGACGCACGGCGCCGGCGTCGGCGCGCCCTGGTGCTTGTGGTGGCGAGCGGCACTGTCGCGGCGCTGCTGGTGTGGGCGGGCCAGCTTTATCTGGACCGTCGCATCGCGGCCATGGCCAACGAGCATGTGGCACTGGACGGCGAAATCGCGCGCTTGCGATCGCAAGCTTCGCACGCCGGCCGGGTCGCCAGCGAGGTCGAAGCGTTGCAGGACCGCCTGCTTGCGCTCCAGCGGCTGGAAGGAGCGCGTGGCTTCGCGGCGCGATGGCTGGATGCGCTGGCACGGCAGGTACCGGCGGGCGTCTATCTCACCGCCGTGGAGCAGGACGGCGACACCATCACGATAGGCGGCGTTGCCGGGTCGAATGAGGCGATCGCCGGGCTGATCGGGCAACTGCCCCGGGTACCGGGCCTCGGGGCCGCGCAATTGCTGGAGTCGCGCGCCAACGACGATGCGGCCCCGGGGATCGTCTTCAAGATCGGTGTGTCGGGCGCCGTCCAGCGTCCTGCAGGCGATGGGGAGTCGGGCGATGGCCGTCGATGAGATCCCCGACGCCGAGCCCATGGCACCATGGCTGGCGCGGCTGCGGGAGTGGCTGGCCGCCGCGACGGCAAATGGGTCGATGCAATGGCTTGCCGCCTCGGCGGCGCTGGTGGCGGCAATCGTCGGCGTGGGCTGGCAGGCGAGCTGGGCGCCGCGATGGGATGCGCTGCGCGCAAGTGGCGCGCAGCGCCACGCGCTGAAGCACGAGGCGACACGGCTGCGGGCGCGGGTTGCCGGTGCGCCGGCATGGCAGCGGCGGCGCGAAACGCTCGCGGCAGAAGCGGGGCGATTGGAGCAGGCGCTGCTGCATGCCGGCCAGACCGATGCGTTGCTGGCCGCGCTCCACCGGACCGCGCTGCGCCATGGCTTGCGCCTGGCGGCGCTCCGGACTCACGCCGCCGCGTCGCCGCCGCAGCCGGCAGCGGCCCGCGACGCGCCATTGGCCCGGCTGCCGCTGGCGCTGCGCGCGCACGGCCGCTATGCGCAGGTGGCGGCATGGCTCGCCGACCTGGCGGAGCAGCGGGGCGCCGTGACCTTGCAGCGTTTCTCCTTGCGCGCCGCCGGGAAGGGCGAGGCGTTGATATTGGACGCGGTCGCCGTTGCGCATATGGAGGCCGGGCCCCTGCCCACGACAACGGCCGATGGGGCTGCGAGGCGCGACACCGACCGCGTCGTGGCCGGGGATCCCTTCACGCCGGACCGCCTGCAAACGCTGGCCACCGATTCCGACGCTCTGGCGATGGTCGGCGTGCTGCGCGACAGGCGGCGACGCTACGGCATCGTCGACGACAACGGCCGCATCAGGCATGTGCGGGTGGGCGACGTGCTGGGACGCCATGACGGCCGCGTGGTGAGAATCGATGACGATGCCGTGGCTTGGCGGGAGCGCGGTGACGAGGGAGCGGGGCAATGGATCGACAGGACACTGAGGCTGGATGCCGGCCGTGGCGGCTGAGCCGGGCCGGCCGGGCATGGGCGCTCGCGTGCTGGCTCGGCTGCGCCAGCGGTGCGGCAGAAGCCGACGCGATCGTATCGTCCCAGGCCGTGGGCGATGCCATCGATTTCGGGCCTGCGGAGGATCGGTCCTGTCAGCATCCGGAGGCCGGCACGGCGCTCACCGCCGGACCCATATCGCTGGACTTCCAGCGCATCGATATCCGCGCGCTGCTGCAGGTCTTCGCCCATTTCACGGGGCTGAATCTGCTGACGAGCGACAGTGTGCAGGGCGACGTCACCGTGCGCCTGAAGGATGTGCCGTGGCAATTGGCCTTCGATATCGTGCTTGAGTCCAAGGGCCTGGGCTCGCACCGTGTCGGCAATGTGCTGTGGGTCGCCCCTTTGGCGGAACTGGAGGCAAGGCGCAGACGCGAGCTGGAGTCGCGGCAGCAACTGGCCGAACTCGAACCGCTGCGTTGGGAGGCGTTCGAGCTGAACTATCAACGCGCCGAGGATGTGCGCCGCATGTTGCTTGGACAGGATGGCGCGGCAGCTTCTGCCGCGTGGTCGCCAGAGCCCCGGTCGCCTGGAACCGCGAGCGGGACGGCACCGCGCCTGTTGTCGCGGCGCGGCACGCTGACCACGGATCCGCGCACCAATCAGCTCTTTGTCTCCGATATCGCGGAGCGGCTGGACGCGATTCATGCGTTGCTGGCGCGAATCGACGTGCCGGTACGGCAGGTGGTGATCGAGGCCCGCATCGTCGAGGCGGACGACAAGTTCAGCCGCGATCTCGGTGTCAGGCTGGGACTGGCCGCACAGTCGGGCGGCAAGCGCGTGGGCAGCGGCTACGACAGCGCGCTGCCCGGGGCTGATGCTGGCACGCCGATGCTGGACTTCCCGGCTTCCGGGCGCACCGGCGTCGCGCCGGCCACGGCCGCGATCGGCCTGTTCGACCGCGCGGCCTCGCGGCTGCTGGCGCTGGAACTGTCGGCGCTGGAGTCCGAGGGGCGCGGCCGCATCGTGTCGAGCCCGCGCGTGATCACCGCCAACCATATCAAGGCATTGATCGAACAGGGCACCGAATTGCCGTACCAGGCCGCCACGTCGAGCGGCGCCACGTCGGTGCAGTTCCGCAAGGCCAACCTGAAGCTGGAGGTGACACCGCAGATCACTCCGGAGGGCAATGTCCTGCTGGACGTGGACGTCAACAAGGACAGCGTCGGCACGCAGACGGCGCAAGGCTATGCGATCGACACCAAGCACGTGCAGACGCAGGTATTGGTGGACAACGGCGGCACCGTTGTGATGGGCGGCATCTACACGCAGACGGAGCGCCGCGACGACGACAAGGTGCCACTGCTGGGCGATCTGCCGGTGGTGGGGGCGCTGTTCCGCAACCGGGCCACGCTGCGCGACCGCACCGAGCTGCTGGTCTTCCTGACGCCTCGCGTGCTGCAGGGCGATGTGCCGGCGTCGCGGGGCGACCGCGGTCCGATGCAGTAGACTGCCGGGCCGTCGTCGCAAGCAGGGGCGCGATGCGCCGGATCCGGCCACGAAGTGCCATGGTGGCCCTCACCGGCACTTGCCCCGCGCGCGACGACATAAGAAGATGATGCCGTTTCCACTTGCGTGCCGCCCGTCTCCCGCCTTGCCGGGCCGCGACCGATCCGTGACCGCTTCCTGCCCAAACCTTTTCTTCGTCGGCCTGATGGGCGCCGGCAAGACCACCGTCGGACGCACCGTGGCGCGCCGTCTCGGCTATCCCTTCGTCGACTCCGACCACGAGATCGAAGCGCGCTGCGGCGTGCGTATTCCGATCATTTTCGAGCACGAGGGGGAAGCGGGTTTTCGCGACCGCGAGGCCCACGTCATCGACGAACTGACCCAGCGCAAGGGCATCGTGCTGGCTACCGGGGGCGGCGCCGTGCTGCGCCAGGAGAACCGCAACCGGCTGCGCGCCCGCGGCACCGTGGTGTACCTGCGCGCCAGTCCGCACGATCTGTGGCTGCGCACCCGCCACGACCGCAACCGGCCGCTGCTGCAGACCGAAGACCCGAAGGGGCGGCTGGAAGCGTTGTACGCCGAGCGCGATCCGCTCTACCGCGAGGTGGCGGACTTCATTATCGAGACCGGCAAGCCCTCGGTGGCCCAGCTTGCTAATATGGTGCTGATGCAACTTGAAATGGCCGGCTGGCTTGCCAAGGGCGCCAGCGGAACCCCGCCCGGCGACTGTCCGGCGCAACACGACCAATCCGATGATCACGCTTGAAGTCGATCTGGGGGCGCGCAGCTACCCCATCCATATCGGCACGGGGCTGCTCGACCGTGCCGATCTGTTGTCTCCGCATATCCGTGGCACGCATGCCGTCATCGTCACCAACGAGACGGTGGGTCCGCTCTATGCGGCGCGCGTGGAAGCGGTGCTGGCCACGCTCGGCAAGACCTTCCGCACCGTGGTGCTTCCCGATGGCGAGTCGTTCAAGCACTGGCAGACGCTGAACCTGATCTTCGATGCGCTGCTGGCCTCCGGCGCCGACCGCAAGACCACGCTGATCGCGCTGGGCGGCGGCGTGGTGGGCGACATGACCGGGTTCGCGGCCGCCTGCTTCATGCGCGGCGTGCCCTTCGTGCAGATGCCCACCACGCTGTTGGCGCAGGTCGATTCGTCTGTGGGCGGCAAGACCGGCATCAACCATCCGCTGGGCAAGAACATGATCGGCGCGTTCCATCAGCCGCAGGCGGTGATCGCCGATATCGGCACGCTGTCGACATTGCCGCCGCGCGAACTGGCGGCGGGGCTGGCCGAGGTGATCAAGCATGGCGCGATCGCGGACGCTGACTATTTCGGCTGGATCGAGCAGCATATCGGCCAGCTGAACGCCTGCGACCCCGCGCAACTGACGCATGCGGTGCGGCGCTCCTGCGAGATCAAGGCGGCGGTGGTGGCGCAGGATGAGCGCGAAGGGGGCGTTCGCGCCACGCTGAACTTCGGCCATACTTTTGGCCACGCCATCGAGGCCGGCATGGGTTATGGCGAATGGCTGCATGGCGAGGCGGTCGGCTGCGGCATGGTGATGGCGGCCGACCTGTCGCACCGCCTCGGCTTTATCGATATCGAGACGCGCTCCCGCATCGCGCAACTGGTGTCCGCCGCCATGCTGCCGGTGGTCGCGCCCGATCTGGGCATCGATCGCTATATCGAACTGATGAAGGTCGACAAGAAGGCCGAGGCCGGCCAGATCAAGTTCATCCTGCTGAAGAAACTCGGCGAGGCGTTCGTCACCACCGTGCCCGACGACGACCTGCGCGCCACGCTGCGGCACGCCGTTGTCCGGCCGCCGGTCGAGGCGCCGATCGCGTAAGCGGCGGCATGCCTTGCAAGGTCCGTGGACGATGGCGCGCCCGCCCAACCGGATTGCCGCATGACTGACCTGGAAAGCCATCTCGCGCCCTATGCCGCGCACTCGGCGCGATCGCGCGGACGCGTGCACGACGAGCCGGCCTCGTCGTCGCGCAGCGAATTCCAGCGCGACCGCGACCGCGTGATCCACAGCACCGCATTTCGACGGCTCGAATACAAGACGCAGGTATTCGTCAACCACGAGGGCGATCTGTTTCGCACGCGGCTCACGCACAGCCTTGAAGTGGCGCAGATCGCGCGATCCATCGCCCGCAACCAGCGGCTGAACGAGGATCTGGTCGAGGCGATTTCGCTGGCGCACGACCTCGGCCACACGCCCTTTGGCCACGCGGGACAGGATGCGCTCAATGCCTGCATGAAGGAGCACGGCGGCTTCGAGCACAACCTGCAGAGCCTGCTGGTGGTCGACGAGCTGGAAGAGCGCTACGGCGGTTTCAACGGCCTGAACCTGACGTTCGAGACCCGAGAGGGCATCCTGAAGCATTGCTCCCGCGCCAATGCCGCCGCGCTGGGTGAACTGGGCCGGCGTTTCCTGGAGGGCACGCAGCCGTCGCTGGAGGCGCAACTGGCCAATCTTGCCGACGAGATCGCGTACAACAACCACGATATCGACGACGGGCTGCGATCGGGTTTGCTGACGCTGGAGCAGATGGACGAGGTGCCGATGTGGGCCCGCCATCGCGCCGAAGCGGAGCGCGCCTTTCCCGGCATTGGCGGACGCCGGCTGATCAACGAGACAGTACGCCGGATGATCAACACGCTGATCGTGGACCTGATCGAGACCACCCAGCGGCGCATCGCCGAGGCCCGGCCGGCCGACATCGACGCGGTTCGGGCGGGCCCGCCGCTGGTGGCGTTCAGCGATGCGATGCGGGAGGAGGCGCAGACGCTCAAGCGCTTCCTGTTCCGGCACCTGTATCGGCACTATCTGGTGATGCGGATGTCGGCCAAGGCGCAGCGGATCATCTCCGACCTGTTCACGGCCTTCATGGACGACCTGCTGCCGCCGCAGTATCAGGCCGCGCGCAACGCCGAGCAGCCGCGGATGATCGCGCACTACATCGCAGGCATGACCGACCGCTATGCGATTCGCGAGCATCGGCGGATGTTTGCGGTGGGGGAGCAGGTTTAATCTGGGGGACGTTGGAGGGCAGTCACAGCTCTTCCTCAACCCCCAAAAATTAGGGACGGATTAAGCTATCATCCCGCTTCATCCCAAGTCCGATCCCCATGGCACGCCTCCCCCGTTTCTCCCCCACCGGACTTCCGGCGCTGGTGTTGCAACGCGGCAACAATCGCCAGCCGGTATTCCTGCGTCCCGACGACTACGCCTTCTATCTCGACTGCCTCCGCATGGCCGCCCGGGAGCACGACCTCGCGGTGCATGCGTACGGTTTGCGGCCGAACCACATCCATCTGCTGGCCACGCCGCGCAAGACCGACTCACTGAGTCTCACCATGCAGGCCGTGGGCCGCCGCTACGCGCGCTATTTCAACCGCGCTTCGTCGCGGACCGGCACGTTGTGGGAAGGGCGGTTTCGTTCGGCGGTGATCGATCCGCAGCAGTGGGTGTTGCCCGCCATGCTCTATGTCGAAGGCAATGCGATTAGGGCCGGTGAAGCCAACGGCCCCGAACAGGATCCGTGGAGCAGCCACAGGCACCATGTCGGACTCGCGTCCAGTCCGTTCGTGAGCGATCACTCCGCATATTGGGCGCTCGGCAACACGCCGTTCGAACGACAGTCGCGCTACCAGGCGCTGGCGGCCGAAGGCCTGTCCGGCGCAACGCTGGCCAGGCTGCGCCAGCATGCGCACAGCGGCTGGCCGCTGGGCGATCCACCCTTCCTGGCCACGCTGGAAAGAGCCGCCGACAGGCGCGTTCGCCCGTTGCAGAAGGGGCGGCCAAAGCGCTCCGACAGCGACACCGGGGAAGTCTCTGGTTCGGACATCGAAGGGGTGCACCAAAGCCGGGCGAAGTAATGTGTCCCCAATTATTAACCCTCACCAAAAGAGGGTGCGGCTAAATATGATCTGACCCCAATTTATTTTTTTGCGAGGTTTTTGCGATTCTTTTATAGTGGCTGCACCCACAGTCATTGTGCGGCGCGTCACGCCCGTGTACGCCGCTGCGGCTTTCCCTGCAGGTCTCCATATCGAGTCCCCGCCAGGGCGCCGTTCCGGTTCGTGCCAGCGACACGCGCGGCCTTCACCGGAAATCACCCCGTGGACCAATCGCAAAACCAGATGGCTCCATCGACCGACGACGCGTCGATCCAGTCGCTCCCGCACTCGCGCCCGCAAGCCCAGGGCATGTACGACCCGGCCAACGAGCATGACGCCTGCGGCGTCGGCATGGTCGCGCATATCAAGGGCAAGAAGAGCCACGAGATCATCCAGCAGGGTCTGAAGATCCTGGAGAACCTGGACCATCGGGGCGCGGTCGGTGCCGACCATCTGATGGGCGATGGCGCCGGTATCCTGATCCAGATCCCCGACCAGTACTACCGCGAAGAAATGGCGCGGCAGGGCGTGACGCTGCCGCCCGCCGGCGAGTACGGCGTCGGCATGATCTTCCTGCCCAAGGAGCATGCATCGCGCCTGGCCTGCGAGCAGGAGCTCGAACGCACGGTGCGTCTGGAAGGCCAGGTCGTGCTGGGCTGGCGCGACGTGCCGGTCGACGCGGCCATGCCGATGTCGCCGACCGTGCGCAAGACCGAGCCGGTGATCCGCCAGATCTTCATCGGGCGCGGCCGCGACATCATGACCACCGATGCGCTGGAACGTAAGCTGTACGTGATCCGCAAGACTGCGAGCCACGCCATCCAGGCGCTGAAGCTCAAGCACGGCAAGGAGTACTTCGTGCCGTCGATGTCGGCGCGCACCGTGGTCTACAAGGGCCTGCTGCTGGCCAACCAGGTGGGTCAGTACTATCGCGACCTGCAGGACAGCCGCGCGGTGTCCGCGCTGGCGCTCGTGCACCAGCGTTTCTCGACCAATACCTTCCCGGCCTGGGAACTGGCCCACCCGTACCGCATGGTCGCCCACAACGGCGAAATCAACACGGTCAAGGGCAACGTCAACTGGATCAACGCGCGTACCGGCGCGATCTCGTCCCCGGTGCTGGGCGACGACCTGCCCAAGCTGTGGCCGCTGATCTATCCGGGCCAGTCCGATACCGCGTCGTTCGACAACTGCCTCGAACTGCTGACGATGTCGGGCTATCCGCTCGTCCACGCGATGATGATGATGATCCCGGAAGCCTGGGAACAGCACACGCTGATGGACGACAACCGCCGCGCCTTCTACGAGTACCACGCGGCGATGATGGAGCCGTGGGACGGCCCCGCCGCGATCTGCTTCACCGACGGCCGCCAGATCGGCGCGACGCTGGACCGTAACGGCCTGCGTCCGGCGCGCTTCTACGTGACCGAGGACGACGTCGTGGTGCTGGCCTCGGAGGCCGGCGTGCTGCCGTTCCCCGAGTCGCGCATCGTGCAGAAGTGGCGCCTGCAGCCGGGCAAGATGTTCCTGATCGACATGGAGCAGGGCCGCATCATCGACGACAAGGAGCTCAAGGACAACCTGGCCAACGCCAAGCCATACAAGAGCTGGATCGACGCGGTGCGGATCAAGCTGGACGAGATCGACGCGAAGCCCGAGGACGTCGCCGCGGAATCGAAGCCGTCGGCCAAGTTGCTGGACCGCCAGCAGGCATTCGGCTACACGCAGGAAGACGTCAAGTTCCTGATGGCGCCGATGGCGCTGTCCGGCGAGGAAGCCACCGGTTCGATGGGCAACGACTCGCCGCTGGCGGTGCTGTCGTCGAAGAACAAGACGCTGTACCACTACTTCAAGCAGCTGTTCGCCCAGGTCACCAACCCGCCGATCGACCCGATCCGCGAGAACATGGTGATGTCGCTGGTGTCCTTTATCGGACCGAAGCCGAACCTGCTCGAACTGAACAACATCAACCCGCCGATGCGCCTTGAAGTGTCCCAGCCGGTGCTGGACTTCAAGGACATCGCGAAGATCCGCAACATCGAGCACTACACCGGCGGCAAGTTCCGCTCGTACGAGCTGGACATCTGCTATCCGGCCGAGTGGGGCAAGGAGGGCATCGAAGCCCGTCTCGCGTCGCTGTGCGCCGAGGCCGTCGACGCGGTCCGGTCCGGCTACAACATCCTGATCGTGTCGGACCGCCGCGTCGATCCGTCGCATGTCGCGATTCCCGCGCTGCTGGCCACGTCCGCGATCCACCATCACCTGGTGGAGAAGGGCCTGCGCACGTCCACCGGCCTGGTGGTCGAGACCGGATCGGCGCGCGAGGTGCATCACTTCGCGCTGCTGGCCGGCTACGGCGCCGAGGCGGTGCACCCGTACCTCGCGATGGAGACGCTGGCCGAGATGGCGGGCGGGCTGTCCGGCGACCTGTCGGCCGACAAGGCGATCAAGAACTTCATCAAGGCGATCGGCAAGGGCCTGCAGAAGGTGATGTCCAAGATGGGCATCTCCACCTATATGTCGTACACCGGCGCGCAGATCTTCGAGGCGATCGGCCTGTCGCGCGAGCTGGTGCAGAAATACTTCCACGGCACCGCGTCGAACGTCGAGGGCATCGGTATCTTCGAGGTCGCCGAGGAAGCGCTGCGCCTGCATCGCGACGCGTTCGGCGACAGCCCGGTGCTGCAGAACATGCTCGAGGCCGGCGGTGAATACGCGTTCCGCGTCCGCGGCGAAGAACATATGTGGACGCCGGATTCGGTCGCCAAGCTGCAGCACTCGGTGCGCGCCAACGACGGCGAGGGCGCCTACCAGACCTACAAGGAATACGCGAACCTGATCAACGACCAGAGCCGCCGTCACATGACGCTGCGCGGCCTGTTCGAGTTCAAGGTCGACCCGTCGAAGGCGATTCCGCTGGAGGAGGTTGAGCCGGCCAAGGAAATCGTCAAGCGCTTCGCCACCGGCGCGATGTCGCTCGGCTCGATCTCCACCGAGGCCCACACCACGCTGGCGATCGCGATGAACCGCATCGGCGGCAAGTCGAACACCGGCGAGGGCGGCGAGGACGAAAAGCGCTATCGCAACGAACTGCGCGGCATTCCCATCAAGCAGGGCGACACGCTGAAGGGCCTGCTGGGCGACGACGTCATCGAACGCGATATCGAGCTGAAGGACGGCGATTCGCTGCGCTCGAAGATCAAGCAGGTGGCATCCGGCCGTTTCGGCGTGACCGCCGAATACCTGGCATCCGCCGACCAGATCCAGATCAAGATGGCGCAGGGCGCCAAGCCCGGCGAGGGCGGCCAGCTGCCCGGCCACAAGGTTTCCGAGTACATCGGCAAGCTGCGCTACTCGGTGCCGGGCGTCGGCCTGATCTCGCCGCCGCCGCACCACGACATCTATTCGATCGAGGATCTGGCGCAGCTGATCCACGACCTGAAGAACGTCAACCCGCAGGCCGACATCTCGGTCAAGCTGGTGTCGGAAGTGGGCGTGGGCACGGTGGCGGCGGGCGTGGCCAAGGCCAAGGCCGACCATGTGGTGATCGCCGGCCATGACGGCGGCACCGGCGCTTCGCCGTGGTCGTCGATCAAGCATGCCGGTACGCCGTGGGAGCTGGGGCTGGCCGAGACGCAGCAGACGCTGATGCTCAACGGCCTGCGCAACCGCATCCGCGTGCAGGCGGACGGCCAGATGAAGACCGGCCGCGATGTCGTGATCGGCGCGCTGCTGGGCGCCGACGAGTTCGGCTTCGCCACCGCGCCGCTGGTCGCCGAGGGCTGCATCATGATGCGCAAGTGCCATCTGAACACCTGCCCGGTCGGCGTGGCCACGCAGGATCCGGTGCTGCGCAAGAAGTTCCAGGGCAAGCCCGAGCATGTGGTGAACTTCTTCTTCTTCGTCGCCGAGGAAGCGCGCGAGATCATGGCGCAGCTGGGCATCCGCACCTTCGACGAGCTGATCGGCCGCGTGGACCTGCTCGACACGAAGGCCGGCATCGAACACTGGAAGGCGCGCGGCCTGGACTTCACGCGCATCTTCTATCAGCCGCCGTTCCCAGGCGACCAGCCGCGTTTCCATACCGATACGCAGGACCACGGCCTCGCGCCGGAATCGGGCAAGGCGCTGGACCACACGCTGATCGCCAAGGCGCGCGCGGCGATCGACAAGGGTGAGCGTGTGTCGTTCATCCAGCCGATCAAGAACGTGAACCGTACCGTCGGCGCGATGCTGTCGGGCGTGGTGGCACGTCAGTACGGCCACGACGGCCTGCCCGACGACACCATCCACATCCAGCTGCAGGGCACGGCCGGCCAGTCGTTCGGCGCGTTCCTCGCGCACGGCATCACGCTGGACCTGGTCGGCGACGCCAACGACTACGTCGGCAAGGGCCTGTCGGGCGGCCGCGTGATCGTGCGCACGCCGCACGAGTTCCGCGGCGACCCGACCCGCAACATCATCGTCGGCAACACGGTGCTGTACGGCGCGATCGCCGGCGAGGCGTTCTTCAACGGCGTGGCCGGCGAACGCTTCGCGGTGCGCAACTCCGGCGCGGTGGCCGTGGTGGAAGGCACCGGCGACCATGGCTGCGAGTACATGACCGGCGGCACCGTGGTGGTGCTGGGCGGCACCGGCCGCAACTTCGCGGCGGGCATGTCGGGCGGCGTGGCCTATGTCTATGACGAGGACGGCCTGTTCGACAAGCGCTGCAATACCTCGATGGTGGCGCTCGAAGCGGTGCTCGGCGCGGCCGACCAGGAGAAGGGCCAGAGCCCGGCGAACTGGCACAAGGTCGGCGGCAAGCGCCAGCTCGACGAGGTGATCCTGCGCAACCTGATCGAGCAGCACTTCCGCTACACCGGCTCTGAGCGCGCCAAGGCGCTGCTGGCGGACTGGACCACGGCGCGGCGCAAGTTCGTCAAGGTCTTCCCGACCGAGTACAAGCGCGCGCTGGTCGAGATGTATGCCAGGGAGCAGGCGGCCAGCGACAGCGGACGCGAGGCGATCGCCGCCTGAACATCGGCCGCATCAGGAATGCGGCGCCAGCCGGCGCCGCGCACCACACGACAATGACCTCACAAACGGAGGCCACGCCAGCGCGTGGCCTCCGCGCAAGACCAAGGAAGCGACATGGGTAAGGCGACTGGCTTTCTCGAATTTCCGCGCCAGAGCGAAGGTTACGAGCCGGCGACGAAGCGGGTGAAGCACTACAAGGAATTCGTGTTCCGCCTCGCGGACAACGAAGCCAAGGTGCAGGGCGCGCGTTGCATGGACTGCGGCATCCCGTTCTGCAACAACGGCTGCCCGGTGAACAACATCATCCCGGACTTCAACGACCTGGTATATCGCCAGGACTGGAAGGCCGCGATCGACGTGCTGCACCAGACCAACAACTTCCCGGAATACACGGGCCGCATCTGCCCGGCGCCGTGCGAGGCCGCCTGCACGCTGGGCATCAATGAAGACCCGGTCGGCATCAAGTCGATCGAGCGCGCCATCGGCGACAAGGCGTGGGAAGAAGACTGGATCAAGCCGCAGCCGCCGAGCCACAAGACCGGCAAGACCGTCGCCATCGTGGGCTCCGGCCCCGCGGGGCTGGCAGCGGCGCAGCAGCTGGCACGCGCCGGCCACGATGTCACCGTGTTCGAGAAGAACGACCGCATCGGCGGCCTGCTGCGCTACGGCATCCCCGACTTCAAGCTGGAAAAGTGGCTGATCGACCGCCGCATGGCCCAGATGGAAGCGGAAGGCGTCACCTTCCGTCCCGGCGTGATGGTGACCGACGGCAAGCTGCCGGCCGGCATCAAGAACTACGCCCGTGAAACCGTGTCGGCCGAGCAGTTGATGGCCGAGTTCGACGCCGTGGTGCTGGCGGGCGGCTCGGAAGTGCCGCGTGATCTGCCGGTGCCGGGGCGTGATCTGGCCGGCGTGCATTTCGCGCTGGAGTTCCTGATTCCGCAGAACAAGGAAGTCGCGGGCGACGGCCCCAACGAGATTCGCGCCGATGGGAAGCATGTGATCGTGATCGGCGGTGGCGACACGGGTTCCGACTGCGTCGGCACGTCGAATCGCCATGGCGCGGCGTCGGTTACCCAGTTTGAACTGCTGCCCCAGCCGCCCGAAGAGGAAAACAAGCCGCTGGTCTGGCCGTACTGGCCGATCAAGCTGCGCACCTCGTCGTCGCACGAGGAAGGCTGCGAGCGCGACTGGTCGGTCGCCACCAAGGAGTTCATCGGCGAGAACGGCAAGATCAAGGCGCTCAAGGCCTGCCGCGTCGAATGGAAGGACGGCAAGATGCAGGAAGTGCCGGGCAGCGAATTCACCTTGCAGGCCGACCTGGTGCTGCTGGCGATGGGCTTCACCAATCCGGTGGGCTCGGTGCTGGAGGCATTCGGCGTCGACACCGACGCCCGCCGGAACGCCAAGGCTTCCACCGAAGGCGATCGTGCCTACTACACCAACGTGCCGAAGGTGTTCGCCGCGGGCGACGTGCGGCGGGGGCAGTCGCTGGTGGTGTGGGCCATCCGCGAAGGCCGCCAGGCCGCGCGTTCGGTCGATGCCTTCCTGATGGGGCATTCGGAACTGCCGCGGTAGGGTGGGGGTTTGGGGAGCAAACCACCGGCGCCCGAAACCCTGCCTGTTTTCTCCCTTCTCCCGCTTGCGGGAGAGGGGCGGGGGTGAGGGCAGTCCCGGCCTATCCAACCMCCCCCCCCACAAACCAGCCCTACCCCAACTCCCTCCCCATCACTACCGCATCGCTCCCATAGCGCGACAGCTTTGTCGCCGCGTCCTTGCCCGGCGATAGCCGCGCATAGCCCATCCCTTCCCACCACCGCGCCGCACCCCGGACGGCGATCAGCCGCGAGCACCGCAATCCAGCGGCACGTGCCGCGTCGCTGGCCTTCGCATATAGCCGACGCGCCAACCCCCGCCCCTGACCTCCGGGCGCCACCGCCATGTCGTGCACGAACCACGTGAGCCCGGCATCGGCGGCACGAATCCCGTCGCGCCCTTCGTGCGGCAGCACGCCGTCCAGCGGCGGCAATGTGTCGCGCGGCCAGGGATGGGTGAGCAGGTAGGCCGCCAGCCGGGCCGGCGTGCGAGATGCATTGGCATGGGCCGCCACCCAGCAAAGCGCGGGGGCCAGCGCCAGCCGGCTTGCCAGCGCGTTGGCGGATTCGATCAGTTCAGCGGGATAGCATTGCGCCTGGACCCGCAGCACGGCAGGCAGGTCATCGGGCGTCATCGGCCGTAACAGCAATTCGGACATGGCGCCGATTATAGGGTGCGGGGACAGCGCACCGCATTCCGCGAGGCGGCCACTGGCGCGGGTTCAGGGTTGTCCCGCCTATGGTTAACGTGGTTTGTGCGGGTGCGGAATGACTCCTTACAATTGACCGCAAATCAACCAATAACACTGCCTCGCTATCCCCTTGTCAGCCCATCCTGGCGTCCGGCCATGCCGGCGCTGCGGAGGATATTGATGCCCGGAGTTCGCATCCACGCGCGGCTTTGGCGAGGTAAGGCGACGTTGCACTGCCCCGCCGACATGTGGCGCTGGCTCTGCCGCGCCGTGTCCGGCCTGTCCGCGCTGCCCATGCTTTTCGCGCTGTCCGCCATCGCGGTGCCCGCCGTCGCCACCACGGATGCCAGATCGGAGGCGAAGTCGGAGGCCAGATCCGATCGGCCGGCGCCGATGTCGTTTCCCGGCCGTCCGGTGCGCGTGGTGGTGCCGTTCCCCGCCGGAGGCGTCCCCGACGCGATGGCCCGGCTGCTCGCCGAACGCCTGACTGCCCGGATGGGCGCGCTGTTTGAGATCGACAACCGCCCCAGCGCGGCCGGCACCACGGCTGGGGATGTGGTTGCCAAGGCCAGTTCCGACGGCCACACGCTGCTGCTGCATCAATCCACCATGCTGATCCAGTCCGGTGTGGAGCCGCTGCCCTACGACGTGGTGCGCGACTTCACGCCGATCGTGCGCGTGGCCGTGATGCCGCTATTCCTGGTGGTCGACGCCCGCTTGCCCGTGCGCACCCCGCAGCAATGGCTGGCCGCGGCCCGCAGCAATCCGGGCGCCTACAGCATGGGATCGGCGCAGCCCGGCACGCCAGGGCATCTGTACGCGCAATATGTGGTGCGCGGCATCCCGAATGGCGTGCCGCTGGTCACCGCGAAGGGCGAAAACGCGCTGGTGCAGGAGATGCTCGCAGGCCGCATCGGCGCCTGCTTCTGCAATCTCGCGGCGGTGGAGCCGCACGTGCGCAACGGCACCCTGCGCCTGCTGGCGGTGACCGGCGCCACTCGCTCGCCGCTGGCCCCGTCGGTGCCCACGTTGCAGGAGAGCGGCATGGACGGCTACGGCGCCGCCCCATGGCTGGGCCTGCTTGCGCCGGCCAAGACGCCACGTGCCATCGTTGCCAAGCTGACCGCCGCGCTCGGCGACGTGCTGCGCGAAGACGAGGTGCGCGAGCGGCTGCGCGAGGTCGGCCTGATGCCGCTGCACGACTCGCCGGACGCGTTCGCCACGGCGATCCGGTCGGAATCGATCCAGTGGCAGGTGATCCTGCGCCAGGCCGGGGGGCCCGTCGAGCCGTGATCCGGCAGTGGTGTGCGACCGTTCGTCGGTTCTGAGCGCACGTCAAGCATTCTGGTGCACTGTTGGTCACGTGCATCTTGAGAAGCACGCGCCGGGACGGGTATAGGTGTTAGCACTTATAATGCCGACCGTCCCAAGCGATGCCAACGTGACCGATTCCACTTCCCCTCTCGTCGAGCTCCAGTCCGTCGACTTTGCCTACGCGGCAGGCGGCAAGCCCATCCTGTCGGGCCTGTCGATGCGTTTCCCGCGTGGCAAGGTGGTGGCCGTCATGGGCGGCTCCGGCTGCGGCAAGACCACGGTGCTGCGCCTGATCGGCGGGCAGGTGCGTCCCCAGCAAGGCCAGGTGCGCTTCGATGGCGCCGATATCGGCACAATGGATCGTGCGTCGCTCTATGCGGCACGCCGGCAGATGGGCATGCTGTTCCAGTTCGGCGCGCTGTTTACCGACCTGTCGGTGTTCGACAACGTCGCCTTTCCGCTGCGCGAGCATACCGACCTGCCCGAATCGATGATCCGCGACCTGGTGCTGATGAAGCTCAACGCGGTGGGCCTGCGCGGCGCGCGCGACCTGATGCCGTCGCAGATTTCCGGCGGCATGGCTCGCCGTGTCGCACTGGCGCGGGCGATCGCGCTGGATCCGGCCCTGCTGATGTACGACGAGCCTTTCGCCGGCCTCGATCCGATCTCGCTGGGCCTGACCGCGCGGCTGATCCGCACGCTGAACGACGCGCTGGGCGCCACCACCATCATCGTGTCGCACGACGTGCAGGAGACCTTCCAGATCGCCGACTACGTCTATTTCATCGCGAATGGCGGCATCGCGGCCGAGGGCGAGCCCGAAGCGCTGCGTGCGTCCACCGATCCCTTCGTGCACCAGTTCGTGCACGCCGAGGCCGACGGTCCGGTGCCGTTCCATTATGGCGGCCCGACGCTTGCGCAGGATTTCGTCGGCGGAGGCACGCGATGATCGGCGCGCTCGCACGGGCCATCACCGCGCTCGGCGCTGGCGTGCGGACCTCGGTCGAAGGCCTCGGCATGGGCGCCCGCATGTTCTTCCTGATGCTGGGCATGTCGCCGGCGCTGCTGCGTCGCTTCCGGCTGGTATCGGACCAGATCTTCTTCGTCGGCAACCTGTCGCTGGTCATCATCGCGGTGTCCGGGCTGTTCGTCGGCTTCGTGCTGGGTTTGCAGGGCTACTACACGCTGAACCGCTACGGCTCCGAGCAGGCGCTCGGCCTGCTGGTGGCGCTGTCGCTGGTGCGCGAACTGGGCCCGGTGGTGACCGCGCTGCTGTTCGCCGGGCGCGCCGGCACCTCGCTTACCGCGGAAATCGGGCTGATGAAGGCCGGCGAGCAGCTGTCGGCGATGGAAATGATGGCGGTGCATCCGCTTCAGCGCGTGGTCGCGCCGCGCTTCTGGGCGGGCGTGATCGCCATGCCGGTGCTGGCGGCGATCTTCAGCGCGGTGGGCATCCTGGGCGGCTATATCGTCGGCGTGCAGCTGATCGGCGTCGATGCGGGCGCGTTCTGGTCGCAGATGCAGGCGGGCGTCGACGTGCGCGACGACGTGCTCAATGGCGTGATCAAGAGCTTCATTTTTGGCATCGCCGTGACGTTTATCGCCTTGTACCAGGGTTACGAGGCCAAGCCGACGCCCGAAGGCGTGTCGCGGGCCACCACGCGCACCGTGGTGATCGCGTCGCTCGCCGTGCTGGGCCTCGATTTCCTGCTGACCGCGCTGATGTTCAGCACCTGAACCATCGCCTCGCGATGGCTTGAACGAGAGAATTCCGATGAGAAAGAACGCACTCGATTTCTGGGTGGGACTGTTCGTGGTGGCGGGCTTCGTCGCCCTGCTGTTCCTGGCGCTGAAGGCAGGCAACATGAGCACCTTCAGCTTCGAGAAAACCTATGCCGTGCAGGCCCGCTTCGACAATATCGGCGGCCTGAAGGCGCGCGCGCCGGTCAAGAGCGCGGGCGTCGTGGTGGGCCGCGTCGCCAGCATCAGCTTCGACGACAAGACCTACCAGGCCACCGTGGTCATGAACGTCGAACAGCGCTACCAGTTTCCCAAGGACACGTCGGCCAAGATCCTGACGTCCGGCCTGCTCGGCGAACAATACATCGGTCTCGAACCGGGCGGCGACACCGCCATGCTGGCCGACGGCGGCCGCATCACCATGACGCAGTCGGCGGTGGTGCTCGAGAACCTGATTGGCCAATTCCTATACAACAAGGCTGCCGATGCAGGCGCCAATAGCGGAACCGGGGCGGAAAAATGAAGGGTGCAGGGGGTCTGTTCCATAAGCACAACGAAAAGCACAAGCGCTGGCTTGCCATCGTCGCGGCCGCGGTGCTGACCGGCTGCGCCACCGGCCCGACCGCCGATCCGCGCGATCCGCTCGAGCCGTTCAACCGCGAAGTCGACAAGATCAACCAGGACTTCGACAAGGGCGTGATGCGCCCGATCGCCGAGCTGTATAGCGACTACGTGCCGTCGCCGATCCGCACCGCGGTGTCCAATGTGTTCTCCAACGTCAGCGATGTCTACTCGGCGCTGAACAACCTGCTGCAGGGCAAGCCGACCCGTGCCGCCGAGGACACGATGCGCGTGGCGATGAACACGGTGCTGGGTCTTGGCGGCCTGATCGATATCGCGACGCCGGCCGGGCTGCCGAAGTACAAGGAAGACTTCGGCCAGACGCTGGGCGTATGGGGCGTGCCGTCGGGCCCGTACCTCGTGCTGCCGCTGTTCGGCCCGAGCACCGTGCGGGACACCGGCGGCATGCTGGTCGACCGCCAGGCCGATCCGACCGCGTATATCTACCCGGTTTCGCTGCGCAACGCCGCGCTCGGCGTGCGCGTGGTGTCGGCACGCGCGCAGCTGCTGGGTGCCAGCACCTTGCTGGAGGAGGCCGCGCTGGACCGCTATGCGTTCATGCGCGATGGCTATCTGCAGCGACGCCAGTACCTGATCTATGACGGCAATCCGCCGGACGACCGGGATGAATCGACCGACGAGTCCGCATCGCCTGCCGAGGCGACAGAAAACCTGCCGGGACAGACCATGCCCGTGCCTCCGGTGGCACCGGCGCCCGGCGGCGGTCTGCGCCTGGGCCTCTGATCGAGTCGTTGTGACGGATCGGGCGCCACGGATGTGAGCGAGGCGTCAGCGCTGCAACAATCTGTGAGAGCCGCGGTCCCGCGGCTGCCGTGCGAGGCAAGATGAACTCCGCGGCGCTGGCCCGTCTCCAACAGACTATGGCGAGGCAATGACCCGCCCGTACGAATAGACAAAGGAATCCCATGCTCAAGCGACTTTTGCTCCCCTTCATCGCCGCTTTCGCGATTTCGGCGCCGGCCCTCGCCCAGGCGCCGGACACTTCGACGCCCGACGGCCTGATCCGCGCGCTGGTCGACGACGTGATGGCCACCGTCAAGGCCGACAAGGACATGCAGGCCGGCAGCATTCCCAAGATCACCGCGATGATCGAACAGAAGATCCTGCCCAACGCCAACTTCCAGAAGACCACGCAGATCGCGATGGGCCGCAACTGGAGCAAGGCAACGCCCGAGCAGCAGAAGCAGATCACCGAGGAATTCAAGATGCTGCTGATCCGCACCTATGCCGGTGCGATCTCGCAGATCCGCGACCAGACCGTGCAGTTCCGGCCGTACCGTGGCGCCCCGGACGATACCGACGCGACCGTCCGCACGCAGGTGATCAACAAGGGCGAACCGATCCAGATGGACTACCGCCTCGAAAAGACGCCGCAGGGCTGGAAGGTCTACGACATCAACGTGCTGGGCGCGTGGCTGACCGAAGCCTACAAGGGCAGCTTCAACACCATCGCCGGCCAGCAGGGGATCGATGGCGTGATCAAGACGCTGCAGGACCGCAACCGCCAGCTTGCTGGCGCAAAGGGCTGACGGCCGGAATCGCGCTACAATGCGATCCTGACGTCGCCCCGGTTGTAAGCCGGGGCGACGCCTTTCCACCAAGACACTGGGTCCCCGCCTTCGCGGGGACGACATACCGAACCGCACCCATGCTCTCCCTTGGCGCCTCGCTGACCAACCGCAATGCCGCCGCCGTGCTGCGCGATGCGCTGGCGCGCGTGGCCGCCGGCGAGGTGGCGGTCGACTGCGCCGGTCTCGGCCAGGTCGATTCGTCCGCGGTGGCGGTGATGCTGGCGCTGCACCGCGCCGCGCAGGGGCGTGCGCGCCCGTTGTCGTTCCAGGGGGTGCCGCCCAAGCTGGCATCCCTGGCCCGGCTGTACGGCGTGGATTCGCTGCTGTCCCTGGAGCCCGCGGGGGCCTCCGACCTTCATCGACATTGAACCGGCATCCGGTACACCGGATGCCGCGTCCCGGCGGATCGCCGGCGGGACAAAGTCCCGCCGTTGACCCTGCCGCCAGCGGGACCTTGCCCGCATCCCCTATAATTCCGGGTTATTCGTTTGTCAGGACGACCGCTGTGTCCACAGCGCGCGAGCGAGCAGCGGCCTGATCCATTTCGGAACGTCACCTCTTCCAGGCGGCCAGCCCGGCGGCTGTATCACCCGGCGGACCCCCGCCATTTGCAGGCGCGGCAGCGCGACCCCGCGCCAGCCCAACGAAATCGGCCATGAAAGCCATCGAAATCTCCGACGTTCGCAAGCGCTATCGGCATCTGCAGGCGCTCAAGGGCGTCAGCTTCACCGTCGAGCGAGGCGAGTTCTTCGGCCTGCTCGGGCCCAACGGGGCCGGCAAGACCACGCTGATCTCCATCCTGGCGGGCCTGAACCGCGCGGACTCCGGCACCGTGCGCGTGCACGGCCATGACGTCGTCGGCGACTACCGCCTGGCGCGCCGCATGCTGGGCGTGGTGCCGCAGGAACTGGTGTTCGATCCCTTCTTCACGGTGCGCGAGACCCTGCGGCTGCAGTCCGGCTACTTCGGTCTTACGCGCAACGACGACTGGATCGACGAGATCATGGCCAACCTGGATCTGACCGGGAAGGCCGACGCCAATATGCGCCAGCTGTCGGGCGGCATGAAGCGTCGCGTGCTGGTGGCGCAGGCGCTGGTGCACCGGCCGCCGGTGATCGTGCTGGACGAGCCCACCGCCGGCGTCGACGTCGAGCTGCGGCAGACGCTATGGAAGTTCATTTCCCGGCTGAACCGCGAGGGCCACACCATCATCCTGACCACCCACTATCTGGAGGAAGCCGAAGCGTTGTGCGATCGCATCGCGATGCTCAAGTTCGGCGAAGTCGTGGCGCTGGATCGCACCAGCAATCTGCTGACCCAGTTCGCGGGCCTGCAGCTTGCGCTGACCTTCGCGCGCGGCACGCTGCCGCCGTCGCTGGAGCCGCTGCGCATGCCGTCCAACCCGGGCGAGCGGGCCATCCGGCTCCGGCTGTCCGGCTACCAGGTGGTGGAACCGATCCTTGCCGCATGCCGCGAGGCCGGGTGCGAGATCGAGGACATGGAAGTCAACAAGGCCGATCTCGAGGATGTGTTCGTGCAGATCATGAATCGCGAAGCAAAGCTGCCCACGCTGCCCGAGCAGGCCGCCCAGGAGGCCGCATGAAAGCGCCCACCGATATCGAGCGCGCCGCGCACGGCGGCGACGGCGGTGGCGAAGACGCGCGTCTTGCCCCGATGGCCGTGGGGAGCCTGGTGGGATTTCGCACGCTGCTGTACAAGGAAGTGCTGCGCTTCTGGAAGGTCAGCTTCCAGACCGTGGCCGCGCCGGTGCTGACCGCGATCCTGTATCTGCTGATCTTCGGCCATGTGCTGGAAGACCGCGTCAAGGTCTACGACCAGATCAGCTATACGGCCTTCCTGGTGCCGGGCCTCGTGATGATGAGCGTGTTGCAGAACGCGTTCGCCAACAGTTCGTCGTCGCTGATCCAGTCCAAGATCACCGGCAACCTCGTGTTCGTGCTGCTGCCGCCGCTGTCGCACTGGGAAATGTTCGGCGCCTATGTCGGCGCGGCGACCGTGCGCGGGCTGGCGGTCGGCCTTGGCGTGCTGCTGGCCACCGCGTGGTTCGCCGATCTGCACGTGTCCAGCATCGGCTGGATCGTGCTGTTCGCGCTGCTGGGTGCCGCGATGCTTGGCACGCTGGGCCTGATCGCCGGCATCTGGGCCGAGAAGTTCGATCAGCTCGCCGCCTTCCAGAATTTCCTGATCATGCCGGCCACCTTCCTGTCCGGCGTGTTCTATTCCATCCATTCGCTGCCGCCGTTCTGGCAGGCCGTGTCGCATGCGAACCCGTTCTTCTACATGATCGACGGATTCCGCTACGGCTTCTTCGGCGTGTCGGACGTGTCGCCGCTGTTCAGCCTCGCGGTGGTCGCCAGCGCCTTCGTGGTGGTTGCGGCGATCGCGCTGCACCTGCTCAAGCGCGGTTACAAGCTTCGCCACTAAAGCGCGACCACGCCGCAAGCAAGCCGCAACCCCGCACGGAACGACGTCCTTCAGCGAGCCAGCACACCAAAGAGAGCGCCATGCTGCCTACACCGGAACAAGTCAGGGACTATATTGCCCAGGGCCTGCCCTGCGACCACCTGGAGGTCGAGGGCGACGGCCAGCATTTCTTCGCCACCATTGTCAGCGCCGAATTCGAAGGCAAGCGGCTGATCCAGCGCCATCAGCGCGTCTATGCGGCGCTGGGCGACCGCATGCGTGCCGAGATCCACGCGCTGTCGATGAAGACGCTGACGCCGGCGGAGTGGCAGGCCGGCCAGCGCTGATCACCGGCGCAAGGTCACTGTCGCACTGCCGCACTGCCGCATGCGTGCGGCGGCACAACAATACCCTGGCCGCGCCGGCCCGTCGGCGCGGCCCTTCCCGGAAAGCCTTCCCGGACCTTTATGGACAAACTCGAAATTCAGGGCAACGGACCGCTGCGTGGCGACATCCGTATCTCGGGCGCCAAGAACGCCGCCCTGCCGATCCTGTGCGCGAGCCTGCTGGCCGCGGACACGGTGACCCTTTCCAACGTGCCGGACCTGCAGGACGTCCGCACGACGCTCAAGCTGCTGCGCCAGATGGGCGTTCGCACCGAGCAGGGCGGCGACGGCCACGTCGCGCTGGACGCCGGCCAGATCACGTCGCCCGAGGCGCCGTACGAGATGGTGAAGACCATGCGCGCCTCGATCCTGGTGCTCGGACCGCTGGTCGCCCGTCTGGGTGAGGCCCGCGTGTCGCTGCCCGGCGGCTGCGCCATCGGCGCGCGGCCGGTGGACCAGCACATCAAGGGCCTGCAGGCGATGGGGGCCGACATCACCATCGAGCACGGCTTCATCCATGCGCGGGCCAGGCGCCTGAAGGGCGCGCGCATCGTCACCGACATGATCACCGTGACCGGCACCGAGAACCTGCTGATGGCCGCCACGCTGGCCGACGGCGAGACCGTGCTGGAAAACGCCGCGCGCGAGCCCGAGGTCAGCGACCTGGCGCGGCTGCTGGTCGCGATGGGCGCGCGCATCGACGGCATCGGCACCGACCGGCTGGTGGTGCAGGGCGTCGAGCGGCTGCACGGCGCCAGCCATCGCGTGATCGCCGACCGCATCGAGGCGGGGACCTTCCTCTGCGCGGCGGCGGCCACGCTCGGTGAAGTGGTGGTGCGCGATATCTCGCCGGACATCCTCGACGCGGTGCTGGACAAGCTGATCGAGGCCGGCGCGTCCATCGAGCGCGGCGACGACTGGATCCGGCTGGCGATGCGGCAACGCCCGCGCGCGGTCAGTTTCCGTACTTCGGAATACCCCGCCTTCCCGACCGACATGCAGGCTCAGTTCATGGCACTGAACTGCGTGGCCGAAGGCGCGGCCCGCGTCACCGAGACGATCTTCGAGAACCGCTTCATGCACGTGCAGGAGCTGAACCGGTTGGGTGCCGATATCGCGGTCGAAGGCAATACCGCGGTGGTGACCGGCGTGGGCCGGCTGTCCGGCGCCAAGGTGATGGCCACCGATCTGCGCGCCTCGGCCAGCCTGGTGATCGCCGGGCTGGTGGCCGAAGGCGAGACCGTCATCGACCGCATCTACCATCTGGACCGCGGTTACGACCGCATGGAAGACAAGTTGTCCGCCGTCGGCGCGCGCATCCGTCGTATCGGCCGCATTGGCGGCTGAACGGGCAGAACAGGAAACAACATGAGCCCCTCCCCGAACCAGCTGACGCTGGCGCTATCGAAAGGCCGGATCTTCACCGAAACCATGCCGCTGCTGGCCGCGGCCGGCATCGAGGTGACCGAGGACCCGGAAACGTCGCGCAAGCTGATCCTGCCCACCACCGATCCCGATGTGCGCGTGATCATCGTGCGCGCGTCCGATGTGCCGACGTATGTGCAATATGGCGCGGCCGATTTCGGCGTGGCGGGCAAGGACGTCCTGATGGAACATGGCATGGCCGGCCTGTACGCGCCGATCGACCTGAATATTGCGCGCTGCCGCATGTCGGTCGCCGTGCCCGCCGGCTTCGACTATGCGCGCGCAGTACGGCAGGGCGCGCGGCTGCGCGTGGCCACCAAGTATCTGCAGACCGCGCGCGAGCACTTCGCCAAGAAGGGCGTGCACGTCGATCTGATCAAGCTGTACGGTTCGATGGAACTGGGGCCGCTGGTGGGTCTTGCCGACGCCATCGTCGATTTGGTCAGCACCGGTGGAACCTTGCGTGCCAACAATCTGGTCGAAGTCGAGGAGATCGTGCAGATCTCGTCTCGTCTGGTTATCAACCAGGCGGCGCTCAAGCTCAAGCGCGAGCGCTTGGCACCGATTCTCGACGCATTTGAACGGGCCTCCGCGGCCATGGCATGACGCCGTGGACCGCGGCCCGGGGAATGGAAACATGAACGAAAGCATTACGATTCGCCGCCTGGATTCTTCCGCACCGGAGTTCCCGCTGCGGTTGCGCCAGGTGCTGGCCTTCGAGGCCGCCGAGGACGAGGCGATCGATCGCGCGGTGGCGGGCATCCTCGCCGATGTGAAGGTGCGTGGCGATGCCGCGGTGCTCGAATACACGCAGCGCTTCGATCGCGTCGAAGCGGAATCGCTGGCGGCGCTCGAACTGTCGCCCGCCGCGATGGAAGCCGCGCTCGACGAGCTGGAGCCCAAGCGCCGCGCGGCGCTGGAAGCGGCGGCGGCGCGCGTGCGTGCCTATCACGAGAAGCAGAAGATCGAGTGCGGCAGCCATAGCTGGGAATACGCCGAGGCGGACGGCACGGTGCTTGGCCAGAAGGTTACGCCGCTCGATCGCGTGGGCCTGTACGTGCCGGGCGGCAAGGCCGCCTATCCGTCGTCGGTGCTGATGAACGCGATCCCGGCCCGCGTGGCCGGCGTCAAGGAAGTCATCATGGTGGTGCCCACCCCGGGGGGCACGCGCAACCCGCTGGTGCTGGCCGCCGCGGCCATCGCTGGCGTGGACCGCGTCTTCACCATCGGCGGCGCGCAGGCGGTCGGGGCGCTGGCGTACGGCACCGAGACGCTGCCGCAGGTCGACAAGATCGTCGGCCCGGGCAATGCCTATGTGGCCGCCGCCAAGCGCCGCGTGTTCGGCACCGTCGGCATCGACATGATCGCCGGACCGTCCGAGATCCTGGTGATCTGCGACGGCACCACCGATCCGGACTGGGTGGCCATGGACCTGTTCTCGCAGGCCGAGCATGACGAACTGGCCCAGTCGATCCTGCTGTGCCCCGATCCGCATTACCTGAACCAGGTGGAGCAGAGCATCCGCCGTCTGCTGGACGAAATGCCGCGCCGCGACGTGATTGCGGCGTCCATTTCGGGCCGCGGCGCGCTGATCCAGGTCCGCGACATGGACGAGGCCTGCGAGATCGCCAATGCGATCGCGCCGGAACACCTCGAAATCTCGGCAGCCAATCCGCGCCAGTGGGCCGAGAAGATCCGCCACGCCGGGGCCATCTTCCTGGGCCGCTTCACCAGCGAATCGCTGGGCGACTACTGCGCCGGACCCAACCACGTGCTGCCGACCTCGCGCACCGCGCGTTTCTCGTCGCCGCTGGGCGTCTACGACTTCCAGAAGCGCTCCAGCCTGATCGAAGTCAGCGAAGCCGGTGCGCAGATGCTGGGCCAGATCGCCGCCGAACTTGCCTATGGCGAGGGCCTGCAGGCGCACGCGCGCAGCGCGGAGTACCGCTTGAAGCGCAACGGTTGATAGGATGTTGGCGGGCAGTATCAGCAAACCGCCCGCCCCACAAGCACTACCCTTACCGAAGAGCCCAAAGCTCTCCCACCCCAAGAGGAACCCATGTCCGCAGTCGAGCCCTCCCTGATCCAGCGAATCATCCGTGACGACGTCCGTGCGATGGGCGCGTACCACGTGGCCGATTCGCACGGCATGGTCAAGCTCGACGCGATGGAGAATCCGTATCGGCTGCCACCCGCGCTGCGCCGCGAACTGGCCGACCTTCTGGCCGAGGTCGCGCTGAACCGCTATCCGGTGCCCAGCAGCGAGGCGTTGCGCGGCGAACTGAAGCGGGTGATGCAGGTGCCGGCCGGCATGGACGTGCTGCTGGGCAACGGCTCCGACGAAATCATCAGCATGCTCACGATGGCGGTGGCGCGCGCCGGCGCCAAGGTGCTGGCGCCGGTGCCGGGCTTCGTGATGTACGCGATGTCGGCGCAGTTCGCCGGCGTGGGCTTCGTCGGCGTGCCGCTGCGCGCGGACTTCACGCTCGACCGTGCCGCCATGCTGGCCGCGATGGCTGAGCATCAGCCGTCGATCATCTATCTGGCTTATCCGAACAACCCCACCGGCACGCTGTTCGATGCCGCCGACATGGAAGCGATCATCCACGCGGCGCAAGGCGAGGTCTGCCACAGCCTGGTGGTCGTCGACGAGGCGTACCAGCCGTTCGCACAGCAAAGCTGGATGCCACGCTTGCCCGAGTTCGGCAATCTGCTGGTGATGCGCACGGTCTCGAAGCTCGGTCTTGCCGGCATCCGCCTTGGCTATGTCGCCGGCGATCCGGCCTGGCTGGCGGAGATTGACAAGGTGCGGCCGCCTTACAATGTCAACGTGCTGACCGAGGCCACCGCGCTCTTTGCACTACGCCACGTGTCGGTGCTCGACGAGCAGGCCGCGCAGTTGCGCGAGCAGCGGTCGCGGGTGGCGTCCGCGCTGGCCGCCCACGCCGGCGTCACGGTGTTCCCGAGCGCCGCCAATTTCCTGCTGCTGCGCGTTCCCGATGCCGCCGCGATTTTCGAGCGCCTGCTGGCACGGAAGGTGCTCATCAAGAACGTGAGTAAAATGCACCCCTTGCTGGCCAACTGTTTGCGCGTCACGGTCAGCACTCCCGAGGAAAACGCGCAGTTTCTCGAGGCCTTCGCCGCCTCGCTGCAGGATTGAACACCATGCGTGTCGCAGAGGTTACCCGCAATACCAACGAGACGCAGATTCGCATCTCGCTGAATCTCGACGGCACCGGCCGCCAGAAACTGGCGTCGGGCGTGCCGTTTCTCGACCATATGCTGGATCAGATCGCACGCCATGGCATGTTCGATCTGGAGGTCGAAGCGACAGGCGACACCCATATCGACGATCACCATACCGTCGAGGACGTCGGCATCACGCTGGGCATGGCCGTCGCCAAGGCGATCGGCGACAAGAAGGGCATTACCCGCTACGGCCACAGCTACGTGCCGCTGGACGAATGCCTGTCGCGCGTGGTCATCGACTTCTCCGGACGGCCCGGGCTCGAATTCCATGTGCCGTTCACCCGCGCACGCGTGGGCACCTTCGATGTCGACCTGACCATCGAATTCTTCCGCGGCTTCGTCAATCATGCCGGCGTGACGCTGCATATCGACAACCTGCGCGGCATCAACGCCCATCACCAGTGCGAAACGGTGTTCAAGGCCTTCGGCCGTGCGCTGCGCATGGCGGTCGAGCGCGATCCGCGCGCGGCGAATACCATTCCATCGACCAAGGGAACGCTCTGAATTCGCGGCGGCGGACGTGACACCATCGGGCCACGGCCCTATCGGCACGCGCGCAAACCTCGGTTAAGCTGCTTCGCAGCGGGAGCCGCTACGACATACCTATCGCGGATGCGCCGGTGCCACGGCCGCATCCGCCCGACACCATGACAACCATTGCAATTGTGGATTACGGCATGGGCAATCTGCGCTCGGTGGCGCAGGCCCTGCGGCGGGCGGCGCCCGAAGCCGACGTGCGCGTCGTCAACGCCGCCGCGGACATCCGCGCGGCCGACCGCGTGGTGCTGCCCGGCCAGGGCGCGATGCCGGACTGCATGGCCGCGCTGAACGGCTCCGGCCTGCGCGAGGCCGTGCTCGATGCCGCCGCCAGCAAGCCGCTGCTCGGCGTGTGCGTTGGCGAACAGATGCTGTTCGAGGCAAGCAGGGAAAGTAGGGCCGGTGCGGCCGCCACCCAATGCCTGGGCCTGATGCCCGGCGAAGTGGTCCGCTTCGCGCTCGACGGCATGACCCAGCCGGACGGCTCCCGCTACAAGGTGCCGCAGATGGGCTGGAATCGCGTACGCCAGGTGACGCCGCATCCGTTGTGGGCCGATATTCCGGACGAAAGCTGGTTTTACTTTGTACACAGTTATTATGTGCAACCCGCGAATCCGGCCCATCGTGCCGGCGAAACCGAATATGGCGTCGTGTTTACCAGCGCGGTAGCCCGGGATAATATTTTCGCCACGCAGTTCCACCCGGAGAAGAGCGCCGCGCTGGGCCTGCAGCTCTACCGGAACTTCGTGAACTGGAAGCCTTGATTGCGCAAGCGATGCAGTAGCACTTGACCGGCACCATGCCGGTCTCGCCAGGACATTTTTTTCACCTCAAAACGCTCGTCACGCTTATGTTGCTCATTCCGGCCATCGACCTGAAGGACGGTCAGTGTGTACGCCTCAAACAAGGCGATATGGACCAGGCCACCGTCTTCTCCGAAGAGCCCGCCGCCATGGCACGACACTGGGTGGAACAGGGCGCACGCCGCCTCCACCTCGTGGATCTGAACGGCGCATTCGTCGGCAAGCCGCGCAACGAAGCCGCGATCAAGGCCATCATCGCCGAAGTCGGCGACGAGATTCCGGTGCAACTGGGCGGCGGCATTCGTGACCTGAATACGATCGAACGCTGGTTGGACGACGGCCTGTCGTACATCATCATCGGCACCGCGGCGGTCAAGAATCCCGGTTTCCTCAAGGACGCCTGCGCGGCTTTCGGCGGCCATATCATCGTCGGCCTCGATGCCCGTGACGGCAAGGTGGCCACCGACGGCTGGAGCAAGCTGACGGGCCACGAGGTCATCGACCTCGCGCGCAAGTACGAGGACTATGGCGTCGAAGCCATCGTCTATACCGACATCGGCCGCGACGGCATGCTGCAAGGCATCAATATCGATGCCACCGTCAAGCTGGCCCAGTCCGTGTCGATTCCCGTCATCGCCAGCGGCGGCCTGTCCGGCATGGCCGATATCGACCGGCTGTGCGCGGTCGAGAGCGAAGGCGTCGAGGGTGTGATCTGCGGCCGCGCGATCTACTCCGGCGACCTGAATTTCGCGGACGCCCAGGCGCACGCGGACAAACTCGGCGTCGGCCAGTAAGCCGACGCAACGCGTCCGCGCCGCGGACGCTGCTGCCCGGGAGCCGTCTTGGCCCGGGCAAGGACTCCCATGCTAGCCAAACGTATCATCCCCTGCCTGGACGTGACCAACGGGCGGGTGGTCAAAGGGGTCAACTTCGTCGAATTGCGCGACGCGGGTGACCCGGTCGAAATCGCCCGCCGTTATGACGAGCAGGGCGCGGATGAAATCACCTTCCTCGACATCACCGCGACCAGCGACGGCCGCGACCTGATGCTGAATATCATCGAGGCCGTGGCGTCGCAGGTGTTCATTCCGCTGACGGTGGGCGGCGGCGTGCGTACCGTCGAGGATGTGCGGCGCCTGCTGAACGCCGGTGCCGACAAGATCAGCGTCAATTCGTCGGCCATCGCCAATCCCGATCTGGTGTCCGAGGCCACCGCGCGCTACGGTTCGCAGTGCATCGTGGTGGCCATCGACGCCAAGCGCATCTCCCCCGACGGCGAGCCGCCGCGCTGGGAAGTATTCACCCACGGCGGTCGCAAGGCCACCGGACTGGACGCGGTGGAATGGGCGCGCGAAATGGCGCGGCGCGGTGCCGGCGAGCTGCTGCTGACCAGCATGGATCGCGACGGCACCAAGAGCGGCTTCGATCTCGAACTGACCCGCTCGGTCAGCGATGCGGTGCCGGTCCCGGTGATCGCGTCGGGCGGTGTTGGCTCGCTCCAGCATCTGGCCGAGGGCATCCGCCTGGGGCACGCCGACGCGGTGCTGGCCGCCAGCATCTTCCACTATGGCCAGCACACCGTGGGCGAGGCCAAGGCTTTCATGGCCCGCGAGGGCATTCCGATGCGGATCTGACCATGACGACGAACTGGCTGGACAAGGTGAAGTGGGACGACAACGGCCTGGTGCCGGTGATCGTGCAGGAGGTCGGCTCCAACGACGTGCTGATGTTCGCCTTCATGAACCCGGAGGCGTTGCGGCGCACCGTCGAGCTGGGAGAGGCGGTCTTCTGGTCGCGCTCGCGCCAGCGGCTGTGGCACAAGGGCGAGGAGTCGGGCCATGTGCAGAAGGTGCATGAAATCCGCCTCGATTGCGACGAGGACGTGGTGCTGCTGAAGGTCACGCAGGCCGGAGATATCGCCTGCCACACCGGCCGCCACTCCTGCTTCTTCCAGAAGTTCGAGGGCAGCGCCGACAATGGAGAATGGCGCACCGTCGATGCGGTGCTGAAGGACCCCTCGTCGATCTACGGCAAACACTGATGACGCAAGATCCGCAACAACCGCAAGATCCGCAACATCGGGCGCCCGGCGCCGACGATGTACTGGCCCGTGTGGCCGCCGTGCTCGAATCGCGCAAGCCCGAAAATGGCGGCGATCCCGACAAATCCTATGTCGCCCGGCTGTTCCACAAGGGCGATGACGCCATCCTGAAGAAGATCGGCGAGGAAGCCACGGAAGCCGTGATGGCGGCCAAGGACGCCCGGGCGTCGGGCCTCGACGCGCCGTCCCTCGACAAAGTGGTCTACGAAGTCGCCGACTTGTGGTTTCATAGCATGGTGCTGCTGGCGCGCTTCGGCCTCGGTCCGGACGATGTGGTGGCCGAGCTGGCGCGGCGCGAGGGCCTGTCCGGCCTCGAAGAGAAAGCCAGCCGCAAGCAGTGAGACGGACGGCGCCATTGTCATGCGCGGTGGCGCGGCAGCTCGATGACACACAGCGGCAGTCCGGCCTGGGCCGGTTTGCCGACGATGGCAAGGAACGGTAATGGCCGACGAATACACCGGGCCGGTGGTCCAGGTCTCGGGGCAGCAGCTTGACAGCCTGCGCAAGCTGACGCACATCCTCTACGCGCTGTACGCGATCTTCTGGCTCACCGGCGGCATCACGGCGCTGATCGCCATCATCATCAACTACATCAAGCGCGACGATGCCCGCGGCACCCTGTACGCAACGCATTTCACCTGGCAGATCCGCTCGTTCTGGTGGTCGGTCGCGTGGACCGTGGTGGGCGGCGTGCTGTTCGCGACCGTGGTGGGCATTCCGCTCGCCTTTGCCGCCTGGGCCTTATTGTCGCTGTGGATCCTTTACCGTATCGTCAAAGGCTGGCTGTACCTGAACGACAGCAAGCCGATGTACCCGGGCCAGCCGCTGTAGGCTTTGGCGCCCCAAGGCAAACGCCGGACGCCACGGGTCCGGGCATGCTGGTATCGTGACATCTTCATCTCGCCATGAAACTTTCATGAAAGCACACGACAATTGCATATTCTGCAAGATCGTTGCCGGCCAGATTCCGTCGCGCAAGGTCTACGAGGACGACGACATGCTGGCGTTCCACGATATCCATCCGAAGGCGCCGGTACACTTCCTGATCATTCCGAAGGCGCATGTCGACTCGCTCGACGCCTGCGGACCGGAGCAGGGCGACGTGCTTGCTAAAATGCTGCTCAAGGCGCCGCAGCTCGCCCGCGAGACGGGTTGTGGCAACGGTTTCCGCACCGTGATCAACACGGGGCCGGACGGGGGCCAGGAGGTCTATCATCTGCACCTGCACGTGATGGGCGGCCCGCGCACCGAATGGAAGGCGGCGTTGCCCTAGGCGCGCCATCTGAAACTACAGTGGATAATGACGTCCGGCAATTCCGCCGGACGGCCGCGTCGGCTACCGTCGCCCGGCGCGCCAGAATCGGACGGAACAACGGGTTCGCGCGCCCCACCGCGCGAGGTTTCACCAGGAGTAGGAAAACATGGGTTCGTTTAGCATTTGGCATTGGCTGATCGTGCTGGTGATCATCATGCTGGTTTTCGGTACCAAGAAGCTGCGCAATATCGGCCAGGACCTGGGCGGCGCGGTCAAGGGCTTCAAGGACGGCATGAAGGACGCCAACGGCAACGACGCCGGCACCAGCGCCGAGCCCAAGGAGCTGCGCGACTCGGCCACCATCGACGTGGACGCCAAGGAAAAGTCCCGTCAACAACAATAAACGCGACGAGGCGGCGTCGCCCGCTGCCATGGCTGCCATCTTGTCCGGCCGCCGTGGCGCCCCGGCGCCGGCTTCCGGTCGCCCACCAACCGGCGTGGTGACGGCATTTTCGTATCCGCGCCGCCGTGTTCCCCTTGCCTTCAATCCTGCATGATCGATCTCGGCATTTCCAAGCTGGCGCTGATCGGTGCGGTCGCCCTGATCGTCATCGGTCCGGAACGGCTGCCCAAGGTCGCTCGGACCGTGGGCGCCCTGGTGGGGCGTGCGCAGCGCTATATCAGTGACGTCAAGGCCGAAGTCAGCCGCGAGGTGGAACTGGATGAGTTGCGCCGCATGCGTACGGAGTTCGAGGATGCGGCGCGCGATGTCGAGCGCACGATCCATCGCGAAGTGAACGAGCAAAGCCAGGCCCTGAACGAGGCGCTGTCGGGCATCGAGACCGACACGACCACAGCGCCGGAAACGCACGGCTCCCCGGGGGTGCCCGGCTATGTGCCGAGCTGGGACGTCGCGCACAAGGCGCACAACGGCCGCAAGAGCTGGCGCGTGAAACAGGCTGCCGTGCCGAAGTGGTACAAGCGCCAGAACAATGTGCGTGCCTGGGCGCAATCTGGTGCGGCCCGGGTCAAGCGGCACCGGCCGGGCAAGCGTCCGGCGCGTTCCTTCTTCGAATGACCATGCCGAGCCGCGTTTCTGCGCCGGTATCCCGCCGGCTCGTCGCCGGCGCGCGTACCCTCCGGGTCGCCGCCGGCATTTCCACTTCGTTGTTCGCCGCCGTCATCGGGCGGTCCGCGCCATGAGCGATTCCCGTTCTCCCGATCCCGCCGAAGAGTCCCAGCAGGAAACCTTTATCTCGCACCTGGTGGAGCTGCGCGAACGCATCGTCAAGGCGCTGGCCGGCGTGCTGCTGGTATTCATGAGCCTGGTGTACTGGGCGCCGGACATCTTCAACCTGTTCTCGCGCCCGCTGCTCGACGCGCTGCCCGCCGGGGGCAAGATGATCGTCACCGACGTCACCGGCTCTTTCTTCGTGCCGATGAAGGTCACGCTGCTGGTGGCCTTCCTGGTCGCACTGCCCTGGGTGCTCTACCAGATCTGGCAGTTTGTCGCGCCGGGGCTGTACCAGCACGAAAAGCGCCTGATCCTGCCGCTGGTGAGCAGCAGCTACGTGCTGTTCCTGTGCGGCGTGGCCTTTGCCTATTTCCTGGTATTCCCGACTGTTTTCCACTTCATGGCGCACTACAACGCGCCGCTTGGCGCCGAGATGTCGACCGACATCGATAAATATCTCGGTTTCGCCATGACCACGTTCCTGGCCTTCGGCATCACGTTCGAGGTGCCGGTGGTGGTCATCGTGCTGGTCCGGTTCGGCGTGGTCGAGCTGCAAAAGCTGAAGGAAATCCGTCCCTATGTGATCGTGGGCGCCTTCATCATTGCCGCCATCGTGACGCCGCCCGACGTGCTGTCGCAATTGCTGCTGGCCATCCCGCTGATCGCGCTGTACGAGCTGGGCCTGATCATGGCGCGGATCATCGGCCGGCCGGTCGGAGACGCCGCCAACGAACCTCAAGGCTGACGACACGCCATTCCGGCGGCGGCCGACAGGCTGGCCAAGGCCCTGTTCCACAGCGGTTTTGTCTCCCACCCGTCGCTTTCCTTCGGGAACCCGACCGTTTCTGCTGTTGCTGTTCAGCAACAAATTCCGGCAGCAGGAACGGTTTACGACGAAAAAGCCTTCTGAGCGCCGGGGGGGCTGACCCATAATACGCTCCAGACGTGATGGTGAATGCGTCGCCCAAGTACTTGGGCAACCCAAGATTTCCCAATCAGTTGACAAGGAAAGTGTCGATATGAAGATGAAACTGTTTGCAGCTGCAGTCGCCGCCCTGGCCGCTGGTGGCGCCTACGCCCAGTCGAGCGTGACCCTGTACGGCGTGGTCGACGCTGGTATCGAATACAACAACAACGCTGGCACGACGGGCGAAAACCTGTTCCGCATGACCTCGGGCAACCAGTCCGGTTCGCGCTGGGGCCTGCGTGGCGTTGAAGACCTGGGCGGTGGCCTGAAGGGCGTCTTCGTGCTGGAAAGCGGTTTCGAAGTCGACACCGGCCGTAGCGCTCAAGACAACCGTCTGTTCGGTCGTAACGCCTACGTCGGTCTGCAAAGCCAGTGGGGTTCGCTGCTGCTGGGCCGTCAGCAAACCACGCTGTACGACTTCGCGCTGCAGTATGACCCGATGGCGATTTCGACCCGCTACTCGAGCACCTCGATGGCTCCGGAATTCGCTGCGCGTGCTGACAACGCCGTCAAGTACGTTGGCAAGTTCGGTGGCCTGACCGCGTCGGCTCTGTACAGCTTCAACGCCAATGGCAACGAAGTGGCTGGCCGCAACGTGTTCGGCCGTGAAATGGGCGCCTTGCTGTCGTACAGCGCTGGCCCGTTCTCGGTTGGTGCCGCCTATGACGACATCCACGTTGGTGACACCACCAACCAGGCTCCGGTGATCCGCCGCGCCACGGTTGCTGGTTCGTACGCCTTCGGTCCGGCCAAGGCCTTCCTGGGCTACCGTTGGGCCAAGGCCTATGACGGCGCCGATCTGCCGGGCGCTACCGGTGATTCGACCAGCTCGAACATGTACTGGGCAGGTCTGGCATACCAGCTGACCCCGGCCTTCTCGGTCACGGGCGCTGCGTACTACCAAGACTTCCGCAACACCGGTGCTGATCCGTGGCAATTCGTGCTGACCGGCGACTACGCTCTGTCGAAGCGCACCGACATCTACACCTCGCTGTCGTACGCCCTGAACAAGGACGGTTCGGCTCTGGGCGTGAACGGTTTCGCTGCTGGCAACGTGGAAGCTGGCAAGGACCAATTCGGCGCCGTGGTTGGCGTTCGCCACAAGTTCTGATTTGACGCGAGCAATCGCATCAAGTTAGCTTGATACGAAACGCCGGCATCCTTCGGGATGCCGGCGTTTTGTTTTTTGGGCCTGCGCACAACGGTTCTTTTCTCCCCTCTCCCGCGAGCGCGAGAGGGAGTAGTTTTTCCGCTCCGCCCGCATTTCTCCCCTCTCCCGCGCGCGGGAGAGGGGCCGGGGGAGAGGGCAGTCACAGCATGCCTACGGCCTTCGTATCCAATGCCGCTCCCCTCTCCCCAGCCCTCTCCCGCAAGCGGGAGAGGGAGTAGTTTCTTCACTCCTGCCCGCATTTCTCTCCTCTCCCGCCCGCGGGAGAGGAGCAGGGGGAGAGGGCCGTCACGGCAATGAAAAAGGGGCCCCGAAGGGCCCCCATGTCGAAGATCTCACCCGGCAGGCAAGTCCTGCGCAGCCTTACTCCTCTTCCTCGTACGGCAACACGCGGCGCGGCGGCGGTGGGCGCTTGCCGATGGTGACAGTCACTTCCGTGGGTTTGCCGCGGCGGATCAGCTTCATCTTGACCTCCGCGCCGGGCTTGAGCTGTGCGATGGCGTTCAGCAGCGCGGTGGTGTCGGCGATCGACACATCCTCGACCGCGACAAGCACATCGCCCGGCTTGACGCCGGCCTTGTCCGCCGGCCCGCCCTGCACGATGGCCGCGATCAGCGCGCCTTCCTTGGCGTCCAGGCCAAAGGATTCCGCAATCTCCGGCGTCATGTCCTGCGGTTCCACGCCGATCCAGCCGCGCGTCACCGAGCCGGTCGAGATGATCGATTCCATTACCTGCTTGGCAGTCGACACCGGGATGGCAAAGCCGATGCCCAGCGAACCACCCGAGCGCGAGTAGATGGCGGTATTGATGCCCAGCAGGTTGCCCTGGGCATCGACCAGCGCCCCGCCCGAGTTGCCGGGATTGATTGCCGCGTCGGTCTGGATGAAGTTCTCGAACGTATTGATACCCAGATGGCTGCGGCCAAGCGCCGACACGATGCCCATCGTCACCGTCTGCCCGACGCCGAACGGATTTCCGATGGCAAGCACCACGTCGCCGACCTTCACATTCTCCAGCCGGCCGAGCGTGATCGCCGGCAGTTCCTTGAGTTCGATCTTCAGCACCGCCAGATCGGTTTCCGGGTCCGAGCCCACCACCTTCGCATTGGCCTTGCGGCCGTCGGTCAGCGCGACCTCGATCTCATCGGCGCCGTCCACCACATGGTGGTTGGTTAGAATGTAGCCCTCGGCGCTGACGATGACGCCTGAGCCCAGGCTCGATACGGGCTCCTGCCGCTCGGGCAGGCGGTCGCCGAAGAAGAAGCGGAACCACGGATCCTCGGCCTGTGGATTCGGCGAGCGCTTCGTGCCATTCTTGCTGGTGAAGATATTGACCACCGCAGGCATCGCCTGCTGCGCCGCGTCGCTGTACGACCCCTCCGCCGACGGGCCCGGTCCGGTTGGCACCACTTCCTTCAGTGCCACGATTGGCGAGCCCGATTGAACGGCAACCCGCCCACGTTGCAGCCATTCAGGCTTCAGGGTTGCGACCACGAACCAGATGGCCAGCACCACGGTGACAGCCTGAGCGAAAAMCAGCCAGAAGCGCCGCAACATATTGGAGTGTTGAGCAGAAATGAAAACAAAAGAGCTTGAATTGTACTTGAATGGCCTGCTGGAAGCGCCCCGCTTCAAGGACTATTGTCCGAATGGCCTGCAAGTGCAAGGTCGGCCAGAAATCACACATATCGTCACCGGCGTGACGGCCAGTGCCGCGTTGCTGGACGCCGCCATCGAGGCGGGCGCCGACGCGATCCTCGTCCATCACGGCTACTTCTGGCGGGGAGAGGACCCTCGCGTGGTCGGCCAGAAGCATGGGCGGCTTCGCCGGCTGCTGGTATCCGACATTAACCTGTTCGCCTACCATCTGCCGCTGGACAGCCATCCCGAACTCGGCAACAACGCGCAACTGGGCCGGGAGCTGGGCCTGCAGCCAAACGGTCGCTTCGGCGATGATCAGTTGGGCTGGACCGGCACGCTGCCGCAGCGCATGACATTGCGGCAACTGGGCGAGCACGTCGCCGGGGTGTTGGGCCGGGAGCCGCTCGTACTGGGCAATCCCGATCGCTCGGTGTACTCGGTGGGATGGTGTACCGGCGGGGCGCAGGGCTACTTCGATGGCGCCGTGGCAGCAGGTGTTGACGTGTACCTGAGCGGGGAGGCCTCTGAACAGACCACCCATCTGGCACTGGAGAGCGGGGTCGGCTATATCGGCGCCGGCCACCATGCGACCGAGCGATATGGCATCCGGGCGGTCGGCGAGCATCTGGCGCAGCAATTCGGGCTGCACCACACCTTCATCGATATCCCGAATCCGGTCTGATATCCGCCGACCCGGCCCCTGACTAGCGCTTGAGGCTGTCGCGGATCTCGCGCAGCAGCACGATATCCTCGGGCGTCGCCGCCGGCGTCTCAGGCTGTGGCTCCTGTTCGCGCAGCCGGTTGATGGCGCGAACCATCATGAAAATGATAAAGGCCAGGATCAGGAAGTTGACCAGCACGGTCAGGAAATTGCCGTAGGCAAATACCGGGACGCCGGCCTTTTTCAGGGCATCCAGCGTATGGGGGACGCCGGCTGGAGGCTCGGACAGCACCAGGAAGAAGTTGGAGAAATCCAGCTTGCCGATCACCCGACCGACCAGCGGCATGATCAGATCGTTGACGACGGAGTCGACGATCTTGCTGAACGCCGCCCCGATAATCACGCCGACCGCGAGGTCGACGACGTTGCCGCGCATCGCAAATTTCTTGAATTCCGACATCATGCTCATCGCCTGACTCCTTTCTGTTGTTGGTTTTCCACCGGGAGGACTCAAGCCCGAAGACTGCCGCATGGATGCCGCAAACGCAACCCCATGGCCGTATTCCGGTGCATCGCAGGCCCGACCTCGGCGTCCGGTCGCCCATTCTTGGCGCACGCGACTTCCGCTTCGCCTTTCGTCGCCCAATGTGCCTAAGGTATAATTTACGGTTGACGCAAAATCTAAATTGACTTCCCCTGGGGTTTGGAATGAGTGACCAGCAAAACGTGAAGAGCGTGGATAAGGGTCGCCGCAATTGGTTGATTGCGACGTCCGTGGCTGGCGGCATCGGAGGAGTAGCGGTAGCGGTGCCGTTCGTCAGTACGTTTGCACCATCCGAGAAGGCCAAGGCGGCAGGTGCCCCGGTCGAGGCCGACATCGGCGGACTCAAACCGGGTGAGATGATGACCGTCGAATGGCGGGGTAAACCGGTCTGGATTTTGCGCCGTACCGAGGAGATGCTGGCCTCGCTGAAGAAGACCGAAGGCGAAGTCGCCGACCCCAACTCCGAGATTCCATTCACCATGGAGACGCCGGAGTACGCCAGGAACGAAACCCGTTCCCGCGACGACCACAAGGAAGTCCTCGTCGTGGTAGGCATCTGTTCCCACCTCGGCTGCTCCCCGTCCGGCCCCTTCGCGGCTGGCGCCAACCCCACTCTCGGTGCCGATCCGGGCTTCCTTTGCCCCTGCCACGGCTCCACCTTCGACCTCGCCGGTCGCGTATTCAAGAACAAGCCGGCGCCGCAGAATCTCGACGTTCCCCCATACCAATTCCTTTCCGACACCAGGATCGTGATCGGCAAAGACGAAAAAGGAGAGGCTTGATCATGGCGGCGGAAAAAGAAGTCAAGACAACGGGCCTGCTGGGCTGGATCGACGCACGCTTCCCGGCCACGCAGCTGTGGGAAGACCACCTGTCCAAGTACTACGCGCCGAAGAACTTCAACTTCTGGTATTTCTTTGGCTCGCTGGCGCTGCTGGTGCTGGTGATCCAGATCGTCACCGGCATCTTCCTGGTGATGAACTACAAGCCGGACGGCACGCTGAACGCGGCCGGCATTCCGGTGGCCTTCGCCAGCGTCGAGTTCATCATGCGCGAGGTGCCGTGGGGCTGGCTGGTGCGCTACATGCACTCGACGGGCGCCTCGGCGTTCTTCGTCGTGGTCTACCTGCATATGTTCCGTGCCCTGCTGTACGGTTCGTACCGCAAGCCGCGCGAGCTGGTGTGGATCTTCGGCTGCCTGATTTTCCTGACCCTGATGGCCGAGGCCTTCATGGGCTATCTGCTGCCGTGGGGCCAGATGTCGTACTGGGGCGCCCAGGTGATCGTGAACCTGTTCTCGGCGATCCCGGTGATCGGCCAGGACCTGTCGCTGTTCATCCGCGGCGACTACGTCGTCAGCGACGCCACGCTGAACCGCTTCTTCTCGTTCCACGTGATCGCCGTGCCGCTGGTGCTGCTGGGCCTGGTGGTGGCGCACATCATCGCGCTGCACGAAGTGGGTTCGAACAACCCGGACGGCATCGAGATCAAGGCGCTGAAGGATGAAAACGGCGTGCCGCTCGACGGCGTGCCGTTCCACCCGTACTACTCGGTGCATGATCTGCTGGGTGTCGGCGGCTTCCTGATCATCTTCTCGGCGGTGATCTTCTTCTTCCCGGAAGTCGGCGGCTATTTCCTCGAACACAACAACTTCTTTCCGGCCGATCCCCTGAAGACGCCGCCGCACATCGCGCCGGTGTGGTACTTCACGCCGTTCTATTCGATGCTGCGCGCCACCACGTCGGCGTTCCTGCCGATCCTGTGGGTGTTCTTCGCGGTGCTGCTGGGCCTGCTGTTCCTGCGCAGCCGCAGCATGCGGGTCAAGGGCATCGCCGTGGCGATCGCCGTGATACTGGCGCTGGGCTTCTACTTCATCGACGCCAAGTTCTGGGGCGTGGTGGTGATGGGCGGTTCGGTCATCATCCTGTTCTTCATGCCCTGGCTCGACCACTCCCCGGTCAAGTCGATCCGCTACCGGCCCGGTTTCCACAAGGCGATCCTGGCCGTCTTCGTGGTGTTCTTCCTGATCCTTGGCTACCTCGGCGTGCAACCGCCGTCGCCGATCGGCGAGAAGGTGTCCCAGCTCGGCACGCTGCTGTACTTCGCCTTCTTCCTGACCATGCCGCTGTGGAGCCGCGTCGGCGAATTCAAGCCGGTGCCCGAACGCGTGACCTTCAAGCCCCACTGAGCCACGCCAACCGGACAAGGAAAAACACGATGAAAAAGCTGCTTTCCATTCTTGCGCTGGCTGGCGCCTGCTTCGGCGCGGCGCCCGCGATGGCTGCCGAAGGGGGTTATCCGCTCGAACCGGCGCCGGTCAACACCAGCGACCTGTTCTCGCTGCAGCGCGGCGCGAAGCTGTTCGTCAACTACTGCCTGAACTGCCATGGCGCGTCGATGATGCGTTACAACCGCCTGCGCGACATTGGCCTGACCGAAGACCAGATTCGCGAGAACCTGCTGTTCACCGCGGACAAGGTCGGCGAAACCATGACGATCGCGATGCACCCGAAGGACGCCAAGCAGTGGTTCGGCGCGGCGCCTCCGGACCTGTCGGTGATCGCACGGGCGCGCGGCGACGCGTGGCTGTACACCTACCTGCGTACCTTCTACCGTGACGACACGCGCGTCACGGGCTGGAACAACCTCGTGTTCCCGAGCGTCGGCATGCCGCACGTGCTGTGGGAACTGCAGGGCCAGCGCATCGCCAAGTTCGCCGAGCAAGAGCACCACGGCGAAAAGGTGCAGAAGTTCGTCGGTTTCGAGCAGTTGACGCCCGGCACCATGACGCCGCTGCAGTACGATACCGCCGTGGCCGATCTGGTCGCCTACCTTGACTGGATGGCCGAGCCGGCGCAAAACCACCGCAAGCGCCTCGGCGTCTGGGTCCTGCTCTTCCTCGGCGTGTTCACGTTCCTCGCGTGGCGCCTGAACGCGGCGTACTGGAAAGACGTCAAGTAAGCGGCTTTACCGCACAAAGGGCTGGAGCGGAGGTTGCCCCATGCAACACCGCGCTGGCCCTTTTTCCTTTGTACGGGGATGGTCGGCGTTGCGTCGAATCGTTACGACGTGACGTGCCGGTGCGCCGCCCGCGGCATTCCAGACCCCGATTTGTAACCAATTTGCTTTCCGATAGTCGGTTCTGACAGAATGTTTGACCCAACTTCGGCCAAGCGCCTCCCAAGGATACCCAAACCATGATGGTGTTGTATTCGGGCACCACCTGCCCGTTCTCTCAGCGTTGCCGCCTCGTCCTGTTCGAAAAGGGCATGGACTTCGAAATCCGCGATGTCGACCTGTTCAACAAGCCGGAAGACATCTCGGTGATGAATCCGTACGGCCAGGTGCCCATCCTGGTCGAGCGCGACCTGATCCTGTACGAATCCAACATCATCAACGAGTACATCGACGAGCGCTTCCCGCACCCGCAGCTGATGCCGGCCGATCCTGTGCAGCGTGCGCGCGCGCGGCTGTTCCTGTTCAACTTCGAAAAGGAACTGTTCACGCACGTGTACGTGCTGGAGAACGAGAAGGGCAAGGCCGCGGAAAAGAATCATGAGCGCGCCCGCGGCGCGATCCGCGACCGGCTGACGCAGCTGGCGCCGATCTTCGTCAAGAACAAGTACATGCTTGGTGAAGAGTTCTCGATGCTGGACGTCGCCATCGCACCGCTGCTGTGGCGCCTTGACCACTACGGCATCGAGCTATCGAAGAACGCCGCGCCGCTGCTGAAGTACGCGGAACGGATCTTCAGCCGCCCAGCCTATATCGAAGCTCTGACCCCGTCGGAAAAGGTGATGCGCCGCTAAGTCGCACCGGCCCGAGCTGTCTCGGGCCACCGGCCCACCACCCCTGGAAGCCCTATGCCCGAGACCTCGACCAAGCCCTACCTGATTCGCGCCATTTACGAATGGTGCACGGACAATGGCTTCACGCCGTATATCGCGGTGTTCGTCGATGCCAACACCAACGTGCCGCGCGAGTTCGTCAAGAACAACGAAATCGTGCTGAACGTCAGCTTCGACGCCACCAGCGGGCTCGATATGGGCAACGAGTGGATTACCTTCAGCGCCCGCTTCGGCGGCGTGTCGCGCAAGCTCGACGTGCCGGTGGAGAATGTGCTGGCGATCTACGCGCGCGAGAACGGGCAGGGCATGGCCTTCCCGGTGGAGCGCAGCGTCCCCGAGACGCAGGCGGCCACCGAACGCGAGTTGAATCCGCCGCCTAAGCTGGCGCCGGTCGAAAGCGATAGCGAGGGCGAGGTTACCGCCGACGGTTCGGACGACGACGATCCGACCCCGCCGTCGGTGCCGCGCATCGGCGGRCGCAAGCCGTCGTTGAAGGTGGTGAAGTAAGGCATCGTCAGGGCGGACCGCTTACGGTAGAATCGCGGTCTGCGCAGTTTTCACTGCAAATAGCCGGCTTAGCTCATCAGGTAGAGCAGTTGATTTGTAATCATCAGGTGGCGGGTTCGAGTCCTGCAGCCGGCACCATATAAAACAAGGGGTTACGTGAGTTTCACGTGGCCCCTGTGCTTTCTGGGCGCCGAAAAGTACATTTTTCGGTACAGTCACCTCCCAGAACAGGTATATGGCGACCATCGTCAAGACACCTTCCGGCACCTGGAAGGCCGTCATTCGCAAGATCGGCTGGCCGGCCACAGCCAGGACTTTCCGCACCAAGCGCGACGCTGAAGATTGGGCGCGACGAACCGAGGCTTTGGGAAGTACTCGACGGCCGCTGTAAGCGCCGACCTAGTAAATATCGCGACGGGCGACTAGCAGCGGGAAAGTGGAACAAACGGTCCGCATCGAACTGGCGATGTTAGGCCACCTCTTCCGTGTCGCCATCCAGGAATGGGGAATCGGATTGACTTTCAATCCCGTCGCAAACGTGCGTAGACCTAGTCCTGGGCCCGGGCGCAATCGTCGTCTGAGCAACAATGAACAGCAAATGCTATTTGCTGCAGCGGACTCACATAGCAACCCCATGCTGGGGTGGATCGTGCGCTTCGCGGTTGAGACAGGTATGCGGTCATCGGAGATCGATGGATTGCACCGCTCTCAAATTGACCTGCAACGGCGGTTGGTGATGCTCATGGACACAAAGAACAGGACCGCGAGGCTTGTACCGCTGACCCGTGCCGCCGCCGACTGTGGTGGTCTAATTTCCTCAGACGGGTCGATAGGTGGAAAATCACTATCGACGAGGGAAATCAGATGACGAAGTCGCGCAGGAAATTCGATTCGAGCTTCAAGCTGGAAGTGGTCCGGATGGTCCGGGAGCARGGCCTTTCGATTGCCCAGGTGTGCCAAACGATGGACATTGGTGAGACGGCGCTACGGCGTTGGCTTACCCAGTACGATGTAGAACTGGCTGGAGGCAAGGGCATTGGCAAGCC
>NZ_VLJN01000034.1:0-22805 GCF_007829435.1 Cupriavidus gilardii J11
TGACCCCAGGCTGACTCGCCAGGGCTACCACTTCCCTGCGTTGATCCATGAGCGACACCTCTTTCCATGGCATGGCAGGKCTCCCAAAAGACACTGACAGCCAGTCTAGATGTGTTACCCATGTGTCCGAACACCTGTTACCTATGTGTCCGGTCTGTACAGGCGGGAGAGGGGCGGGGAGAGGCAGTCCCACGCGAAGCCCACCTGTCGTTGACACCCACCCCCAATCAGCCCATGATGCCCGCGCCGGAACGGCGTTTCCGGCCATCCACAAATTGCCACGGAGAACCCCGAAGATGTCCCGCGACGGCCAGTCCGCCCTCACCCTCCCTCCCGCCGCCGAGCCCGGCACGCCGGTGCACGCCATCGATACCCCCGCGCTGGTGCTGGAACTCGATGTCTTCGAGCGCAATCTGGAACGGATGCAGCAGGCAGCGGACCGGGCCGGGGTGCAATTGCGGCCGCACGCCAAGGCCCACAAATGCCCGCGGATCTCGCTTCGGCAGATCGCCCGCGGCGCGGTGGGCATCTGCTGCCAGAAGGTCACCGAAGCGCTGCCCTTCGTGGCGGCCGGCGTGAAGGATGTCCATATCAGCAACGAGATCGCCACGCCGGCGAAGGCCGCGCTGCTCGCCCGCCTGGCCCGTGACGCCGCCGTCAGCGTCTGCGTCGATGATGTCGAGCAGATCGACATGCTTGCGGCCGCGGCCGAACAACACGACGCACGCCTTGCCGTCCTGGTGGAGATCGATATCGGCCAGGGCCGTTGTGGCGTGGGCACCTCCGAGGCGGCACTGCGCCTGGTCGAGGCGATCGGCCGCCATCCGCGGCTGACGTTCCGGGGCCTGCAGGCCTACCATGGCGGCATCCAGCATGTGCGAGACCATGCCGACCGGCGCGAAGCCGCCTCCCGCGCGGCCGAACGCACGGCCGCCGTGGTGGATGCCCTGAAGGCCGCGGGCGTGGACTGCGCCGTGGTCACCGGCGGCGGCAGCGGCAGCGTGGAGTTCGATCTGTCCAGCGGCGTGTTCACCGAGATCCAGCCTGGCTCCTACATTTTCATGGACGGCGACTACGCCACCAACGAAACGGGCCGTACGCCCGCCGCCACGGCGCTGCGCTTCGAACACAGCCTGTTCATTGCCTCGACCGTGATGAGCACCGCCGCGCCGGGGCAGGTGGTGGTCGACGCCGGCCTCAAGTCGATGGCGGTGGACTCGGGACTGCCATGGGTCTGGGACTTGCGTGAACAGCGCCGCAGCCACGCGCTCGCCTACGTGGCGGCCAATGACGAACATGGTCTGGTCAAACCCGTGCCCGGCTCGACCGGCGTGGACCTCCCGCCGGCGCTGCCGGCATTGGGGACACCGCTGTGGCTCGYGCCCGGCCACTGCGATCCCACGTTGAACCTGTACGACACGCTGGTCGCCGTGCGCGATGGGAAGGTCGAAGCCTTGTGGCCGGTCGCGGCCCGGGGTCTGAGTCGCTGAAGCCGGGGCGGGCTACGTCCGCGGCACTGAAGGGAGAACGCCATGACGCTTCGACGCCCCGCCACCCAGACACGCCCGCGTCGTTGCCCGGCTGTGCCGCGCGTGGTCGCCGCGCTGGCCCTTGCCACGCTGATCGATGGTTCCGAAGCCGAAACGGCAAGCGCGGGCCCCCCCGATCGTATTGCCGCAGTCGCCCGGCCCAATGTCGTCGTCATGCTGCGCCACGCCAATGCACCCGGGATCGGCGACCCGGACGGTTTCCGGCTGCAGGACTGCGCCACGCAGCGCAATCTCGATCAGCGCGGACGCACGCAGGCGGCTCGCCTCGGGGCCGCATGGCGCGCCGCCGGCGTGCGTCCCACCACGGTCTGGAGCAGCGCCTGGTGCCGCTGCCTGGAAACGGCGCGGCTGATGGACCTTGGGCCCGTCACGGTTCTGCCGCTGCTCAATTCGTTTTTCGGCAACAGCGGATCGCGTGAACGGCAGACCGCGCAGCTATCGCGCTTTATCGATGAACTCGATCCGCGCAACGGACCGTATCTGATGGTGACCCATCAGATCAATATCTCCGCCTTGTCCGGTCACGGCGCCGAAACCGGCGGCGGCATCCTGATCGAGTTGCCCGTGGACGGAACGCCGCGACGGATCTGGCCATTGCCAGCCGCTGTCGCGTCCGCGATCGACTGACGGCGGCGGCCGTACTGACGAGTCCAGCCTTTGCGACAGTCACATGTCACTGTCATAGTCGGTCACTACACTGCAAGGTTACGCCGACCCTGCCTTCCACACCGTTGGATCATTGGACCGCCCCGACTTCCGCGACCAAAGCGCGCGCGGACAGCTTCGCCGAACTGGACATGCTGCGCAGACTGCTCGACGTGGGCGCACGCCATCTCGACATCGAGACCGTCTGCGAAACCGAAGCGGGGGGCCGCCGCTTTCCGCTCTACCTCGCCAGCATCGGATCGTCCGACCCGCGCGCTCCCGCGATCGGACTGTTCGGCGGCATCCACGGCCTGGAACGGATCGGCACCCAATTGCTGCTGGACTACCTGCGCTCGCTGCTGAAGCGGCTGGAATGGGACGAGCTGCTGCACCTGCAACTCCGTTCCGTGCGCATTCTTTTCATGCCCATCGTCAATCCGGGCGGCATGTGGGCAGGCCGACGCAGTAATCCGAACGGCGTCGACCTGATGCGCAACGCACCGCAGGACGCGGAGGGGCGCGTGCCGATCCTCGCTGGCGGTCAGCGCATCGGCGCGTGGTTGCCGTGGTATCGCGGAGCAGCCGGCGCGGCAATGGAGCCGGAAAGCGAAGCGCTGCTGCGGGTGGTGCAACGCGACCTGCTGACACGACCGTTGAGCTTCGCCGTCGATTGCCATTCCGGCTACGGCTGGCGGGACAGCATCTGGTTTCCCTACGCGCGAACCTGCGCCGCCATCCCGCATTTGCCGGAAATGTATGTGCTCAAGAGCCTGTTCGAGCAGGCCTACCCGCATCACGGCTACGCCTTCGAACCGCAGAGCCATCAATATCTGGCGCACGGCGATCTGTGGGATTACGCATACGATCGCACACCGGCGCCGCACATCTTCCTGCCGATGACGCTGGAGCTGGGCTCGTGGCTGTGGATCAAGAAGAATCCGCGGCAGCTATTCTCGCGCGATGGCTTCTTCAATCCGATCAAGGCACACCGTACCGCACGCGTGCTGCGGCGCCATGTCAGCCTGTTCGACTTCCTCGCCCGCGCAGCCTATGCGCCGGAACGATGGCTGCCCATCGGCGCCGCGCGACACGCGATCTGGCATGAGGCCAGCGAATACTGGCGCACGCCGCGCAAGGAGCAAGGCAGGTGACCTGGATTCTGCTGAGAGGACTGACGCGCGAGACACGGCATTGGGGCACGTTCCCCGCGACCCTGGCGACGACCCTGGGCCTCAACGTCTCGCCCGGAAGCAGCGGACCTGACGTGATGACGCTGGACCTTCCGGGCAATGGCACCGAGCACGGCGTCCGTTCCCCGACCTCGGTGTCCGCCATGGTGGCGTTGGTACGAGAGCGCGCCCATGCCGCTGGACTGCGCCGCCCGTACCGCCTGCTGGCCCTGTCGCTCGGCGGCATGGTGGCGACGGCCTGGGCGCACACGCACCCGCGGGAAATCGATCGGCTGGTTCTGATCAATACGAGCATGCGGCCATTCGGCTGGCCACATCAACGCATGCGCTGGCACGCCTGGCCGCGGGTATTGCAACTGCTGCGGCATTGGCGCGACGACCGATGCTGCGAACTGGGAATCCATCGATTGACCTGCGCGGACGACAGCCGCCTCGCAGAGGACTTGCGCCAATGGATCGCCATTCGCGCCACGGCGCCAGTCACCCGACGCAATGCCGCGCGCCAGCTGCTGGCCGCCGCCCGCTTCACCGCCGGCACGACGCCGCCGCCCTGCCCCACCCTGGTCCTGTCGTCGGCGGCAGACCGCCTCGTGTCGCCGGCCTGTTCCCGCGCACTCGCGCGCCACTGGAACTGCGCGTACGCCGTGCATCCGCATGCCGGTCACGACCTGCCGCACGACGACCCGCGTTGGGTCGCCGAACAAATTGCCGCGTGGACGCTGCTCGCCAGCACCGGCGGCCACGGCATCACGGCACTGCCGCCCGTTCCGGAGCCGCATCCACGTTGAAGCCGAATGTCGCCATGAACATTTCCTTTGCGCGGACATTCTGCTGCGCGGACACGTCGCCGCCGGCCACCGGCTGCGGCTGTGCGGGCTCGCCCTGCGCGCTTTCCGCCCGCGGCACCTCGGGCGCCTCGCCCGTGTATTCGTGCAGCATCTCGAGCAGCATGTCGTAAGCGGCCAGCCAGTCTTCAAGCTGCTGGCGCTCCGCCGCCAGCCGCGTCGCCTGAGTCGAACAGCCTTCATCGACCGGTTGTCGCGACGACAATGCCCGGACAGCCAGGTCGCGCATCGCCACGCATTCCGGCTGTTTCAGGCGGCGATATAGTTCGGCCGCTTCATCCGGCCTCATCTCCCGCACCAGCGCGGCAAACGGACCACGCAGTGCGACGCGGTAGTTGGCGCTCTGCGTCGATCGGTTCGCATGGGGCGCCGCCGTGACCGCAAGCTCCCGTGCGGCTTTTGCCGTCCGCGCGATCTTCGCGAGGCTGTCCCCACTGGGCGGTGGGTACTCTCTGCCGGGCTGGCCGGCGGCGGGCGCGGGCTTGGTCCTGAGGGCGGTCATCGCATCTGACGCCGACTTGGCCAGTGCATCGCATTTTTCCAGCCACGAGTCGAATGGCAGACCCAGATGCTGGCAATTCAGCAGCTTGGCGCGCCGTTCAGGCAGCACCGCGTGTCCTGCCGACAGGATGAGGTGCCGAAGTTCCTCCGCAAGGGCGTCCGGCAGCGCGGACGGCGTGTTGTCGTCGGACATTTCACCGGGGTCTGGCCGGCCATGCAGGCTCGACAACGCCTGCAGATGCTGCAACAGCTCGTCGAGCTTCGCGTTGCCAGCCAGCCGATCGTCACTGCGGAAGGAATTCAGGAGTTCGGCGGTCGTCTTGCCGCCCTTGCCGCCCAGCACGGCTTTGATGGCGGCCGCGGCCTGACGCGGCTCATCGGGAACGGAATCCACCATCATGGCGTCGAGCTGCCCGACCACCGTTCGCAATGACTCGCGCAACGCCTCGCGCGGAGGAAGCCGGTCGACGCAAGCCTGCTGATGCAATTGCCGCAGCGTCTCGGAGGCGCTGCCATGGCCATCGAGCACGGACACCGGCCCGGCGCCGGCCATGAGGGCCTCGAGCTTGAGCAACCCTGTGCGTCGGTCGCTGGCCGCATCGCTGCAGAGCAGGTCGGCCAGCGGCGGCTCGGTATCGCCGCGCAACAGGGCCAAAGCGGATGTCACATGATGGGAATAGGTCCGGATTCCGCCGGGAGGAGGGCCCGCGTTGGCGTATGGCGGCGCCGACAGTTCGATTTCGGCCGGCTGCTGCGCTGCCTTCGACGGGGCGAGCGACGGAAAGATGGATCGGATCGACGAGATCAGTGACATGCCGGTGCTCCGCGGATGGAAAGCACCGACTCTATCCGCCGCGTCGCCCCGGATTTTTCGATATCCGCTGCACTCTTTCGTGTCTGGAAATGCGCGCGGCCAATCTCGCTAGCTGGCGGCGACCGCCTGCGGCCGCCCGACCGCCGCGCGCAGCAGCTTGGCCGCGGCATCCCAACGCTCCGGCGAACAGAACAGCCGTGTCGTGACAGAACCGCCCTGCAGCGCGGCCAGGATGACCATCGCCAGTTCGGCCGGCTCCATTCCCTGTACGAGCGCGCCCTCGGCCTTGGCCTGCTCCAGCAGTTCGGTCAACCAGCGCTCATGGAACACATAAAAATCCTTCAGCACCTTGTGCACCGACTCGGGAAGCGATTCGATTTCGGTCGCCAGCATGCTGCACATGCAAACCTGGTTGGCGTCCGACAGCTTCTGCAGTCCCGACAGGTACCGCTCGGCGCGCTCCGCCGCCGGTAGTTCCGGCCCGATGCTTTCCAGTTCCCTGGCGATCCTGAGGTGGTACTGCCGCATCGCCTCCAGCGCGAGGTCTTCCTTGCACGGGAAGTAATAGTGAATGCTCGACGTCTTGACGCCGACCAGATCGGCCAGATCGCGGTAGCTGAAGCCGTTGAAGCCGCGGCGGCGGATCAGTTCGAAGGTGTGGTCGAGCAGTTGCTCGCGGACCGATTGCGTTTTCATGGCGCCACTTTATCTACCAACAGATAGGTTTAGCAAGGAGGGAAATCCCCCAATGCCTGGTCCTGGCCCCCGCTCCCGCCGGGCCGCGCCACGTCGCACCGCCGGGCTGTGGCGTCAGGCCGGCAATGCCTGTGCAATGGCGGTGACCAGGGCGCCGCTTCCCAGGCATATCAGCAGCCAGCCCGCCAGCACCACAATGCTGTCACGAACGGTCATGATGTTCTCCTCGAAAAATGGACCGGCCGCCCACGGGGCGGCCTGCCCTGGCCAAAGCCGGCCACATGCCGGCCGCCATCGACGTCAAGCCAGGGCGCCGTCGGTAAAGGGATCCACCTTGCGGGCGCCGTCGGTGTACGGGTCGAACTGGCGCGCGCCGTCCGTGTACGGGTCAGCGGTGCGTTGCGGCGTCGCCGACACGCCGGTGCGGTCCAGGCCGGCGATCCGGGCGCCGTCCGTATAGGGATCGACCTTGCGCGCGCCGTCAGTAAAAGGATCGGCCTTGCGCGCGCCGTCGGTGTATGGGTCGACCTTGCGCGCCCCGTCGACGAACGGGTTGCGGCCTTCGGCGCGTGCGCCTTGGGTGAAGGTGTCGAAGCTGTCGGCACGGTACACATAGCCGTACTTGTCACCGGCGAAGGTGTCGGACGAACCTGCCGCCACAGCCGAACCGGCAAAGCCGGCGGCGGCGAGAGCGGCGACGGAAACGAGCGTCTTGGCGAAGTTGGCGTTCATGGTTTTTCTCCTTTTTGCGAACGGGCTTGCGGTCGGGTTGGATGGCCGTGCGCCCGATATCCTGCGGTTTGATCTCGCGAAGGGTATCTATTCGTAGATAGATAACCTGTCCCAAAAAAAAGCCTTGCGGCTGAAAATGCACTGGAAACGCTGCCTCGGAGCCGTTTGAGCGGGGGTGGCGTGTCCATGGGTCGTATATTATCTACTGGTAGATAGATAGTCAAGGAAAATTTTCGGCCCGCGCAAACTCCGCCTGCATGCCGCCCGGCAATTGCCGGCGCGGCAAGTCCGGTGCCCCGGGGCACCGGCCAAGCGCAGCACTTTACTTGCCAAAGTCGGCCGGCGCCATCGTCCGTGGGGACTAGGTGTGGGCGGCACGCTACGTCGGTGGCTAACCGACAGAAGGCACTTGGCAACGTTGGCTATAGTGGTTCGCATGGCATGCGAGAGCGTTCCGAAAACACGACAGGACGGGAGGTAACCATCATGCGTTCGCTTGCATCGCTGTTCAACGCACCCACGCCGGAAAAGATAGCGGCGAAAGAATTGCACGACATGCGGCTGGCCTTGTTCCAGGCGGAACGACGGCTGATGGAAGCCCAGATGCAGGTCGATTACTACCGCGATCTGGTCGCCTTCCTCGAAGAGGTGGCGGCCGGCGGGGTCGAACAAGTCGTGGACAAGCGCCGCGCCTTGGCCGCTGCCGTGGAGTCGGCGCCGGTCCAGGTCCCGCAGGCCACGCCACACACGCAGCCGCCCGCCGCCCAGCCGGCGCGCATTTCGCCCGGGCTCACCACCGTCCCGATCGTGCCGTCCGCGGCCTGACGGCGCTGTGCCCGCCGCTGTGCCCGACATGCGGCCGGGCACGGGGCCCCCTCTCCACCTCGGGCGCCCCTTCTCCAGACGGGCAGCGAACGCGTCGTGCGCGGGCCATCCATTCCGTGCGATACTCGGCCCCGCCCCGCTTCCCCCAAGCCATCGCCACATTGCCACACGGCGCCCCTGATGGCTGGGCCTTCGTCCCTCCGCCGCCTTCCTGATGCCCGACACGCTTTCCGCCATTGAAATCGAGACCCATCCTGATCCCCGCTTCGCCGTGATCTGGATGCATGGACTGGGCGCCGACGGCAATGATTTCGTGCCCGTGGTCCCCGAACTCGGGCTGCCGCGGTCCGCGTCGGTGCGCTTCGTTTTTCCGCACGCGCCGATGATTCCGGTGACGTGCAATGGCGGCTATATCATGCGCGCCTGGTACGACATCGTGTCGCTGGACGATGCCGCGCGCCATGTCGATGAATCGGGACTACGCGCCTCACGAGACTCGGTTCGTGCGCTAGTCGCGGCGCAGAACGCCAGGGGCATCCCGAGTTCGCGCATCGTGCTGGCGGGCTTCTCGCAAGGCGGCGCGATGGCATATCTGGCGGGCCTGACCCATCCCGAGACGCTTTGCGGCATCGTTGCGTTGTCCGCGTACATTCCCTCGCCCGCCCTGGTGGCGGCGGAATTCGATACGGCCAACGCGTCCACGCCAATCTTTGCCGCACACGGCCTGCAGGACGACGTGGTGCCGCTATCGCTGGGCGTGCAGGCGCGCGACCTGCTGCTCGCGCGGCAATGTCCGCTGACGTGGCACACCTACCCGATGCCGCATTCGGTGTGCCTGGAAGAGATCGCCGACATCGGCGTCTGGCTGGACCAGCGTTTCGCCACCGCGGCCTAGCGCGGCCATCATCATCGGCGGCACCGAACGCTTCGCCACCGCTCCCTGCAACCGCATTCCGCTTTTCCGATGCCTCCCCCGCTTCTCGACTTTCGCACCCGCAAGGCGCTGCTGTTCGCGCTGACCGCCGAACGTCTGTCCGCCTTCTATGAGCACGGCAAATGGATGACCGACGCGCAAGGCGCCACGCTCGCCGCGCAGTGGCTGTCACGCGCCAGGCTTCAGCTCGGGCTGTCCGACCGGCGCCTGCTGTCGGAGCTGAGCGACCAGCTGGCACGGCAGCTGGCCGGGACGCTGTCGCGCGAGGCCGGACTGTACGCGGCGCACGAGATGATGGAAGCGCTGGACCCGAATTACCAATCGGCCTTCGCGCACGACATGCTCGAAGAATGCGAACGGCTGCTGCACGCGCACGAGGGCGACAGCGAGGACAGCGAGGACGGCAAGGACGGCGCGGCCTAGCCGCGGCTAGTCGTTCGCGGCACTGTCATCATCGACCGCGCGACGCAGCGCGTCGTATGCGGTCGCAAGGTGGTAAGGCGTGGTCGACGGCATGTCGGCGCGCAGCACGGCGCCGTCCGGTCCGATGCACTCGCGCCAGCCCAGCCCATGCAGGAAGCGGCCGGGAAACTGCGCAAGCCACTGGCCCAGGGCCCGCCATCCCGCCGCGTCGCCGCGCAACGCCAGCGCGCGAGCATATTCGGTCTGTGCCCAGATGCGCTGCGTCGCGTCGATGACGTTGCCGTCGGCATCGAGCGCGGCCGCCACGCCCTGATGATCGGGCGACACGCCATGCCGCTGTGCAAAGGCACAGGCACGCGCAAGCGACGCTGCAAGACCTGGCTGGCCGGGCGGATAGCCGGACGCCCCGCGCAAGTCGCCGAACACCGACGCGCCCATCGATAACAGCGCATACCACTCGAACTGATGCCCGGGCTCGATGCGGTTGCCCGCCATGCCCTGTGGCAGCTCGGCGACGCAACCGTTATTGGCGTCCACAAACGTGGACTGCACTCTCCGTCCGATATCGCGCAGACGCTCGCCATACCAGCCGTCCCCGCTGACATCGTGCGCGGCGAGATAAGCCTCCGTCAGATGCATGACCGGGTTCTGCAGCACGCCGGCGCCGCAGGGCGAGAAGTCGGGCCCCAGCGCCGCGTGATACAGGCCGCCGTCGATCCGGAACCGGTTCTCGATGCAGGACGCGGTGTCGTCGAGCACCGCACGCGCCTGCGGATTGCCGCTGTGGCGCCAGTACGCCGCGCACGCGAACACGATGAAGGCATGCGTGTACAGGTCCTTGCCGTCGTCGAGCGGCGCGCCGTCGGCGTCCACGCTGTAGTACCACCCTCCGCGCGGATCGGCGAACCATCGCCTGAGCGAGGCGAACAGCGTATCGGCGTGCCCGGCGAAGTCCGACGGCACCTGCGCGCGCGAAAACACGTAGAGCTGGCGCGCGCAAGCCATGGCGCGATAGCGGACGGCCGGCAGCGGCCTGGCGTCGTCCGCCGACAGGGCCTCGAACGGCAGCGCCATCGCCGCGTTCCAGCCGGGACCGGTCCAAAGCGGCAGCACGGTATGGTCGAAGTGGTCCAGCAGCGCCTGAAGAGAAGAGCGGACCCGGGCCCGCGCGGCTTCCGGCAATGCTTCGTGGGCGGACAGGTCGTGCGCGTCGGCGGCGGACGGGCTGGCGGACAGTGTAGAGGGGGCGTTCATGGCAGGGTTGGACTGGCCCTCCGGGGCCCGAGGGACGGAAAACCGAAGCGGAAGCGAAGACGCCGAAGATACTGGAAATGCCCGGGAAACGAAAGCCGCCACGGTTTATGCCACCTGCTACGATTCATCTGGTAGCACGGGAGAACGCCATGCAGACTCCGACCCTGACCGTTTCCGACCAGCATCGCACCGTGGTGCTGCATGTGTTCGAGGTGCAGCCGCAGCAGTACACGTGGCAATTGGTGCTGGAGGAACACTGCGGCGCCGCCGATTGCGATTGCATCATCGACGCACCGCTACGCTGGCCCACGCGGGCGCAGGCCCAGGCCGCCGGCTGGGCCGAGTGCAACCGCCTGCTGCACGGACCTCGTACCACGGCGTAGCCCGCGCCGGATCGCCGGGCTTGAACCTTTGCCAGTATCGACTAACCTTACGGCGACGGGACCCGCTCCCGGCGCGGGCTTCCTGTCACCATTTGCCGGCGCCGCTTCGCTTCGGAGGCCGCCATGGAAAAGCCCGTGGTCACGCCGCGCCGCTTCGTCGAGATGCTCAATGAGAGGCTGCGCAAACATCCGCTGTACCGCGAGGGCATGGAGGTCTACGCGGTGCCGCGCCATTCCGATCATCCCCGCAGCCTGGTCTGCGCTGGCCCCAAGGGCGCCGTGGGCGTTTGCAGCGCGGTCGAGGCGATCCTGCGCAACGAATATGACGTCGAACCGGACATCCCGCGCGAATGGCACTTCGACGTGCCGCCCGCGGGACTGAATGTCCAGCGCGCGCAACGCGGGCCGCACGCGCCGGGCGCATGAAGCCGGCCATATCAACACGGTGGCATGACTTGCGGCAGCAGCCGGTGTCGCTAGACCTCGGCGGCTTCGGCGGTTTCCCGGGTGTCACGCTCGGCCTGGCCCTCGCCAATATCGTCTTCCGGAGTCAGCTGCAGGAAGATCCATGCCGAGGCCGACGTGATCAGGCCCACGCAGACGAAGGTTGCGTGGAAAGCCGGCAGCGGGCCGTCGACGGCATGCGCACCGAACACCCGGTTGAAGGTCGCCAGCAAGGCGCCCGCGGACGTCACGGCGAGGCTCATGGCCAGCATCTGCACCATCGACAGCAGGCTGTTTCCGCCGCTCGCGCTGGCGCCGCCCAGGTCCTTCAGCGTGACGGTATTCATCGCGGTGAACTGGATCGAATTGACCGCGCCGAACAGCGCCAGCTGGCATAGCAGCAGCGGCATCGGCACCACCGGCGAGACCAGCCCGAACGACGCAATGGTCAGCCCGACCACGAAGGTGTTGCCGACCAGCACGCGCCGGTAGCCCTGCCGCTGGATCAGCCGCGTCGCCAGCCGCTTCGACAGCATGCCGGCCGCGGTAACCGGCAGCATCATCAGGCCGGCCTGCAGTGGGGAATAGCCGAGGCACACCTGCAAGGTGAGCGGAATCAGGAACGGCATCGCGCCATTGCCGATGCGCGCGAACAGATTGCCCAGCAGGCCGACGCTGAAACTGTGGATGCGGAACAGCGTCAGCGAAAACAATGGCCGGTCACGCTTGACGGCATGTAGCGCATAGGCGGTGAGCGCGGCCAGGCTGGCGATCAGCAGCATCAGCACGGTGGCATGCTCGAAGCCGAAGTCCGCCAGGCCATCGAGCGCGAACGAGATTGTCACCATCGCGGTGGCGAGCAGCAGGTAGCCGGCCACGTCGAACCGCCCGACATCGGCCAGGCGGCTGTCGGGCATGTAGCGCATCGTCGCCAGCCCGCCGAGGATGCCGACCGGCACGTTGATCAGGAAGATCCAGTGCCACGACAGCACCTGGGTGAGCCAGCCGCCCAGCGTGGGGCCGATCAGCGGGCCAATCATGCCGGGAATGGCGACGAAGCTGAGCGCCTGAAGGAATTGCTCACGCGGGAAGGTGCGCAGCACAGCGAGCCGCCCGACCGGAAGCAGCATCGCGCCGCCCACGCCCTGGACCACGCGCGCCGCCACCAGCAGCGGCAGTGAGGGGGCATAGGCGCACAGCAGCGAGCCCAGCACGAACAGGCCGATCGCCAACTGGAAAATGCGCCGCGTGCCGAAGCGATCCGCGAGCCAGCCCGAGCCGGGAATCACCACGGCCATTGTCAGCGCATACGAGATGATCACCGACTGCATGCGCAGCGGACTCTCGCCCAGGCTCGCGGCCATGGCGGGCAGCGCCGTATTGACGATGGTGCTGTCGAGGGTCTGCATGAAAAAACCCACGGCGACGACCCACAGCATCACCTTGCGGTCACGTTCCTGGATGAGGTCATCTTGCATACTGCCGCTCGCTCCGAAGCGATTCCCAAAGTTGGCAAGGATACGCCACTTCGAATTCTTTCGGATTCGAAAAAAGCACGCCGGACCCGCGCCGGCGTCCACCGACGCGTACGTAGGACGCGGACCGATGCCAATGGCATGACGGGCTTCCTAGACTGGCTGGACAGAGTCCGCGCGCCGCGCGGGCGCCTTGGGAGAGCCCGCATGAACAACACGCATCGCATGACGGCGCTGGCGGCGGTGGCCGGTATCGGCGCCGCCGCACTGTGGTACAGCCGCACCCGCGGCCCGGTATATAACCCGCACGTGCCGGAACCCAACAAGGATGTCGAACTCGATACGTACATGGGCCGCTGGTATGAGATGGCCCGCTACGAGAACCGCTTCGAACGCGGCTGCGACGGCGTAACGGCCGAATACACGCTGCGGCACGACGGCCTGATCGACATCGTCAATCGCAGCGCCAGCGACGCGCAGGGCAAGCCGCGCCAGTCGCACGGCAAGGCGCGCGTCGTGCAGGACAGCCGCAACGCCAAGCTCGAGGTCTCGTTCTTCGGTCCGTTCTACGTGGGCGACTATTGGGTGCTCGACCATGCCGAGGACTACCAATGGTCGATTGTCGGCGAGCCCTCGGGCCGCTATCTATGGATCCTCACACGCATGCCCGACCCCGATCCGGAACTGCGCTCGATGCTCGTGCACCGGGTCGCCGAACTGGGCTACGACCCGAGCCAGCTCCGCATGACGGATCAATCGGTCCACGCAGGCCATGGCAATGGCCACGCCGGCCCGGCGGAACCCTCGCCAGCCATGCCGGGTTGAGCGCGACGATCGCCGCCACCGGCCGAAAAAACAATAGAAATACGCCGGATGTCCAATGGCGGCGAGAACAAGCCGGCACCGCATCCGTCAAAACCGGTACGCAAGTCACAGGAGATGAACAATGCAAACAAGCGATCTCAAGTCTGACCCTGAGCGTTTTGGCCGGCTTGCCGCCCTGGGGGCGGCCGTTGTGCTTTCCGGCCTGGCCGGCGGTGCCCTCGCGGCGCCGATGGAGCCCCAGACCGCGGGCCCGTTCACCTACGTCTGCGGCGGCGTCGGCGAGGACGAGCAGCAGGCGCTGCGCAGCGAGGCCCGCAACTACGACATGGGCCTGCTGTTCACGCAGGGCGCGCGCGGCGAGTACCTGTCCGATGTCGAGGTCACGCTGTCGCGCGGTGGCAAGCAGGTGGCGAACTTCCGCGCGGAAGGGCCGCGCTGCCTGATCAAGGGTCCGCGCGGCACCTATCAGGTCACCGCCGACTATCTGGGTAGCAGCAAGCGCACCACGCTGAGCGCGGGACAACGCAACAAGCAGTTGCGCTGGTAACGGCTTCGGCAGCCTCGTGAGCCAAGGGCGCGTGTCTCGCGCCCTTTTTGTTCGCAGCCACTGGGGAGAGCCGTTTCGCTACAATGCTCCGCGGCCAGTCAAACGTGCGGAGGTGGCATGCGCGCGACATTGCCAGCGCAAGACAACCCGACCCGTGCCGCCCGCGACCATGCGTCCGCGGCCGCGGACGTGCCCAGCCAGGATTCCATCGCCGCAGCCGACCATGCCCTGCGGCATTGGACCTGGCCGGACGCAGGGGCTGTCGAAATCGGCTCCGAACGGCATCTGCGGATGTTCTGCGAGATGCTGCTGCACACCCATCATCCCTACAAGCCCGCCGTGATCGCGTGGCCGCCGCTCGATGACGAGGCGCTGCGGCGCGTGACGTCGCTGCCCATCTGGGACATCGCCGTGCAGACGGAAGGCCGCGCGGCGGTGCGCGTGCGCGCCTATGCCTCCACGGTGAAGGAACCGCTGCTGCGGCGTGCGCTGGAACTGGACGGCGACGAAGAGGCGCGGCACAAGATGGTGCTGGCGCGGCTGGTGGCGGCCTACGGCATCGCGCTTGCACCTGAGCCCGATTATCCGCCACCGGCCGATGCGGAATGGGGCTGGCTGGTGACGGGATTCAGCGAATGCATCGACAGCTTCTTTGCGTTCGGCCTGTTCGCGGCGGCGAAGCGTTCCGGCTTTTTTCCGGAGGAACTGGTCGAGACCTTCGAGCCGGTGATCCAGGAAGAAGGCCGGCATATCCTGTTCTTCGTGAACTGGGCGGCCTGGTACCGTCGCCGCCTGCCATGGTGGCGGCGACCGCTGTTCGCGTGCAAGGTGGTGGCGGTGTGGACGTTCCTGATTTGGGAACGCATCGGCATTGCGCGCGGCATCGATCCGCAAAGGGGTGCGCAGGATGCCAACTTCACCTTGACGGGCTCGGCAGCCGTGGCGGAGCCGCTGTCGCCGGGAGCGCTGATCGATCTGTGCCTCGAGGAAAACGCGCGCCGGATGGCGGGGTATGACGGGCGGCTGCTGCGGCCGCGCACGGTGCCGGCGCTGGCGGCGTGGGTGCGGAGGTGGGTGCGCTGAGGGATTGGGTTGAGATTTTGTCGTGGGCGGTTCTGGGGTGATACTGCCCTCTCCCCGCCCCTCTCCCGCGAGCGGGAGAGGGGCGAAAAACGTTCGCCGCTGTTAATGCCGTGGCGCGCTCTGCTGCTCGATCACGCCGAACCATCCCATGCCGCGATAGCTTTCATAGCCGGGCGTCAGCGCATACCCGACCAAGGCGCCGTCGTCGGTGCGATAGGTGCCGCCGCTGCCGATACCGCTCTTGAGCGAGAAGGGCCTCCGGGCGGCGTCATCCTTGGCCGAATCGGCGATGACGCGGTTGTTTGCGTCGACGATCATGCATCGGGTGCGGCCCCGCTCCTCGTCGGTGAGCCGAACGTTGTCGACCACATGCGAGGCCTGCTTGGCCCAGTCGAAGAACACCGCGAGCACGCCAAGCGGCTTGCCGTCGGCGGCGCCGCCCTGCCGCACCGCTGCCGCATAGGTGGCCACCTGCGCCCCGCCCAGTTCGGCGACGGGATCGACATTGGCCGTCGCATAGTCGTCGCCGGAGCCGGTACGCAGCGCTGTCTGGAACCAGTCCCGCCCCGCGGCATCGACCACGCCGGCCACCGGGAAGCTTCCCGGTCGGCCGCTCGCCACCACCCGGCCTTGCAAATCGATGATCCAGATGTCGAGGTAGACGGTGTAGCTGGCAAGGATGACACCCAGGCGCTTGCTGGCGTGCTCGGCGGCGGCCGGCGACGCGGCCCCGAGACAGTCTACGACCGCCGCGTCGGTCGCCCACCATCGGACGTCGCATGAGCGCTCGTACAGATTGCGGTCGATCACGTCGATCATGTTCAGCGCCAGGTCGGCCAGCCTCTGTCCCTGCTGCCGTTCCAGCTCGGCTACCATGCGCTCGCTGACCGCGCCCAGTTCCTTGCCCAGCTCTCCGGTCAGGCGGCCGATGCGGCCCGACACATCCTTGACCTGCTTGGCGACCACGGCGAAGCCCCGCCCCGCCTCCCCAGCTCGCGCCGCCTCGATCAGCGCGTTGATCGCCAGATAGGTCGCCTCGCGGTTGATCAGGTCGATATCGGCGATCTTGTCGGTGGCGATGCGCCGGACCTCGCTGGTGAGTTCGGCGATGACCGAACCCTGCGCCGACCTGGTGGCTCCGCGCGCTGCAGACACTTCGGACATCTGTCCTTCTCCCCGTTTTTTTAGGGCGGCGCGACGCACTGAGTTGACGCCACCCGAGTTGGCCTGCCCGGTTATCGGCGCGTGCGCGAGGGGCTTGAGCGCTGCCCCATCATGGTTCCGGACGGCCGCCTGCTGGCCCGCTTGCGGTGCGCGATTCCCTGTTTTCGGTCGTATCGGCACGGCATTGTCATCGCCGCCGCAATGCGCGCCATCGTGGTGCGCGGCCGGTATGCGAGGCATCGGGCGGGACTCAGCGCAGGTAGCCGTGCTCGTCGAACCACGCCACCGCGTCGCGCAGGCCGTCGAGATAGGGCCGGGGACGGTATCCCAATTCGCGGCGTGCCTTGTCGGAACTGAAATACATGCGGTAGCGCGACATCGACAGGCCATCGACTGTCAGCAACGGCTCGGCGCCGCGCACCCGCGCCATGGCCTCGGCGAGATAGGCGAACGGATACAGGGGCCAGCGTGGCAGCCCGATCCGGGGCGGCTTGCGGCCGACCATGGCGGCGATATCGGCGAGCATGCTCCGCAGCGGCACATCGTCGCCGCCCAGGATGTAGCGCTCGCCGATGCGTCCATGGCACAGCGCCAGCCAGTGGCCCTCGGCGATGTCGTCGACGTGGGCGAGGTTCAGCCCGGTATCGACGAAGGCCGGCATGCGGCCGGTGGCCGCTTCGACGATCACGCGGCCGGTGGGCGTCGGCCTGATATCGCGCGGACCTACCGGCGTGGAAGGATTGACGATCACCGCGGGCAGACCCCGCGCGATGGCCTGCTGCACCGCCCGCTCGGCCAGGACCTTGCTGCGCTTGTAGGCACCGATGGCCTGCTCCGGCGCCATCGCCGCATCCTCGGTAACGGGCGCGGCGGCGCCCGCGACGCGCAGCGTGGCGACGCTGCTGGTGTACACCACGCGTTCGACGCCGAGCGCCCGTGCGGCACGCATGACCGTCTGGCTGCCCAGCACGTTGGTGCGAACGATCTCCTCGGGGTCCGGCGCCCATAGCCGGTAGTCGGCGGCCACATGGAATACGTGACGTACGCCCGACATGGCCCGGTGCACGGCATCGGCATCGCGCATGTCGCCTTCGAACACGCGCACCGGCAACCCGTCGATATTACGGCGCGAGCTGCGTGGCCTTACCAGCACACGTACATTGGCGCCGTGCGCGAGCGCGCAACGCGCCACGGCCGAACCCAGGAAGCCCGATGCCCCTGTCACCAGAACGTCATCGCCGGTTGCCGTCACGCCGCCCTCCTCTCCGATCCTCGATCGCGGGCCTGCCGATGGCGCCGCGCCATGCCGGACAAAGGCCCCGGCGCGGGTATATAGTAACCATCGCCGCGGCGGGAAGTGCCTTCCCGTGCGGCAAGCATCGTTGCCACGGGTAACGGGGGACCTTGTCCATGCAAGTGATACTCGCCCAACCGCGCGGGTTCTGCGCGGGTGTTGTGCGCGCCATCGATATCGTCGATCGTGCGCTGGTCAAGCACGGCGCGCCGGTGTTCGTGCGGCACGAAATCGTCCACAACCGGCATGTGGTGGAAGGGCTGCGCGACAAGGGCGCCCGATTCGTCGATGAGCTGGATGAAGTGCCCGCGGACGCGGTGACGATCTTCAGCGCTCACGGCGTCGCACGCAGCGTGGAGGAAGAGGCGCGCGCGCGCGGCTTGCATGCGATCGACGCCACCTGTCCGCTTGTCATCAAGGTCCACAATCAGGGAAGGCAGTATGCGGCAACGGGCCGCACGGTCATCCTGATCGGCCACGCCGGCCATCCGGAAGTGGTGGGTACCATGGGGCAAATCCCGGCGCCGGTGATCCTCGTGCAGAGCGAGGCCGACGTCGCCGCGCTTGAACTGCCGGAAGACACGCCCGTTGCATACATCACGCAGACCACGTTGAGCGTCGACGATACGCGCGGCATCATCGCCGCGCTGGCGCGGCGCTTCGTGGATCTGGTCGGACCCGACACGCGGGACATCTGCTATGCGACCCAGAACCGCCAGAGCGCGGTGCGGCAGCTGGTGGGCCAGGTCGACGTGCTGCTGGTGATCGGCGCGCTGAACAGCTCCAACTCGAACCGGCTGCGGGAGATCGGCACCGAAAGCGGCTTGCCGTCGTATCTGATCGCGGACGGCAGCGAGCTGAACCCGGACTGGGTGCGCGACGCGGCGGTGGTGGGTATTACCGCGGGCGCGTCGGCCCCCGAGGCGATGGTGGAGGATGTGCTTGCCGCGCTGCGGCGGCTAGGACCCGTGGAGGTCACCACCATGGCCGGACGCGAGGAAAATGCCGAGTTCCGGCTGCCGCCGGAACTGGCCAACGTGACCGTGGGCTGAGCGGCAGGCGGTGGCGACGGCACCGGGCCGGTATCCACCCATCGAACCAGACGGAGGAAGCGCGCCTTGGCCATTCCCCTGCTTCAAGTCGCCCGTGTGGGCGCCTATGTACTGCGCCAGCGGCTGAGCGGGCAGCGGCGCTACCCGCTCGCGCTGATGCTGGAGCCGCTGTTCCGCTGCAATCTGGCCTGCGCCGGCTGCGGCAAGATCGACTATCCCGACCCGATCCTGAACCAGCGGCTTTCGGTCGAGGAATGCCTGGCGGCCGTCGACGAGTGCGGCGCGCCGGTGGTGTCCATCGCCGGTGGTGAGCCGCTTTTGCACAAGGACATGCCGGCCATCGTCGCCGGCATCGTGGCACGCCGGCGCTTTGTCTACCTGTGCACGAATGCGTTGCTGATGGAAAAGAAGATGGACGATTACCGGCCCAGTCCGTACTTCGTCTGGTCGGTCCATCTGGACGGCGATCGCGACATGCACGATCACTCGGTTTGCCAGCCGGGCGTGCATGAGCGCGCGGTGGCGGCGATCCGCGCGGCCAAGGCGCGCGGCTTTCGGGTGAACATCAACTGCACGCTGTTCAACGACGCCGAGCCGGCGCGCGTGGCGCGCTTCTTCGATGAAGTCAAGGCGATGGGCGTGGACGGCATCACCGTGTCGCCGGGGTATGCCTACGAGCGCGCGCCGGATCAACAGCACTTCCTGAACCGCGGCAAGACGAGGCAACTGTTTCGCGACATCCTTGCACTGGGCGAACGCGGCCGGCGCTGGGCCTTCAGCCAGTCGACGCTGTTCCTGGACTTCCTGGCCGGCAACCAGACCTATCGCTGCACGCCGTGGGGCAACCCGGCGCGTACGGTGTTCGGCTGGCAGCGGCCCTGCTATCTGCTCGGCGAGGGCTATGCGGCGACCTTCCGCGACCTGATGGAGGACACCGACTGGGATGCTTATGGCACCGGCAATTACGAGAAATGCGCGGACTGCATGGTGCATAGCGGCTACGAGGCCACCGCGGTGGSCGATACCATCGCCCATCCGCTGAAAGCGATGCGCGTGGCCCTGCGCGGCGTGCGCACCAGCGGACCGATGGCGCCCGACATTCCGCTGACGGGGCAGCGGCCGGCGCAGTACACTTTCTCGCGGCACGTCGAGATCAAGCTCGACGAAATCCGGCGCAAGGCGGCCCGCGCCGACGACGCCACCACCGTGCAGTGAGCGCGCATGAATTGGGCAAGCGTGGCCGGTAGCGCGTTGACCGTGGCGACGTCGGGCTATGCGGTGGCGGCGCTTTGGGCGAGTTGGCGGGCGGGGCGGGGGGAGGATTTGGGTGGGGGCGTCTGCGATGCTGGGATTGCCTTCTCCCCCGGCCCCTCTCCCGCAAGCGGGAGAGGGGCCGGGGAGAGGGCAGTCAACGACATCGTACCCGTGCCCGGCGTGTCCGTCCTCAAACCGCTGTGCGGCGACGAGCCACGCCTGTACGCCAACCTTGCCACCTTCTGCCGGCAAACCCATCCGCGCTTCCAGCTGGTGTTTGGCGTGCGCGAGGCCGACGATCCGGCGATCGCGGTGGCCGAACGGCTGCGAGAGGAGTTTCCCGACCGCGACATCGCGCTGGTGGTCGACACGCGCATGCACGGCGGCAATCCGAAGGTCAGCAACCTGATCAATATGCTCGGGGCAGCCGCATACGACAGGCTGGTGATCGCCGACAGCGACGTGGCGGTGCCGCGCGACTGGCTCGATCGTGTCGCCGCGCCGCTGGAGGACCACGGGGTTGGCATCGTCACCTGCCTCTACCGCGCGCGGCCGGTCGGCGGCGCATGGGCCCGCGTGGGCGCGCAGTTCGTCGACGAATGGTTCGTGCCGGCGGTGCGCATCGCGCAGGCGGCCAGCGCTTCGGCTTCGGCGCGACCATCGCCATCCGGCGCGACACGCTGGCGGCGATCGGCGGCTTCGAGGCGGTGGTGGATCGCCTGGCCGACGACTATTGGCTCGGCGCGCTGACACGGGCGCAGGGCCTGCGCAGCGTGCTGTCCGACGTGGTGGTCACGACCGACGTGGTCGACGAGGGGCTGCGCAGCTTGTGGGAGCATGAGCTGCGGTGGATGCGCACGATCCGTTCATTGGACCCGCGCGGCTTCGCGCTGGCCTTCATTACCTTCGTGTGGCCGATGCTGGCGCTGGGCGTGATGCTCGATCCGGTGGCGCCGGTGGCGGTGGCAGCCGTGATCGGCGCCGTCGCGCGGACGCTGCTGTGCGCGAATATCGGCTCGGCGCTGGTGGCGCCGCTGCGGGATGTGTTGTTGCTGGCCGAATGGGCGGTGGCGCTGGCGGGGCGGCGGGTGAGGTGGAGGCGGGTGGAAATGGTGGTGGATGGGCTGGCGGCTTCCGGGGGGATGGGGGCTGCCGGGAAGCGATCTGGTTCTGGGCTTTGCTCGCCTTCTGGGGTTTCTGCTGCTTCTGTACTCCCCTCTCCCCCGGCCCCTCTCCCGCAAGCGGGAGAGGGGAGAAAGACGGGATCGACTTCGCACGTTCAGAGAACGCCATGAAAACCCTGTTCCTGCAAGCTCCCTCCTACGATGGCTTCGACGGTGGTGCGGGTTCGCGCTATCAGGCCAAGCGGGAGATCCGTTCGTTCTGGTATCCGACGTGGCTGGCCCAGCCGGCGGCGCTGGTACCCGACAGCCGCGTGCTCGATGCCCCGGCCGACGATCTTGGGGTCGAGGAAACGCTGGATATCGCGAGCCAGTACGAACTGGTGATCCTGCACACCAGCACGCCGTCCTTTCCGACCGATGCGCGCTTTGCCGAGATGCTGAAGGCGCGCGCGCCGTCGATCCGCATCGGCATGGTGGGCGCGAAGGCCGCGGTCGATCCGGGCGGCACGCTGGCCGCGAGCGGGGCCATCGATTTTGTTTGCCGCGAGGAATTCGACTACACCTGCCAGGAGGTGGCTGAAGGCAGGCCGCTGGCAGGCATCGCCGGCCTCAGCTACCGGTTGCCCGATGGGTCGATCCAGCACAACGGGCCACGGCCGATGATCGAGGACATGGACGCGCTGCCCTTTGTCGCGCCGGTGTACAAGCGCGACCTCAATATCCGCAACTACTTCATCGGCTATCTGCTGCATCCCTATGTGTCGATCTATACCGGACGCGSCTGCCGKTCCCGCTGCMCCTTCTGCCTGTGGCCGCAGACTGTCGGCGGGCATCGCTACCGGGTGCGATCGACCGAGAGCGTGCTGGCCGAGGTGAAATGGATACGTGACAACATGCCGGAGGTGCGCGAGATCATGTTCGACGACGACACCTTCACCGACTTCAAGCCCCGCGTGGAAGAAATCGCGCGCGGCCTGGGCAGGCTTGGCGTGACATGGTCGTGCAATGCCAAGGCCAACGTGCCGTACAGCACGCTGAGGATCATGAAGGAGAATGGCCTGCGGCTGCTGCTGGTGGGCTATGAATCGGGCGACGACCAGATCCTGCTCAATATCAGGAAGGGCCTGCGTACCGATATCGCGCGCCGTTTCACCGAGGATTGCCGCAAGCTCGGCATTACAATCCACGGCACCTTTATCCTTGGCCTGCCGGGCGAGACACGCGAGACCATCGAGAAGACCATCGCGTTCGCGCAGGAGATCAATCCCCACACGATCCAGGTCTCGCTGGCGGCCCCCTACCCCGGCACCGCGCTGTACCGGCAGGCCATCGACAATGGCTGGCTGGAGGAGAACAAGGTCATCAACCTCGTCAACGATCGCGGCGTGCAGCTGGCCGCGATCAGCTATCCGCATCTGTCGCGCGAGGAGATCTACCACGGCGTCGAGACGTTTTACCGGCGCTTCTATTTCCGGCCATCGAAGATATGGGAGATCACGCGGGAAATGCTGGGCAGCTGGGAGATGACGCGGCGGCGGCTGCGCGAAGGCGTGGAGTTCTTCCGCTTCCTGCGCACCCACGAGGCGTGACCGGAGGCCGTATCCTGCGACCCCACCCCCGCCCGGCGCGCGATGCGCTGATTCTGACCGCCGACGACTTCGGCCTGCATCCCGCCGTGAACGAGGCGGTGGAACGCGCCCATTTGCACGGCACGCTCGATGCCGCGAGCCTGATGGTGGCGGCACCGGCCG
>NZ_VLJN01000034.1:22861-70834 GCF_007829435.1 Cupriavidus gilardii J11
TGCGCGTGGGCCTGCATCTGGTGCTGGCCGACGGTCTGCCGATGCTGCCCCCCGCGGCCGTGTCGCGGCTGGTTGGGCGCGATGGGCGCTTTGGCTGCGCGATGGCGCGCGACGGCCTGCGCCTTGCGCTGTCGGCGGCGGCGCGGCGCCAGCTCGCGGCCGAGATCCGCGCGCAGTTCGACGCCTTCGTGGCGACAGGGCTGGTGCTGGACCACGTCAACGCGCACAAGCATTTCCATCTGCATCCGACGGTGTTGGGGCTGGTACTGCAGATCGGCCGCGACTACGGCATGCGCGCGATGCGGCTGCCGCGCGAAGCTGGCGCGCCGTGGTGGTTGCGGCCCTGGCTCGGTCTGCTGCGCAGGCGGCTGGACGCCGCCGGCATCGCGCATAACGACCATGTGATCGGCATTACCGCGAGCGGCGCGATGGACGAAGCGGCGTTGTTGCGTGCGCTGGGTGCGCTCCCGCCCGGCGTGGTGGAGATCTATCTGCATCCGGCCACCGAATCCGGCGGGCGGATCGCGGCCACCATGCGCGGCTATCGCCACGCCGACGAGCTGGCCGCGTTGCTGTCGGCACGGGTGCGGGCGGCGCTGGCGGCGACCGGGCGCGCCCGCGGCGGCTTCGGCGACGTGCTGGGCGACACACAGGCCGCTACAAGACCCGCGGCCGCAATGGCCGGCGAAGGACCGGGCCGATGAAGAAGCTCGCGTGGCTGGCGGGCGTGGCCGGTCTGCTCGGGCTGACGGCATTGGTGATTCACCAGGGCGCGGGCCAGATCGCCACCATCGTGGCCAGGGCCGGCTGGAGCCTGTTGTGGCTGCTGCCCTTTCATGCGGTGCCCATCGTGCTGGACGCCCAGGCGTGGCGCACGCTGCTGTGCGCGGCCGCCCCACCCCGCTCGGAGCGGCCCGGCCTGCTGTTCCTGTGGTGGGTTGCCAGCGTGCGCGAAGCGGTCAACCGCTTGCTGCCGACCGCCAATGTCGGCGGCGAGCTGGCCGGCATCCGGCTGGGCCGGCTGCGCATCGCGGATACCTCGGCGGTCACCGCCAGCGTGGTCGTCGAAGTGATGATCACGATGTTCGCGCAGTATCTGTTCTGCGCGCTCGGCGTGGTGCTGTTGCTGGCGGCGATTCCGGGCGGCGGCGACGTGTGGGTGATCGCCGTGGGCCTGCTGCTGTCGCTGCCGCTGCCGATTGCGTTTGCGCTGGCGCTGCGGCATGCCGGCGTGTTCTCCCGCCTGGAGGAGCTGGCGCGCCGGCTGCTCGGCGAGGACCACCGGATGGTCGGCGCGATCGCCGGCGCCGGCCTTGGGGCCGGGCTGGACACCCGGATCCGCGCCCTGCTGGCGCGGCCCCGCACGCTGCTGGCCACGGCATCATGGCAACTTGCGGCGCTGACGATCGGCACGCTGGAGACCTGGTTCGCGCTGCGGCTGCTGGGCCATCCCGTTTCGTTCGGGGCGGCGCTGGCGATCGAATCGCTGACCATCGGCGCGCGAAACATGGCGTTTTTCGTGCCGGGCGGATTGGGCGTGCAGGAAGCCGTGGTGATGCTGCTGGGGCAGCTGCTCGGCGTGGACGCGCAAACGTCGCTTTCGCTGGCGCTGGTCAAGCGCGCACGCGAGGTGCTTTACGGCGTGCCGGCTCTGCTGTCGTGGCAATGGTTCGAGGTGCGCCGCTGGCGCGCGCGGCACGGCGAGGCGCGCGGTGCCGCGGGGGAGCGCAAGCGGTGAGCGCGCCGCCGGCCGCCATTGGCCACTCACGCGCCGCTGCGACGCGCGTTGTGGTCGGCCAGATAGCGGATCAGCCCGTCGACCCCGTCGCGCGCGACGATATCGCCGAACTGGCGCCGGTACACCTCGATCAGCCAGGCGCCCATCATGTTGATGTCGTAGATCTTCCACCCGTCGGGACCCCGGTTCAGCCGGTAGTCGATCTGGGCCTCGTCGCCCGCGGTGAGAACGCGGGTTCGCACGACGGCATCGTTGGCATTGCTGCCCACCAGTACCGGCGTATAGCGGAAGTCCACGCGCTGCTCGCGCAGCTGGGACAGCGACAGCGCGTAGGTGTGCACCAGCAGTGCGCGGAAGTGGCCGACCAGTTCGCGCCGCTGGTCCGGCGTCGCGGCCCCCCAGGCGTTGCCCAGCGCGAGACGCGTTGTGCGCTCGAAATCGGTGAACGGCACGAACTGCTTGCGCACGAGCGCCGCGATGGCGGCAAGGTCACCCGATCGGCTGGCGGGGTCGCCCTGGATCGTGGCGATGGTGCCTTCCACGGCGGTGCGTACGAGGCGATCGGGTGCGGCGCGCTCGACCGCGTGTGCGGGCGCCGGCACGACCAGCGCCGGCACCGCCAATACCATCGCGGATATGACGGAGAGAGTGTGGATATGGGACATGGAACGATTGGGAGGCGGGATGCGCTGGCGCGACCGGCACGCCGCGCGGACCGGACACTGACGGCAACGTCCGAGTATAGCCCCGTGGCGATGATGCCTGCATCAGGGGTATTGCCGTCATGCTGAGCGCCGCGATCGCGCGGCTCGTCGTCGCGGCGACGCGGCGGGCGTGGCTGACGCTGCTGATCGCCGCATTGCTGACGGGCGCCAGCGGCTGGTATGTCGCCACGCATTTCGCCATCAACACCGACATCGGGCGGCTGCTGGATGTGGACGAGCCATGGGCGCGCCACGATGCGGCACTGGACGCGGCGTTTCCGGACCGGGGCCAGATGTTCCTGGTCGTGGTGCAAGCGGACGCCGACGAACTGGCCGAAGCCGCCGCCGACGAACTGGCCTCACGCCTGCAACAGCAGCCGGCGCACTTCGCCCGGGTCAGCCAACCAGGCGGAGGCGCATTCTTTGCGCGGCACGGCCTGTTGTTCGCCGATACCGCGGAGCTGGCCACATTGACCCGCGCGCTCACCGAGGCCCGGCCTTTGCTCAATGCGCTGGCGCGCGATCCGTCGCTGCGCGGCCTGGCCGACACGCTGGCGGTGACGCTCGGCCTGCCGCTGCAGATGGGACAGGTCACGCTGGCCCAGATGGCGCCGGTGCTGACGCGCAGTGCCGATACGATCGAGCGCGTGCTGGCCGGGAAGCCGGCGGCGCTGTCATGGCGCGCGCTGGCCGAAGACTCCCCGGTGCGCGGACCGGCGCTGCGCTTTGTCTCCGTCACGCCGGTGCTGGACTACGGCGATCTGCAGGCCGGCGCCGACGCGGCCGCGGCAATCCGGGCGAGCGCGGCATCGCTGCAACTGGCCGACCGCTATGGCGCACGCGTGAGGCTTACCGGGCCGCAGGCACTGGCCGACGATGAATTCGCGTCGGTGGCCGACGATGCCGCGCTCAATGGCGGCGTGACGGTGATGGTCGTGATCGCGATCCTGTGGCTGGCGTTGCGCTCGGCACGCCTGATCACCGCGGTGCTGGTGAGCCTGTTCGCGGGTCTGGCCATCACCGCCGCGCTGGGCCTGATGATGGTGGGCGCGCTCAACATGATCTCGGTGGCCTTCGCGGTGCTGTTCGTCGGACTGGGGGTCGACTTCGGCATCCAGTTCGGCGTGCGCTACCGCGCCGAACGGCACGACCGCGACCATATCCCCGAAGCGCTGGAGCACGCCGCACGGGCGCTGGCGGTGCCGCTGGCGCTGGCGGCGGCGGCCACGGCCGCTGCCTTTTTCGCCTTTCTGCCCACCGACTATCGCGGCGTCGCGGAACTGGGCCTCATTGCCGGGGTCGGCATGGCGGTGGCTTTCGCCACCACGGTGACCTTGCTGCCGGCGCTGATCCGGCTGCTGCAGCCCACCGGCGAGGTGGCGGCGCCGGGGGGCCCCCCGGCGGGGGGCGGCGCCGGCCATCCGCTGCCTGGCGCCGGCGGACCGCTTCTTCGAGCGGCACCGCAAGCCGGTGCTGTGGACCACGTGCCTGATCATCCTGGCTGGCTCGCCGCTGCTATTGCATCTGCGCTTCGATTTCGATCCGTTGAACCTGAAGGACCCGGCATCCGAATCGATGGCGACGCTGCGCGCGTTGAAGGATGCGCCCGAGGCCGGCACCGAGGACGTCAGCGTGCTGGCGCCGTCGCTGGATGCGGCCCGTGCCCTCGCGGACCGGCTGTCCGCGCTGCCCGAGGTGGCGCGCGTGACGACGCTGGCGAGCTTCGTGCCGGCGGATCAGCCCGCCAAGCTGCGGCTGATCGAGCCCGCCGCCACCGCCTTGCTGCCGGCCCTGTCCCAGCCCGGCGCGGGTCCGGCCAGCGATGCGCAGCGGGTTCGCTCGCTGCGGCAGGCGGCAACACAACTCGAACTGGCGGCGGATACGGCTGGCGGTCCGCGTGCCGGTGGCGGCGTCGACGGCACCGCGGACGGCGCGGCCGCGGCACGGCGGCTCGCACAGGCGCTGAGGGCGCTGGCCGCCGCCGACGCCGCCGCGCGCGATCGCGCCGAACGCGCGCTGTCGCTGCCGTTGCGGATCGCGCTGGCCAAGCTCGCCGACGCACTGCGGACGGGCCCGGTCACCACGGCGTCGCTGCCGCCCGCGCTGAGCCGCGACTGGATTGCCGCGGACGGCCGTGCGCTCGTCAACATCAGCCCCAGGCTGCCGCCGGCGGACGACGATCGGGCGCGGGAGGCGGCGCTGGACCGCTTCGTGGCCGCGGTGCAGCGGGTGGCGCCGGACGCGACCGGCGGGCCCATCGCCGTGCGGGGCTCGGCGCATACGATCCTGTCCGCATTCGCGCAGGCCGGTGCGTGGGCGGTGCTGTCGATCACCGTGCTGCTGTGGCTGACGCTGCGCCGCTTCGGCGATGTGCTGCGCACGCTGGTACCCTTGCTCGTATCCGCCGTGTTGACACTGGAACTGTGCGTGGTGTTCGGCATTGCGCTGAACTTCGCCAACGTGATCGCGCTGCCGCTGCTGCTCGGCATCGGCGTCGCCTTCAAGATCTATTACGTGATCGCGTGGCGGGAGGGCAAGACCGGGCTGCTGCAGTCGAGCCTGACCCATGCGGTGTTGTTCAGCGCGGCCACGACCGCGACCGCATTTGGCAGCCTGTGGCTGTCGCATCATGCGGGCACCGCGAGCATGGGCAAGCTGCTGGCGCTGTCGCTGGCGTGCACGCTCGCCGGCGCGGTGTTTTTCCAGCCGATCCTGATGGGCAAGCCACGGGACCGGGACGACGCCGCCATGCCGTGATGGCACCGCGCGACGGAATGCAACACAACGGAATGCAACGCAAGAGCCAACGCCCATGCCTTCGACCGACCCACGCCGCCTGATCCTTGTCGCCGCGCTGTGCTGCGCCGCGTGTGCCACCGGGCCCAATGCCGATCCGCGCGACCCGATCGAGCCGTTCAACCGGGCGATGTTCACCGTCAACGACAAGTTCGATACCTACATCGCCGAGCCGGTGGCAAAGGGCTACCAGCGGGTCACGCCCGACCCGGTGCGTACCGCCGTGACCAATGCCTTCAACAACCTTGGCGATATCGGCAACGCGCTGAACAATGCGCTGCAGGGCAAGGGCGTGGCGGCGGCCGAGAGCCTGATGCGGGTGGCGATCAACACGGTGCTGGGCCTGGGCGGACTGATCGATATCGCGTCGGACGCGGGATTGCAGCGCCATCCCCAGGACTTCGGGCTGACGCTTGGCACCTGGGGCGTGCCCTCCGGGCCGTATCTGGTGCTGCCGTTCTTCGGGCCCAGCTCCGTGCGCGACGGCACCGGGTTGTTCGCGGACCTGTGGACCGATCCGGTGACGTATATGGACCCGGCGTGGCGCAACAGCCTGTTCGCGCTCAATGCGGTCAATACGCGCGCCAATCTGCTGGGCGCGACCGATCTGCTGGAGCAGGCGGCACTCGACCGCTACAGCTTCGTGCGTGAAGCGTATCTGCAGCGGCGGCGGTATCAGCTGCGTGGCGACGAGAGCGCGGGAGACCTGCCCGACTATGGCGATCCGTCGGACACTGGCGATTCCGCCGGCAACGCCCGGGCCGGAGGCGCACAGGCCGGATCGGCGGTCGGCACCGGGAGCGCCACGGCGGACGAGACGCCCGCCTTGCCGGCGGCACCCGTCACGGCGCCATAGTCATCGCGGCGGCTGCGCGCGAGCGCTCGCGCCGCACCGCGCAGCGCACGCCGCGCACGCGCCGTATCGCGCGCCAGCGCGGCCAGCGCGGCAAGCTGGGCGGGCCGGGCCACCAGGCTGCGCAGCAGTGGCGCGAGCGCAATGTCACCGGCGGGGTCCATCGCGGCCAGCGCGGCGGGGGGCACCGCGCGGCCGGCCGGGTCCGCCACCACGCGGCATATGACCAACGGCCAACCGCGCGCCGATGCCGCCTCCGCGACCCGATGCGATTCCATGTCGACCGCCAGCGCGCCGGTGGCAAGGTGCCGTTGACGCTTGCCCGGTACATCGAGCACCGGCGCATCGTCGGCCAGCAGCGGGCCGGACACGGCCCGCGGCAATGCTGCTTGCAACGCGTCGCGCCATGCCGGGTCGGTGGCGTGCCGGGCGCCCGTGGCCAGCACTGCATCGGCGATCACGATGCTGCCCGGCGCCAGCGCGGGGTCCAGTCCGCCGGCCAGGCCGAAGCTGACCAGCACGATCGGGCCATTGCCATGCGCATCGAGCCGGCGCTGCAATGCGGCGGACAGCGCCTCGCCGCGAAGGCCATGCAGCGTGGCGCTCGCGGGCACGCCGGCCGACGACATGGCGATGCGGGACTCGAAGGCGAGCCCCGATATCCAGAGCCATGGCACGGGCGGGGCGTTGGCGCGGCCGTTCGCCATTCACATGCCCCACAGCGGCTGCGGGGGGCCGCCCTCGCGCGCCGCGCCCGCGCGTAGCCGGCGATAACGGGCCAGCGCCCACAGCGGAAAATACAGCGCGTAGCCGTGATATCGCAGATAGAACACCCGCGGAAAGCCGACCGCGGTATAGGCCGGTTCGTCCCAGCCGCCGTCGGAGCGCTGCGTCCGTTGCAGCCAGCCTATGCCGCGCGCCACCGCTTCATGGCCGGCGAGCCCCGCCGCCATCAGCGCAAGCAGGGCCCATGCCGTCTGCGACGCGGTGCTGGGCGCGGGGACGTGGCCGCGATAGTCGAGCCGATAGCTGTCGCCATCCTCGCCCCAGCCGCCATCGGCGTTCTGCACCGACAGCAGCCATTGCGCGGCGCGCCGCACGGGCTCCGCGTCGGCGGGCAGGCCAGCCGCGCGCAGCGCGCATAGCGCGCTCCAGGTGCCGTACAGATAATTGGTGCCCCAGCGGCCGTACCAGTTGCCGTCGGCCTCCTGCTCGGCCAGCAGATAGCGCAGCGCCAGCGCGGCGTGGCGGCTATCCGGCGGCGCATGGCCGAGCTGCGCCAGCATCGACAGGCAGCGTGCCGACACATCGGCCGTGGGCGGGTCCAGCAGCGCACCGTGGTCGGCGAATGGAATGCTGTTCAGGTAAGTGTGCGTGTTCTCCGGCTCGAATGCGCCCCAACCGCCGTCGCGGCCCTGCATGCCCTCGATCCATTCGCGCGCGCGGGCCAGCGCGGCCTCGCCGTCTGCGGCACGGCGCACGCCTTCCTGCGCGGCGCGATGCAGCGCCATCGCGACCACCGCGGTGTCGTCGACGTCCGGGTAGTGCGGGTTGGTGTATTGAAACGCCCAGCCTCCAGGCCGCAGCGTCGGCCGGCGCACGGTCCAGTCGCCGCGCACATCGAGCACCTGCAGCGGCAGCAGCCAGTCCAGGCCGCCGCGGGCGGCCTCACGTGCCGCCGGCGTTCCGGCTTCCAGCAGTGCATGGCAGGCCAGCGAGGTATCCCAGACCGGTGACAGGCAGGGCTGGCAATAGACCTCGTCGCCGCGTGCGACCAGCAGCCGGTCCAGCGCCGCGCGGGCACGCGCGACGGCGGGCTCGTCACGCGGCGCGCCGAGCGCGTCGAACATCATTACGGCATTGGTCATGGCGGGAAAGATGGCGCCGAGCCCGTCGTCGCCATTGAGCCGCTCGCGCACGAAGCGTTCGGCCGCGGCGATGGCACGCCGGCGCAGTGCTTTCGGCGCATGGGGCTCCGCCACGCGCAGCGCGGCATCGACGCCGCGAAACACCGCGTACCAGAGCCGGCTCTGATGCGGCGCGCGGCCAGGCATCCGTCCGGCGCGGCCCGGCCGGGCGATCAGTTCCCCAATGCCGACACCGCGCGGATTGCGCGCGCGGGGCCGCAGCGTATTCAGTACCAGCAGCGGCACGATCACGGTGCGGGCCCAGTACGAGATCTTGGACAGATGGAACGGCGACCACAGCGGCAGCAGCATGATCTCCACCGGCATCAGCGGGACCGAGCGCCACGGCAGCTCGCCATAGAGCGCCAGCAGCGTGCGCGTGAAGACATTGCTGGCCTCGGCGCCGCCCATGGCGAGGATGCGTTCCCGCGCGCGGCGCATCGATTCGCTGTCCGGGCTTGTACCGATCATCTTCAGCGCGAAGTACGCCTTGACGCTGGCGCTCAGCTCGGAGGCGCCCCCATGGAACAGCGGCCAGCCGCCGTCCTGGTTCTGCGCACGCAGCAGATAACGTGCGATGCCCGCCTCGACGGCCGCATCCGCCGGTTCGCCGAGGTAGTGGACCAGCAGCACATACTCCGAGGGTATGGTGACGTCGGCTTCCAGTTCGAAAACCCAGTGGCCGTCGCGGCGCTGGCGCGTCAGCAGCGCCGCGGTGGCGCGCTCGATGGCGTCGTCGAGGCCGGCGCGAGCCGGGTCTGGCGGATCGTTGGGAAGCGAAGCAGGCGCGGCGCTGGGAGGCGGGGCGTGGGGCGTGGCCGGCAAGCCGATGCCGGACGATTGCGGTGAACCGTGGAACGCGATTGGAATCTCGGCCACATCACTCCTCGTCACGCATGACGTCGCGCGCGGTCGGGAAAGGGTCCCGATGGGCGGGGGCCCGGCGGCGCGCGGTGTTGGGGATGCGGGCGATTATAGCAACGCATGCTTTGCGTCACCGGGCCCCGGACTTCAAGCGCCGATCCCGCCCTTGACACGATCGGACCGGGCCTCCTATGCTCGCAGTTCATTCCATACACAAGAGTGACGTTCCGTAGTACGGAATTTGCAATGTGCAGATCCATTGGGGAACGTCCGAGCCTTGGCATCGCATCCATGAACAAGCCCCTGCGCCATGTGCGCGTGCTCGACCTGACCAATGTACTGGCCGGTCCCTTCTGTTGTCATCAACTGGCCCACCTGGGCGCCGACGTGATCAAGGTGGAGACGCCGGGTACCGGCGACCTGGCCCGCCAGCTCGGCGCGGATGCCGGGCTCAACCAGCGCCTGATGGGCGTATCGTTTCTCGCGCAGAACGCCGGCAAGCGGTCGATCACGCTGAACCTGAAGCATCCGCGCGGCAAGGAGGCGCTGCGCCGTCTGGTACGCAGCGCCGACGTGCTGGTGGAGAATTTCCGGCCGGGCGTGATGGCGCGCCTTGGGCTGGGCTACGAGACGCTGAAGCAGGAGAACGGGCGCCTGATCTATTGCGCGATCTCGGGCTTCGGGCAGGACGGGCCGCTGGCCGATCTGCCTGCCTATGACCAGATCATCCAGGGGATGTCCGGCGTGATGAGCATCACCGGCGATGCCGATACCGCGCCGTATCGGGTCGGCTATCCGGTGTCCGACACCGTCGGCGGGCTGACCGCGGCGATGGCCGTGGCCGCGGCACTGGCCGATCCGGACCGGCAGAGCCGCTTTATCGACGTATCGATGCTCGAGGCCACGCTGGCAACGATGGGCTGGGCGGTGTCCAACTATCTCGTGGCCGGCCGCGCGCCCGCGCCGATGGGCAACGACAACATCACGGCAAGCCCCTCCGGCACCTTCCGCACCGCCGACGGACTGCTGAATATCGCGGCCAACAAGCAGGAGCAGTTCGAGGCGGTGTGCCGCGTGATCGGCCGGCCCGAGCTTGCCAGGGACCCTCGCTTTGCCGAACGGCAGGCGCGGCTGACGCATCGCGCTGCCTTGAAGCAGGAGCTGGAAATGGCGCTCACGCGTGAGCCGACCAGCCACTGGTGGCCGCTGCTGAACCAGGCCGGGGTGCCGGCCGGGCCGGTCTTTACCGTGCCGGAAACGCTGGCCCAGCCGCAGATCGCCGACCGGGGCATGATCGCGGAATTCGCCGACGCGCCGGGTGTGGGCCGCGATGTGCGCGTGCTACGTACCGGCGTCAAGCTGGATGGGCAAGCCCCGGCGGTCGATGCGCCGCCACCGCAGTTGGGCGAGCACACCCGGACCATCCTGGCCGAGCTGGGCTACAGCGACGCAGACATCGAAACCATGCAAGCGGAGAAGGCAATATGAGCGCGGCGACCAGTCACGACAATAACGACCATAACGACGCATCGCGCGCCGGCACGGCCGACGACGGCCAGAAGCGCACCGAGGACTGGTGGCGCACCGAAATCATCGAAATGCGGCCTGGCGTGATCCGCTATCGCGGCTATCCGATCGAACAATTGATCGGCCAGGTGTCGTTCGCGCAGATGATCTGGCTGATGCTGCGCGGCGAGTTGCCGCAACGCCGGCAGGCCGACCTGCTGGACGCCGCGCTGATGTCGGCGGTCGATCATGGTCCGCAGGCCCCAAGCATCGCGGTGGCGCGAATGGCCGCCACCTGCGGGGTGGGACTGAACAACGCGATGGCGTCGGCGCTGAATGTGCTGGGCGACGTGCACGGCGGCGCGGGGGAGCAGGCGGTGGCGCTGTTCCAGGACATCGCGGCGCGCATCGATGGCGGCGCCGATATCGCGACGGCGACGCGCGACGGACTGGCGGCGTGGCGGACGCAATACGGCAAGTACGTGTCCGGCTTCGGGCACCGCTTCCATCCGGTCGATCCACGCGCCCCTGCCCTGCTGGCGCTGGTGGACCGCGCCGCGGCCGACGGGGTGGTGAACGGCCGGTTCGCGGCGATCGCGCGCGCGGTCGAGGCCGAACTGGGCGCGGGCCGCTCGCGGCCGGTGCCGATGAACATCGACGGCGCCACGGCGGTGATCTATGCCGAGCTGGGCTTCGCGGCGCCGCTGGCACGCGGACTGTTCTGCCTGTCGCGCTCGGTCGGCATCCTGGCGCATGCGTGGGAGCAGACCCAGCAGGGCGGACGCAACAAGGGACCGATGCCGCGCGAATTCATCTGGTCTTACGATGGTCACGCGCCACGCAATGTGCCGGCCGATGCGGGCAGCTGAGCTGGGCTGGGCATGCATGCGGTTCGCTCCCCTCTCCCTAACCCTCTCCCCGGATATGCGCGACTCAGGGCGTGATGTTGGCCTGTTGCGGGATGTCATCGAGCGGCAGTTCATCCTGCCGTGACTCGGCGGCAAGCGCGGAGGCAACCACGTAACGGTCGCGTCCCCGTCGCTTGGCCACATACAGCGCGCGGTCGGCGGCGCTGAACAGCTGTTGCCACAGGTCTTCGGTATGGGCGCGGTTGTCGTCGCGCAGCTGGGCGATGCCGATGCTGACGCTGGCGAACGCGCCGGCGGGCCCGGGCAGCGGAATCGCCCTGACCTTGCGCAGGATACGGCGGGCGAGCGCGGTGGCCTGCAACTCGTCGGTATGGGGGCACAGCACGCAGAACTCCTCGCCGCCATAGCGGCCCGCCACGTCCGAGGCGCGGCGGGAGTTGTCGAGGGCCCCGGCGATGGCCTGCAGCACGGCATCGCCGGCGCGATGGCCGCTAAGGTCGTTGACCTGCTTGAAGTAATCGACGTCGATCACGAGGCACGACAGCGCCTGCCGATAGCGCAGCGCGGTGCCGATCATCGACGTGGCGGCCGCGTCCAGCGCGGTACGGTTAAGCAGGCCGGTGAGCCCGTCGATGCGGGCGCCGCGCTCCTTGTTGGCGATCACCCGTTCGAGGGCCATCACGGTGTAGCCGAACAGCCCTAGCAGCGTCGCGACCAGCGGAGCCAGCACCAGCACCGCATTGGCGCTGCCGCCATAGAACGGCATCACCGATTCGCGCGCGCCCAGCACCATGCCGAGCCCATAGAGCTGCGCGGCAAACTGCACCGCGCACGCAACCAGCACCAGCGGCAGGCCGATCTCGCTGTAGCGAACGCGCGCGCGCATCAGCAGCATCATGGTAGCGGCCGTGATCACGGCCACCGAGGCGTAGCCCACCTCGTGCAGACGCGTCATCGGGTCGTGGCTGGCCAGTGCCATCGGCATCGCCGCCACCGCGACGAACGTCGCCAGCACTGGTGATGACCCCCATCCCCTGATGAGCGCGCACGCCACAGTAAATCAGCATCTTGCCGACGATGAAGGCGATGCCGGCGCAGGCAGCGAGCTCCACCCGCACCACCGTGATCGCGTTGATGGCCAGCAGCAGTCCGCCAGCCGAGAGCAGCAGATGGCCGAACGCCCACAGGCGCCCCGCCACGCTCTGCATCAGTGCAACCATCAGCCCCGCGGAGATCAGCAGCGTGCTGGAAAACACCACCATCATGACAATCACAATGCTGTGCTGATCTAGCTGCACGGTATTCCTCGAAAGATGCCGCGATGCAGTCGTGCGGGCCGGTACGCCCGCCCGCCCAAAGCCTGCGATGATACCGCCGCGGCCGGGGGGCAGCATCCCCCTTCGGATGGGATGAGGTCCGGCGCCATGTCCACCCGGCGTGCCTGTGCGGCGGCTTTAGCCGGGGAACGGAAAGGTGCCGCCAAGGCTGCCGGTCAAGCCGCGCGCCGCACGCAGTACCTGCGCCCGGAAGCCGTCGTCGAACCGGGACGAAGGACAGGTGAGCGTCAGCGCCCCGACCAGCTCGCCGGCCGGCCCGAACACCGGGGCCGATACACCGGCGATATCGGCGATCCGGTCGCCCACCAGCGCCGCCACGCCCTCGCGCCGGATGGTCTCGTACGGTTCGCCGCGCGCGCCGGCGAATGCCCGCAGCACGCGACCGCCGGCGCCCCGGTCGGGAGGAAGCAGTTCGCCGGCGCGGATATGGTCGCGCACCGGCTGCGGCGAATCGACGCGGTACAGGCACAGCCTGTGCTCACCCTGCTCGACGTGGAATGCCGCGCTCTCGCGCGTCTCGCGCACCAGTTCGCGCAGCACCGGCATCACCACCGCCTCCAGCGAGAACGACGCCGCATAGACCGCGTGCAGCCGCGCGATTTCCGGGCCAAGCCGGTAGCCGCCGTCGGGCTGCCGCGCGACCAGGCCGGCATGCTCGAGCGATGCCAGCAGGCGCAGCAGCGTGCTTTTGTAGAGTCCGGAACGTTCGGCGAGGGTATTGAGGGTCAGCGCCGTGTCGCCCTGGCGGAAGGCGCGCAGCACGAACAGCGCGCGGTCCACCGCGATGGCGCCGCCTGCGGCGGCATGCTGGTCGGCGGCGGAAACATGGGCAGCTTTGCGGGGCATCGGATCGGGGGAATTCTGGCAGGGTGCTTGGCGGGCCGCCGCGCCGCCCCTGGGCGCGCGGCAAGCGTTGCACCGTATAGAAGGGGGCGGAGGTTGTCAATTGGGGGTTTTGTGGGGATGCGGTCTTGCTGTGACTGCCCTCTCCCCCGCCCCTCTCCCGCGTTGCGGGAGAGGGAGCACACCGACGGTATTTCAAACACCGCTGGTTTTCTCCCCTCTCCCGCAAGGCGGGAGAGGGGCGGGGTGAGGGGAATCACCGCAAACCCCACTCCCCGCGGTACCCTGCCCTATCCCAACCGTGCAATCACCGCCCGCGCGAACTCCTGCGTGGTGGCCTTGCCCTTCAGGTCTGCGGTGCGGATCTGGTCCTCGTTCAGCGTCTGGTGGATCGCCGCCCGCAGCCGGACCGCCAGGTCCTGCCGGCCGACGTGCTCCAGCATCAGTCCGGCGGCCAGCATGAGGGCCACCGGGTTGGCCACGCCCTTGCCGGCGATGTCCGGCGCGGAGCCATGCACCGCTTCGAAGATGGCAGCGTCGTCGCCGATGTTCGCGCCGGGCGCGAGCCCGAGGCCGCCCACCAGCCCCGCGATCTGGTCGGACAGGATGTCGCCGAACAGATTGGTACACAGCAGCACGTCGAACTGCCACGGATTGAGCACCAGCTGCATGGCGCAGGCGTCCACGATGCGGTCGTCCATCTCGACCCGGCCCGCGTATTCGGCGGCGACCTCGCGGGCCGCCTCCAGGAAGATGCCGGTCAGCGCCTTCAGGATGTTGGCCTTGTGCACCACGGTGACCTTCCGGCGGCCATTGCGCACCGCGTATTCGAAGGCGAAGCGTGCGATACGGCGGCAATCGGCGCGCGTATTGATGCCCGTGGACACCGCCACGGCGCGCGGGTCGTCGCCGACCGGAATGTAGTAGTCGTGCGCGACATAGAAGCCGCCGACGTTCTCGCGCACCAGCACCAGGTCGATATTCTCGAACCGCCCCGGCACCAGCGTGCGGGCGGGCCGGACATTGGCGTACAGCTGGAAGGTTTCGCGCAGCCGCACGTTGACCGAGCGGAAGCCGCCGCCCACCGGCGTGGTCAGCGGGCCCTTCAGCGCAAGACCGGTGCGGCGGATGCTGTCAAGCGTGGCTGGCGGCAGCGGATCGCCGTCGCGGTCCACGGCGGCCATGCCGGCCTCGCAGCGCTCCCAGGTAAACGGCGCGCCCAGGGCGTCGAGCACCTGAAGCGTGGCGTCCATGATTTCGGGGCCGATGCCGTCGCCGGCAATCAGCGTGGCGGGAATCGTCGAAGCGTGAGCGGTTGGCACGGTTATCTCCACGGTGGCTTGGGTTGAAGGGATGGGATGGATTGCATGGGATCGCATCACTGACCGGTGGGACCATCCACGCGGCGTGGCGTTCACGCGGCCGGCATGGACGGCGCCGCCGGGGCGGATGCGTTGTCCGCGATGCCGGCGACGGGCGCCTGGGCCGCCTGCGCCTTGTCACGCGTCCGCACGATCACCTCCGAATGCAGCGTCCGGTGGACCGGGCATTTGTCGGCGATGGCGAGCAGCGACGCGCGCTGCTGCTCGGTCAGCGGCCCCCGCATGTCGATCTCGCGCTCGATCCAGTCGACCTTGCCGTCGCGGCTCTCGCACTCCGCGCAATCCGCGGCATGGATCTTCTCGTGCCGCAGCGACACGCTGACATGCTCCAGCGGCAGGCCCTTGTGCGCCGCGTACATCCGCATCGTCATCGCGGTGCACGCGCCCAGCGCGGCCAGCAGCAGGTCGTAGGGAGCGGGACCGCCGTTCAGGCCGCCGAACGACACCGGCTCGTCGGCGACGAAGCGGTGCGCGCCGATGGTGACCTGCTGCTGAAACTTGCCGTTGTGGTTTTCCTCGACTCGCACCAGGCCCTCCTCCCCCACGGCCGGCGGCAACGAACCCGGGTCGATGCCCAGATAGCGCTGGCTCCATGCCGCGATGGTGTTTGCCACATAGGCGGCATCCTCGCGGCGGCTCAGCAGGTGATCGGCGTGATCCAGCGACACGAAGCTCTTGGGATGCCGGGCGGCAATGAAGATCTGCGACGCATTGTCGATCGGCACGGTGTCGTCCAGCGGGGAATGCATGACCAGCAGCGCGCGGTGCAGCGCCGACACCTTGGTCAGCAGGTTCTGCTCCGCGACATCGTCAAGGAATTGCTTGCGGATGTGGAATGCGCGTCCGGCGAGCCGCACCTGCGCCTCGCCGTCGCGCGCGATGGCTTCGACATGCTCGCCGAGCAGCCCCACCACATGCCCGGGGTCGCTGGGCGCGGCGATGGTGACGACGGCCCTGGCCTCCGGGATCGCGCCGGCGGCGGCCAGCACCGCCGCACCGCCCAGGCTATGGCCGATCAGCAGCGACGGCGGCTGCAGGTTGACGCGCATATGGTCGGCCGCGGCCACCAGGTCGGCGACGTTCGACGAGAAGTTGGTGTTGGCGAAGTCGCCGCCGCTGCCACCCAATCCGGTGAAATCGAAGCGCAGCACCGCGATGCCGTGCACCGTCAGGGCCTGGGCGATGCGGGTGGCGGCGAGCACGTCCTTGCCGCAGGTAAAGCAGTGCGCGAACAGCGCGTAGGCCTTGACGGGGCCGTCCGGAAGATCCAGCCGCGCGGCCAGGGACTGGCCGTCGTGACCGGGAAATTGCAGGCGCTGGTTTGGCATGGGGATCGATCTCCTTTGGGTCGGGCGATGCGTTGGCCGATGCGTTGGCAATAGCCGACCGGTGTTGCGGCGAAATGACGGCCCGGGCCGGCACCGAAGGCCAGCGGACCGGGCGCGGGCGCGTCGTCCTCGTAATGTAGCCGCTCCGGTGCGGGGAGTGGCGATGGCGACGCCTTCGGTGCCGCCGCGCACGCGCGGCGTGACAGCGATGGCCACGCCTTATTCGTCACGGGTAATCCCTACATTGTTGAGCCTCATCGCGCTTCCTAACATGAAGTCAGCTCCGAACCACTTGCAAGTCGAGCCCCGACGCGCCGCCGCCGCCGGGGTGGGGTCATCGCATCGTTCCAGACGTCGCATCCGAGGAAAAAGTGAACCGGCCGCATTCGCGGCAGGGACGTCCATGTGTGTCGTCAACATAAGCAAGGGGGAAGACATGGCAGCAAAGACCAAACGCGGCACGTCATCGGACGCCGCGTCATCGGGTGCCGCATCGGCCGGTGTCGTCAGCCGGCGGGGGTTCCTGGGCGGAGCGGGAGCGGCGGCGGGGGCCGCGGCGATGGGCTTTCCGGCCATCGTGAAGGCGCAGGGGCCGGTGACGATGCGCTGGCAGAGTACCTGGCCGAGCAAGGACATCTTTCACGAGTTCGCCGGCGATTTCGTCACCAAGGTCAACGACATGTCCGGCGGCGAGCTGAAGATCGAGCTGCTGCCGGCCGGAGCGGTGGTCAAGGCCTTCGACCTGATCGACGCCGTCAGCAAGGGGACGCTCGACGGCGGCCACGGCGTGATCGCGTACTGGTACGGCAAGAATTCCGCGCTGGCACTGTGGGGCTCGGGACCGGCCTTCGGCATGGACCCCAATATGCTGCTGGCCTGGCACAAGTTTGGCGGCGGCAAGGAGCTGCAGCAGGAGATCTACCGCAGCCTGAATCTCGACGTGGTGTCGTTCCTGTACGGCCCCATGCCGACGCAGCCGCTGGGCTGGTTCAAGAAGCCCATCACCAGGCCGGAGGACTTCAAGGGCCTGAAGTTCCGCACGGTGGGCTTGTCGATCGACATCTTCACCGGGTTGGGCGCGGCGGTGAACGCGCTCCCGGGCGCGGAAATCGTGCCGGCGATGGACCGCGGGCTGCTCGATGCGGCGGAGTTCAACAATGCCAGTTCCGACCGCGCGCTGGGCTTTCAGGACGTGTCGAAGGTCTGCATGCTGCGCAGCTTCCACCAGTGCTCGGAGCAGTTCGAGATCCTCTTCAACAAGAAGCGCTATGACGCGCTGCCCGCGAAGATGCGCGCGCTGATCGCCAACGCCGTGGACGCGGCTTCGGCGGACATGTCGATGAAGGCCATCGACCGCTATTCGAAGGACTACCAGGCCCTGCAACAGCAGGGCGTGAAGTTCTATGCCACGCCGAACTCGGTGCTGCAGGCGCAGCTCAAGATCTGGGACGACATCGTCGCGCGCAAGGAAAAAGAGAACCCGATGTTCAAGAGGGTCAACGATTCCATGCGCGAGTTTGCGCAGCGCTCCACCCGGTGGCAGAACGACACCAACGTCGACTACCGGATGGCCTCGGCCCACTACTTCTCGAAGCGAAGCTGATTCGCCATGGGCGGGACGGTTCGCGCGACGGGGGTCGCGCGGACCGTGGGGGTGGCGCGGCGGGCATCGAAGGCCATGTCCGCGCAGGCCCGCCACGCGCCCTTCATGGGTTTCCCCCACCAGCTAGCCGTTCCGGCCGTTCCGACAGGGAGTTCCTCTCGTGCAACCACTGCTGTTCTTCATCGACAAGGTGAGCACCTTGGTCGGTCAGGCGGCGTCATGGCTAATCGTCGGCCTGACGCTGCTGATCTCCTATGAGGTGTTCTCCCGCTACGTCCTGTCCGCGCCCCATGCATGGGTGTTCGACGCCAGCAATATGCTGTACGGCGCGCTGTTCATGCTGGCGGGCGCCTACACGCTTGCCAAGCGCGGCCACGTGCGCGGCGACATCCTGTATGGCTTCTTCCCGCCACGCGTGCAGGCCGGCATCGACCTGCTGCTGTATCTGGTGTTCTTCTTTCCCGGCGTGATCGCGCTGGCATGGGCGGGCGTGGACTTCTTCGAGATTTCACTGGCGCAGAACGAACATTCGTCGATTGCCGCCGACGGACCGCCGATCTATCCGTTCAAGGCTGTGATCCCCATTGCCGGCGCCTTCCTGCTGTTGCAGGGCGTGGCCGAGACGATCCGTTGCGTGCTGTGCCTGAAATACGGCAAATGGCCGGCGCGCGAGGGCGACGTCGAGGAAGTGGATGTCGACAAGCTGAAGCAGATGGTCGCGGCCGAAGCGCGCGAGAACGCGGAAGGGCACACGGCCGAGACCACGGGAGCGGTGCGATGAGGCGCGAACTGTGGTTCGGCACCACATTGATGGCGCTGATCATCGCCGCGGTGCTGATCTTCATGCCAGCGCCATCCGATTGGACGAACGGCCATCTTGGGTTGCTGATGCTGGCGCTGATCGTGGCCGCCATCATGCTGGGCTTTCCCACGGCCTTCACGTTGATGGGCATGGGCGTGCTGTTCACGTGGCTGGCCTACCGGCACGCCGATCCCAATATCGCCGTGCAGCAGACGCTGGACCTGATGGTGCAGCGGACCTATGCGGTGATGACCAACGACGTGCTGATCTCGGTGCCGCTGTTCGTATTCATGGGCTATCTGGTCGAGCGCGCCAACCTGATCGAGAAGCTGTTCCGCAGCCTGCATCTGGCGCTGGCGTGGATACCGGGCTCGCTGGGCGTGGCCACGCTGATCACGTGCGCGATCTTCGCCACCGCCACCGGCATCGTGGGCGCGGTGGTGACGCTGATGGGACTGCTGGCGATGCCGGCGATGCTGCGCGCCGGTTATAGCCCGCAGCTGTCCGCCGGCGCGGTGACGGCGGGCGGCTGCCTGGGCATCCTGATTCCGCCGTCCGTGCTGCTGATCGTGTATGGCGCGACCGCGGGCGTCTCGGTGGTGCAGCTGTACGCCGGCGCGTTCTTTCCCGGGTTGATGCTGGCCGGGCTTTATCTGCTGTATGTCATGGTGCTGGCCAAGCTGAAGCCCAACCTCGCGCCGCCACTGCCGGCGGCCGAACGTGAAGTGCCGTTGCCCCCGCTGTCGCAGCGCCTGCGCGACACCGTCGGCAACAGGGCGATGCCCGCGCTGATCGTGGCGCTCAAGGGCCGGCGCAACGCCGCGCTGCCCGCGCCGCTGCTGATGCGACAGCTGGCCATCGCCTCGCTGCCTGCGCTGCTGGCCGCATCGATCATGGCCATGCTGTATGCCGGCGCCACGGCGCCCGCGCCGACGGCCATCGATACCAGCGCATTGGAACTCGGCACCGCGGCCTACGACGAGCCGGCCGGGCTCGACACGCTGGCACCGCCTCCGGCACAGGGCGGGGGCGCTGCCGATCCGCTGGACTCGCTCGCGCCCCCGCCGGCTGGCGGCGACGCGGGGACGGGACTCGATACGCTGTCGCCGCCGCCCGCGGAAGGGGCCGCGGCCATACCGCCCGCTCCGCCCGCTCCGCCCGCAGCCTCTTCGCGAGCCGAGGCGGCCGGTCCCTCCGCGGACTCGCAGCCCGCCGCCTCGCCCACCCGGGGCGCGGTGCCGGCCAGTGCCAGCGAACGTACCGGGCCCACGGACGTCGCCGCCGCCGGCACACCGCTGCCACGCTGGTTCTGGATCACGCTGGCCGCCGCGGCCGTGCTGCTGCTGTATTTCTACTGGCGCTTCAGCTTCGCGCGGCTGGAGATCTTCAAGATGCTGCTGTCGTCGTTCTTCCCGCTGGCCGTGCTGATCCTGGCGGTGCTCGGCTCCATCGTCTTCGGGCTCGCGACGCCAACCGAAGCGGCCGCCGTGGGGGCCCTCGGCGGCGCGGTGCTCGCGGCCGCCTACGGGCAGCTCAACTATGGCGTGGTCAGGGAATCGGTATTCCTGACCGCGAAGACCAGCGCGATGGTGTGCTGGCTCTTCGTCGGCTCGTCGATCTTCTCGGCAGCCTTCGCGCTGCTGGGCGGGCAGGCGCTGGTCGAGCAGTGGGTGATGTCGATGGACCTGACGCCGTTGCAGTTCATGATCCTGGCCCAGGTGATCATCTTCCTGCTGGGCTGGCCGCTGGAATGGACCGAGATCATCATCATCTTCATGCCGATCTTCGTGCCGCTGCTCGACAACTTCGGCATCGATCCGCTGTTCTTCGGGCTGCTGGTGGCGCTGAACCTGCAGACGGCCTTCCTGTCGCCACCGGTGGCGATGGCCGCGTTCTACTTGAAGGGCGTGGCGCCGCCGCACGTGAGCCTGAACCAGATCTTCGCCGGCATGCTGCCGTTCATGGCGATCCAGCTGGTGGCGCTGGTGTTGCTGTATGTGTTTCCCGAGATCGGGTTGTGGTTGCCGGAGGTGTTGTATCGGTGAGGGTGTTGGGTGTTGTGGTGGGTGGGGACTGCCCTCTCCCCCATCGATTCCCCGTAAGCCCCCTGCAATCCCGCGCCGGATGGCGCACAATACCCCTCCGCTGGCGCGCCATGCCTGCCCGGCGCGCTGCTGCCGATATCACGATCCAAAGGAGGGGAAGCACAATGTCCGGATTCGACATGCCATACAGGCGCCTGGGCGCCAGCAATCTGCGGGTGTCCGCGCTGTGCCTTGGCACCATGATGTTCGGCGACCAGACCGACGAGGCAGAGGCGGGGCGCATCATGGCCAGCGCCCGCCACCATGGCGTCAACTTCATCGATACCGCCGACGTGTACACGCGCGGCGAGTCCGAACGGATGGTAGGCCGGCTGCTCGCAAGCGACCGCGATGCCTGGGTGCTGGCCAGCAAGCTTGGCAATGCCATGGGCGACCGGCCCAACCAGTCACGCTATTCGCGCAGCTGGATCCTGCGCGAGACCGAGGAAAGCCTGCGCCGGCTGGCCACCGACCATCTCGACATCCTTTATCTGCACCGCGACTTCCCGGGCGAGAACCTCGAGGAAGCGGTGCGCGCGATGGGCGACCTGGTGCGCTCGGGCAAGATCCGCTACTGGGCCGTATCGAATTTCGCAGGCTGGCGCATTGCCGAGATGGTCCGCCTGTGCGAGCAGCTCGGCGTGCCGCGGCCGGTGGCGTGCCAGCCGTACTACAACCTGCTGAACCGCATGCCCGAGGTCGAGATCCTGCCGGCGTGCCAGCACTATGGACTTGGCGTGGTGCCGTACAGCCCGGTGGCGCGTGGCGTGCTGACGGGCAAGTACGCGCCCGGACAGGCGCCCGACGCTGGCAGCCGGGCCGGGCGCGGCGACCGCCGCATCATGCAGACGGAGTTCCGCGAGGAATCGCTGGTCATTGCGCAGCAGCTGAAATCCCATGCCGAGGGCCGGGGATTGACCGCCGGACAGTTCGCCACCGCATGGGTGCTCGCGAATCCGATTGTCAGCGCCGTGATCGCGGGGCCGCGCACGCTGGCACAGTTCGAGGACTATTTCGGCGCCATCGGTGTCACGCTGTCGGCCGAGGAAGAAGCCATGGTCGACGGCATGGTCCCGCGCGGCCACCCGTCGACGCCTGGATACACCGATCCGAACTATCCGATCATCGGTCGGCCGGTAGCACGATAGCGGTGTCCGTAGCCCGGTGACACGCGCGGGAGGCCGGGCGACACCACTTGGTCGGCGCGCCGCAGCGCGGCATGTCAAAAGCCATCACGGTTCATTGACCGACCACATATCTCCTCTCCCCGCCGGGGAGAGGGCCAGGGTGAGGGGAATGGACCACGGTGGCATGCCATGCCACTGCCCTCTCGCCCGGCCCCTCTCCCGCCTTGCGGGAGAGGGGAGTACGCAGGCGGCATGTCGAAAGCCATCACCGTTCATTGCGGGAGAGGGGAGTCCATGTCCTACCAGCCCGAGCCGACTCCAAGATCGCCGATGCTGTGGGCCAGCCCCGTGTGGGGATCCGGTCGCGACAGGCCCGGCGCACACGAACGCCAATCGCGCCCCGTGACGCCATCGCTGGCTATACCCATTTCGTTTACGGAACGGCTGACCGCCGAGCGGTTGGCGCTCGGGATGCCACCGGCGACGCGGCGTATCGTGACCGTTATCTCGCGCGGCGCCGGGCGTGCCGGCGCAACCGTCGGCACGCCACGTCGACGTCCTGCCGCGGTATCCAGGATGCTGTCGAGCATGGTGTCGACGTCCCAGGCAGGCCGCGGCGGTGCTGGACGTGGCGCGGACATTTGCCGCGGCTTCGGCGACGGCGATGTGCGGACGGCCGGCTCGGCTTGCGGCCAAACCGCTTCCACGGCTTCCGGCTGAATCGGTGCAGGCGGCAGTGCCGGCGCGGCACGATCCGGTGCCTGCGCTGCAAGGGGTTGTGGCCGTGACGGCGCCGTCGGTTCCGGCCTGCGGGATGGCCGCGGGCCGGGCGTGGGCGGGAGCGGGGGTGGCGCCGGGGGCGACCAGAGGGCGGCTGCCGCGGTTTCGGCCTTGCCCGCACGAGGGGACGGGGCAATGGCGACGGGCGAAGATCGCGTGGGCGTCTTGCCCGCCGGCCGTGGAAGGGGCGGTTCCCGAAAGGACTCGCGCGGCAGACCATGCGCGTCGACATCCGTCCTCGGCATCCGCCGCGCATAGAGGGAGACCACCGGACGCCGGCCCTCGGGCCGGTCGATATCGGCCAGCCGAAAGGCAATGGTCACTTCATCGTTAAGGTCGTCGTCGTGCGAACCGGTGTTGCACTGCGGGGTCACGGCCTCCATCAGGCCGCTTCGGATTCTCGCCACTGCGTGAGTCAGCATATTGAACATTGCCGCGCTCCATGGTTTTCGGAAGCGCCAATCATCGTCCGCAGCGGGCCACTCCGGCTACAGCAAAACGGCTCTCACTATCGGATTCTCTTGCGCTGTCCAAAAGTCTCATGTCTTCCATGGCAGCGCGTCGTAGGTCCATCTGCGCAGCTTGACAGCGACGATCGCGTGGGTGTCCAAAAGAATCACCCCAAAGCCCTAATGAAAATCGCGACTGCCCGCCACGAGTCGGCCCAGCAGCGGGCTCAGATCGACCAGCTTGTGCGCGACCAGATGGCGGACCTCGCCCTGCCGCTGCCAGGTGCCCATCACGCCCAGCAGCTTGGCGCCGAGCACCTCCTTGCGCTGACGCTCGACCAGGTCGGGCCAGATGATGACGTTGATCGAGCCGGTCTCGTCCTCGATGGACGAGAAGATCGTGCCGCTGGCCGTGCCGGGACGCTGCCGCACCGTCACGATGCCGCAGGCGCGCACGGTCCTGTCGTTGGGCACGCGCTGCAGCTGGCGCGCCGTGGTGAAGCCCATGGCCCCCAGCCGCTTGCGCAGCAGCGACAGCGGATGCGCCTTCAGTGACAGGCCCAGGCTCGCATAGTCGTCGACCAGTTCCTGCCCGAGCTGGGGCACCGGCAGCGACAGCTGTTCCTCGGCGGGCGGGGCGGCATGCAGCAGGTCACGCCGCGCGATATGCAGCGCGGCGGCGCGCGCCTGCCAGCGTGCCTGGCGGCGATGGCCGGCCAGCGACGACAGCGCGTCGGCGGCCGCCAGCACATCGATGTCGTGCCGGTCGAGGCCGGCGCGCAGCACCAGGTCCTCGATGCTGGTGAACGGCGCGTCGGCGCGCGCCCTTTCGATGCGCAGCGCCGCCGCCTCGCGCATGCCCTTGATGCGGTTCATGCCGAGCCGCACCGCCCGGCGCCCGGTGGCATGCGCGCCCGGCCCCTTTGGGGCCTCCAGCGTGCTCTCCCACCCGCTCACGGTCACATCGGGCGGCAGGGTGTGCACGCCATGGCGCCGCGCGTCCTGAACCAGTTGCGATGGCGAGTAGAAGCCCATCGGCTGGCTGTTCAGCAGCGCGCAAAGGAAGGCGTCCGGATGATGGCATTTGATCCAGGCGCTGATATAGACCAGCTTTGCGAAGCTGGCCGAATGGCTTTCGGGAAAGCCGTATTCGCCAAAGCCCTCGATCTGCTGGCAGATCGCCTCGGCGAAGGACAACGGATACCCGTTGCGGGTCAGCGCGCGGATCAGCGCCTGCTGGTGGCGCTTCAGATCGCCCTTGCGTCGCCACGCCGCCATCGAGCGGCGCAGCTGGTCCGCCTGCCCCGGCGTAAAGCCAGCGGCGTCGATCGCCAGCTGCATCACCTGTTCCTGGAAGATCGGCACGCCCAGCGTGCGCCCCAGCACGCGGTGGATCACCTCGTTGTGATACGTCGGCATCTTGCCGGTGCGGCGCACCGCCTCGCGCCGTTTCAGATACGGATGCACCATGCCGCCCTGGATCGGCCCGGGACGTACGATGGCCACCTCGACCACCAGATCGTAGAACTTGCGCGGTTGCAGCCTTGGCAGCATCGATTGCTGCGCGCGTGACTCGACCTGGAACACGCCGATGCTGTCGGCCCGGCACAGCATCTCGTAGGTGGCGGCGTCGTCCTGCGGCAGGTCTTCCATCCGGCATGGCTGGCCGGGACGGGACGGATTGGGCATCAGCGCCATTGCGCGGCGGATGGCCGTCAGCATGCCCAGCGCCAGCACGTCGACCTTCAGCAGGCCCAGCGATTCGAGATCGTCCTTGTCCCACTGGATCACGCTGCGGTCTTTCATCGCGGCGTTCTCGATCGGCACCAGCCGCGACAGCTTGCCGCTGGCGATCACGAAGCCGCCGACGTGCTGCGACAGATGGCGCGGGAAGCCGCGCAACTGCGCCACCAGGCCGGCCCACTGGCGCACCGTGTCAGACTCGGGATCGAGCCCGTAACGCGCGCTGCGCTCGGCGAAGCCCTGGCCGCTTTCCCACCATGCCTGTCCGCGCACCACCTGCTCGACCACGCCGGGATCGATGCCCAGCGCGCGGCCGACATCGCGCAGCGCGCTGCGGGCGCGATAGGTGATCAGGGACGCCGCCAGCGCGGCGCGATCGCGGCCGTATTTGCGGTAGATGTACTGGATTACCTCCTCGCGCCGCTGGTGTTCGAAATCGACGTCGATATCGGGCGGCTCATCGCGCTCGCGCGAGATGAAGCGGCCGAACAGCAGATTGGTCTGCGCCGGGCTGACCTCGGTGATATAGAGGCAGTAACAGACCACCGAGTTGGCCGCCGAGCCGCGCCCCTGGCACAGGATGCCGTGGCTGCGCGCGAAGCGGACGATGTCGTAGACGGTCAGGAAAAACGGCTCGTAGCCCTTCTCCTCGATCAGCGAGAATTCATCTTCCAGCCTCTCCATCACCTCCGCTGGAATGCCGCGCGGATAGCGCTGCGCCGCGCCCGCCAGCGTTTCCTGGCGCAGGTATGAGATGGCCGTATGGCCGGCGGGCACCAGTTCTTCCGGATACTCGTAGCGCAGCGCGTCGAGCGAGAACGAACAGGCCTGCGCGATGCGCACGGTCTGCGCCAGCGCGTCGCGCGGGTAGAGCCGCGACAGCCGCTGCCGCATGCGCAGGTGGCGCTCGGCATTGGGCGCCAGCGCCATGCCGCAATCGCGCAGCGGCTTGCCGAGCCGGATTGCGGTCAGCACATCGGCCAGCGGCTTGCGCGAACGCACATGCATTTCCACGGCACCGCAGGCCACCAGCGGCAGGCCTGTTTGCGCCGACGCCGCCTCCAGCCGCTCGCGATGCAGCGCATCGGCATGGCCCTGCAGCAGTTCGAGCGCCATCCACGCGCGCGCGCCGAACACCGCGCGGCACCAGGACGCCTGTTCAAGCAGCGTATCGGCTTCGACGCAGTAATCGGGAAGCAGGATGGCCAGGCACCGCGGCATGCCGGTGAGATGGGAGGATGCGGCCGGCGGGCGGATGTCGTCGCGGTCGTCGCGGACATGGGCATCGCCACCATCGATATCGCGCCGATGCAGCAGGTAGCTGCCCTTCTCCGCCCGCGTACGCCCCAGCGTGATCAACTCGCWCAGSWKGCSGAARSCRTCGSSSKCCTSSGCSMGYRSCACCAGCCGCGCATGCCGCTCCAGCCGGTACGCGCGGACGGCCTGCATTGCCGCCTCCACGTCCACGGCAGCGCCCGGCTGCGCGCCCGCCGCGCGGGTAGCCTGGTGCGACAGCATGGCTTCGACATCGTGGTCCTCGTCTTCGTCGTCTTCGTCGTCATCGGGATCGTGGCCGTCCTGGTCTGCCCCGCCCTGCAGGCGCGCCTCGCTGCGCGTGACGGCGGCATGGCGCCGCTCGCGCACCACCTTCAATGCATGGTGGGCGCGCGCCGTGCCGGCCACCGAGGCCTCGTCGGTCAGGGCCAGCCCGCGATAACCGAGCGCCAGCGCCCGCTCGATCAGTTCCTCCGGGTGCGACGCGCCAGTGAGGAAGGTGAAGTTCGAGATGCAGTGCAGCTCCACATAGTCGGGCAGTGCGGGCAGCAGGCCGGGCAGCGAGGCAAGTGGAGAAAGCGGCGAGGAGGATGGAAAGGGAGCGACCATTTGGGCACGGCGGCCGCCCCGGTGTTGGGGCGGCGAGGATACTGTATGTTTATACAGTATTCCGGGCCCGTGGCCAAGGGGGTGGGGTGGGCTGTGACTGCCCTCTCCCTCTCCCGCGTTGCGGGAGAGGGAGAGGGCAGTCACAAAACCACCAACGCCATCACAAACCGGTCGTCAGCCAGTTATCAGCCCCCGCTCGACCCCATCCAGATACCCATCCACCACCCGCCCCAGCACCGCCAGCTTTCCGGTGAAGAAATGATTGGCGCCGGGGATCACCACCACCGGCATCTGCTGTGGGCGCGCCCACTCGAAAATCGCGGACAGCGTGACGCGATCGTCCTGCTCGCCATGCACCACCAGCGCGGTGGGCGCAACGGCCGGCGTGTCGTAGTTGCTGCCGGTATGGACCTCGCCCCACGGCATGCCGGTGAGGATCAGGTGTGGGAACGCAATGCCGCGATCGGCCAACACGGCGGCCGCATGGGCCATGACAAAGGCGCCGAACGAGAAACCAGCCAGCACCATCGGCAAACCAGGATGTTCCTTACGCAGATGTTCGATCACGGCGATGGTGTCGCGCGTCTCGCCCTTGCCGCCATCGTGCTGGCCCTCGGTGGCCCCCACGCCGCGAAAGTTGGGCCGCACCACCAGATAGCCACGCGCGACCAGCACCTTGGCCAGTTGCTGCGGCACCTTGTGGGTGGCCGTGCCGCCTTGCATCGGGTGCGGATGGGCGACCACGGCAACGCCGCGCGGCGAGGCCGCGGGCCGGTCCACCAGCAGTTCGATCTGGCCGGCTTCGCCGCGCAGCAGTATCTGCTGGGTGGGGGACGGTGACACCATGGGGGCTACTCCTTGCATCGATAGTGGTTGCGGATTTTCGCATGGTGGATCGCCCGGGGCTGCTGTGACTGCCCTCACCCCCGACCTGCACCAACGCCTCCCGCAAACCCCGTCACCCAAACAACCCATGCAAAAACCACCGATATTCCCCCTCGTCCTCCCCGTCCGCGCCCGGCCGTTCGCGATACACCCAGCAGCGCAGGCCATCGCCGCGTTCCGCGACGAAGTAATCGCGCGTGGCGAGGCCGCCGTCCCACCATCCCGATTCGATGCGCTCCGGCCGCGACAGCAACGCCAGCGGCGTGCCATGGCAAGGCCGATGCCGGCGCACCGGCAAGCGCTGCGGCGGATCCAGCAGCCACAGCGGTCGCTCCGGCAGGCCGTTTTGCGCCAGCGAACGGGCGGCGGCGCGCGCGGCCGGTTCGTCGACCGGGCGCCATTGATTGGCCCGCTCGGGACGATGGTCCGCCACCGGCCGTGGCCGCAGCACGTTGTCGCGACCAAGCCGCGCCACCAGCGTGTCGAGCACGCGTCCGAGTTCCGCCTTTCCGCCGCCCGGCTCCGGAAACAGCGTATCGGTTTGCGGCAGGCATTCGCCCAGCGTTTCGGCTTCCAGCATCAGGCCGACCACCGGCGCGTCGAATTGCAGCCGGTCGAGCTTTTCCTGCAGCAGCCGCGACAGGTGGCGGGGATCGCGGTTCGGTTGCGCGAGGCTGACCGTCACCGGCGTGGCATCGACCGGCGCGCCGCGACGCTGGCGCTCATGTTCCAGCCGCAGCACGAAACGGGTGACGCCCGCCTGCCGGGCCGTCAGCCAACCCGCCAGCGCCTGTAGCAGCCGCTGCGCGCCGGGCAGCACGCCGGCCGCCGATTCGGTGCGCCCCGGCAATTCCATCCGCTCGGCAAAGACAGGGGGCGCGACGAACCAGTCCAGCCGCGCCGGCGCCGTGCCGTAGGTCTGATCGAACCACGCCAGCAGGACTTTCCCGAGACGCCGCTGCAAGCCGGCGCGCGGCAGCCGCCGCACTTCGCCGACGGTACGGCAACCGATGCCGTCAAGCCAGGCGGGATCGGTGAGACCGGCCAGCATGTCCACCGGCAGGCGGTCGAGCAGCCTGGCCATCCGATCGGCCCGCACCGCACGCCGCGCCGGCCGCCGGATGCGGCCGCGGCGGTCCTGCCGCATCGGCACGGCCGCCAGCCACGCGGCGCCGTGCGCGGTGGTGCCGCAGCCGATCTGCGGCACCGCGCCCAGTTCGCGCAGGCAGGCCCGCACCGCGCGGCACAGTGCGCGATGTCCGCCGAACAGCCGCAGGCTGGCGCTGACATCGAGCGCCACGGTGGCGTAACCCAGCGAGGGGTCCAGCGTCACCTGCGGCGTGAAACGCAGCAGCGCCAGCGCCGCTGCCCCCATCAGGCTGGCCTCGGCGGCGGGATCGCGTTCCAGATGGACGATGTCCGCGGACAGCGCCTGCACCCCGCCCCGCCGCATGCCGGCGGCGGCGCCCAGCGCCATGGCCGGCCGGTTCGCCAGCACCACCTGCTCCTGCTCCAGCACCACCATCGGTACGGCATGCGTTAGTCCTGCAGGGGTCGAAGCCGGCGCGCCGGCGCGCTCAGGCCAGTTCGGTTGCAGAGCGTCCAGCGGCAGGCGGGGCAGATGGATGGCGATCCAGAACGGCATGATCGGAGGAATCGGACGGTGCTTGTACGGCGGGCGTGGCCGGGGTGTTCGACGGGGTGTTCGAGGGTGCGTTGGACGGTGTGTTTGATGGGACCGGCTGGCCGCCAGCGGCGGCACGGCCCGATGGCACCGCGGCCATGGCTTCCAGCTGCAACACCAGCGGGGTATCGCGCACCGGTCCGCGCCGCTTGTGGAATACGATCGACAGCGCATTGCCGGGCACGGGCGACAGCAGAAGCCGCAGCACCGCGGGCGACGATTCACGCAGCGCCGTGGCGGGACGCCATGCCCACACCACGGCGTCGCTGGCCTGGGCCAGCACCTGCAGCCGCCGCACCGCCTCGGGACGAACCGACGGCAGCCATACCAGCACGCCACCGAAGGCCTGGCTGCGCAGCACCTGCTCGGCGGCCCACAGCAGATCGGCCTGGGCCGCCGTCCGCTCGGCGGCCGGGGATTTGGCGCGCGTGCCGGCCGGTTGCCCCGAACGAATCCAATAGATTTCGCTTTCGGACAGGCCCGCCGCAGCCAGTCCCATGGCGTTGGGCGCATGCGGCGGGCCGATCAGCGCGAGCCGCCGCTTTGCCGCGGTCAGCGACCGCAACGCGGGCAGCAGCAAACGCAGCTCGCCCATGCCGCAATCGGCATGCAGCAGTTCGGTCACGGCGCCGACCGGCCAGCCTCCGCCGGGCAGTTCGGCGGCCAGCGCGTCAAAACCGGTTGGCCATACGGACAGCGCGCTGGCCTGTCCCAGCTGTCCGGCGCGCCACAGGCCGGGATGCTGGCGCTCCAGCTCGGCCAACGCTTCGTCACGCGCCTGGCGTTCATCGCGTGAAGTCGGAATGCAAGCGGGACGCGCGGCGGTGGAAATTGCCGCTCGACGGGTCGCCACCGGCGATACGGCATGCGGGTGCGCGGTCATGTGATTTAAATGACTCTCGGGCGAGGAGAGTGTCATGGAAAGCGTGTACTGTATGTTTATACAGTATTTTGACTGAGTTCCATAGGTGCGGAGGGGAAAATTTTGGGGTTGGAGTGCGGTGCTGTGACTGCCCTCTCCCCCCAAAAATCACCCCGCCGCCTCCGCCCGAATCCACTCCACCACCCTCGCCACATCGGCTCGCGGCCGCTCCTCCGCCTGGATCAGCCAATACCCATGCGTATCGCGACGCGGCACCGGCGGCGCGGCCAGCACGCGCAGCTGACGCTCGTCCAGCAATCCCCGGATCAGTTCAACCCGCCCCAGCGCCACGCCCTGCCCGGCCAGCGCCGCATGGATGACCTGGTCGTACTGGTTGAAACGCAGCATGCCGCGCGGCTTCACGCCCTCCCAGCCGCGCTCGGCGAGCCACGTCTGCCAGCGCAGCCAGCGGTTGGTGTCGTCGTCCAGTTCCAGCAACGTCAGGCCGGCCACCGCCTGCGCGCTGTCGATCGCGCCGATGCCCAGCAACGGATGGCCCACCGGCGCGATGGTCTCGCCGAACAGTGCGATCGCTCCCGGCGGCGCATTGCGCGCCTGGCAGTAGCGGATGGCCAGATCGATCTGCTCGCGGCGCAGATCGGCGATCCGGTTGCTGGCCGACAGCCGCAATTCCAGTCCCGGATGCGCCTGCTGCAGGCGGCCGAGCCGGGGCAGCAGCCACAGCCCCGCCCCGCCGACGCTCGCCGACAGCGTGACGGGTCGCTGCGCCACGCTGTCGCGGATCTCGCCGATGACGTCCTGGATCTGCTGGACCGCCGCATCCGCGCTGCGGTACAGCCTCTCCCCCTCGGCGGTCAGCGCGATGGCGCGATGCCGGCGCACCAGCAGCCGGACGCCGAGTTGCGCCTCCAGCGCGCTGACCTGGCGACTGACCGCCGACTGGGTCAGGCACAGGTCGTCCGCGGCGAGCGTGATGCTCATCCGCCGGGCGACCGCCACAAAGCCCTTGAGCAGATCGAGCGACGGCAGTCCGGCCAGATTTTGCATTCCCATGGCGAATGTGAAGCGACAAATAAATCAATTGAGTTGGCCCGGAAGCAAGCGCTTAAATGGCATCTACCCCGGCATGCCCACATGCTATCTGCTCATATGAAGGACGTCACCGCCATGCTTCGCCGCGCCACGCCATCGCTCGCCTCCGGCCCTGCCACGCCGCCTCCAGTCAACGACCTTCCCACCGCCTCGCCGCTCGCGCTGGTCCTGGCCGGGGGCCTGATCCTGGGCCTCGCTCTCGGCGCCCGCCACGTGCAGGGGCTGTTCCTGCTGCCGATGACGCTGGAGCGCGGCTGGCCCCGCGAAACCTTCGCGCTGGCGATGGCGGTACAGAACCTGGTGTGGGGCCTGGCCCAGCCGTTCGCGGGCATGGTCGCCGACCGCTTCGGCGCGGCCCGCGTGATGGCCGGCGGCCTGCTGCTGTACGCGGTGGGCCTGTACGCGATGACCGAAGCGACCAGCGGCGCCGCGCTGCTGTGGAGTGCCGGTGTCTGCATCGGACTGGCGCTGTCCGGCACCACCTTCGGCGTGGTCTATGCCGCGCTGAGCCGGCTGGTCAGCGTCGAGCGGCGCGGCTGGGCGCTGGGGCTGGCCGGTTCGCTGGGCGGACTCGGCCAGTTCCTGCTGGTGCCGGCCGCGCAGGCGGGCATCGAAGGCCTGGGCTGGCCGCATACGCTCTGGGTGCTCGGCGCCACGGCGCTGCTGATCCTGCCGATGGCATGGCCGCTGCGCGAACGCGCCGGCGCCGCCGTGACTACCGACACGCGGGACCTGTCGATGCGCGAGGCGATCCGCGAGGCGTTCGGCCACCGCGGCTTCTGGCTGCTGAACGCGGGCTTTCTCGCCTGCGGCTTCCAGCTGGCCTTCATCGCGTCGCACCTGCCCGCGTACCTGCTCGACAAGGGATTGCCGGCGCGCGACGCGGTGGCGGCGCTTGCCATCATCGCGCTGGCCAACGTGGCGGGCACCTATCTGTGCGGTGAGCTGGGCAGCCGGGTACGACGGCAGCGGGCGCTGGCGGTCCTCTACGTCGTGCGCGCCGCCGCCATCGCGCTGTTCCTGCTATTGCCGCTGAATCCCTGGACGGTCTATGCCTTCGCCGCGGTGATGGGCTTCATCTGGCTCGGCACGGTGCCGCTGACCAGCGGTCTGGTATCGCAGGTATTCGGCACCCGCTACGTCGCCACGCTGTTCGGCTTCGTCTTCCTGGGCCACCAGGTCGGCTCGTTCCTCGGGGTATGGCTCGGCGGCTACCTGTTCGACCGCACCGGCTCCTATGACCTCGTCTGGCTCGGCGCGATCGGCGTGGGCCTCGCCGCCGCGCTGCTGCACTGGCCGATCGACGACCGGCCGGTGGCGGCGCGTGCCGCCGCGATGGCGGGCAACGCGGCATGAAGCGGGTATGAAAGCGCATAGCAAGCGCGCCGTCGTACTGGCGCTTGGCGTCGCGGCGCTGCTGCTGGTGGGCGCGGGCCTGGCGGGATGGCTGCAGCCGGCGGCGCAATGGCCGTTGCTGGGTAGTGGGGTGTTCTGCGGGTGAGAGGGTGGATGTGCAGGGGCTGCCCTTTCCCTGCCCCGCACACCGCACGCGCGCCACGGCACGCCAGCCGAAAAGTTTCTGCTGGATTTCCCCTAGCTTCTCCCGTACCGCCATGGTTTTCCAGTACGGTTACACGAATCGAAAACACCACACACGGGGGGACTTTCGCATGACGCTGAAACCGACCGATGCCGGCGAGCCGACCATCGTTGCGCTGGCCGACGCCATGAAGGCATGGCAGCGCGCGCTCGACACGACGCTATCCGCCTCGGGACTCAGCTATGTGAAGTGGATCCTGCTACGAGGCATCGCGCGCGGCGACTACGTTCGTCACGAACCGTATGTCAGCGCCGTGCTGATCGATGTGGAGATGGCCGAGCGCCTGCTGGCCCAGTTGTACCGTGACCGCTGGATCGCCTTTGTCGACCATGCCGGCAATGCTTGCGGCCCCACCGCCGATCATGCCCAACCGGTGATCGCCGAACACCAGCGCCGCCGCGTCGAACGCATCGCGCTATCGGTGAAGGCGCTGCATTCGGTGTCGGTCAGCCCGTTCAGCACGGACGAGCGCGCGGTGTTGTGCCGGCTGCTGCAGAAGATGCAGCACACGCTGGACGAGCACAGCGACCGCCAGCATGCCCGGCACGATGCGATCGAACTGGCGGAAACCCGGCTGATCCGGGCCCATGCAATGATGGGCGCGTCCGCCGCGACGCCGCCGTACGCTACCGCTGCGGATCGCCGGGCACGCCATGCCGGCCAGCTCCGCGCCCGCATGCCCTGGCGCGGCTGACGCCGCGGCGGCTTCCCGCCAGATGCCCCTACTGGCGGGAAACCAATACGCTGATTCCCGCTCTTTCTCCGTATGATGGCCCTCTCGGCCGCTGCGGCGCGCATGCCGTCGATCAAACCGGAGAAGGAACCATGACCAGCGTGATGCTGCTCGAAAACATTCACGAAAGCGCCAACTCGCGCCTGGCCGAGGCCGGCGTGACAGTCGAACGCCGGCCCGGCGCCGTGGCGGGCGCCGAACTGCGCGGCATCCTGGCCAGTCACGACCTGATCGGCATCCGCTCGGCCACTCATCTGCACGCCGACGATCTCCAGGCCGCGCCCAATCTGCTGTCGATCGGCTGCTTCTGCATCGGCACCTCGCAGGTGGACCTGACCGCCGCCACCGCGGCCGGCATCCCGGTGTTCAACGCGCCGTTCTCCAACACGCGCTCGGTGGCCGAACTGGTGGTCAGCGAAGCCGTGATGCTGCTCAGGCGAATCCCGGAGAAGAACGCCCTCGCCCATGCCGGCCAATGGGCCAAGGGCGCGGCAGGCTCGTTCGAGGCGCGCGGCAAGACCATCGCCATCGTCGGCTACGGCAATATCGGCTCGCAGGTGGGCGTGCTCGCCGAGGCGATGGGCATGCGGGTGGTGTACTACGACGTGCAGCCGAGGCTGTCGCTGGGCTCGGCCAAGGCACAGGGCTCGCTGGTCGACGCGGTGTCGCATGCCGACGTGGTGACGCTGCATGTCCCCGCCACCGCCCGCACGCGCAATATGATCGACGCCACCGTGCTGTCCGCGTTCAAGCCCGGCGCGATCCTGATCAACGCATCGCGCGGCACCGTGGTCGACATCGAGGCGCTGGCCGCGGGGCTGCGCGAGGGCCGGCTGGGCGGTGCCGCCATCGACGTGTTTCCCACCGAGCCGAAGAGCAACCGCGACGCCTTCGTCAGCCCGCTGCAGAACCTGCCCAATGTCCTGCTGACGCCCCATATCGGCGGCAGCACCGAGGAAGCCCAGGAGAATATCGGTGTCGAGGTGGCGGCCAAGCTGGCCAACTACCTGGCCACTGGCGCCACCATCGGCGCGGTCAACTTCCCCGAGGTCGACCCGGGCCCGCTGCATTCGGCCGCGCGGCTGCTCAACGTGCACGGCAACGCGCCGGGCGCGCTGGCCGCCCTGAACACGCTGCTGGCCAAGGAAGGCATCAATATCACGGGCCAGCATCTGGAAACGCGGCGCGAGATCGGCTACGTCGTCACCGATCTCGACAAGGCCCCCTCCGCCGCGCTGGAGCAGGCGCTGCGCGCCCACCCCGGCGTGATCCGGCTGCGGGTGCTGCGCCCCGACGGCGAGGTCAGCGCGGGCTAGGGCACCACAAAGACGAACCGGGCGCCGAGCGGCTTGTTCCAGTGGCGCACGGGCGTGCCCGACACCACGCCGTTGCCCGGGTCGATACGATACGTACGCAGCTCGCCGTTGCGCGGACCCAGCGTGACAGAGCGGAAAGCAAAGCGGCCGTTCGGCCGAACAGCGGCGCGCGATTGGAAAGCGGCACAGAAGGCGAAACAGCCAGTGACGAACGCACCGCTGCTACGTGCGTCGCCGCTGGCCCCAGAGCAGGATCGCACTGATGACCCAGCCGCAGAAGAACAACGCGTCACCGAGCTGGTTCAGCACTACCGGCATTGACGCGCCGCCACGGAAGACTTCCGCCAGCATGGCGTCGGGCAGGCGGGCGACGACCCACAGGAAAAGCGCCGGCGCGCTGCAGTAGACGCCCGGCTGCCACCACGGGCGGGCTGCCGTGGCAGCATCGTCGCGCTGTGCCGGCTGCTGGCCGGCAGCGGACCGCAGGCCCGTGGCTCGTCCGGGCGAGAAGAAATGGTGCTTGGCGGTCATGGCGCGCCCTCCCTGTTATGGCAGCAAGTATTGCCTTGCCTGCCATGGCACGCCATCCGGCTTCGTCTGACATTGGGGGGCGGGATTGTGCGGGGTGTAACACTTTTGCGGGTGTGCGGGTTACTCCCCTCGCCCCAGGCCCCTCTCCCGCTCGCGGGAGAGGGGAGGTGTTTGGGTCAGGTCCAGTCGGAACTCCAATTACGCACGTCCGTCATTTCCTCCGAGGCGCCCGTGCGCTCATTGCGTCGCACGCGGATATCATTCTGCACATCCGTCACGCCAAACTCGCGCTCGACCATGTCTTCGATGTCGTACTTCTGCCGCCGGTGCGCCACCGTGCCGCTGAGCTTGACGACGCCGCCTTCGACCTCGATCGACACATCGCTGACATCGATGCCCTCGGCATAGGCCAACCGTTCGCACACCGCCTCCCGGATGCGCTCGTCGCTGCGGCGATAGCCCTTCGGGCCGGTACGCGGGTAGTGCCCGGTCTCGTCATCGTCGCCAAACAGATTGCCCACTGCCTCGCCGATGCGACGGCCCAGGCGGTACAGCGGCCCATGTTCGCGCCCGTCGTCGTCATACTCGCTCGCATAGTCGTAACCGCTCGCCGCGTCGCCACGACCCGACGCGCGCGTGCTCCACTCGTCCTCGCCGAACTGGCCATAGGGGCCGCGATCACCATAGCGGCTGGCTTGTCCATACGAAGACGGGCCATACTCGCTCGCCGCGCTGGCGCCGCGATAGGGCTGGCGTGCGGGATCGCGATAGGGATCGCGGGACAGGTCCTGCGAACGGCCATAGCCGCCATAGTCGCCATAGCCGCTTGCTCCCGTGTATCCGCCGGTTCCGCCATACTCGCCGCCGACACGTCCCTGTTGCCCGTATCCGCCATGGCGGCCGGCCTCGCTCCACATGTCCCAGCCGCGGTCATATTCGCGCTCGTACCGGCGCGCGTCGTCGCCGCGCGGATACGGCGACCCGCTCGCCCGTGTGCCCTCCGTCTCGCTGCCATAGCGCAACGCCTCGCGCGACGGCCCGCCCTCGCTCAACTGCCATGGGTCCAGTTCGCTGCGGCGGCGGGCGCTTTCCCAGGTGTCCCCTTCGGATTCCGCCATCCAGTCGTCCTGGGCCCATCGTTCCGACCGGTTGTCGCTCCAACCGTCGTCGCGCTGATCGTAGCCCGGCCACGAGGACTGCTGCCGCCGCGGGTTGTATTCGTTTCGCATCTCGTTCTCCTGTCGATCATTGACGATCCTTTGCCGATCACCGAGACCGCTGACGATCGCGACGGTATCGCCATGCCGATTCGTCCTCGCAAGCGCGCGATGGCGCCCGCGGTCTGCGCGATCCACGTATCCGGCTTGCCGCAAGAACCGTACCGCCGTGGACATCGGAAAAGGGCTCCGGAATTGCCGCCATTCGTCGCCGGCCACGCCCGGCGGCCACACCGTAGTTGCGGATCAGGTTGTAAATTGTTCGAAGGCAACCCCCTGGACCGCCGTTGCAGCGCCGCGGTTTGACCATGCCGCCGCTTCGCTCCAGAATGCCGACTCTCGTTCGTCACTTTCTTGTCCCATTCCTGTCTCTGTTGCCTTCGCAAGGAGTCCTCGCGTGACCGTATCGACCGGCGCTTTCCTTCGACTTGCCACACATGCCGCGCTGCTGACGGCGGCCATGCTGTTTCCGCTCGCGCATGCCACCGAATCGCCGCCGGCGCCGGCTTCGTACGGCGCGCAGCTGGAAGGCTTCGCCTATCCCTTCCCCGTGCAACGCTTCGCGTTTTCATCGCAGCGGCAGCAGATGAGCATGGCCTACCTCGACGTCGAGCCGCGCACCGCCCCGAACGGCCGCACGGCCGTGCTGCTGCATGGCAAGAACTTCTGTGCCGCAACATGGGAGCGCACCATCGAGGTCCTGACCGGCGCTGGCTTTCGCGTGATCGCGCCGGACCAGATCGGCTTCTGCGCGTCCACCAAGCCGCAGGGCTATCAGTTCAGCTTCGGGCAGCTCGCGGCCAATACACGCGCGCTGCTTCAAGCGCGCGGCGTGGAGCGGGTGACGCTGATCGGCCATTCCATGGGCGGCATGCTGGCGGCGCGCTATGCGCTGCAGTATCCAGGCGGTCGAGCAGCTGGTGCTCGTCAATCCCATCGGCCTGGAGGACTGGCAAGCCGAGGGCGTGCCGTATGCCAGCGTGGACCAGCTCTACCAGGGCGAGCTGAAGACCAGCTTCGACAGCATCAAGGCCTATCAGCAGCGCTTCTACTACAACGGCAAGTGGAAGCCCGAGTACGATCGCTGGGTGTCGATGCTCGCAGGCATGTACGCCGGTCCCGGCAAGGAAATCGTGGCCTGGAACCAGGCTCAGACCTCAGAGATGCTGTTCACACAGCCGGTCATCCACGAGTTCGGCAATATCCAGGCCCCCACGCTGCTGATGATCGGCGGCCGCGACCGCACCGCGCCGGGTGCGAATCGCGCGCCGGTGGAAATCGCCAGGCGGCTGGGCAACTATCCCGAGCTCGGCCGTCGGGCGGCGCAGGCCATTCCGAACGCCACGCTGGTCGCGTTTCCGGAGCTGGGGCATTCGCCGCAGGTGGAAGCGCCGGAGCAATTCCATCGCTCGTTGCTGTGGGGATTGTCGGCGCAGCGGCAGTAGAGCCGATCGCATATCTGGATTGCTGAGGCTGCCCTCTCCCGATCGCTACTGCTCTGGCCCGCATCTTGCGACCGCCTTGCACACGTGCGCGAGCACATTCAACGCAAGGAGATCGACATGGCAACACAGACGCAAGGCAGCGGTACGCAAGGTCGCGTGCTGCGCGATGTGATGACTGCCCAGCCGGCCTTCGTGTCGCCGGACGAGACGATCCAGCGCGCGGCGGAATTGATGGGCCAACTCGATGTCGGCGCATTGCCGGTATGCGACGGACGGCGGCTGACCGGCATGGTGACCGACCGCGACATCACGGTACGCTGCGTGGCGGCGGGTGGCGACCCCAAGTCGACCAAGGTGACCGAGGCGATGACGCAGGACGTGCAGTGGTGCAGCGACGACGAGTCGGTCGAGGCCGCACGCGAGAAGATGGCGGCGCATCAGATCCGCCGCCTGCCCGTCATCGACAAGGACCACCATCTGGTCGGTGTGGTCTCGCTGGGCGACCTGGCGGTAAAGACCGGAGACACCGGGGGCACGGGCGAAGCGCTGGAAGGCGTATCGCAGCCTGCGCAGCCCGCGCGCTGATGCGTGACCCGCGATCGTGACCGCCGGGTGCGGCGGGCAATGCCGAATTACAAGGCTTGCAAGATCGGCGCGCGGTGCCTGCCGGCGCACGGCTGTTACCGCCACGCCGCGGCTCCCSCCGCTGCGATCGGCACGTCGCTTGCATGCATCGCCGAACATGGACAGGAGAACGACATGCCAGCCAAATCGAAATCGCAACAGATGGCCGCCGGCGCCGCGCTGTCGGCCAAGCGCGGCGACAAGAAGGTGGGCGAACTGAAGGGTGCTTCCAAGTCGATGTACAAGTCGATGAGCGAGAAGGAACTGCACGACATGGCCTCGACGCCGCAGAAGGGCAAGCCCGACCATAAATCGGAGTCGTAACGGCAAGGCGACCGGCCGTTGCCCATCCAGGGAGACGCCATGGCCACCAGCGTTCTGATCGATACCCGGCGCGCCGTCGTGCTGCTGATGACGGGGCTTGCGTGCGCATGGACGCCGCGAGCGCCGGCCCAGAACGCGGTTCAGCCGCCACCGGGCGTGGTCGGCAGTCCGCCGGCAGACGCCAGTTCTCCCGCGCCCGCCACGTCGCTGTCGACCGACGATCTGCGCTTCATCGACGAAGCGATCCTCACCGCGGCCATGGGCATCGAAACCGCCAGCATGGCGCTGGAGGTATCGGCCGATCCGACGTTGCTTGCCTATGCGCACGGCGTGGTGCGGGACCATCGCGCCATCGCGGCCGAGTTGGCGCGCATCACGCACACCAAGGGCGTACAGCCCGAACAACGGCTGCCGGAGGCACCAGAGGTAGCCAAGTTGCGCGCGCTCAAGGGCGCCGACTTCGATCGCATGTTCGTGCAGATGGTCGCGATCGATGCCAACCGGCAGGCGGTCGCGCTATTCCAGCGGCAGGCCGAAGTCGGCAAGGACCCGGCGCTGCGGGCCTTCGCCAAGCGCGTATTGCCGACGCTGGAGAAGCACCTGGAGATGGGCAAGTCGATGGCCGCGCGTACCACCGCATGGCGCAGCGGCGTGGCCACGCGCCAGGCGACAGAACGACAATCCAACGACACCGGGACACGATGACCGATACCACCGGGCCGACGGGCCGCCCTTCGTCCACCGATCAGGATGCGGATAGTCAGGACCGCGATCTGCTGGCGCTGGCGCGCGAGCACATCGCGAGGGAATTCGACGGGCAACCGCCGGAAGTGCAACTGAGCATCGAGGACAAGCGCATTCGCATCGCCGGCAAGGTGGGCGATGCCGATACCGCGCAACGCATTGCAAAGGCAGCGGCGATCGGCCCCGGCGTGCTGGGGGTGCATAACGACCTGGAATTTGAAGCCGGGCCGGAGCCATCGCAACCGCTTCCCGGTGCGGCGTCGGCGGGCGATCTGTCAAAGGAAGCGCCGGAGCAAGGGGCGCCACTGCCGCCGCCGGAAGGGGTGATTCATCACAAGGTTTGAGTGCCCTCTCCCCCGTCCCTCGCCCGCCTKGCGGGAGAGGGACGGGGGAGAGGGGAGTCCCAATAAAACCAAGTCCCCGGCAACAGCCATCAGGCCGACGCCATCAACTCCTCCTTGCGCGCCGCCATCTGCTTGGCCATCTCGGCCAGGTCGCAGTCCTTGTCGATGACCAGCTTGAAGATCTCGTTTTCCTCTTCCTCGACATGGTGGTTGACGTATTCCGCCAGCACGGTGAACTGCGCCTCCATCATCTCCCCGCCCAGATCTCCCTCGATCTGGGCGATCAGATCCTTTGCGCTCTGGTGCTCGACCTTGGCCTCGTCCAGCATCTTGTCCAGCTTTTCGTGCACGCCCCGGACGCCGGGATAGAAGATCTCTTCCTCGATCTGCGCATGGACCGTCAGCTCGCGGCAAGCCTGCTGCGCGATCTGCTCCTTCTCGGAGCGCTCCTTCGCGGACTCGAAGGACTTGAACAGCTTCTTCACCGACCGGTGATCGTCCAGCAGCAGGCTCAGCGCGGCACGTTGCGCGGTAGGGATCTTCGATTTGTCCATGTCTGACTCCTTTCTTTTGTGGGGAAAAAGCAAAAGCGAATAAGGCGAGCGCTTGATGCCGTAGTGGAAGCCGCGTCGGCCTCGCGTCAGCCCTGCTGCTGCGTGCGGTCGGGCGCGACGCGGATATGGTTGACGATGTCGGCGACGCCCGGGCACGCGTCGACACAATCCTCGATGCGACGCCGCGCATCGCGGCTGCCCACCGTACCCTCCAGGCGGACGTGTCCGCCTTCGACGTTCACCGAGACCTCGCTCACATCGAGACCCGAGCGCCACAGCCGCTCGCACACCCGGTCCCGCAGACGTTCGTCGGAATACATCGCGCGAACGGCTCGGCCCGCACCGGCATCGCCCTGCCGCTGGAAGGCCGGGTCCTCATTCTTGAAACCGCCATAGCTGCTCTGCCCGGGATCGGCGCTGCGGCTCTGCACTTCGTCGCCGGAGCGATCGGTACGGGTACCCGGGGCGGCCATCGGCAGACCGCTTGCGCTTCGCGGATTTTGGGTGCCTTCGGTTTGCGCCATGCAAGCCTCCTGTTCATCGACATAGTCTGGCGCGGACCCGCTGTACGACGCGCTGTACGACTTAGTTCCGCTGGCCGGGTCCCGCGCCATGGCAGCCGGGGACGCAATAACCGTACCGCCGCCAAGACCCGCGCCAGCGCCGTGGATCCGCGCGACAACGGCGTGCGCCTGAACCGGGGGACACGCTGCCCTGCGCAGTCATTGCCGTTTTTACATACGTGCAGCGAGCTCGAACGAGCACCATGGCATTCCTGCAAACCATTCCACACCATCCAGCGGATTGCGCTCCGATGGCATGGAAGCTGCACCGCGCCTCATCGGCGCCCCGCTCAACAGTCCGGAGGAAATCAGCACATGACCCCATATGAAGAAGCCGCGCGATACCTCGTCCGGCATGGCCTGCGCCTCGCGACCGCGGAGTCCTGTACCGCAGGGCTGATCGCTGCCCGCGTGGCAGACGTGCCCGGCTGCGGCCAGGGCCTGCGTTGCGCGGTGGTGGCGTACGCGCCCGAGATCAAGGAAAACGTGCTGCGCGTGCCGCATGAGACGATCCGCCGCCATGGCCTGACCAGCGAAGCGGTTTCGCTGGCGATGGCGCATGGCGTGCTCGACATGACCGACGCCAATCTGGCGATCGCCAACACCGGCACGGCCGATGGGCGCGCCGACGACGGCACGCCGGCCGGCACGCAGTGCTTTGCGTGGGTCTTTCGCTGCGGTCCCGGCAAGACCGTCGAATTCGCCGAAACGCGCCGCTTTTCCGGCGAACGCAACGAAGTGCGCGAAGCCGCCGCCGAGTTCGCGCTCGCGCGCATTGCGCATTACCACGCGCAATGCCAGCGCGCGCTCGAAGCAAGGTAAGCGCAACGTTTGCATGGCGGCAGGTGCGCGACGAGTACGCGCGCTACTGCTCTCAAGGCGACGCAATGGAGAGTCACGCAATGCGCGTCCCCTCTTAAAGATTGACAAATCCTGAGGATTTACAAAGCTTGTAAAGGCGTGCATCGCTTGACCTGCCCGGCCGCACGGGCGTCATGCCCGCAGTGTCCCGAGCGTATTAAGCCCGCGCTTACCTTGGGGCGATGGCATGGAAGCTGCGTCTGGGCTGTGACTTGTACCGAGGAACCGACACGATGGCGACCGACCCCCGACCCGATCCGCAGAACAACGACGCACGAACGCGCGATGCCGATCCGGGTCGACGCCGCGACAGCGGCAATACCGGCACCACCGGACCCGGCGAGGGAGGCGGCTCCGCGACGTCCCCGACTCCCGCACGCGAGGCGGATCCGGCCAAGGGGCGCGATCTGCCGGATGAGAACGGCGAGCCGCCTTCCGTGAAACGCCCCGGCGGCGACCCGGACGCCAGCGAACCTCCCGTCGAGAATTTCTGAGCCGGACCCAGGACCGGATTTGCCAACCGCCAACGGATACGCTGGCCCACCCTCGAGCATCGTGAAGCCGAACCTTCCCGTCGAAGACGACAGCCACGCGTTGATCCACGCCCTGGCGGAAATGGCTGCCCTGTGCGGCCAGTCACTCGAAGCCGCATCTGTCGGCGCGGCCGACCCCCAATTGCGCGCCCTGCTACTGCATCGTGGCAGCCTGCAACAACGCGCGGCGAACGACCTGGTCGCCCGCGTGCCGCCGCGGCCGCGCGGTGCCGCGCCGCGCGGCGTGCTGCCATCGAGTCCGGCAACACGGGATCGCCCCGGCGATAGCCCGCTGCAGGCGGCGTCCCGCCGAGCGTCGCGGTGCGTCTCGGCGAGCGCCGCCATCCTGCGCAGCGACGTGGCCGACCCGATGCAGCGCTCGCTGCTGATTCGCTACTACCACGAGACATCGGACCTGCTGCGCGTGCTGGAGCAGCTCACGCGCGAGCACGATCCTGTGTCGCGCAGGCCCCCGCCCCGCCCGCCCGTCGGTCGGACCCAGCACCATCGCTGAGTCCGGGCCGAGCCATCACAACGCCAACGCGACCCCAACGCAAGCGATCGATGCAACCGGACCGCACCCGCCCCCACACCGCCACCGAGGCTCACGCCGAGGCCGCGCCGCCGCTGCAGCCCGTCATGCGTCCCGCGTGGACCCGGCTTCTGGATGCACTGGCAATGACGCTACTGGTGATCGCCGCCGCGCATGAAGCGTGGATCTGGCTGGGCGGACGGGGCTGGCTGCTGCGGCTGGTGTTCGGCTGCGCGGCCGCCTATGGCGTCTATANTGGTGATCGCCGCCGCGCATGAAGCGTGGATCTGCGGCAACGAAAGCGGCCGGGTGCTGGGTATCGTGTTCGGCTGCGCGGCCGCCTATGGCGTCTATATGGTGGTGCGGAGCTGGCGGCGGGTGGGCTGACGGTTTTCACCGCGCCGCCTGGCAACGACATCCACCTCGACTTATCTCGGACGCGCCGCGGCCCGGGCCCGGCGGATCGCCTCGGCGGCTTCCTCGTCGCTGCGCTGCCGGCGCCAGCGCCAGCACCGGCGGTACTCCTCCACGAAAGGCAGCACGGCAAGCAGCACCGAGGCAATCAGCACGATGGCGATATACCAGGGCGGCAACATCGGCGTCTTCCATGCCAGCGTAAAGTCGGCAGGCTGCGTCCCCGCGCCGAACAGCGACAGCGTCTGGTCCCAATGGCCGAGTGCAACCAGTATCAGGGCCGTCATCGGCAGCACTTCCAGCAGCCCGTGCATATGCTGCTCGGCTGGACCGATCTCGCGCTTTCCATGGGTGTAATGAATGTCCCACCATGCGGTGGCGGCGTGCAATACCACCGCGCCGGCGATGATCAGCAGCACCAGCGCATTTACTCGCACGAACAGCGCGAGCAGCACCGGCAGACCGACCTCGAGCAGCATCAGCAGATGCAGCGCGGACTCATACGCCCCGGCATTGGTCTCGATCCGGGTACGGCGATGGCAGGCCCAGTCCCCCACGCCGGCCAGCAGCCATAGCGGGACCAGGCCGTACATCAGCACCAGAAGCGCGCCCTCGCGCGCGTTATCGGCAATCACGAGCGGTCACGGGGGTCACCCGGCAGTCATGGCAATTACGCTGGTCAGCGCAGGCGGTGCCGGCGCTTGCCGAGAGCGGCGGCCAGGGCTAGCGACGCGCCCACCACCATCGCGCCAGTCATGACCGGATGCCGGGTGCTGGCCGAATACGGGCAGGCTCGCACCACATGTCGTTGACCGCCCCGGTCGACAAGCTCGTTGCAGGCCTGATGCAGCGCGTTGTTCTCGCGCGGCCCCGCGGGGTGGCCAGTGCGCTGCGCGCGTCCGAGGAAGCGCCGCATCACCCTGTCGTAAAGCCCCGGCGCATGGTAAGCCATTGACGACATGGCCTTCGACGCGCCGCCGACGAACATGTCGCGGCGTGGATGCTCGGCCGCGTACAGGATCGCCTCCGCCGCCAGTTCCGGATCGTAGATCGGCGGGGGCAGCTTCGGCTCCACGTCCAGGTAGTTCTTCGCGTGCGAGACAAAGGGCGTGTCCAACGCCGCCGGTTTGATCAACGTGACAGAAATCGGCGCGCGTTCCTGTTCCAGTTCCAGCCGAAGCGAATCGGTGAAGCCCTTGACCGCGTGCTTGGACGCCGCGTACGCGCTCTGCAATGGAAGCGCCGCGTCCGATGCTTCGCTTCCCATATTGATGATCGCCCCGCCACGCTCGCGCAGATGCGACGCGGCGACCAGCGATCCGTGCACCACGCCCCAGTAGTTCGTATCGAACAGCTTGCGCTGGTCCTCGATCGGCACGTCGCCATGGCGGCCATATACGGTGACGCCTGCATTGTTGACCCAGGTATCGAAACCGCCGAAGCGTTCGATCGCGGCCTGCGCCAACGCCTTGACCGCTTCCAGATCGCCCACGTCGGTCGCCACGGTGATGACTTCCGTGCCGCCTTCGCGCAGTTCCTCCGCCAGCCGGTGCAGCGCTTCGTCACTGCGGGAGGCCAGCACGAGCTTGGTTCCGCGCGCCGCCGCCTTGCGGGCGACGATCAGCCCGACACCGCTGGTGGCGCCGGTGATGACCATGACCTGCGATTCCAACTTCTTCAGCCTCGTTTTCATCTGCGCTTCACTCCAGTTCGTTTATCCAGTCGATCGCCCTGGCCGGCGGGCGTCGCCGGCACGCGGGGTCTGCTGCGGGGAATGGGTGTCGCAAGGAGTGTTCCTGTTGGGCGGTGGGAGGTCGTGTGTCTGCGATTGCCCCCTCCCCCCCGCCTTCCCGCTCGCGGGAGAGAGGAGAAAACCGTGGGGATATCGAATGTCCGGTGGTGTGCTCCGCTCTCCCGCTTTGCGGGAGAAGGGCGCGGAGAGAGCAGTCACAGTTCCACGGTTTTTCCCAACGTAAAAAACAGCGCCCGTATTACAAACCCCTGAAATTTCGTCACGACTTGCGTCCCTGCCTCGTGCCACATCCGTAAATTTTCCGTGGAATCAAGGGAACCGGAGCAGAAGCGTTATAACGCTTGTCCCCCGGAAACTGGCGGAGAAGACGCACGCTGGCATGCAAGCTGCAAACAGGGGCTCTCACTAGCGAGCGGATCGCGGCTGTGGCGGCCGGCACCTCGCCCTCTGGGAGCCAACCATGCGAAGGATCGCGTTGATCAGTGAACATGCTTCCCCGCTTGCCGGACCGGGCAGCGTGGACAGCGGCGGGCAGAATATCTACGTGGCGCAGCTCGCGCGCCACCTCGGCAAGCGCGGCTATCCGGTGGATGTCTTCACCCGCCGCGACAAGGGCCTGCTGCCGGAAGCGGTGGCGATGGCGCCGAATGTGCGCGTGGTCCACGTGCCCGCCGGGCCGGCGGTCCACGTGCCGAAGGAGCAGTTGCTGCCTTATATGAATGCCTTCGGGGACTGGATCGCGGACTTCATGGCGCGCGACCGCGTCGGGTATATGGTGCTGCACGCGAATTTCTTCATGTCCGGCATGGCTGCGCTGCGCGCCAAGCGCACGCTGGACCTGCCGCTCGTGACCACCTTCCACGCGCTGGGCAAGGTGCGGCGCCAACATCAGGGCAGCGCCGATGGCTTCCCGGACAGCCGCTTCGACATCGAGACGCAGCTGGTGCGCGAATCCGACTGCGTGATCGCCGAGTGCCCGCAGGACCGTCACGACCTGATGCGTCTCTATGATGCGGATCCTTCCATCATCGAGACCGTGCCGTGCGGCTTCGACGGCGACGAATTCTCGCCCGTTCCACGTCGCCAGGCCCGCCAGCAGCTCGGCTGGCCTACCCACGAGTTCTCGGTACTGCAGCTCGGCCGCATGGTGCCGCGCAAGGGTATCGACAATGTGGTGCGCGCCATGGGTGAACTGCGGCGCGGCTTCGGCATCCGTGCCCGGCTCTATGTGGTGGGCGGCAACTCGGACCAGCCCAGCGTGGCCGCCACCCCGGAAATCGGCCGCTTGCAGAAGATCGCCGCGGAGGAAGGCGTGGCCGATGCGGTCACCTTCGTCGGCCGGCGCGGACGCGAGCAGTTGCGGCTCTATTACAGCGCCGCCGACGTGTTCGTCACCACGCCGTGGTACGAGCCCTTCGGCATCACGCCGGTGGAGGCCATGGCCTGTGGCATCCCGGTGGTCGGCTCCGCGGTCGGCGGCATCCGCAGCACGGTGCTCAACGGACGCACCGGCTATCTGGTGCCGCCGCACGACCCGCGCGCGCTGGCCGCGCGGCTGGCGCGGCTGGCGTGCGACCCGGTGCTGGCCGATCGCATGGGCCAGGCCGGTCGTCGCCGTGCGCATGCCCATTTCACCTGGGCCGGCGTCGCGGCGCGAATGGAGGCGGTGTACGCCCGGCTTGCCGGCGTGACTCTCGATGCCGCCACACCGGCACCGGAAGTGGTGGCGGCCTGACGCGGCATCGCCGCGCACCGGCTGGCGGCCGGCGCGGCAATCATCTGGAGGGCGGACATGAGAGAAGCGCATCGCCGGCGGGTGCTGGTGACCGGAGGAGCCGGCTTTCTCGGCTCGCACCTGTGCGACCGGCTGGTACAGGCGGGCCACGACGTGCTGTGCGTGGACAACTTCTATACCGGCAGCAAGGACAATATCGCGCACCTGCTGCACGAGCCGAACTTCGAGCTGATGCGGCACGACGTCACCTTCCCGCTCTACGTGGAGGTCGACCAGATCTATAACCTGGCCTGCCCCGCATCGCCGGTGCACTACCAGAGCGATCCGGTGCAGACAACCAAGACCAGCGTGCACGGCGCCATCAACATGCTGGGGCTGGCCAAGCGCGTGAAGGCGCGCATCGTGCAGGCGTCCACCAGCGAAGTCTATGGCGACCCCGACCTGCATCCGCAGCAGGAGTCGTACTGGGGCCATGTCAACCCCATCGGTCCGCGCTCCTGCTATGACGAAGGCAAGCGCTGCGCCGAGACGCTCTTTACCGACTACCACCGCCAGCACGGGGTTGACGTGCGCATCGCGCGGATCTTCAACACCTATGGCCCGCGCATGCATCCCGCCGATGGCCGCGTGATCTCCAATTTCATTACACAAGCGCTGTCCGGCCAGCCGCTGACCGTCTACGGCGACGGCTCGCAGACGCGCTCGTTCTGCTATGTGGATGACCTGATCGATGGCCTGATCCGGCTGATGGAGGCGCCCGGCGACATGAGCGCGCCGATCAACCTCGGCAATCCCTGCGAGCTGTCGATGCTGGAGATCGCGCGCAAGGTGCTGGCGGCCACTGGCTCGACCGCGCCCATCGTCATGCGGCCGCTGCCGGAAGACGATCCGCGCCAGCGCTGCCCCGATATCACGCAGGCCGGCACGCTGCTGCAATGGGCGCCGCGCATCGACGTCGACGAAGGACTGCGCCGCACGGTGGCCTACTTCGCCGAACGGCTGCGGCG
>NZ_VLJN01000034.1:70887-107379 GCF_007829435.1 Cupriavidus gilardii J11
CGCGGCCCCTGCCGGGACGGCGCTGGCGGCCGCGACCCCTTCCCAGGCGGCTGGCCTCGCGGGCAGGCGCGATCCGGCCGGCCGCCTTTCTTCCCTTCCGCGCTAAGGGCGACTGATGAGCGCCGCCATCGCCCACCCGATGTCACGCGCACACGGCTTGCAAGATCTACTGCACAGCTGTTTCGTTTTCCGCGCGGCAGCCCGCAGCGCGATGCCGCTTCCGGCCGTGACGGCATGGCGCGATCCTTGCACCGCGCAAGACCTGCTCAGCGATTCGGACTAACGTCATGGCCCTCTCGGTTTCCGTACCCTTGGTGGTGATTTCCCCGCATCTGGACGACGCGGTCTTCAGTTGCGGCAACCTGCTGGCGGCGTGTCCGGGCTCGGTCGTGGTGACGGTGTTCGCCGGCATCCCGCCGGCGGACATGCCCGCGCCCGACTGGGACAGCCGCGCCGGCTTCGACAGCGCCGCGCAGGCCATGCTGGCCCGCCGCGATGAAGACCGTGCCGCCCTGGCACATCTGGACGCCAAGCCGATCTGGCTGGACCTGCTCGACGCGCAATACGACCGTCGCTACACGCCGGGCGAGATCGCCGCCCGGCTGGCGCCCGCCATCGCGCTACACAACGCGTGCGCGGTGGTGGCGCCGTGCGGCCTGTATCACTCCGATCATGTTCTGGTGCACGAGGCCTGCGCGCGGCTGTGGCAGGAGCGCGACCATGGCGGGCCGCCATGGCTCTTCTATGAGGAGGCCATCTATCGCCGCAAGCCCGGCATGCTGCACAAGCTGCTGGCGCGCTGGCATGCCGCCGGCACCGTGTCGACACCGGTGGACCTGGCCATCGGCGAACACACCACCACCAAGGCACGCGCGTGCAACGCCTACGCCAGCCAGCTCGCGATGTTCGACTCCGCCACGATCAGCGACCTCAGCGCACCCGAGCGCTATTGGCAGTGGGAGGCGGGCGCGGGCGATACCGCGGTGGCCGCCACCGCCTGCACCAGCGAGGACGGCGTGTGAACGCTGCGGTGCCAGACGCCGGGGCGCGGCAGCCAGCATCCCGGCGGCAGTCGCATGGGCAGCCGGGTGCCGTTGCCACGCCCCGTGTCAGCGTGGTGGTGCTGACGTACAACCGCCGCGACTGGCTGCGCGGCACATTGCAGCGGCTGGCCGTGCTGCCCGAGAATCCGCCGCTGGCGGTGGTCGACAACGGCTCCGGCGATGGCACCGCCGACATGGTCCGCGACGAGTTTCCCCACGCCACGCTGCTGCGGCTGCCCACCAATATCGGCGCCGCGGCCCGCAATGTCGGCGTGGACTGGGCCCGCACGCCCTATGTGGCCTTCTGTGACGACGATACGTGGTGGGAACCGGGCGCGCTGTCGCTCGCCGCCGACACGCTGGACCGGCATCCCGATGTCGCGTCGCTCACCGCGCACCTGATGGTGGTACGCGAGGGCCGGCCGCCGGAAACCGATCCGATCAGCCAAATCATGGCGCAGAGCCCGATCCCGTCCAATGGCTTGCCGGGCAAGGCGATTCTTGGCCTGCTGGCGGGCGCCAGCATATTCCGCGCGCACGCGTACCGGCGCGCCGGCGGCTACCACCCACGCCTCTTCATCGGCGGCGAGGAGACGCTGCTGGCGCTGGACCTCGCCGCCCAGGGCTGGCATCTGGTGTATTGCCCATCGCTGCGCGCCTATCACCGTCCCTGTCCGCTGCGCGCCCACCGGCTGCGGCGCCGGCTGCTTGCCCGCAATGCGATCTGGTCAGCCTGGCTGCGGCTGCCGGCCACGGCCGCGTGGCGCGAAAGCGCGCGGGCCTTGCCGGCGCTGCTGCGTGAGGGCGGCATCGTCGGGTGCCTCGACACGGCGCGGGGCCTGCCGTGGATCCTGCGCGAACGAACCGTGATCCCCCCTGCCGTGCAGGCGCTGCGCCGCTACCTGTCACCGCGCTAGCGGCATTCCCCGGCCCTCACGGGCGAGCAGGCGCTATTCACGCTCCAGCAGGCCGAAGTCCGCCTCGACCTTGTAGACCTCCCGCTCCTCGTGCAGCCACTCGTACACCTCGGGACCGAAGCGGTCGCCCCGCCGCCGGAACAGCAGGAAGTCGCCGGCGCTGTTGTGCGCGATCGCCACCGCATCGTCGGGAAAGCCGGGCAGTTCGCGGCACGCCTGCGTCTCCACCACGATGTCGGCCCAGGTACGGGCGAAGCGCTGGCTGTCGGAATCGTCGGCGATCGGGTAGAGCCACCAGGTATCGTCGTCGGTGGCGACGGCCCCGCCGTTCGCGCGCATCATGGCGTGGCGATAGCTGTCGGGAAGGGTTGCGCCAAGCTTGCGCTCGGCCGCGAGGATGTAACGGGCATCGAGGGGATGGGGCATCGCGGTCGCTCCTGCTTAGCGGCGCGATGGCGGGGCAACGCCGCGCATCTCGCCATTGAGTTGCGACCACACTAGGATACAGCCGGAAGGCGGCGCAATCGCCTGCCTTCCATTTGCGCAAGGGATGCCGAGTTTCGTTAACCAACGGCCAGGAGCGCGCCGCCGGCTACCCCGTCACCTCGGCGAGCGCGCGGCACCAGTCGTCGACGAACCGTCCGATGCCGAAGCGCTGCCGCGCGGTGGTCCGCGCGGCTTCCCCCCACTGCCGGGCCATTCCCGGGTCCTTCAGCAGTTCGCGCATGACGCCGACCAGCACATCGACGCGGGTATCGACATAACCGCTCTCTCCGTTGCGGATCACGGTCGGCAGTTCGGTGGTGGCGAGGCCAACGACCGGCATGCCGATGGCCATGGCCTCCACCACCGCCAGCCCGAGGCTGGTGTAGCGGATCGGATTGAAGAAGAAGCGGTAGCGCGCGACGAATGCGGCCAGCTCGGGGTTCGGCACCTCGCCAAGCCCGCCCGCCTCCTCGGCCGCCATGCCCACGAGGTCGAGCGGGACGCGTTCCCTGGCCTGCGCGTACACATCGGCGCCCAGCCGCCGGCCACGACGTGCCAGGTTGTTGACCACGCTGATGCCGCGAGCCAGCTCGCCGGAGTGGCGAACCGCCGGATCGACCAGCACGCCATGCTCGATGACGCGGGATGGCGTGACGCCGTTGTCCCACATCAGCGCGTTGAAGGGCGTCACGTGCACCAGCATCACATTGGGGTCCTGCACCGGATGCAGTGTCGCGGTGGGATGCTGCTGGGGCGGATCGTGTTCGAGGAAGATCGTCGGCAGGCGCCGCTGCGCCGCCGTCAGCAGATCGAGGCGGTCCGTATCGTAATGCCGCTGGTGCTGGTACAGCACGCAGTCGAATTCGCGTGCGGGCACCTCGTCATACGGCACCTCGTGCACGTTCGGCCCCCACGGCAGCGCGCCGACCGCGCCGGCATAGCCCGCCGGCGAGCCGGGCTTGGTGACCAGGTAGAGATCGTGCGGGATCTGCGACAGGTAGTACAGGTAGTTGCCGTGGACATGCCAGGTCAGGATGCGCAGCCGCTCACGCATGAATGGCCTCCGGTTCGACGGCGGCGGCAGGTCCGGCCGCCAGCGCCAGCGCTGTATCGATAACGGTGTCGACGCCGATGGCATCGGCGCACAGATGGCCTACCGGGCAGTCCTGGTGCATGCAGGGGCGGCAGCTCGGGTGGTTGGCCAGCACGCGGTGCCGCGTGCCATCGAGCGGCGCCCAGCGGGCGCTGTCGCTGCCGCATGACACCACCACGCTCGGCGTGCGCATGGCGGCGGCGATATGCGAGGCGCCCGTGTCGTTGCACAGCAGCAGCCGTGCGTGCTTGACGACGGCGGCCATGGTGCCCAGATCGGTCTGCCCGCACAGGTTGACCACCGGCCGGCCCGTCGTGCCGCACAGCGCCTCGGCCAGAGACGCCTCGTCCGCCGTGCCGGTTACCACGATTTTCCAGTGGGCGCCCAACGCGGCGGCCACCGCCGCAAAGCGCTCCACCGGCCAGCGCCGCGACAGCATGCGCGCGCCCGGATGGATGCAGACGAAGTTCCCCGGCGCGAGCTTGTAGCGTTGCGCCAGCGCCTGCCAGTTCGACAGATCCGCGTCCCTCAGCGGAAACTCGAGATGAGTGCCGGCGGCCGGATAGCCAAGACGGGTAATCAGCGACAGCAGCCGCTCGATCTCGTTGCCCTGGGGCCAGTCGATCAACAACTCCTCGTCGGCGCGCGGCCCGAACGCACGCGATCCGGGCTTGCGTGTGCAGGGAGCGCGGCCCGCGGGCGGTGCCGATGGCACGGGCCGGAAGCCGGCCATGCGGCGCGCGCCGAGGCGTCGCACGATGCCATTGGTGACCAGCCCGCTGCCGTGCAGCTGGATCGCCAGATCGAAGCCGCGTGCCTGCGCGGCCGTGTAGAAAGCCTCGGTGTCTGCCGCGCGAACCGGCTGCTCGGGCATGCCTGGCGCGCCGGGAAAGATCATCAGGTCGTTCACCAGCGGGGCGAAACGGTCGACGAAGGACGCGGCCCAAGGCAGGCCGATCAGCGTGATCTCGGCATCGGGCTCGCCTTGCCGCAACGCGCGCAGCGCGGGCACGGCGCACAGCATGTCGCCCAGCTGCAGGGCGCGGAACACCGCGATCCGGCGGGGCCGCTCGGGCAATGGATTCATAGGAAGCCAACCTTGAAAGCAAGTGCGCCACGCAGGCGCCAATACAGGGACAACGGCGGTATCACGATGGATGTGGCGATCATCTCGGCCACATGTGATGGCGTCAGCGCGGCGCCGCGCAGCCGGTGCCAGCAAAACCAGGCGGTCAACGCCAGCCATATCGCCAGCGCGATCCACGCCACGCCGGCACTGCCGGCAAGCGCCGCCAGCGGCGCCGTCACCAGTGCCAGGACCGCGACGTAGTAATGCCACGGGGGCCTGGGCCGGATACGCTCGCGATACCAGCGGGGATGCTTCTTGTAGAGCAGCGCGTCGAAGAACACCTTGGACTGCGCGGCGATGCTGCTGCCCCATGGCGCCGGCCGCACCGGATGCACCACCACTGCCTGCTGGGCATTGCCGATCGGGCCGACCTGCTGCAACAGGCGGAACTGCAGATCCGAATCCTCGCGCCACGCGCGCGTGAAGCGTTCGTCGAAGCCGCCCACCTTGACCAGCGCTTCCTTGCGCACGAAGCAGTTGGCCGTGACGAACTCGGCATGGGCGAGCCCGCCCGTATCGCGCTGATGATCGGTCGGACGCTCGGGCAGCGGCACCACGACACGGCCTGTCATGGCGCAGCATTCCGGCGCGGTCGTGAGCGCCCGGCAGCCCTCCCGCAGCCAGTCGGGCTCGGGAATGGTGTCGTCGTCGGTAAAGGCCACCACCGTCGCACGGGCCAGACGCCAGCCGCGATTGCGCGCGGCCGCGGGACCCTGGGTATCGGGCACCGGCACATAGCGCAGCGAACAGCGCGGCCACTTGCCGTCCAGCCATGTCACCAGCCGTTCCACCTCGGGCTGGCAGCCGTCATCGGCGACGATGACCTCGAACGTTCCCGCGCCGAACTGCTGCGCGCCGAGCGCCCGCAGGCAACGGTGCAGCAGGTCTGGACGCCGATAGGTGGGAATCACCACCGATACCAGCGGCTCGGCGCCGCGCATTGCCTCACTGTCCGGCATGCGCCACCTCCGTCGCCTGCCGTGGCGCTTCCACCGTGCGCGCCGGCTTTTCCAGCAGGAAGGGGCCGATCACCAGCGCATCGAGCGGCGAGGTCCAGAAGCATTCCACCGCATCGCGCGGCGTGCAGACGATCGGCTCGCCGCGCGTATTGAACGAGGTATTGACCAGGATCGGCACGCCGGTGCGGCGCTCGAACGCCGACAGCACGTCGTAGTAAGCCGGATTCTGTTCGCGGCGCACCGTCTGCACGCGCGCCGTGCCGTCGACATGGCACACGGCCGGGATCTGCTCCTCGCGCCCTGCCTTGACGTCGAACACGAACAGCATGAACGGGGCGCGCCAGTTGCCGGGGTGCTTTGCGCTGAACCATTCGGAGGCGCGCTCCTCCATGATCACCGGCGCCACTGGCCGGAAGTCCTCGCGGTCCTTGATCTGGTTCAGCCGCTGCTGCATCGACGGATCGATCGGCGAGGCGAGGATCGAGCGGCCGCCCAGGGCCCGCGGGCCAAACTCCATGCGGCCCTGGAACCAGCCGATGATCTTGTTCTGCGCCAGCAGCGCGGCGGTCTCCTCGGGGACATCGGCAAGCCGCCGGTACGGCAGCTTGGACCAGTCGAGGAATTCCGCGATCTCACGCTCGTTGAAGGCCGGGCCGAGATAGGCATGCTCCATGGCCCACGTGCGCGCGGGCTTGCCGCGCTGTTGCCAGTCGACCCACAGCGCGGCGCCGAGCGCGGTGCCCGCGTCGCCGGCGGCCGGCTGCACCCACACCTCGTCGAACGCGCCCTGGTCCCGCACGCGGGCGTTCATCACGCAGTTCAGCGCAACGCCGCCCGCCATCGCCAGCTTGCGCTCGCCGGTCTCGGCCGCCAGCCATTTGGTCATGCCGAGCACGGTTTCCTCGAGCACCATCTGCAGCGAGCGTGCGATATCGAAATGCTCACGCCTGAATTCGCTGCCGCGCACGCGGGCGGGCCCAAGCAGCGCCGTCAGGTCTGCCTGGTCGATCCGGTAGCCGCCTTCCCGGTCGTCATGGACCATGCCGCGAAACGCATCGGCGTAGGTCGGCTGGCCATACGATGCGAGCGCCATCACCTTGTACTCGTCGGACGAATGCAGGAATCCGAGGTGTTGGGTGACGCGCTCGTATAGCAGGCCGAGGGAGTCCGGCAGGTCGATCTGCTTGATGCGGCGATAGTCGCGCCCGTCGAACACGCCGTAGCTGGTGGTGGCGCGCTCGCCGCGGCCGTCCATGGTCAGCACCGCGCAGCGATCGAGAGGCGCCGCCAGGAAGGCGCTGGCTTCGTGCGCCATGTGGTGCTCGACGTAGTGCCAGCGGTATGGCGCGTCCGCGCTGTTGCGCACGGTCGAGAAGCGCCTGGAAAGATGATGCGGGACGCCCGAGACAAGCATGCGCGGCGCGTTGACGACGTACGACAGGAACAGCGGGTCCCACGGCGAATCGCCCACGCCGGGCCTGGCATGGCGCGACGGCTCCAGCGGCAGCGTGATGGTTTCATCGCCGCGCCGCTCGCCGAGCATCACCGCCGGGTCGAACGAGTACGCGACATGGTCGATGTCCGCGAGCGTGATGCCGGCCTGGGCGAGACAAAAGTCGATGGCATGGTACGGGAGTTCCCACGCGGTAAACGGCACGGGCCGCTTGCCATGCTTGATGTGGGTGAAGCGCTCGTCCTCGGCGGCGGCGATCACCTCGCCATCGCGGACCAGACACGCCGACGTATCGTGATACGCGGCATTGATTCCTAGGGTGTACATGCGGGCTCCTCTGGCGGGATCAGCTGGCCAACGCCGCGCCGCTCTCGCGCAGCGGCGGAATGGGCGCGCGTGGCGGCAACGGCGGCATGGGCGCGACGTTGAGCAACGGCGGCATCGGCTTCGCAAGCGCGGGCGTGCCGGCCAGCAACTCGCGGGCGGCGCGCACCACGTCCGGTACGGCAACATCGGTCAGGCAGCGGTGATGCTGCTGTGGACACACGCTCTTGTAGCAATAGCGGCACGGCACGTCGGCATACAGGGTCCGGTGCGGCACCTGCCACGGCGTGTGCTGCGGATTGGTGAGGGCATAGAGGTCGACCACGGGCGTGCCCAGCGCGGCGGCCAGATGCACCGGCCCGCTGTTGTTCGATACCAGCAGATCGGCCTCGTCGATCAGCGCGGCGAGCTGGCCGAGCGTCAGTTCGCCCGCGACGTTGATCACGCGGGGATGGTCGGCCAGCGCGCACAGTGCGCGGATCTCGTCGACCTCCGCCTGACCGCCCGTCAGCAGCACCAGCGCGTCGTCATCGCTGGCGAGCATGCGCGCGACTTCGGCGAAGCGCTCGGCCGGCCACCGGCGCGAGGGCGCCGTCGCGCCGGCGTGCATCACCACGCAGCGCGCGGGCGCATCGACGGCGCGCAGGCCTTCGAGCCGGCGCGCGATGGCGCGGCGATCATGCGGCTGCAGGCGGAAGCGCATGCCGGGGTCCGCGGTGCTGGCCCCCACGGCGGCCACCAGATCGAGCTGCCGCTGCACTTCGTGGCGCACCTGCTGGTGGGGCTCCGTCTCCGGAACCCAGTGGCTGAGCAACTGATAGGGATTCTCGCGGCAGTGCGCCAGCCGCAGCGGAATGCCCGCCATCGTGCAAAGCATGGCCGCCGGCAACGGGCTCTGGCTATACACGGTAAAGATCACCGCCGCATCGAATTGCCCCTCCATCAGCCGCTGCGCCATCGGCATCACGCTGGAGCCCGTGCCGCGGCCCTTGACCCACGGCGCCTCCCATGACATCACGGTATCCACCATCGGCAGGTGGTCGGCGAGCACGGCGCCGCTGCCGGAGGTCAGCAAGGTCAGATGGCGGCCCGGCGCCGCCTCCTTCAGGGCCTGCATGGCTGGCGTGCTCATCAGCACATCGCCCATGTTGTCCAGCCGCACGCACAGGATGCGCTGGGCGTTTTCCCACGCTTTCATGACGCCTCCACGCGGCGCAGGTCATGCGGCGCGCCGCCCATCTCCGCTTCCACGATGCGCGCCGCCTCATCGAGGTCGCGCACGACATGATCGGGGGTTCGCATCGGTCCCTTCGCCCATTCCGTCTCGTTGCCGCAATCGACCAGGATGGTCCGGCAACCGGCGCGATTGCCGGCTTCGACATCGTTGAGGATGTCGCCCACCATCCACGAACGGCGCAGGTCGAATTGCAGCAGCGCGGCGGCGTTGCGCAACAGGCCCGGCATCGGCTTTCGACACAGGCAGGTGCGCGCGAAGCGCTGCACCAAGCCATCCGGGTGATGCGGACAATAGAAGAAGCCGGACAGGCGCGCGCCGTGCTCCGCAAACATCGCGGTCAGCCGCTCGCGCACCCCGACCAGCGCCTGCGGCGCGAATCGGCCCAGCGCGACGCCGGGCTGGTTCGACACCACCACGAGCGGCACGCCCAGCGCGCCGAGCCGGCGCAATGCGCTGCCGGCGCCGGGTGCCAGCCGCATCCGTTCAGGGTCGACGTTGTACGGCACGTCCTCGACGATGGTCCCGTCCTTGTCCAGCAGCACGGCGCCGGGCCTGCCGGCGCCGGCGTCCGCGCCGCTCACGGCCATGACGTCTCCTTCATCGGCAGAACCATCACCTCCGGAATCACGGTTTCCTCGGGCTGGGTAAGCACGAAGCGGACGGCACGCGCCACGTTGGCCGGGTCCTGCAGCGTCGACTGGTCGATATCGGCGAAGCGGTCCAGCAGGAACGGCGTGCGCATGCCGCCGGCGACGATGGCCGACACCTTGATGCCATGCGGGCGCAGCTCGGCGTGCAGCGCGTGCGACAGGCCCAGCAGGCCCCACTTGGTGGCGTGGTAGGCCGACGCGTTGGGCCAGGCGCGCTTGGACGCGGTGGAGGCGATGTTGACGATGTGGCCGCTGCCCTGCGCCTTCAGCATCGGCACCACGGCATGCGACATCAGATATGGCCCGAACAGGTTCACCATCATCACGCGCTGCCACTGCTCCGTCTCGATCTCGTCGACCGGCTGCGTGATGTCGATGGCGGCGTTGTTGACGATGCCGTCCAGGCGAATGCTGCGTTCGCGCACCTGCTCGAAGGCGGATCGCACGGCGGCGGGGTCGGACACATCGAACGACAGCGTGTAGACGCGCTCGCCGCCGCCGKCGAGCCGCTCGGCGCAACCGCGCGCCAGGCTCTCGTCGACATCGGCGATCACGAGCCGGGCCCCGGCCTCGTAGAGGTTCTGGCAGATGGCCGCACCGAGGCCGCGCCCTCCCCCGGTAACCAGAAAAGTCTTGTCTTTCAGGATTGCGTCGGGCGCAGTGGTCATGTCAGCTCCTAAGAATCAGTCGGTGGAATGCATGACGGGATACGCGGCGCTACGGCGCATTCGGATCGGTTGGCGGATACTGCCCTCTCCCCCGCCCCTCTCCCGCGTGCGGGAGAGGGAAAGCGAACCCCTTGTGTTCGCGGCGCATCCCGGCTCTGGTGGCTATGGGTTCAGCGAAGAGCATGCCAACACGCAGAAACGGTCCCCGCATGGCCGTTACAGGGGGAACGGGCAGGTGACTTCTGGAATTACATACGGGGTGGTGGTGTTTATGGCGGTCGGTGGTAAAAGTTGCATGGGCGTTGTGGGGCGGGGGAAAGGGCAGTCGCAGCCAGACCGAAAGCCCTCCAGACTCACCCCTCCGCTCGCCGCCTCTCCTGCGCCACCGCGCGCAGCAGCGCGGCCACGCTCAGCGCGAAGGCCTCGTCGTACCAGGGATTGGCCCCGCTGACGGCCACAACGATGCCGTCGAGCACGGCCGCGCCGCCGAGCATCGATTCGCCGCCGCGCAACAGGTGAGGCGCACGCGCCTGGATCTGGTCCGTGGCCATGCCCGTGCGCCACGCCACGCGCGCCTTCTCACGTGCATACCAGGCGTAGTCGGCGTCCCACCGCTCGCGTCCGGGCGTGGAGTACTCATGCAGGATGGCCTGTTCGAACGCGCACTCGTCCGGGCCTTTGCCGGGGTCCATCACGACCACATGGAGAAAACCGCTCTCCCCCACGCCTCGATCCCGCAAGGCGGCCTCCAGCATCGGCACGGCAAGCGCCATCGCGCGACGCGCGCTGTCGGCATCGGCGAAGCGGCTGCCGGAAGACTTCGGGGATTCGCCGGCGGCATGGTCGGCGGACTGACGAGATTGCATATTGGCTCCCACGGAGTTGGCAAAGCGTTGGTCGACAGGATGGCGTCGATGCCGGCAGCCGGACGGCCGGCAAGGGGACCGGGCGCCTCAGCCCGGCGGCCCGGGCAGCGCGGCATCGGTATTGCGGTGGCGGACCATCGAATGGATGGCGGCGATCAGCTCGCCGATCTGCGCCGGCTTGGAAAGGTGCACCTGGAAGCCGGCCATCATGGCGCGGATGCGATCCTGCGCTTCGGCATGGCCCGACAACGCGATCGCGGTCAGCCGGCGCGCCAGAGGCACGTTGCGCTCGGCCTCGAGCCGGCGCACGCGCCGCAGCACGGTATAGCCGTCTTCCTCGTCCAGCGCGATGTCGCACAGCAGTACCTGCGGCCATGCACGGGGATCGGTGTCGGACAGCAAGGCGATCAGCGCGTCGCCACGGCCGAAGGCGCTGGCCTCCGCGCCATAGTCTTCCAGCGTGGCGGTGAGGATTTCGCGCGTCGGCTCGTCGTCGTCCAGCACCAGGATGCGCAGGCCCTGCAGCGCGCGCGGATCCGGCGCCATCGACGCCGCATCGCCCGGCGCCACCGGCGGCGGTGCGGGCGCTTCCCTGACCGGGCGCAGCGGCATCGCGAAGCGGTAGGCGTGCGCATGCGGGTCCGCCGTCAGGTCAATGCCATGCTCGGCGAGCCAGCTCTCGATGTCGCGCAGCTCGGGCAGCGGCGTCAGCCGATCCGGCGCGGCCAGGATCAGCGACGCCTCGCCGCCCTGCCGTTCCAGCCGCAGTTCGATGCGGCCGCCCGGCTGCATGTCCTCGATCAGCGCCTGGCACAGTTCCCAGATGCCCTTCTGCACCACGCCCGGATCGCCCGTCACCCGCAGCTCGGCCTCGCCCAACACGGTAAACAGATTGAGCTGGCGCTCGGCGATCTGCTCACGCAGGCCGTCCACCACGCCGGCCACCATGGTTTCGAGCCGGATCGGCTGCAATGCCAGCTTTTGCTCGGTGCGTTCCAGTTCGCGCTGTTGCTGTTGCAGCCGCCACATCTGCGCATACACGCCGCGCCTGGCCAGCAGGGCATCGTGCGTGCCCTCCTCCACCACGCGGCCATGCTCCATCACCAGGATGTGATCGGCGTCGGCAATGGTGGACAGCCGGTGCGCGATGATCAGCGCGGTGCGTCCCTTCGCCACCTCGGACAGCTCCTGCTGGATAGCCCGTTCGGACCGCGTATCGAGCGCCGACGTGGCTTCGTCGAACACCACGATCGGCGGCTTCTTCAGCAGCGCCCGCGCGATCGCCACCCGTTGCCGCTCCCCACCGGACAGCCGCACGCCGCGCTCGCCGACACGGGTCTCGTAGGTATCGGGCAGGCGGTCGATAAAGGTATCGAGCTGGGCGGAGCGCGCCGCCTCGACGATATCGGCCCGGGTCGCGCCCTCGCGCCCATAGCCGATGTTGTAGGCAATGGTGTCGTTGAACAGGATGGTGTCCTGCGGCACGATGCCGATCACCTCGCGCAGGCTCTGCTGCGTCACCAGCCGCAGGTCCTGCCCATCGATCTTGATCGACCCGCTGTCGGGCAGATACAGGCGGAACAACAGGCGCGCCAGCGTGGATTTGCCCGAGCCGCTGCCGCCCACGACCGCCACGGTCTGGCCGGCCGCGATCCTGAAACTGACGTCGTACAGCGTCTGCCGGCTGCGGTCATAGCTGAAGTTGACGCGGTCGAACTCGATCTCGCCGCGCGTTACGATCAGCGGGCGGGCCCCGGGCGCATCGTGGTCCTCGCCGGGCGGCCCGCTGGCGTCGAGCAGCGCGAAAAGCCGCTCCACCTGCGTCATCGCATCGTTGGACTCGCGGAAGATAAAGCCCAGCGTATTAAGCGGCAACACCACCTGGATGATGTAGGCGTTGATCAGCACCAGGTCCCCAACGGTGAGCACACCGGTGACCACCCGTTCGGTGGCGAGCAGCATCACCGCCGCCACGCCCAGCGCGATGCAACCGCTCTGGCCGATGTGCAGCGCGGACAGCGCGTACTGGTTCTCGACGCTGGCCCCGACCCAGTTGTCCAGCAGACCGGACAGGCGCTGGGTCTCGAACCGTTCGCGCGCGAAGAACTTCACGGTGTCGTAGTTCAGCAGGCTGTCCACGACCTTGCTGTTGGTCTGCGCTTCCACCGCGTTGACCTTGCGCTGCACGCGCGTGCGGCGGCGCGTCATGACGAAGGTGTAGCTGGCGTACAGCACGAAGGTGACCAGGATGATGCCCGCGAAGGCGCCGCCATAAGCGGCGATCATGATGATCAGTACCGAAGCGATTTCCATCAGCGTCGGCACGATGGTGAACACGGCCACGCCGAGCAGGAAGCCGATCGCCGCCGTGCCCTTCTCCAGGTCCCGGATCACGCCGCCGGTTTCCCGCCGCGCGTGAAAGCGCGCGCCCAGCGCATGCAGATGGGCGAAGGTGCGCTCCATGAAGGTGGCAACGGTCCGCTGGGTGACCGGCGCGAAGATGACATCGCGCAGTTCGTTGAAGGCATTGCCAAGCAACCGCAGGACCGCATAGGCCAATACCAGGAACACCGGCATGGTGATGGCGGCGCCCGCCATCGCGGCCGCGCCGGTGGCTACCGGGGCCACGTCGTCCACCACGAGTTTCAGTACCAGTGGAACCGCCACCGCGGCGGCCTTGGCCAGGACGAGCAACAGCACTGCCGCACCCACGCGGGCACGGTAGCGCCAGATGGTGGACCACAGCTCCGCGGCGATGCGGCGTTTGGAAGGCGGCGGCGGGTTGATCTGACTCGTCGGCATGCGCTGGGCTGGCCAGATGCGCGGTCAGGAGCGGTTGTCCACCTTCGGCGAGCCGGGCGTGGTACTGCCGGGGTCGCGCAGTTCGCCCTCGCCAATGCCCGGCGGGAATTGACCGCGCCGCATTTGCCGGGGCGTGTCGTTCGGCCCTCGCGGCTCTGGCGTGGTGGTGTGGCCGCGCACCAGTTGCGGGCCGGGGTCGGGATCCCCGGGCTGCCGGTGCGAGGCCGCCGCTTCCCATGCTTCGCGCGGCTGCTCGTCCGCGGGATGCCGGGCATCGGCGCCCTGGCCTCCCGACACGGGACCCTGGCCCGCGGCACCCGAATGGCGCTCGCCGGCCGGTGCGCCGGACCGCGGCGGCGCGCCCGCCTGCCGGGGTTCGCCGCGCATCTGCGCTTCGGCGCGCGGCCGGTCGCCCTCACTGATGACATCGTCGTCCGGGCCGGGCGTGGTCGCCAGCGTCGGCACCGCGCCCGCCTCGCCGGACTGGCCGGTGCCCGCGCCGGTCTCATGGCCGCGTCCCGATTCGGCAATCGACTGGTCGATCTCGCTGCCCGGGTCTTCGTTGCCGGTGGGGCTGAGCGCGCCCTCGCCAAGCTGGCTCGCCCGATGTTCCGGGGGCCGCGCCGCCAGGGGACGGGGGCGTGTCATCGGATCGAAGTCGGCCCAGCGGCCATGTTCCCAGCGGCCTTCGGCCGTTTCGAGATCCCGGCCGCCTTCCGCGCGGATCAGGTCCGCGACGGCGTCGATGCGCCCCTCGGTCGCATGGGCGGCCAGCAGCACGCCGGCGGGCCGTCCCATTGGCTGGTCCCGCTCCGCCGGACTGACCGTGAAGATCGACACATCCGAAACGGAAAGGCCGTGTCCGTACAGACCGCGCGCCGCGCGCTCGGCGTCGGCGAAGGTATCGAACCGGCCAGCCACGATTGTCGCCATGATGGTCTCCTGCTGCGTGCCACCGGGAGGGGCCGCAAAGATGGTTGACTGTGGTGGCGCGCTGCAAGGAATGCGCCCGAGCGCGCAACCACCGGAAACGGCGGCGGCATCGCGGCGAAGGGTCGGGCGTGGCGGTCCGGCGGGCAACGTCGCCTTGTCCAACTTGCAATGGCTGCGCCGATCTACACGCTAGCCGGGCTGCGCCGGGTCGCCGGACTTGCGGGCATCGGCGTCGGCATCGCGCCGTGTGTCCGCCGCGCGGTCGCTGAGCGCGGCCTCGCGCGCGCTCTGGGCCTGCTGCTTTTCCACATGGGTCTGCAGCGCATCGTCCAGCCCGTGCGTGCGGCCGATATCGTTCTCCTGCTCGGCCAGCTCGGACAGTTGACGGTAGAACGCCGCAAGCTTCTTCAGGTCCTCTTCGTCCAGATCCTCGATGGCCACCAGCCGGCTGCTGGCGTGCCGGTGCGAAGCCAACAGCTCGTTCAGCTTCAGGTGCACGGCCAGCGAATCCTTGTTCTGCGCCTGCTGGATCAGGAACACCATGATGAAGGTGATGATGGTGGTGGCGGTGTTGATCACCAGTTGCCACGTTTCCGAGTAATGGAAGATCGGCCCGGTCACGGCCCACGCCAGCACGACGAAGACCGCAAGCCCAAAGGCGACCGGCGAGCCGGCGCCCCGCGTAGCCTGTGCGGCGAACCACTCGAAGCCGTGCATCAAGCGGCGATGCCAGCCGTTGCGCCTGTCGTCCGCCGGACCATGCGTCGTCCCGTTGCCGGTACCGCCGCTCGCGGCCTCGCGCGCCGCGGCGATCAGCTCCGGGTCCACTCCGTTTGCCATGCGTTCTCCTGTGTCGCCATCGGTACGGCGCGCGGCGACGTGGGCTCACGCCGCACTGATTCCGGCGGTGCATCGGACCGGCAAGTTTCATACCTTAGGCATCGAGTGCGCGCATGAAGCCGCAACAAGGGGTAAGCCCGTGCTTGCGGGCGCATTTTTTACAAGCCCCCCGGCAAACATTGCACGACATGACCGGTCTGCGGCTTTGCGCGGTTGCCGGGGGTTGGCGTCGAACCTCGCGGTACGGTTCTTGCGGCGCATCGACATCGCCGGGCGAGTCCCGGCCGCGGCGCGCGACCCCTCGCGGTGCCGACTTACCAGCAAGGAGGGACAGATGGCCAACGGAAGTTATCCGCGCTACCCCGGCGATCCTGGCCGCAGCGGCAGCCGGCGCAGCCAGGGCAGCAGCGATTGGTGGCAGGACGAGGATACGACCCGCGCCGGCGAGTACCGGACCGGACGCGGCAGCGAGCGCGGTGGCCAAGAGCACGGCTACGGCCAGGATCAGCGCCAGCGCGAACGCTGGCGCGACGAATGGGGCGCCGGACGCCAGAACGAAGGACGCGCACCGGTGCGCAGCGGCGGCGGCTCGTCGTTCGAGCAGCAATCTTCCGCCCGCTATCGCGGCGGCGGCCAGGGCCGCTACAACCCCGACGACATGGGCGGCGCGCGCAATCCATATAGCAGCGGCTACGCCGGCTACGATCCGAGCGGCGGCGGCGTCGAACGCTATGGCATGTACGGCGTGCGCGAGACCGGTCGCGACGACGACTGGGAATCGGGCCAGGCCTATGGCGGCCAACGCGGTGGACAAGGCGGCGGACAGCGCGGCGGCTATGGGGGCGAACGCTACCAAGGCGGCGGTGGCGGCCAGGACTGGCGCACGGAGCAGCGCTGGCGTGGCGGCGAACCGGGCCGCGGGGGCGGCGGCTACGGCGGCGGCTACTACGGCAGCAGCGAGAGCGGCGGGCAATCCTACAGCGGCGGACAACGCGCCTATCCGGGCGACCCGGGCTACCGGCGTGCCGGCGGCTCCGCGGGCGGCTCGCAATATGGGCGCGGCTACGGACTGGAAAGCTACGAGGCGGGCGGCTATGGCAGCCAGGGTGCCGGCGGCGGCCAACGTGGCTACGCGGGCCAGGCCGGACAGGGAAGCCGCTGGCAGGGACAGTCGCCGCAACAGACCTGGGGCCAGGGCCAGCAGGGGCAGCAGAGCCAGCGCCATCGTCGCGTCGGCCCGAAGGGCTATCAACGGTCGGACGAGCGCATTCACGAAGACTTGTGCGAGCGGCTGTCGGACATCCCGATGGTGGATGTGAGCGAGGTGTCGGTCGAGGTCAAGGACGGCAACGTCACGCTGACGGGCACGGTGCGCGAGCGTCACGAGAAGTTCGTGATCGAGGACATCGCCGACGAAATCTTCGGCGTCAAGGAAGTCCATAACCAGATCCGCGTGCAACGTGGCATGGGTGGCATGAGCGGCGCCGGCACCGGTTCCGGCGTGGGCGGCGACTACGGGGCGATGTCGGGATCGTCGGCGGACATGCCGCGTCAGTCCGGGCAGGGGCTCGCGCCGGGTGTCGGTGGCACGACGGCGACATCGACATCCGGCACGACGGGCGGCACCTCGTCGTCGGGGCTGTCTGGCAGCGGCTTCGGCAGTTCGTCGGTATCGTCGGCCTCCGGCACGACGCCCGATATCGGGGACGGACTCGGGTCGACCGGCAAGGACCAGAACCGGCGCTGACGCCCGGCGTCCAGGGAGGAAAGCTTGGGCACGACCTTGTCGAAGGGCAGCAAGCTGCGGGCGCCGATCGCGCAGCTGCGTCCCACGCAGATCACGGTGGGCATGCTGCATGTAAAACGGAAGATCCAGACGACGCGCCGGCAACCTGACGACCGCCTCGAAGCCTTCTTCGACAAGCGGCGCATTCATGTGGTGGTGGGCCCCGAACACGTGCTCTACGTGGTCGACCACCACCACTGGGTGCGGGCGTGGCACGAAATGGGCATCGAGATCATTCCGGTGATCGTCCGCAAGGACCTGAGCGATCGCACCGAAAAGGAGTTCTGGGATTACATGCTCCGCCACCACATGGTCCACCCCTACGACGAGACTGGCCGCCGTGTCCCGCTCGATGCGCTGCCGACGGCGGTGGACGGCATGCGAGACGATCCGTACCGCAGCCTCGAGGCGTTCGCGCGCATCGCCGGCGGCTACCGCAAGGTGAAGCAGGCCTATCCCGACTTCAAATGGGCGGACTTCTTCCGCCGGGAGATACAGGGGCCTTTCGACAGGCCCGAGTGTTTCGCGTATGCGCTGGCGCTGGCGGTCAAGAAGGCCCGCAGCAGGAAGGCACGCCGGCTGCCGGGCTATATCGGCTGACGGCATCGCGCGCTGCCGCCGACCCGGCATTCGTGCTATAGTCGGGTACTTCGCCCATAGAGGCGAATCCGCAGCGACAGATTATTAACAAAAGAAACTGTCCTGCCGGCCGATCGGCCTCCCCGCCGGACCTGCATGTGCGTGTCCTGGCATTCCATCCATCAGGCGTTCCCCTTTTCTCGAAGCGCGCTACGTGCCCATCGCCATTGGCGACCGACGGCCCGCGGCGACGCTCGGCAACACCGGCACGCTCGTACGTGCGCCATGGCAAAGCAGCTTGCGCGGCAGGGCACAGTCCACCGGCAAAGCGCGGCAAGGTCGCACTCCGCAGCGGAGCCGGAGAAGTACGCCGCTCCCTAATCGACATGAAAAACAACCAGAAGCAGTACACCGTAGCAGTCCATCCCATCCAGCAGCATCCCGGCAGGTGGTTCGCCACCTATGTCGTGAGCCGCTACGAAAACGGGCGCGAACACGTGCTCGAAAGCCGTTCGCTCCGCGAATCGCTGCACCGCACCGAGGCCAAGGCCAAGCACGCGGCGCGCCGGGCCGGCGAGGTCGCGATATCGCGGCTGGCCGGCAACTTCCTGTCCACGCACGTCGGGAGATAAGCCATGTTTGCCAATCACGCCGTCTACAAGGGGTACCGCCTGTCGGCCCATGTCCACCGCGAACTCGCCCCGGAGGGGATCGCCGGCGCCGCCCCGGGCACCTTCTATGCCACGCTCGCCATCGTCGCGATCGGCGATCACGTGGGCACCGACACGCCGCCGCTGCCATCGCACAGCGCCGATAACCCGCGCGAGGCGATGGAGGCGGCGGTAGCCTATGGCCGCACCTACATCGACGGCCTGTCCACGTTCACCAAATCGCGCAAGGCGGTGGCCAGCCGCTGATATCGCGGCATTGCTTCAAGCAGCCACGATATGCCCTCTCCGCCGCCGGGAAGCGGGTTAGGGTGAGGGGTGATGGACCACAGTCGCCTGCAATGTCACTGCCCTCTCCCCCAGCCCCTCTCCCGCAAATCGGGAGAGGGCAGCACGCCGAATTCCGCAAGCATCGCGCGGGCGATTGAGAAGCGATGGGGCGCCAGTTCCTCGCGCGGCAGGTCCATGTTCAGCGCGAACGTATGGAGCGTGCCCGGGCCTTCCACCCAGCCGACCCACCATCCATGGTTGAGGCCGGCATCCATGGCCCAGCCGGTCTTGGCGTAGAGCGCCCGGTCTCCAACCGTCTCGACGCGGCAGATCTCGCGCACCCATTGCTGGCTGCGCTGCGACGCCGGCAACGTGCCGCGCGCCAGACGCGCGAGGAAGCGTGTCTGTTCCACCGCCGATATCTCCAATGGACCTCGCAGCCAGAACTGGTCGACCTGCGTGCCCAGCCGGCGATTGCCATAGTCGAGCCGGTCGACCCACTGCTGCATGCGCGCCATGCCCACGCGGCGCGCGATACCCTGGTAGATCGGCACGTTCGACACGCGGATGGCCTCGGGCATCGCCATGTCGCGCTCCCACTGCTTGAAGCGCGCGGGTCCGCCACCGTAGGGCAGCACCTGCTCCAGGTCCTTCACGACGCCGGTCTCCAGCGCGATCAGGCTGTTCGGGATCTTGTAGGTCGACGCCGGCACCATGCGGGTGTCAGCGCGCTTGTCATCGACCAGCACAAGGCGGTGCGCCCCGACGTCGTATAGCGCGAACGTGCCGTCCACGCCAAGCCGTGTGAAGTGGGACATCAGGTCCGGGCGCGATTCGCGCGCCGGTGCCTGCCGGGTGTCGGCGGGCTTGCCGCCTGCCGCCCATGCCGACGGCAGGCCGTGGCACAGCGGAACCAGCACGGCACTGCCGGCAAGCCCCAGGTAGCGGCGGCGCGATGGGTCGGGCAGCGTCCGTGCGCGTGGGTCAGCGGATGTCATCTCGTGTTCTCCTTATTTGCGATGTGGCTTGGGGGCGGCGGGCCTGCCGTGGCCCGGAACCGGGGTCTGCGCGTCCATTCCGTTCCGACTGGGCGCTGCGCCGGCCGGGATGCGCGCATCGTAGCGCCCGCTCCGTGCCCGCGGCACATGCCCGCATGCGACAATCCGTCACCTTCGTCACAAGTGTCACGTCGCACGCGCCCATCCGTCCCGGCCCGCACATGCCCACGCCAATCGTCGTCGAACTCACCGCGCCGCAGCGCGTCAACGGCCAGCGCGCGCCGTATCAATCCGTGTGGCTGCTGGTCAGCCTGTACCGGGCGGCACGACAGCGGCCGCACCGGCCGCTGGTCCATGCCTCGGCGCTGCGCGAGCGGATGACCAACGCCCGCACGCTGCGCATGGCGACTGCCCGTGCTTTCCAGGACTTCGCCCGTTGGGACGTACAGGTCGGCTGGGGCAGCGATGCATCGCGCGATCCGCGACTGCTGAATCTGGACGGCCGCAGCCAGGGTCCGTTCTGGCTGGCCGCCCCGGAGCGTCACCGCGTGGTGTGCCAGGTGGCGGGAGCCCCGGCCAGCGATGCGGATATCGAAGCCTTCCTTGGGCCGGATCCCGCGTCGTCGGACAGCGATGCCATGGCGTCGGACCATCCGCCAAGGTCCCCTGGCAACGAGCCGGCAGTGGCCATGGCAACGCGCAGCGACCTCGCGTTCTGGCGCCATTTCATCGACGGCAAGCAGGCACTGCGCGAAGGCCGGCTGCTGACCCCGCTGGCGGGTGCCGGCGGCGGACCCGGGGGACCGGCCGCCTTATCGTCGTTCCGCGCCGCCCGCGGGATGGCCGTCAGCGAGTTCGAGCACGCTTTCGTCGCGCTGAACGAGGCGCTGCTGTGGCGCCGGCTTGGGGACCGCACGCAGACCAGAAAGATGCTGCGCGCGCTGCAACGCCGCCGGCGCGGCCATGCGGTGCCCGGCAACGACTATCTGGACGCGATGGAACGCATCGTGGCGGCGTGGTGCGCCTACGACGAGCGGGACGTCGAAACCGCGCGCGGGCTGCTGCAGGCGCTGGCGCGCGGCGAACCCGGCGCGACACTGGTACGCGTCCATCCGCATATCCGCTTCGAATGGCACAACCTGTGCGGCCTGATCGAACGGTCGCACGCACTGCTGGCGGCCCAGCAGCCGACGCGCGGCGATGCGGCGGCGCTGGCCACCGCGGCGGTGGGCCATTTCGAGGAGGCCCTGGCGGCCGCCTTCGAGTCCAACGTGTCGGACGCCGCGCAGCACGTCGCGGCCAATCTCGGCATGGCGCTATGGCTGTTCGGCGAAGCGTCGATCGGCTGGCGTGGCGCGGCACCCGGGCAGGAGGCAGCGCGGGCGATCCAGTGGGTGGGGTTGTCGGAATGGCTGTGCCGCGGCATCGGCAACCGCCATCCGTCGGCATGGAACGCGATCTATCTGATGCGGATCGCGCGCGGTCATTGCCATACCGAGCCGCTGCCGCCGCTGAAGGTGTTCCGCGCCTCGCAACCCATCGGGATAGCCGCGCTGCGCCAGCTGGCCGGTCCTTTCGCCGATGCCTTCACCGGTCCCGCGTGGCCCTCGGCGTGGGCCGATGTCGCGGCCCACCGCCTTGCACAATCGCAGCGTGGCGAGCGCAAGTATCCGCTGCTGCAGCAAAGCAGCCTGCTGTTCGAGCTGGCGTGGCACGCCGCGCACCAGGGCGACCTCGCTCGCGCCGCCGCGGCACTGCGCGACCTTCGCGCCGGCCTGCGGCAATTGCCGGCGAGCGACCGCCAGTATTTCGGCAAGCCGCTGCTGGACAGCCTGCCGCGCGAAGTCCACCACCTGGCGCAAGGCTAGGGACCGACGCCGCGGCGTCGGCGCGAGACTCGGACCCTTGCGGCATCGGTCCGCGCAGCCCCCGCCCGCCGCCACCGCGACCAAGAATCTAAAGGAGTGGACGAGCCGCGAACATCGCGCGGCGCGTGGATCACTACAGTGGGCACTCGCCCGCGAACGGGCACGCGCCATGTCCTGTGTCCTCGCATTGCCATGCATTTCCATGCAATGGCGCGACAGAAGGAGATGGCTACGCAACCCTTGCTCCCTTGCACCGAATCCATGATGCGTCTGCTCTCCTCCCCAGTCACTCCCTCTGCGGCGTTCGTCCACGTGTTGACACAAAGACTCAGCCAGTCCAATGGGCGTCGAATTCGGGTCGAGCCATTCTTCCTGAAACCGGGCACCGTCACCATCGGGCCATACGAGGGTCGGCTGGACTACTCGCGCCTGAAAAACGAGGTGAAGGACGATAAATTACCCGGCCCGAGCGTCAAACCCGACAAGCGCCCCTTTGGCATCGTGCGCATCGATCAACCCCGGGGCCTGCTGCTCAAGCTGTTCGACAAGCTGTTTCATGGCATTCGCTTCGACGGCACCCGGGATCTGACCTGCGCCGAAAGCCGCGCATTCGGGCAACTGCAGACATCGATCGAGAAGGCCATCCGCACGAGCCGCCGGGACAAGGATTACCCCGCCCGGGCAAACGAACTGGCTTCCACCCTGCGCCTGCATGCCGATCCCGGGGCGGCCCGGCGGGAATTCGAGCAGCTGCTCTCCACCGCGATCGCGAAGTCCACGAAGCTGAACGCCCTCGAATTGCAGGCTTATCGGCTAACGGTGTGGCCGGGGCTGATCGCCCGTGCCGCCGTGCCGGAGGTGTCCAGGCAGCTGTGGACCTGGCTGGGGCAACTGAAACTGATCGATATGCTGTCCCTGTGCCCCGACATGCCGGCACTGGAAGCGCTGGCAAGCACGCACGAGAATGGCAAACAGGCGGGCCTGCTGCAATTGGCGCGGGATGCCGCACTGATGACCGCGCTTGTCGAACCCCTGCTCATCAAGCACGTCGAATCGAAGCCATTCGCGAACGCCATGCACGAACTGAGGGCGTGGTTCACGGACGCGCCGCAGGGGCCCAATCTATTCTGTGACAGCTTCGGGATGAGCCAGTGCGGCAGGCTGGCGAAAACGTTGCGAAACGGCTGTGTGGTCGACCGGCACCGGGAGGCGCTGGTCCGCCTCACCCAGACTGGCACGCCCTATCCGCCCCCGCCCCCGCCCGCCCTGGATGACAATGGCCTGGACAGTGGCGAACCGCTCATGTCCACGGTCACTTCAGCGTGACACCGCATGCCGGCAATGGGCCGGTACGATTAAAACGCCCATGAGAAAACAGCTCCCGGGTCTTCCCCGGGAGTTGCCGGATTGCCCCTGCCGGCTTCGCTGGCCGGCTTCNTTCCCCGGGAGTTGCCGGATTGCCCCTGCCGGCTTCACCAGCCAGCACCGGCTGCCCTTACACCGGCTCGTCGGTGGCCGGGTTGGGCTTGCGGTCGTCGAACCAGCGATACAGGGTCGGCACCATCACCAGCGTCAGCAAGGTCGACGTGATCAGGCCGCCGATCACAACCACCGCCAGCGGTCGCTGCACTTCCGAACCGGGTCCGGTCGAGAACAGGAACGGCACCAGGCCGAGCATCGCGATGGTGGCCGTCATCATCACCGGACGGAAACGCTGCGCCGCGCCCTGCAGTACCGCCGCGTCCAGGTCGATGCCGCTATCGCGCAGATTGCGGATATACGACACCAGCACCACGCCGTTCAGCACGGCGATGCCCCACAGCGCGATAAAGCCGACCGACGCCGGCACCGACAGATACTCCCCGGTGACGAACAGGCCGATGATGCCGCCGATCGAGGCGAACGGCAGCACGGTGATGATCAGCGTGGCAAAGCGCAGCGAGTTGAACAGCAGGAACAGCAGGAAGAAGATCGCCGCGATGGTGATCGGCACGATGATCTTCAGGTGGCCCATCGCGCGTTCCATGTTCTGGAACTGGCCGCCCCACTCGTAGTAGTAGCCCTCCGGGAGCTTGACCTTGGTTTCGGCCGCCTGCTGCAGCTCGGCGACGAAGCCGCCCAGGTCCCGATCCTTGACGTTGATCATCACCACCACGCGGCGCTTGGCCATCTCGCGGCTGATCTGCGCCGGACCGTCGGACACCTCGATCTTCGCCACGCTTTGCAGCGGCACCTGGATGCCGTCCGGCGTGGTCACCAGCAACTGGCGGATCGACTGCACATCATGGCGGAAGCGCTCCGGCAGCCGTACCGCGGCGCTGAAGCGACGCTCGCCCTCGAAGATGTCGGTCGCCCGCTTGCCGCCGATCGAAATCTCGATGATGTCGTGGATGTCGGAGACGTTGAGGCCGTAGCGCGCGATCGCCTGCCGGTCGATCTCGATCGACAGGTACTGCTGGCCGGTGATGCGCTCGATGCGGATGTCCTGCGCACCCTGGATGCCGCCGGCCACGCGGGCCACTTCGCCCGCGAGTTCACGCAGCTTGCCAAGGTCGTCGCCGAAGATCTTGACCGCGATGTCCGAACGCACGCCGCTGACCATCTCGTCGATGCGGTCGGAGATCGGCTGCGCCATCACGATCTGCACCCCGGGGATCGCCCGCAGCTTCTGGCGGATCGCCTCGGCGATGTCGTCCTGCGTCCAGCCGTCCGGCCACTCGTCGCGATCCTTGAGGCTGGCGATGGGCGTGGACTCGTTCTGGCTCTGCGGATCGGCCGGGCTTTCGCCGCGCCCGACGCCGGACACCACCGACTTGACGCCCGGCACGCTGAGCACCAGCCGGTTGGCCTCCTTCTCCAGCTTGATCGATTCCTCCAGCGAGATGTTCGGCACGCGATCGATCGCGGGAACGATCGAGCCTTCCTTCATCTCCGGCATGAACGACGAGCCGAGCAGCGGCACGATGGCCAGCGTGGCGACAAAGGCAATGACCGCACCCAGCACCGTCTTGCGGCTGTTGGTCATCGCCCAGTTCAGCATCCGCAGATAGTGGCGCTTGAGGAAGGCGATCAGCTTCGTGTCGTGCTCGGCGCCGCCCTTGAGCAGGTACGAGGACAGCACGGGCGACAGCGTCAGGGACAGCACCAGCGAGATCGCCAGCGCGATCGCGATGGTGAACGCCAGCGGTGCGAACATCTTGCCCTCGGTCCCCGTCAGCGTCATCAGCGGCAGGAACACCAGGATGATGATGCCGACCCCGACGATGACCGGCGTGGCCACCTCCTGCACCGCCTTGACCAGCACCTCGGTCTTGGACAGGCTCAGTTCCTCCTTGCGTCCCAGCCGCTCGAACGCGTTCTCGACCACCACCACGGAGCCGTCGACCATCAGGCCGATGGCGATCGCCAGACCGCCGAGCGACATCAGGTTGGCCGACAGCCCCACCTGGTTCATCACCATGAAGGTCAAAAGCGGCGTCAGCACCAGCGTGGCGAGCACGATGACGGACGAGCGCAGGTCGCCCAGGAACAGGAACAGCACGATCACCACCAGCACCACGCCTTCGAGCAGCACCTTGGTGACGGTCCACAGCGCGGCATCGACCAGCTCGCTGCGGTCGTAGTACGGCACGATCTGCAGCTTGCCGGGCAGCATGCCGCGCTCGTTGATCTCGGCGACGCGCTCCTTGACGCGGCTGACGATCTCCTTGGCGTTGCCGCCGCGCATCATCATCACGATGCCGCCGACCGCCTCGGTCTGGCCGTTCTTGATAAGCGCGCCCTGCCGGACCTCATGGCCGATGGTGACGTCGGCCACATCGCGCAGATAGACCGGCGTGCCGTTGATCTCCTTGAGCACGATGCTCTTCAGGTCGTCGACGCCCCTGGCCAGGCCTACCCCGCGGATCAGGTACTGCTCCGCGTAGTGGGGCAGGATGCCGCCACCCGAGTTGGCATTGTTCTGCGCCAGCGCCTGGTACACCTGCTGCACCGAGATGCCGTAGTGGCGCATGCGGTCGGGATTGATCAGCGCCTGGTACTGCTTGACGTAACCGCCCTGCGAGTTGATCTCCGCCACGCCGGGGATCGAGCGCAACATCGGCCGGACCACCCAGTCCTGCACGATGCGGCGCTCGGACAGCTCCTCCTGCGTCAGTTCGCGATCGCCGTCATCGGCGCGATCCAGCGTGTACTGGTAGACCTCGCCCAGGCCGGTCGACACCGGGCCCAGCACGGGCGTCACGCCTTCCGGCATGCGTCCGCCCACTTCGATCAGCCGCTCCATCACGAGCTGCCGCGCGAAATAGACGTCGGTTGCATCCGTGAAGACGAGCGTGATGAGCGACAGGCCGGCCTTGTTCAGCGAGCGCATCTCGACCAGCCCGGGCAGGCCGGTCATCGCGATCTCGATCGGCACGGTGACGAAGCGCTCGACCTCCTCCGGCGAGCGGCCCGCGGCTTCGGTGGCGATCTGCACCTGCACGTTGGTCACATCGGGAAAGGCGTCGACCGACAGCTGGTTGGCCGCGCGCAGCCCGAAGAAGAACAGCACCACCGCGATCACGCAGACCACGAGGCGCTGCTTGATGGCAGCTTGGACTAAGGATTGGATCATGGCGGTCAACCTTGCTCGAGGCGCTTGCGCTCGTTATCGAGATGGAACGCGCCATTGACGACGATGCGGTCGCCCGCCTTGACCCCGCTCTGCACCACGCGCATGCCGTCGCTCTCGGCGCCGAGCTTCACCGGCACGGCGCGGTACATGCCCTCGCCCTGCTCCACGTAGACCTGCTCCTCGTTGCCGTCGCGCACCACCGCCGAGCCCGGCACCACCAGCCGTTCGGTCGGCCGGCTGGCGATCACCATGCTGGCCAGCATCGCCGGCTTCAGGCGACCTTCGCGGTTGTCCAGTTCGGTGCGGACCAGCACCGTGCGCGATTCGGGATTGACGGTGCGGCCGACGTGGATCAGCTTGCCGGTGATGCGGCTGCGGCCGGTGCCGGCGGCCAGCGACGGCACGTCGATTTCCACGGTCTGCCCTTCGGCCACCAGCGCGGCCTGCTGCTCGGGCACCTCCGCGACGACCCAGACGCGCGACAGGTCGGCCACGGTGTACAGCGCATCGGCCGGCTGCACGACCTGGCCCTGCGCCACCTTGCGCTCGACCACGGTGCCGCTGATGCTCGAGTACACCGGCGAATACGAATCGATGCTGCCGCTCTTCGACAGTTCGGCGATCGCGGCCTTGGACATGCCGAGCACGCGCAGCTGATCGCGATAGGCGTTCATCTCGGCCTGCGCGATCGCATGTTCGCTCTCGCGCCGCTGCAGTTCGCCGCGGCCGATGACGTCGGCGGCGAACAGCTGGCGGGCACGCTCGGCGCTTTGCGCCTGCAGCTGCGTCTGCGCCAGCGCCTTCAGATAGGCCATCTGCGCGGCGCCCAGCTCGCTGCTGTGCAGGCGCGCCAGCACCTGGCCGGCTTTCACTTCCTGGCCGGGCATGGCGTAGAGGTCAGTGACGCGGCCGGTGACCGAGGCGCCGATGCGGGCGACGCGCTGCTCGTCGAAGTCGATGCGACCGGCCACGTGCAGCATTTCGCTGAATGGGCTGGTGGTGACGGGGGCGACCTTCAGGGTCTGTTGCAGGCTGGGCTCGGGCTTGACCACGCCGGGGGGCAGCTTGGGCGCCTCGGCCGCGGGAGGCGGTTCGTCGGAACAGGCGGCGGCAAACACGAGCGTGGCGGCGAGCGCCAGGGTGCGAAGGGAAGATGGGCGCATGGTCATTGTTGTTTGGTGTCGAGGGAGGACGCTTCGGCGCGGCGCGCGCCGGCATCGTTCGAAGGGGTAACGGCGACCGGCAGCATCGCCGGTGCCGCGGAGCCGGACGTCTGGCCCGGCATCGACGGCGCGGTGCCTGGCACCATCGACAGCAGCTTCTCGATCTGGATCACGGCCATCTGCTGCTCGTACTGCGCCGCGATCAGCTCGTTGCGGGCGCCGCGCAGCACGCGCTGCGCGTCGATGAAGTCGAGGATGCCGCGTTCGCCGAAGCGGTACGCGGCCTCGGCGACGGCCAGCGCCGATTCGGCCTCGCGCACGATGCCGGATTCCAGCGCGGTGACCTGTGCCTGCGTGATCTCCAGCTGGCGATACGCCGCTTCCAGTTCCTGCGTCAGTTCGAACTCGCGGGCCTCATACGCATTGCGCGCCTGCGTAGCCTGCGCCACGGCCTCGCCCACCGGACCGCGCCGGTGGTCCCACAGCGGGATGGTCAGCACCAGGCCGATCTGCGACACGTTGTTGTCGGGCTCGCGCGTGGTGCTGGCCCGCAGCGCCAGCTCGGGCAGGCGCAGCGAGCGCTGATAGTCCACCGACAGATTGGCGCGCTCCAGCTCCATGCGGCGCTGGACCAGTTCCGCGTTGCCCGTCGTCATGCGCTCGCGCAGCACGGCCAGATCGGGCACCGTCGGGGTCTGGCCCAGGCTGCCGCTGAGTTCGAACACCGGCGGCAAGGCGCCGCCCACCTGCTGGCGCAGCGCGGCCTTGGCCTGGTTGACGCGGTATTCCGCGCTCTGCAGGTTCTTCTGCGCGGCCAGCAGTTCCGTTTCGGCCTTGATCAGCTCATAGCGGGGCGCCTCGCCGACCTCGACGCGCAGCCGCGCGCGCGAATGGATCTGCCGCATCATCGCCAGGTCTTCGCGGGCGGCCGCCAGTTCGCTCTCCCGGCGCAGCACGCCGAAGTAGTGGGTCTTCACGCGCGCCGCGAGGTCGGCATGGAACGCCTGCACGCCGGCCTCGGTGGCATCCAGGCTGCGTTCGGCGATGGACTGGCGCAGGCTGCGCTGCTGCGGATAGTCCAAGCGCTGCGTGATGGCGAAGGTCGGCGCACTGCCTTCGTTCACGCCCGGCTGACGGGCGCGCAGGCGGCCGTACATCATCTCGACCTGCGGGTTCGGGTAGGCGCCCGCGCTGGTCACGGCGGCGCTGGCGGCATCGATGCCCGCCCGCGCGGCGGCCACGCCCTTGTTCGAGGTCTGGGATAGGGAAAGCAGCTGTTCGAGCGTGTAGTTATCGACGGCAAGGGCCGACGATGCTCCAAGCGACAGCCACGCTAGCAGTGTGAGCGTAGGGATCTTCATGGCAACGAGAAAAAACGGGGCCGCCACGCGCCGTCCGCTGCAAAGCGGAACGCCACGGCAAAGGCCGGCACGCGGCCCCATGCGGGCTATATGGGCATATGGCCTGTGGGTCGCGATTCAGGCGCGCGGAGAAAAGCGCAACGGCACCGGCGGCAGGCCGGTGTCAGCGCGAAGGAAGGCTGGAGAGGTGGGTGATCGGGGGCTTGTACAGCGCCGCCAGCACGGGCGGCATGCTGCCAAGATGGGCCTGGGCCACGTCGCCGGAAGGCAGTTCGAGCCGGACCATGGGCACCGCGAACAATGCGCTGGATTCCTCGATTTCGTCGAGCACATCGGGCGGGTCGAGCAGATCGGCGGACCAGATATTGCAGTAGCCGGGCCGCTCGGGCGCTTGCGCGACGACATCGTCGGGATGCAGGCCATCGTCCCCGGGTGCAACGATGCGGCTATCGTCGAGTTCCTCCGCCATCACGGCCTTGACCGCCACGGTGGCCACCGCGGCGACCGATGCCATGCTGCACACCAGGGGGCTGCTACGCGCCGTGCTTTTCAGGTCCAGGCGTGACGCCGCGGCCGCCTCGAGAGGCAGCGTCGACAGGCACGACAGGAACAGGAACAGCAGCAGGATTCGCATGAACTGGGGGCGACAGCGGTCAACCCGGGCGGAGCAGCATCGTTGAAAAGGCGGTTGGGCCACTCTCGCCAGGCGAATTTGACGCACCACAACATTGTAACCGAATGCAAGCGGTAGACAGGGTTAGCCCTATGTTGTTCCTGTAGAGACAGAAAAATCTTCTATTCGGCGCGGGAGTGGGTGGGGGTGATTACAAATTGGCGTTGGAATTGAGTAGTTTGCGTCACTTTATTTGTGTGACTGCCCTCTCCCCCGCCCCTCTTCCGCGAGCGGGAGAGGGGAGAAAACCGACAGCGTTCGAAATGCCGGTGGTGTGCCCCCCTCTCCCGCTTGCGGGAGAGGGGCGGGGGAGAGGGGAGTCKCACCCTGCCACCCCCCGCCTCCCCATCGCCGAATGGCATGGATCATGCAGCCCGCCGCACCCGTGCATCGCTATTCAGTGCAGGAGGACTTCGCATGAAGCAGTGGCTGGACCTGAACATTTTTCTCGGCATCACGGCCTTTGACTGGCTACATGCGGCGATTGCCGGCGTCGTCAGCTACGTCGTGCTCGTCGTGCTGCTGCGCTTCCTGACCGGCCGGCTCGACAGGCTGGCGGCGAATACGCGGGCCGCGTTCATCGACCGACTGGCCGCAATTTTCAGACATACGTCCCAATTTCTGCTGCTGATGGCCGCCGTGCTGATCGCGGCGGCCTTTCTGGATCTCCCGGAGAAATGGGCGAATCGGGTCCAGCATCTGTGGTTCCTGCTGATCGGCGTGCAGATCGCGATCTGGATCAACCGCGGGGTCACGCTGTGGACGCACGAGCGGCTGTCCGGCACCGGAGCCACCGCGCACAATCCGGTCTTCACCACGGTCATGGCATGGTTGATGCGCGTGCTGCTGTGGTCGGTGCTGCTGCTCGCGGTGCTGGCCAACATGGGAGTCAATATCACCGCCTTTGTCGCCAGCCTCGGCGTGGGCGGTGTGGCGGTGGCGCTGGCCGTGCAGAACATCCTCAGCGACCTGTTCGCGTCGCTGTCCATCGGGCTGGACAAGCCGTTCGAGGTGGGCGACTTCATCGTGTTCGGCGACATCGCGGGCACCGTCGAGCGCATCGGGCTCAAGACCACGCGCATCCGCGCGCTCAGCGGCGAGGAGATCGTCTGCAGCAATACCGAACTGTTGAAGAACACGATCCACAACTACAAGCGGATGGCGGAGCGCCGCATCCAGTTCAACTTCCGCGTGACCTACCAGACCACGCCGGAGCAGCTGCGGCGGATTCCGCGGATCGTCAAGAACGCGGTGCTCGAGGCCGGCAACACGCGCTTCGATCGCGCGCATTTCAAGGGTTTTGGCGACAGCGCGCTGGAATTCGAGGTGGTCTATTTCGTTACCGATCCTGGCTACAACCTGTATATGGACATCCAGCAGTCGATCAACCTCGCGCTGATAAGCGAACTGGACAAGCTCGGGGTGGCGTTCGGCGTGCCGGTGCGGACGCTGCAATTCCTGGACAGCCCTGCCGGGTCCGAGGACGCCGGCCAGGGACAGGTGTGGCGGCAGGGATTGCGCACCGGCAGTGGCAGGCCGTCATTGTCCACGGCGCGGTAACCCGGCCGGCGCATGGGTTACGATTCGGCTGCTGCACCATCATGCCGCTGCCCGGTCGGGGGCGGCCCGCCATTGACATGACACCAGCGCCCATACCCATCAACGAAGCGCGCAGAATCCATGCGCTGCACGCCCTGAAGATTCTCGACACCGAAACCGAAGAGCGTTTCGACAGGCTGACGCGGCTGGCCAAGCGGCTGTTCGACGTGCCGATGGCCGTGGTCAGCCTGGTCGATTCCGATCGCCAATGGTTCAAGTCATCGTATGGGCTGTCCGCGCGCGAAACCCCGCGCGAGCAGTCCTTCTGCGCCCATGCCATTCTTGGGGAGGACATCTTCCTGGTGCCGGACGCCCACGCAGATGTACGTTTCCAGGACAACCCGCTGGTCACCGGCGCACCGCATATCCGCTTCTATGCCGGCTGCCCGCTCGAAGTCGGCGAGGGGCTTAAGGTCGGCACGCTGTGCATGATGGATACGAAGCCGCGGACGCTGGACGAGCATGACCGCTCGCTGCTACGCGACCTGGCGAAGCTCGTCGAGCAGGAACTGGTCTCGGCGCAGCTGGCCTCGATGGACGACCTCACCCAGCTATCGAACCGCCGCGGCTTCACGATGCTCAGCGAGCGGGCGCTGGCCACGTGCGGTCGCAATGGCTGGCCGGCCACGCTGGTCTTCTTCGACCTGGATGGTTTCAAGACGATCAACGACCGCTTCGGACATGCCGAAGGCGACCGCGCTCTGCTGGCATTTGCCGGACTGCTACGCTCGACGCTACGCAATTCCGACGTGCTCGGCCGGCTGGGCGGCGACGAGTTCGCCGCGCTTCTGGTCGATGCGACCACGGAGGACAGCGAGGCACTGCTGGAGCGATTCGGCACCGTAGTGGACGCGCATAACAGGCAGCATCCCGACAAATACACGCTGCGTTTCAGCAGCGGTGCGGTCGGCTTCGATCCGCAGCGGCATCGGGATATTTTGGATCTGCTGTCGGAAGCGGATCGCCGGATGTACGCGCACAAGCGGTCGCAGTCGTAAGAGGGGATGCGTCGAGGGGGAGCTTCCCTCTCCCGCGGGCGGGAGAGGGGAAAGTCTCACGGGCTGCTTGCTTCTTCCAGCAGCCTGCGCTTGTCGCGCAGCGGCGATGCGCCGAACAGCCGGCTGTATTCGCGGCTGAACTGCGACGGGCTTTCGTAGCCCACCTGGTGCGCGACCATGGCCACATCGTGATTGCCGACCCAGATCAGGCGGCGCGCCTCCTGCAGCCGCAGCTGCTTCTGGTATTGCAGCGGGCTATGGGCCGTCACCGACTTGAAGTGATGGTGGAAGGACGACACGCTCATATGGACATCGCGCGCCAGCGCCTCCACGCGCAGCGGCTGGCTGAAGTTGCGCTGGATCTCGCGGATGGCGCGGGCGATCCGGTGCGTATGGCTGTCCTTCAGCGCGATCTGCCGTAGCTGCGCGCCCTGGCCATTGGTCAGCAGCCGGTAGACGATCTCGCGCTTGATCATCGGCGCCAGGATCGGGATGTCCTGCGGCGCATCGAGCAGCGCCAGCAGCCGCAGCACGGCATCCAGCATGGCCGGGTTCAGCCGGTGCACGTAGAGGCCGCGCGAAGGCTCGGCCTGGCGCATCGCGGGCAGGCCCTCGTCCCGGATCAGCGCGGCGATATCGTCCACCTCCAGCACCAGACGCAGCCCCAGGTAGGGCTGCGTGGGACTGGCCACGGCGACGCGGCCGGTCACCGGCAGATCCACCGACGACACCAGATAGTGCAGCGGGTCGTATTCGTAGATCTCATCGCCCACCAGCAGCTGCTTGGAGCCCTGCGCGATCACGCTGAACGCCGATTGCTGCATCACCGGCTTGGGCCGGCCGGGCTGCGCCACGCGATGCAGCGAAAGCCCGGAAATGGCCGTCTCCAGCGTGCCTTCGATGCCCGCCGTGAGCCGGTCGATCCGCGCCGTCAGCTCGCGCCGGGCGGCGTCGAGCATCGACGCCGCGCCATCGTCGGCAGAAAGATGCGCCATGGCGGCGCTCGTGACTTGCCGGTCCATCGGTTCCTCAATCAAAGACGACGCCTGCCTCGCGCAGCAGCGTCTGCTGTCCCCCGCCCTGCCTTGTCAGCATCCAGCCCGGATATTCAGGCGGCAGGGCACTCACCGCGTCAAGCGCCGCCAGCTCCTCGGCGGACAGCACCAGCGCGCTGGCGGCGATATTGTCGCGCAACTGCTCGACGCGCTTGGCGCCGACGATGACGCTGGTCACGGCCTTCTGGTGCAGCAGCCAGGCCAGCGCCACCTGGGCCACCGAAGCCTGGTGCCGGCCGGCGATTTCACGCATGGCGTCGATGCAATCGTAGGCGCGCTCGCGCTGCACCGGGGGAAAATCGAAATCCACGCGGCGGCTTCCCTGTTCGGCCGTGCCATCGCGGCTGAACTTGCCGCTGAGCAGCCCGCCCGCCAGCGGGCTCCACACCATCAGGCCAACCTGCTCGCTTTGCAGCATCGGCACGATCTCGCGCTCGATATCGCGGCCCGCGATGGTGTAGTACGCCTGCAACGACTCGAAGCGGGCGAGCCCCAGCCGCTGCGCCGTGCCCAGCGCCTTCATGATCTGCCACGCGGCCCAGTTCGACACGCCGATGTAGCGTACATGGCCGTGGCGCACCAGCGTATCGAGCGCGTGCAGCGTTTCGTCGATCGGCGTGTGCGGGTCGAATCCGTGCACCTGGTACAGGTCGATGTGGTCCAGCTGCAGGCGGCGCAGGCTGTCCTTGACCGCATCGAGGATGTGATGGCGCGACAGGCCGCGCGAGTTCAGCGCCCCCGTGCCGGTCTGGCCGTACACCTTGGTGGCGATGACGACGTTCTCACGTGGAATCTTCAGGTTCTTCAGGGCCTGCCCGGTGATTTCCTCGGAACGCCCCTCGCTGTAGACGTTGGCCGTGTCGATGAAGTTGATGCCGGCGTCGATGGCATGGCCGATCAGGGCCTCGGCCTCGCGCTGGTCCAGGTTGCCGATTTTCTGCCACATCTCGCCACGGCCGCCGAAGGTCATGGTGCCAAGGCACAGTTCTGAAACGAACAGGCCGGTACGGCCGAATTTCCGATATCGCATGATGATCCGCTCCTGCTTGAGGGCGCCCCCGGACCGGATGGCCGGCCGGCGGGCAACCGGGGTGACGACCAGCGAATCATGCGACCTGGGGCTTCGGCGCTGTAGCCTGATCCTGTTTCGTTCTTGCCTGATTCTCCAGAAGCGGTAGCGGCGGGCTGGGGGGGTGCTTGGACCGCCTGCGATGGTACTCCGAGCTGGTCCGCCTTGTGCTTGTCCAGGACAGCACCGTCAGAACGACCTCAAGGGGAAAGCCATGAACTCATCGCCACCTCGCCAGCGCTCCGCGTCGTCTGCGTCCCTGCTTGCGCCGCTGTGCGCCGCGCTGCTCGGCCTTGCGGGCGTCGCCAAGGCGCAGCCCGCCAATGTGCCGCTCGAATCGGAGCGCGGCAGCGGCACGCAAATGGAACGCGGCCCGAAGATGTCGACGCAGCCCGCGACAAACGCCGGCGCGGAGGTGCGTTCCAATCCCGGCGGCCTGGGCCAGCTCGACAGCCCGCGCCCGAGCGTTCCGGGCGGCAAGGACGAACCGTCGCCGCGCACGGAGGCGGGGCGATCTGCTTCCGCGCCGGCGCCCGCGCCGCTCAAGGGCCGCGAGCGCGACCCCAGGAGAACCGGCGGCGCGTCGATCGACCAGACGCGGGAGCCCAGCACCGATCCACGCGAAAGCGGCGCGCGCTGAGACCCTGAAGCCGCGGCATGGCGCGAACGCCGCGGCATCCCTGTCAGAACAGCGTCTGCGGCTTGGCGATCATCAGGTAGAAGATCGCCAGGAAGCTGAACAGCGCCGGCACGCCGAGCGCGAACCACCAGCGGAAATAGCGCCAGTACGCCGGCGGCAGCGGCGAGCCCGCGCCCSCCGCCGCGGCGGCTGTGTTGCGCATCTTCATCTGCAGCCACACCACGGGAAGCCAGCACGCGATGGCGATCACATAAAGCCCCACCGATACATGCAGCCACGCCGCGCCCCAGCTGAAGTTGGCGATCCGCCCCAGCCAGTACCCGGTCAGCGGCTGCAGGATCGCGGTGGTGGCGGTGAACAGCCAGTCCGCGATCACCACGTGGCGCGATGTCACCGCGACCGCCCGGCTGTCGCGTGTCAGCGTGGCGGCCAGCAGGTAGAAGGCGCTGCCGACGCCCGTGCCGAACAACAGCGTGCTGCCGACGACATGGATCCATTTCAGCGTCATGTAGTCCATCGCTTGCGCTCCAGGGTGCCCAGCAGCCATAACGCGGCCAGCATGGGAAGGTTCTTCGTCAACGGCCCATAGGGGTGCAGCCAGAACTCAGGCAGCCGCACGCTGATGATGACGGTGTAGCCCAGGATAAGCGCGGCCTGCGCGGCCCATACCCAGGGAAAGCCGCCGCGCAGCCGCCATCGCGACAGGCACAGCACGCCGAGCACGAGGTCCAGCACCGCCGCGCCATACAACGCCAGCGGCCGCAGCGAGGCCGGCACCCCGGCTCGCGCCAGCAGCGCGTGGCTCTGTTCAACGGGATACAGCCCCAGCGATACGATCCCCGTGATGATCCATACCAGCGCGATGGCAAGGCGCAGGATGGGCAGTTGCCAGCCCAGCACGGCCTGCTGCCGCGCGGCTTCGCGCCATGGCTTCGGCACGAACGCCGCTATCGCACGGGGCGGCCTTCCTAGCAGCGCGGCGAAGGCGGCGGTATCGGCCGCATCGGCCGCATTGCCGCGCGCCAGCATCGCCAGCGCATCGCGGTCGAGCGACAGGCCGGGACTGAGCAGGCCGGCGAGCGGCAGCGCCAGTTGCATCCAGGAGGCCGGCACGGGCAGCACATGCAGCCGGCCGCCGTGGCCAAGGCTTTGACGCAGGGCCTGCAGATAGTCGCGCAGCGTCAACGGCTGCGGGCCGACCACGGCGACGCGTTGCCGCGGCCAGGCGGTGCTGTCGGGCGGCATCGTTGCGAGGCGCGCCACCGTGTCGGCCACATCGTCCACATGCACGGGCTGCACCGGCTGATGTCCGCCATCGGGAAGCATGGCCACCGGCATGGTCGACAGCATGCCGAAGAAGGCCGCGCTGACGCCGCCCGCGCCATACACCAGCGACGGCTGCAGGATCGCCGATGCCACGTCCAGCGCGGACAGCCGCTCGTCGGCCGCGCGCTTGCTGAGGTGGTACGCGGTCGTGGCGTGCGCATCGGCGCCGAGCGCGGACAGCTGGATCACGGCGCGCACGGTCGACCGCGCGCAGGCCTCGAACAGCGCGATCGGCGCCCTTCGGTGCAGCAGGTCGAAGGTCTGGTGGCCGCGCTCGCGGAAGATGCCGACCGCATTGACGACCACGTCGACATCCCCCAGCAGCGGCAGCCAGTCGCCGGGCTGTGTCAGCCGGGCGAAGTCGACGGCACGGAATTCGCATGCAGCGTCGTCGGACCGATGGCGCCGCCGCGCGGCGGCCGGG
>NZ_VLJN01000034.1:107542-134354 GCF_007829435.1 Cupriavidus gilardii J11
GAGCCATGTTGGAAGGGAACGTCATGCGCAACGTTTGCGACTTCGTGGGCCGGGCGCTCGCCTCCGGGAGCTGCGCCAGCGCTCTCTCCACCATCGCCCTGGCCTGTAGCGGCCATCTCGAGTGCGGGCGCGCGTTCGCGCCGGTCAATGCGGTCAGCCACTGGATCTGGGGCGACCGCGCCATCCATGCCGATCGACCGGCATGGCGACATACGGCGGTGGGCTATGTCATCCATCATGCGATGTCGGTGTTCTGGGCGGCGTTCTACGAGGGCTGGGTACACGGCGCGCCGTCGCGGCGGCGCCCCGGGCCCGCGATCGCGGCGGGATTGGCGGTGGCGGCGGCGGCCTGCTTCGTCGATCTGAAGCTCACGCCGCGGCGGCTGACACCGGGCTTCGAGCGACGGCTGTCGCCACTGTCGCTCGCCTTCGTCTATCTGGCCTTCGGGCTGGCATTGCCCTTGATCACGCTGTGGCGGCCACGGCAGACGGACGAGCGCCAAGGCGGCGATGCAAGAGACGTTCCGGGTACGGAGGCGTCGGGGACGGACAGGCAGCGGGATGGGGAAGGGTTGACGCGGGCTGGGCAGAGGTAGCCGGGGTTACATGGTGTGGCAGGAATGGGTGCGGTTTTGTTGCTGTGGGTGGTGGTGGTACGGTGACTGCCCTCCCCCCGTGCATATCACCCGCCCCGCTCCTCCACCAGCCGCGCCATCGCCATCTCGCCGTCGGCCGTCAAACCCTGCACGACACCGGCCCGGTCGGCCGCCGGGCGATTCTGGCTGGCCTTCCATTTTCCCTCGATGCGATCGATGGGAATTTCCACGCCGACCACGGCGCGCAGCATGGCTTCGACGAAGTCGGCCGGCGCCTCTTCCACCGTCCAGGGCTGCGCGCGGTGGCTCTCCATTTGCCCGGTCAGCGCACCGATCTGGCGGCGCAGCCAGGCCGGATCGTCCATCGGCGTCGGCTTGCCCCACACATGCACGGCGGCGTAGTTCCAGGTCGGCACCACCTTGCCTCCGGCCTGCTTGGATGGATACCACGACGGCGACACGTAGGCCTGCGGTCCCTGGAAGATCACCAGGCATTCCGGCGCGTCGCGCAGCGCGGCCAGTTGCGGATTGGCACGCGCCAGATGCGCGCACAGGGTACCGCGCGGCCCGCGGCCGGCGTCGAGCACAAAGGGGACCGGATCGGCCAGCAGGCCGTCCGCCGCCTGCACCACCAGCCAGCCCAGCGGGTGGCGTCGGATCAGGTCGTGCTGGGCATCGAGGCGGTCTTCGCGAAAGGCGGCGGGCTGGTACATCGCGCAAGCTCCATGGGCAAGGAATGCAGGGAGATGCAGCGTAACCGCTTTGGGGGCACTTTGGCTATGAGGGGCGGGGGAGAGGGCAGCAGTCACAGCAATCCGAAAGCCCCCTACTCCACCGTCGCCGCCGCCTGCAATGCGCCGCCCGTATCGCCATGCAGGCCGCTCTGGTACGGCGTCATGGTAAAGAAGCGCTGCCATGCATCGAGCCAGCGCGCCTGCATGTCGGCACCCGTCTCGTAGAAGGTCTTGCCCAGCTCCAGCGCCGTCGACATGCCGGGCACCGGTGCGCTGATCTGTTGCGCCAGCCGCTCCTCGGGATCCCACTTCAGCCACCAGGCGGCCCACTGGAAGCCGGTCTGGTCAAGCAGCGAGCCATAGTATTTCCAGGCCAGCGAACCCAGCTCCATATAGCTTTCGATGAGCTGCGCGGGCGCGCTGGCCGGCGCGTCGCTCGTCAGCGCCGTGCCGTCGGTACTGACGATGGCGGTGGGCGTGACATCGGTCACGGGTTGAGCGGGCGTGGCGGTAGGCTTGGTCTTCATCGTCATGCTCCTCGGTGGTCACGGAAAGCGCCGGCAAGGGGCCGGCGGAAGCCATGGCCGCATGCAAGAAGGAAACCAGCGCGGCGCACCCCGCCAGGCGGATCCCCGGCACGATTTACATGCGCGACATGACAAGCGGTGAAGCTTCTTCCACGACCGGTGGCGATACGGCCCGCACAACCCGATGGCATGGCCGATGCGTGCGCCGTTCCAGACAAGCAACAAGCCGTCGCCCTTCGGGCACCATTTCCGGAGTGCCGGCAATTCGCCCATGGAGCAAGCCGAAGAACTTCGTCGACGCATGGTGGAAATGCAGATCGCCGCGCGTGGCGTCAGCGATCCCGCCGTGCTCGATGCCATGCGGGAAGTGCCGCGCGAGTATTTCGTACCGCCCGCGTCCCGCCAGTCCGCCTATGACGATGCGCCGCTTGGCATCGCGGCCGGCCAGACCATTTCGCAGCCCTACATCGTCGCCCTGATGATCGAAGCCGCGCGGCTGCGCCCGGGCGCGCGCGTGCTGGAGATCGGCACGGGGTCCGGCTATGCCGCCGCCGTGATGTCACGGATCGCCGCGCGCGTGGTCACCATCGAACGCTGGCCCGAGCTTGCCGAACGCGCAGGCGAGACGCTTCGCCAGCTGGGCTACGTCAACGTGGAAGTGCATCTGGCCGACGGCATGGCGGGCTGGGCCGCCGACGCTCCCTATGATGCCATCCTGGCGGCCGCTGCCGGCACCGGGGTTCCGCCCGCGTGGCTGGCGCAACTGGCGCCCGGCGGCACCCTGGTACTCCCGATGGGACGGATCGGCCATGTACAACGCCTGCTGCGCATCAGCAAGGCGGACGACGGCACGCTGACCCGCGAGGACCTGGGCGGCGTGGCGTTCGTGCCGCTGGTGCCCGACGTGGCCGCGCCGGACGACACCACTTCATAGCACAAGGAGGTTCGATGAGCGCCGGCCTGCACATGCCTTTCAGCGATACGAGGCTGACCGAATCGGAGGTCGTGGAGTCGATTGCCGCCGCCGCCGAACGTCTGCCAGCGCCCGACGACGCCCGGTTCGCTGCCTTCGTCGACCGCTTCGCCGGCTGCCGGGCCGTTCTCCTGGGCGAATCGACACACGGCACGGCGGAGTTCTACGACGCGCGCGCGGCCGTCACGCGCCGCCTGGTCGAGCAGCATGGCTTCAATATCGTCGCGGTGGAGGCCGACTGGCCGGACGCGGCCAGCATTGACCGCTACGTCCGGCAGTTGCCGGCGCCGGAACACCAGGAGCCGCCGTTTCGCCGTTTCCCCACGTGGATGTGGCGCAATACGTCAGTGGAGTCGTTCGTGGAATGGCTGCGCACCCACAACGCCGCGCTGCCCCGCGAGCGGCGCGCCGGCTTCTTCGGGCTGGACATCTACAGCATGGGCAGCTCCATCGCCACCGTGCTGGGCTATCTGAACCGGATCGATCCGTCGGGCGCACAGGCTGCGCGCGAACGCTACGGCTGCCTGATGCCATGGCGCGCCGACCCCGCGCTGTATGGCCGCGCCGTGCTGACCGGACGCGCGCGCGACTGCGAGGACGAGGTTACCGCGCAGTTGCAGGCGCTGCTGGAAAAGCGGCTGCAATATGCCGCCCGCGACCATGGCGCGTTCTTCGACGCGGCACAGAACGCGCATCTGGTGACGTCCGCGGAGCAGTACTACCGGCTGATGTACTACGGCGGTCCCGATAGCTGGAATCTGCGCGACACCCATATGTTCGAAACGCTGACGCGCCTGCTGGACACGCACGGCCCCGATGCGCGCGCGGTGGTGTGGGCCCACAACTCGCATATCGGCAATGCGCGGGCCACCGCGATGGGGCGCGACCACGGCGAGGTCAATATCGGGGGACTGTGCCGGGCGCGCTTCGGTCATGACGTGGCGCTGATCGGCCTGTCCACCGACAGCGGCACGGTCGCCGCGGCATCGGACTGGGATGGTCCGATGGAAGTGATGAACGTCGTGCCGGCGCGGCCCGACAGCTACGAAGCGCTGCTGCACCGGACGGGCATCGACCGGTGCGTCGTCGACCTGCGCGAAGACGTCCACCCGGAGGCCCGCACGCTGCTGTCGGTATCGCGCCAGGAACGCTTCATCGGCGTGATCTACCGGCCCGACAACGAGTTCGCCAGCCACTATGCCTTCGCATGCCTGCCGCAGCAGTTCGACGCGCTGCTGTGGTTCGACCGCACGCGTGCGGTGCAGCCGTTGCCGACGGCGATCAGACGGGGGGTGGGGGATATGTATCCGTTTGGGCTGTAGCGCGTCGGATGGGTTCTCCTCCCCGCGCGTTCTCTTCTCACCTGTCTCTGCACCTGTCTCTGCCACTGCCCTCTCCCCCGGCCCCTCTCCCGCTTTGCGGGCGAGGGGAGCGAATAGGGGGAGCGGTGTGTCGTGCACATGCAACAAAACCCGGGTGAGGTATTGCTTACTTAGAGGTGTCACATAAGCGGGCGATGATGCGGCTCGTTTGCGCTGGCAGCGGTTCCGGGTCGACCGCACCTGACTGCCGGCGGCAGACGTTACGTCTCCAATCATCAGTCCAAAGAGAACACACCGTGAAGAAAGCCCTCCTTGCCCTGGCCGCTACCGTGGCCAGCGCCGCTTCCGGCGCAGCACTCGCCCAATCGAACGTCACCCTGTATGGCATCGTGGATGCCGGCCTGGAAGCCATCAGCAACGCGCCGAGCGACGGCGGCGGCGATACGCTGTTCCGCATGAACTCCGGCAACCTGTCCGGCTCGCGCTGGGGTCTGCGCGGTACCGAGGATCTCGGTAACGGCCTGAAGGGCATCTTCGTGCTGGAAAGCGGTTTCGATATCGACACCGGCCGCTCCGCCCAAGGTACCCGCCTGTTTGGCCGTGCCGCTTACGTCGGCCTGCAGGGCGGCTTCGGCGGCGTCACGCTGGGCCGTCAGCAAAACTCGCTGTACGACCTGTTCGGCGCCTACGACCCGATGGCCGTCGGTCCGCGCTACTCGCTGAACAGCATGGATTCGGGCTTCAACGGCCGTGCCGACAATGCCATCAAGTACACCGGCAAGTTCGGCGGCCTGACCGCTACCGGCTTCTACAGCTTCAGCCGCGACGGCGCTGGCGAAATCCCGGGCGAAGCCAAGGTCGACCGCAACTTCGGCGCCGGCCTGTCCTACGCCGCGGGTCCGTTCTCGATCGGCACCGCCTACGACCAGTACCAGGGCGCCACCATCGCGCTGCAGGACCGCTCGTCCAAGCGCTGGGCCGTGGGTACCTCGTACGCCTTCGGCGACGCCAAGGTGTTTGCCGGCTATCGCTGGATGCGCGACAACATGGCGGCGTCGGCTCCGGCCACCCGCAGCAACCTGTACTGGGCTGGCGCGCAGTACAAGTTCACGCCGGCGTTCCAGCTGACCGGCGCGGCCTACTACAACGACACCAAGGATAGCGGCGCGGATCCGTGGATGTTCGTGCTGTCGGCCGACTACGCGCTGTCCAAGCGCACCGACGCTTACGTCAACGTCGGCTATGTCCGCAACAAGGACGGTTCGGCACAGGGCCTGAACGGCTCGGGCACCGCCCAGGCTGGCGAGAACCAGGCTGGCGTGACCATCGGCATGCGCCACCGCTTCTAAGCATGGCAACCGGCGTCGCCATCCTGGCGGGCGCCGCGCAACGACGACGATCATATCGACCTTGTCTTCTTCATGGGTGCAAGGACGTTAGGCTGGTGGAGACACCGGCCTTTTTTTATTGTCGGGCGGGGCGTTGGTGGATGTGGGAACCTCCCAACCCCACAACCGTCCACCCTTTCATCCCCATCAAACGACGAAGGAGTCCCCCATGGAACGCTTCACAGGCAAGGTGGTGATCGTCACAGGCGCCGGATCCGGCATTGGCGCGGCCACGGCGCGGCGCTTCGGGGCCGAAGGGGCCAGCGTGGTATTGGCGGGCCGCACGCGAGAGAAGCTGGAACAGACGGCGCAGGGCATGGAGCCTCAACGGACGCTGATCCAGGTGACCGACGTGGCGAGGCTGGAACAGGTGGAAGCGCTCGTGCGCGCGGCGGTGGACCGTTTTGGCCGCCTCGATGTGATGGTGAACAACGCCGGCGTCGCGCCGGAGGGCCGCATCACCGAGGCAAGCGTCGACGACTGGCGGCAGGTGATGTCGATCGATCTGGACGGCGTGTTCCACGGCTGCCGCGCCGCCATGCCCGAGCTGCTGAAGACACGCGGCAATATCGTGAACGTCTCGTCGGTGTCAGGTCTCGGCGGCGACTGGAACCTGTCCTTCTACAACGCGGCCAAGGGTGGCGTATCGAATCTGACGCGCGCGCTGGCGCTGGACTATGGCCGCGAGGGCGTGCGTGTCAACGCGGTATGCCCTTCCCTGACGCGCACGGACCTGACCGAAAGCATGTTCGAGGATCAGGCGCTCATCGACAGGTTTCGCGAGCGCATCGCGCTGGGCCGCATCGCGGAGCCCGACGACATCGCCGCGGCGATCGTGCTGCTTGCGAGCGACGATGCCCGCTTCATCACCGGCGTCAATCTGCCGGTGGACGGCGGCCTCTGCGCATCGAACGGACAGCCGCCGCAATAGGCGCAAGGCGCGGCATGCGGGCGCCGGCCCGATGCCACGCCGCGCCGGCTAGAACAGGTGCACGGCGATGCTGCAGTGCCCCACCTGCGGCGGGGCCGCGAAATACTCGCCCACCAGTTCCCGCCACTTGCCGAAGTCCTCCGAGCCGCGGAAGTCGACCATATGGTGCTCCACGGTTTCCCAGCGCACTTCCAGGGTATAGGACGAAGGGTTTTCGATCGAACGCAGCAGGCGCATGCCGTGGCAGCCGCGCGCACGCTGGAACAGCGGCGCGGCCTGCGCCACGCCGTCTTCGAACGCCGCTTCGCTGCCGGGCTTGATCTGGATCTGGGCGACTTCGAGGATCATGGGGGTCTCCTGGTAGGTTGGCCTGGTTGTTTTTTGGACGAGGGGTCGGGATTGTAGGGGAGGACTGCCCTCTCCCCTGCCTTGCGGGAGAGGGGCGGGTGAGAGGGCAGTCACGTAACCCCCGTCTGCCGCCCTCAAGCCACCTTATACCGCTCCAGCCAATGCGCATACGGCGCGGGCAGCGTCCATGCCGCGCGATCGACGCCCAGCACCTTCGCCGCGTGATACGGCCAGTGCGGATCGGCCAGATGAGCACGGCCCACCATCACCAGATCCAACTGCTGCTGTTCCACCACGCGCTGCGCCAGCTGCGGGGTGTCGATGCCCCACGCCGATGCCACCGGCAAGCCCGCTTCCTTGCGAACGCGCTCCGCCACCGGGGCGAGGAATGCCGGCCCCCACGGAATGTTGGCCTCGGGCGTCGAGAAGCCGATGCTGACGCTGAGCATGTCCAGCCCTTCCTGCTTCATGCGGCGGGTCAGCTCGATCGATTCCGCCAGCGTTTCCTCGTCGCGGCCGTCGTATTCGATCACGCCGAAACGGGCGGTCAGCGGCAGATGCTCGGGCCATACCTCGCGCACGGCGGCCAGCGTCTCGACCAGGAAGCGGCCGCGATTCTCGGCCGAGCCACCATAGGCATCGTCGCGCTGGTTCGAGTGGACCGAGAAGAAGCTCTGGCCCAGATAGCCGTGCGCGAAATGCAGCTCCAGCCATTCGAAACCGACGTCGCGAGCCCGCCTGGCCGCCGCGACAAAATCGGCGCGCACGCGTGCAATGTCCTCGAGCGTCATGGCGCGGGGCACCTTGGACAGGCCGGCGCCGAACGGGATGGCCGACGGCGCGATGGTCTGCCAGCCGCGCGGGTCGCCTTCGGGGATATGGTCGTCGCCCTCCCACGGCCGGTTGGCGCTGGCCTTGCGGCCGGCGTGGCCGATCTGGATGCCCGGCACCGCGCCGGCCGCCTTGATTGCCGCCACCGCGGGCGCGAACGCCTCGGCCTGCCGGTCGTTCCACAGGCCGGCGCAGCCCGGCGTGATACGGCCTTCCGGCGATACCGCGGTCGCTTCGGCAATCACCAGGCCCGCGCCGCCCCGCGCGATCCCGGCCAGGTGGACCCGGTGCCAGTCATTGATGACGCCATCCTCGGCGGAGTACTGACACATGGGCGGCACCGCGATACGGTTGCGCAGCGTGACATCTTTCAATTGGAACGGGTCGAACAAAGCAGGCATCGATTTCCTGAGATTGCGTTGGTGTGTTGAATGGATGTTGGCGACAGGCAGGCCGCGGCTTGGCAGGCCTGCCCGCCCCGGACGAGGCAGGGTTCCCGCCCGCGGTCATCATGGAGCGCATCGTATCAGGATTAGACCAGTCGTATATGGCCCTGCCGGATTCATGGTATTTGCCCGGCATCGGGGCAATCCGCGTGCGCGGGGCGCCCCGCTCGCCGTTCAGCAGCGGCCTTTTTTCGCCTGTCCGGGGGGGCAGAAGCCGGGACCCGGGCCCGGGTCGACGACCACGGCGCCAGGGGTGACGACAGCACCATGGGGCGTATAGACGGCGCAGCCACTGGCCAGGGCTGCGATTCCGATGAAGAGTGCAAACAGGGGTTTCATATGCCGGTTCCGGAGATCATTGTTGTCAAAAAGGCGCCGCGCTGTGGCGGCGTGCGCACGAAAGCATAGAGCGGGGGCGCGGGGCTTACGGTGACATATTGTAAGTACGCCACGCCGTACGCCCGAATACGACGGTTCTCCTTGCATCCCGCCAGATACTGTATATGCTTACAGTACCTGTACACGCATACAGTGGTGCAAACATGGAAGATCTGTCCCGTCTGATCCGTCTCGAAAACGACTACGACCGCCATGTGCTGGCCTGGCTGCGGCGCCAGGTCGGCGACGACGCCGTCCATACCGCGCTGCGCCAGTTGGGCGGCAGGCCCCGCCCGTATGTGTCGGCGGTCTGCCGCGCGCTCGAAATCCGGCCACCGGCGCGCAGCGCCTTCCGGGCAGAGCAGGCACGCATCAGCCGGGCGGTGGGCGACCGCTATCTGGCGCGGATTCGCGAAATCCTGTCCATCGGCGACCCCGCCAATGACGATGATGGTCGTAACGCCGGCAAGGCCGGGGCAGCGCCGCAGCAGCGCGCCCTGCCCTTCGGCATGGGGTCGCAGGCGATGGGCATGGGGTGAAGGGCCAGCGAATCGCAGCGGGGACGTCCAGCCCCGACGCGTTGGCCTCCCCGGTGAAGGGAAGGGCCACGGCGCCATCAAGCCGGCTCGGCTTCGTTGTCCGCGATCTGGAACTTGCGCATCTTCTCCCACAGCACCTTGCGGCTGATGCCAAGGCAAGCGGCCGTGTCCTGTCGCCGCCAGCCATTGGCATCCAGCGCGGCGACGATGCGGCGACGTTCCTCGAGGTCGCCGCGCCAGTCCAGACCCCGCTCGCCGCCGTCGAAGGCACCGGGGCGCAGCGTGGCGAACAATGGCCGGATGCGCGCCTCGTCCCATCGCCCGTCGTGGCGCGCCACGATGGCAATGCGCTCGGCCAGATTGCGCAACTCGCGCACATTGCCGGCGAAGTACGCCGTGCCCACCGCGCCCTTGAGCCAGTCCGGCATCGGTGGCAAGGCGTCGAATGCGGCGTGACCCACAATCTGCCGCACGAATGCGGCGAGCAGCGCCACCTTGTCGCCGGGGCCGCGTTCCTCCAGTGACGGAATGCGCAGCTCGATCACGGCAAGGCGAAAATACAGATCGGCGCGGAATTTGCCCTGCCCCACCGCCTCGCGCAGATCCTTGTTGGTGGCCGCCACCAGTCGGAGGTCGAGCTTGACCGGCAATGTGGAACCCAGCCGCGTCACGACGTTGTCCTCCAGCACGCGCAGCAGCTTCACCTGCTGGTACATCGGCAGATCGGCGATTTCATCGAGGAACAACGTACCGCCATTGGCCTGTTCAAAATAGCCGCGATGGGCGTACATCGCGCCGGTGAATGCGCCCTTCGCGTGACCGAAGAACTGCGACTCAAACAGGCCATCCGGAATCGCGCCGCAATTGACGGCGACGAACGGCCCCTTGCCATAACGGCGATTGCGCTCGTGGAACAGCCGCGCGATGCGCTCCTTGCCGGCACCGGTCTCGCCGTACAGCATCACGTTGCTGTCGACGTCGGCATACGTGTTCACATGATCCATCAGCGACCGCATTGCCGGCGACCCGGCCACCAGCTCGGCGGCATCGGGCTTGACCTCGTTGGCGGCCATCAGCTGCGGCAACAGCTTGCCGAGCTGCGCGCGCAGGTCCCCCGGGCTGAAGTCGTCGGCCAGGATATGAGCGTACTCCGGCGGAAATCGTCCGCGATCCTGCTCCCGCGCCGGGGCGGCCACCCAGATCACCGGCATGCCGTGCACCGCCTCCCAGTCCAGCGCCGTGAACTTGCTGGCGCCGATCACCGATACGCTGATGATGGCGACGCAAGGCTTGAGCCGGGGCTGGGTGGGCAGCGATTCGAGCGCGCCCGCGCGGATGACCTCCGCCCCCAATGGCGCGAGACATCGCGCCACCCGGTCGGCGATCTCCTGTTTGCCTTCCCAGACGTAGACTTCCAGGTTTTCGTAGGCCCAACGGTCTGGTTTCATGGCAATGCGTGGCGGCAAGCGAAGCGCCGCATCTCAGTAGACAAGGTTGGTGTTGTCGCACTCGACGTCGTGGACCCACAGGTCCGCCGTGCCAAGCCGGATGCCAAGCATGGCCAGCAAGCCTTCGGCCGCCGGGCCGACCATGCCGCCAATGGCCTGGCCAAGCACATCGAGCAAGCCGCCGAGCTTCAGCCTCAGCGCGGGCAACGGCATGCCCAATATCTCCGCCTTCAGCTCGACATCGAGATTCGACGCGACATCGGCCAGCAGCGTGGCCAGTTGCGCTGGCGAGGCCACCGTATCGGTGGCGCCCGGAGCGAGCGTCGAATCGACCGGCTGCGCGCGATGCACGACCTGTTGCGGATAGGCGGAGACGACCGCCTTCGCCAGTCCCAGTCCATCGAGCTTTCCGAGCTGCACCTTGTCGGTGGCGCAGCGGCCCAGGTCCGTCTTGTCGGCGAGGCACACTGTCGCCATGGCTGATGTGGTGCTGAGCATCGCGCGGCGATCCGAGGGATTCGCGGCGCAGCGCAGCCCGGTGAGCGCGCTTTGCGCCCGCGCGGCCTCGACATGCAAGGCGAGCTCGATGCTACCCGACAGCTCGGTGCCGCCGACCGGTAGCGAGGCTCCGAGCGGCAGGTACAGGCCGAGTCCTGCCTGCGCCGTTCGTGCGGCGGTTTTCCAGCCCGACGGGCTATCGGCGGAAGGCTGTACCGGGCCCACCGCCATCCGCGGCGGTTCGCCGATGCGGGCCACCAGCCGCGCGCCGGGCAGCAGCGGCACCGAGGCCGACAGGTCCACCGCCGCGTTGGCATTGGCGACCTGCGCGGCCAGCATCAGCAGTTCCGCCACACCCAGCCCGACATCGGCCGCGGACGACGCCGATGGGGCCAGCACACCCAGATCGACGACGCGGCCGACGGACAGGCCGGCGGCCAGCGCGGCCTGGTCGACCTGCGCGGGCAGCCCGGCCACCAGCAGCGTCAACAGCGTGGCGCGGTCCGCCGCTCCCAGCACCAGCGCGTAGAAGTCCGACAGCGACAGCGTGGTTCGCAGCAACGCATCGACCGTGCCGGCACCGGCGCGCAGGCGCAGTTGCTCCAGCGTGACACGCGAGTCGACCAGCCCTTGCCAGTCGACCGCGGACAGCCGCACCGCGTGGCCAAGCAGCAGGCTCAGCACGCTGCGCGCGGAATCGAAGTCGGCCAGGCCGCTGCCGACCGAAAACGCGGCCACCGGCGGGCTCGCGGTGGCGATCGCCTCGGCGCGCAACTGCCGTCCCGGACCGCCGCGCAGGCCGAAGAGGATGGGGATCGTGCGCGTGGCCACGACACGGACGGCGTTCGGGGTGGTCTGGGTGGGGTCGTAGTCGGCGCGGAAATGGCGGCCGCCGTTGGTGGTGGTGTCGCGCGGGTTCCAGAGGCCTACGCAGAGCGACATGCCGTCTTCGCTGCTGGATGTGACTGCCCTCTCCCCCGGCCCCTCTCCCGCGGGCGGGAGAGGGGAGAGAGGCTTGGGGGTGCTCCCCTCTCCCGCTTGCGGGAGACGGTCGGGGGTGAGGGCAGTCCCGCAATCCGCGCGCGTCGCGCCGACATGGCCGTTCTGCACGGCAGCGGCCGCGCCGGCCTCGAGCGCCCGCGCGTGCAAGGCCGCGTCGCTATCGACGCGGCGCAACTGCTGCGCCGCGGCCAGCGCCGCCAGATCGGCCGCCTGAAGCTGCCGCTGCCGATAGAACAAATGCCCGATATCCACCGACACCAACGCCGCCAGCGCGACGGTGCCGATCAGCACCGCCATCAGCACGCTGACGCCGCCATGCATCCGTGCCGCACCGCGATGGGCCCGTGCACGCGTCATGGCGACCCGTTGATCGCGGCGCGGGCCCCGACGATCCCGGCGCCAGTGGTCTGGCCGACAAAGCGTTCGGGAATCGGATGCCGGAAGCTGTCCAGATACCGCTGATAGGCCAACGCGGCCTGCTCGCCCGGCACCCGCAGCATTTGGCCGGCCTGCGCGCCGTCCCGCTGCATCGCCAGCAGCATGCGCGTGGCATCGCCCACGTCGCCTGCCTCGCCCCGCACGCCGGCATGGCGAGCGAAAGACGCGTCGGCGCGCTCCGGCGCCATGCCGCCGATCGGCTGGGGCATCGCTTGCGCACCCCAGCCCGCGCCAGATGTCAGCAGCAACGCCAGCGTCGCGGCCCGATGGCGCTTGCCGGCCGGCAGACCGGCGTGCCGGACGCCCCACGCATTGACCCACGCATTGACCCACATATTTACCCGCATGGCTTTCTCCATGGTTCTGGCTGTGTATTCGTTATCAGCGGGCGGACAGCATGCCGTTGCGAGAAGCCACGGGGGCCGCTCGTCCGGCGATATGCTCGGCTTCCCGGGCAACGGCCTGCCGCGCGGCCGGCGGCAACGCCGCGCGCTCCATCAGCGTGCGCGCCGCCTCGCCGTCGCCGGTCGCCAGCAGCCACACCGCCGCATTGCTGGCGATGCGCGGATTGGCGCCATCGAGCTGCAGGGCCTGCATCACCGGCACGCGGGCCTGCCGCAGTTCGCCGGCGCGCATCAAGGCGTAGCCCAGGTCATTGGCGATCAGCGCATCGACCGGATCGCGCGCCAGCGCCGCGCGCAGCGAGGCCACTGCCTGCGTGAAGTCGCCATCGCGTGCCGCGAGCAGGCCCAGTCCCTGGTGCGCGCGCGCCGCGAATCCGGTGTCGAGCAGCGCGGTGTAGGCGGCCCTCGCCTCTTCATGCTGGCCGGTTTCGCGCAGCGCGTCGGCGCGCAGCAGCTGCAGCTTCGGCGCGGTGCCGAAGCGCTGCGCATACGCGTCCAGATGCGCCAGCGAGGCGTAGTACAGGCCCTGTTGCTGCATTTTCTCGATCAGGCCCTGATACACCGCGCGATCGTCATAACGGTCGCGCGCTTCCTGGTCCTGCCGCTTCGACAACGCGATCTGCGCGTCGGCTTGCGCGTCCATGCGACTCACGGCGGTCAGCGAACAGCCGCCCAGCCACGCCACCGTGGCGACGGCCGCCAATGCCCGCGCGATCATGTGGAATCGCCTCATTGGATATCTCCCGTGAACTGTCCCAGCATGCGGATCACGCCGAGAAAACCCGGACCGGCGGTGACAATCAGCAGCACCGGCAACAGGCTGACCACCATCACGCCGGTCATCTTGACCGTGAGCCGTCCGACCTTTTCCTTCAGCCGCAGCTTGCGGGCCTCCTGCAGGCGCAGCCCGAACGCGCGCAGCGGCTCCTGCACGGCGCCGCCAAAGCGGTCCACCTGCGTCAGCAACTGGATCAGCCCGCGCAGGTCATCGCTGTCGAACAGCTTGCCGATACGCTGCAAGGTGTACTCGCGCGACCGTCCCGAAGCGAACTGGCCATTGGCACGGCGGATCTCCGGGCCCAATACCGGCAACATGCGGCCGAACTCGGTGACGATCAGCTGCAGGCTCTGGTCGATCGACATGCCGACACCCTGCAACAGCCGCAGCATGTCGACCAGCAGCGGCAGCTCCTCGTCGATCTGGCGCAGGCGGCGCGCGGCGCGGTGCCGCAATGCCAGCTTGAAAGCCAGGAACAGCAGCGCGAAGGCGCCGAAGCCCGCCATCATCGCGCCCGGCACGGACGTCGACAGCGCGCGGACGCCGACCGCGAGACCCAGCGCCAGCGGCGCCAGCAGCCGCGCCGCGCCGAAGCCGGCCCGCGCCCGCGGACCGTAGTAGCCGCACTGTTCGAGCAAGCGCGTTTCCTCATGACCGACCGCGGCGCGGCCCAACGCCGACGCCAGCCAGCGCGGCTCGTGCGGCGCGGCAGCGGTGTTGCCCGCCCCGTGTCGGGCCGGCTCCGCGCGCCGCATCGGTCCGGCGGCATTGCCATTGGCTACGACCGCGCTGGCGGCAGTGGCGACATCGGGTACGGCGGCATGGCCGACCGCCTCGTCAACGGCATCGGCCTTCGATTCGTCGTCCGGTTCACCCCGTGAGCGCCGCGCCAGCGCGGCATCGAGCAATACCGCTGCGCGCCGCCGCTGCCGCCATTGCGCCAGCAATGGCAGCGCCAGCAGCAACAGGCCCAGCGCGGCGATGGAAAAACTCACGGCAATCAATTGATGGCTGTCCACGACTTCCCTCCTACACCGCGCGTGCGAGGCGGTAGAGCAGCACCGCGCCCGCCAGTTCCAGTCCCAGCGCGCAGAGCAGCATGGTTCGTCCGGCGGGGTCGCGCCACATGGCCAGCAGATAGCCGGCATTGAGGGCGAACATCAATCCGGCCACCACGATCGGCAGCAGGCCAAGAATCCATGCCGACAGTCGCGTCTCGGCCGACAGCGCGGCCAGTTCGCGCTGCGCCTGCTCGCGGTCGCGCATATAGGCTGCGGTACGCTCCATCACGATGTCGGCGCGGCCGCCATAGCGCGTCGCCAGCCGCAGCACCGAGGCCAGCATGGCAAGTTCGCCGAAATGGTAGACGCGCGCGATCTGCGCCACGGCCTGGTCCAGCTCCTTGCCGGCGCGCTGCAAATGCACGGCCTGCACCAGGCAATCGCGCAGCGGCGCGTCGGTGTTGTGGATCGCGTTCTGAAACGCGGCCGGCACCGCGCTGCCGATCGTCATCAACCTCACCACGCCATCGAGGAAGCCCGGCAACTGCGCGCACATCTGCCGGTGCAAGCGCACCGTGCGCCGCCACAGCAGCCAGCCGGCGCCGGGCAACACCAGCAGCGCGGCCGTGGCGCCCGCCGGGGGTCCACCGGCGAGCGCCGCCAGGGCGCATGCGGCCAGCATCGGCACGCCCCAGCGGGCGTACGTCCGCCGCGACGGCGCGAGGCCCGCGCGGCGCAGCAGGTCCGACCAGTGCCGCCGCAGGTTGCGCGCGGGCGCCACCGGGTCCGGTTCGGCAGGCCGCCGGTAGCGCGCCCGTACCTGGTCGGTGCGCGCCGTCACCAGCGCCCGTGCGGCCTCCTCGCCGGCACAAGCCCGCGCGCGGCCCAGCATCATTGCGGCAACGGCGAGCAACAGGACGGCCAGCGCGGCCAGCGCCAGCGTCGCGCTAGACATCGAAGCCCCCGTGCACATCGAAGCTGGCGGCACGGCCGCGCGCCAGCTTGGGAGAATGCGGCAGAATGCCGAGCGACAGCCAGCGATCGACGTCCTGTCCATCCGGCCCCGTATAGGGATCGTGCCGATACAGCTCCTGCGTGGTCACGATGTTGTCGCCCATGCCCGTCACTTCGGTGATCGACAGGATGCGGCGCTTGCCGTTGGACAGCCGGCCGATCTGCACGATGAAGTCGATCGCATTGGCGATCTGCCGGCGCAGGCTGCTCTCGCTGCCCTGGAAGCCGGCGAAGCCGGCCAGCATCTCCAGCCGGTACAGGCATTCGCGCGGACTGCTGGCGTGGATGGTGCCCATCGAGCCATCGTGGCCGGTGCTCATGGCCTGCAGCATTTCCAGCACCTCGCCCCCACGCACCTCGCCCACGATGATGCGGTCCGGCCGCATGCGCAGGCTGTTGCGCAGCAGGTCGCGGATCGACACCACGCCGGTTCCCTCGAAGCCGCCGGGCCGGCTTTCCAGCCGCACCACATGCGGATGATTGAGCGCCAGTTCCGCGGTGTCCTCGATGGTGATGACTCGCTCGCCATCGGGCACGAACGTCGCCAGCGCGTTCAGCAGCGAGGTCTTGCCCGAGCTGGTGCCGCCGCTGACCAGGATATTGCAGCGCGCCTTCACCGCGTCCTCCAGCAGCGCGCAGATCTCCGCGTCCATGGTGCCCAGTGCCTGCAGGGCTTCCGGTGTCAGCGGGTCCTTGCGGAACTTGCGGATCGACACCACCGGCCCGGCCAGCGCCAACGGCGGAATCACCACGTTGATGCGGCCGCCATCGGGCAGGCGCGCATCGACCATCGGATTGGACTCGTCGAGCCGGCGGCCGATCGGCGCGAGGATTCTTCGCACGATGCGCAACAGGTGGCCCGCGTCGGCGAAACGCACGGGAATCCGCTCCAGCACGCCGTGGCGCGACACGTAGACGTCCAGATGCCCATTGACCAGGATGTCCTCGACCGCCGGATCGCCCAGCAGGTCCTCGATGGGACCGAAGCCCGCCAGCTCCTTGGTCAGCGCCTCGCCGATCTGATGCAGCTCGGACTCGTTGACCGGGATCTGCCGCAGGCGCGTGAAGCTCTCCAGCTCCAGGTCGACGAAGCGCTGGATCGCCGCGCGCGACCAGCGGCCGAATTCGGCGCCCAGTTCCTCGATGCGCGTGAGCAGATGCTCGTGCGCGGCTTCCTTGATCCTGTGGAAATCCGGCGACGCGACGAACGACGCCGGCGCGCTGTCGGAAAATTCGATCGGTTGTGTCATGTCAGCGCTCCGCCTGCCCGGTACGGTGCGCCAGCCGCCGTACCATCGCCGCAACCGGCCAGGCCAATGAGTCCGTGAGCGGGCGCGCGGCGGGCCAGCCGCGCAGGGATGCACGCAGACGCGCGGGCCAGCCGGCGCGGCCCGCGGTCATGGCCGGCGCGAGGCCGAGCGATGCCAGCAACGCGCGCACCGCGCGCCGATATGGATCGTCTCCATCGCGCTCCCCGAGCAACGCCCCGGCATTGGTGGCGGCCAGCAGCCGTTCCCTGCAGTCCGGCAACGTGCCTGCCAGCGGCAACGCCAGCCGCTGCGCGATATGCGCGGCGTCGATGCCCGCGCGCGGCTGCAGGCGCGACACCACCAGCTTCATCCGCTCCGGCGCGGCGTCGCGGCGCCGCATCTCCTCGATCAGCTCCGCCGCCGACACGATGGCGCCCACGCTCTGCTCTGCCACCACCAGCACCTCGTCCGCGGCGTTGACCAGTTGCGCCATGACGTCGAGATGGCTGAACCCGCCCAGGTCGATCACCTGCAGATCGAAGTGGCCGCGCAGCGTATCGAGCAGCGACAGCGCTTCGGCCGTCGCGATGTCACGCAGTTCGGCCAGCGACGGCGGCAGCGGCAGCACCGCGAAGCCGCGGGCATGGCGGGTCAGCGCGGTCTGCACGAAGACCGGGTCGAAGCGCCGCAGATTGCGCACCGCATCGACGAAATGAAAGCCCGGCGTCAGATTGGCGTACAGCGCGCCGTCGCGCGCGGGCAGGCCCAGATCGAGCAGCAGCGCGTCGCGCGATTCGGCGCGCTGTTCGGCACGCGATTCGCCGTGCGGTTGACCGTGCTGCCCTGCCGCGGCCATCGCGGCCAGATGGAGCGCCAGCGTGGTGGCGCCGACGCCGGGACGCGCGCCCAGCACCGCCAGCACCTTGCCGCGCCGTGCCGGCGCCGCCTGCTCACGCGCCAGCAGCAGCCGCTGGGCCACGGTGGCCGCCGCGGCGGGCTCGCGCATGTCGACGAAGTCCTTCACGCCGGCCCGCAGCGCGGCCAGCATCAGTTCGGGCTGCGGCGAGTCGGCCAGGGCGACCAGCGGTACCTGCGGAAAGCGCTGCGCCAGTTGCTGGCCCAGCCGCGTGCAGGCCAGCGCCTGCTGCGCCTCGAAGTGCAGGAACACCACGCCGGCATCGACGGCGCCGACGCGCCCGGCCACCTGGGCCACCTCCGCCGCCGAACCCGGCGCCAGATGCACGGTGCCGAGCTTCGCCAGCGCGCGCGACAGCCACGCGTGCGCGGCCGGGCTGGCGCCCACCAGCACGAAATTCGCGTTGCCGCTGGCCTGCGAGGCGTCCATCGGGGGCCATGACATGTCCATGCGTCGCTCCCTATCGCGAGAAGCCCGGCAGCGCCGGATCGGTGAGCGCGCCGCCCAGATACGGGCCCCACGCAGCCGGGCGCGCGGCCGTGCGGCCATCGCCCGAAACAGCGGCCAGCGCGGGCGCACCCTTGGCCAACGGTCGTACGCGATGCGGCGTGACGACGATCATCAGCTCGCGGTCTTCCTGATGGAAATTCAGGTTCTTGAAGAAGGCGCCGATCAACGGCAGGTCGCCCAGCAGCGGCACCTTGTCGATCTGGCTGACCGTATTGCGGCTGACCAGTCCGCCGATCACGAAGCTCTCGCCATCGCCAAGCTCCACCGTGGTGTCGGCGCGCCGCGTCACGATGGCCGGCACCACCGCGCCGTTGATGGCGACGCCGCGGGATGGATCGAGATCGCTCGCCTCCGGCGCGACCTTCAGCGCGATGCGCTGGTCCGACAGCACGGTGGGCGTCACCGTCAGGCCGATGCCGAAGGGCTTGTACTGGATCGTCGTGGTGCCGAGCGCCTGCGGCACCGGAATCGGAATCTCGCCGCCGGCAAGAAAGCTCGCGCTCTGCCCGGACAGCGCGACCAGGCTCGGCTCGGCCAGGATGCGCGCCATGCCATTGCCTTCGAGCAGGCTCAGGTTGGCAAAGATGCCGTGTGTCATCGAGGCGGCCACAAGGTTGAACGCACTGCTGATGGGCGCCGTCACGTCGGCCGAGAAGCTGCCGCCCGGGTCAGGCCTGAAGCCGACCTTGCCCAGCGTCGACGGCGAGAAGGTGCCGAACGCGAAGCCGCCGTGGTTGCGATAGAAGTTGAAGCCGGCCTGCTTGAGCACGCTCTTGCTGATCTCGATCACCTTGACGTCGACCTGCACGGTGCCGACCGTGGGCACGGTCGAACGGTCGATCACCACGCCGCCGTCCGGTCCACTGCCCACGGCGGCACGGGCACGCTGCTGCGCACGCGCGGCGGCGGCGGCATCAAGGGATTCGCCATCGATGGTGGCGGCCTTGCCGTCGATACGGATGCGCGCGCCAACGTCGTCGCCAGCGGTGGCGTCGACCTGCACGCCATAGTGACGCACCGCGCCGCCGTCGGCGGGCCAGATCATCAGATCGGTGGCGCCGGGCTTTTTGGCGACGACCAGCACGGCCGGCGCGGCCGGCGAGGCGTTGGGCGATTTGAGCAATAGCGCATCGGCCACGGCGGGATTGCCGACGGCCACGCGGATCATCGGGCCAGGCAGGCGCAGTTCCTGCTGCGTGCCGACGGTCAGCCGGATACGTCCGGCCGTGGCCGTGTCGCTGACCGTGGCGACGTCGCCCGGAGCCGCCGGTGCCTCCGCCCCGCAGGCCGGCGTCGACAGGGCGGCCAGCGAAGCGGACACCGCGATCAGCGCGGCGCCGGCCGTGAGCGCGCAAGCCCGGCTGCGTGGGAACACCATTGCGAATCTCGTCACGTGAACTACTCCAGTTCGCGCCTGCCAGCGCGAATCACCTCGATACCGGGCTGCGGCGCAGCGGCCGCGACGTTCCGTACCGGCGGTCGCGTTGCCGCGAGGGCCGGCGCCGGTGACACGGTTTGCGTCACGGTGTGCGCCGCCGTGCCGGCAAGCCCGCGCAGCGCGACACGCGTGGCCGCCTGCTCGGCGCCTTGCGCCGGGGACAACGCCTCGTCGGGATTGCGCAGCGCCAGCACCAGCCGCCCCGCCTGCTGGGCCATGGCCAGCGTGCCGACCTGCGCCAGCGGCACGGTCAGCACCGCCGTGCGGGCACCGTCGCGGCGCGCGGCGCCGGCCCCGTCCACGCCATTGCCATGGGCCGCCTCGTCGATCGCCGCGCCGCCATAGGCCAGCACGCGCAGACGCGACAGCAGCAGCCGCGCCTGGCTGTCGGCCACTTCCATGCTGTCGCGCCGGAGCACGACAAACACATCGACGAAGTCGCCCGGCCGCACCCGATGCCCGACGCCAATCACCTCGTCCACCGCAACCGCGACGGCGCGCTCGCCATCGGGCACCTGCGCGGCCAGCCCGGCGCTCAGATGGCTGTCGAGCACGGGCACATTGGCGCCCACGTCGACGCGCGGCACACGGCCCACCAGCGCCTCGGCGCGCCGATGCGCGCCGGCGGGATCGATCGGCAGCATCGCCACGCGCAGCGCATCGGCGGCGATCGGCTTGCCGGCCTCCAGGGTGCGCGTGGTGACGACCACCGCATGGCTGGGCACGGGCGAGGCCTGGACCACCGGTGCCGGCCTGCCGGCCTGTCGCGCCACCTGCCACGCAAGCAGCGCTAGGATGGCGGCCAGCGCCAGCAGCGCGATGGCAATGAGCCGCAGTTGTTTGCTGGTCATCGGCATGCCTCCCATGAGTGCGGCAAGAAGCGGTGAGATGTCATGGCGGCCTACAGGTCGGCCGCGAGCTGCGCGACGGCGCTGCCGGTCAGCGTGTCCGGCAGCGGCACGAACGGCACGGAGGGCAGGACACTGGCCGCCCCCAGCCGCAGTGTCACGTTGACACAGATGGCATCGGCGGGAGCGGCGCACGCGGCGGCCGTGGCGATTCCACCTGAAGACGCGAGCTGGCGCTGGAGGGTGTCGGGCAGCGCCGCCCGCGCGGTCTGCGCGGCGGCGGCTACGCGCAGCGCACGAGAGGCCTCGGCGCTGCCGTCCGGCGCGCCCGCCGGATAGCGCAGCGCGGCGCGCGCGCCTTCCGCGGCAGCCAGCGTCAGCACCTGCTCCAGCGCCAGCACCATGCCGTAGTAGACGATGCCCAGCACCACGGCCACCAGCAATGGCAGCACCATGGCAAACTCGATCGCCGCCACACCGGCTTCACGGCCGCGCACGCGCGGCCCGATCCTTCTTCCCCGTTTCATGCATCACCCGGTTCGTTTTCGTTCGACGCGCCGACCGGTGGCGCGGCACTCACCCGACTGCTTTGGCGTCCGGCCCTGGCCATTCAGGCTGGCGGCGGCGCGGATGCGACCCAGTACAACGCCCCCATGGCCAGATACGCGGCATAGGGCAACCCGCGCGAGGCGCCATCGGACACGCCTCCGTCAGGCCCCGGGCCCCGGCGCGGCCGCCAGTTGGCGACCAGGACCAGTACCCAGTCCCGCCAGACGGCGCGACGCCAGCACAGCAGCGCGCAGGCATGCGCGAACGCCAGCATCCCGCCCGCCAGCCACACCGGCAGCAGCGCCGACGGTCCGGTCAACGCTCCCATCACCGCAAGGAACTTCACGTCTCCGGCGCCCATGCGGCCCAGCGCATAGGCGGGCAGCATGACGACGAAACCCGACAGAAAGCCCGCCAGCCGCGCCGACGGCGGCAGCGCACCGTCGTGACCGGACAGCACCAGCAGCACGCAGGCGGCGAGGCCGCCCGCAAGCAGCAGATTGGGTACCTTGCGATAGTGGAAGTCGGTCCAGATCGTCGTCACGCACAGCAGCGCAACGATCAGCGTCATCAACGCACTCTGGAATGGACGGCGGAATCAGTTCGTCTTCGCGGCGGCGGGAAACGCCGCCAGCAGCTTGTCCGCCAGCGCCTGGTAGGCGCGTTCGAGGGCGCCGCCCATGGTCGAGACGCTGCCAATGATCGCGACCGCGATCAGCCCGGCGATCAGGCCGTATTCGATGGCCGTGGCCCCTTGTTCGTCCTTGATGAAACGCGACACAGCGCGCAGCACATCGTCTTTCATGGCGACCGCTCCTTCCGTTCTGTATGTTTTCGTGGATGGTGGCGTCATTCCCGCGTTGCCGCCCGCTCTGCCGGCGGGGCTGGCGTCTCTGCTGACAACCTTGGCGTGTTTATAAAGCAAAGTTCGCCATGATCCATCCCCGACAGGCGGTCTAATCCTTTTTGCGTAAGGGCGGTTGAGGCGGAAATACGCGGCGTTTTCGGGGCGAATCGGCAACGCGGCGTGGTGCGGCGTGGATGGGGGTCATACTTTTGGATGAGGGGGCGGGGATGGGTTGGCTGGGACTGCCCTCTCCCCCGCCACCCCAACGACAAAAAAAATGCGCAGCCGCGGGGATCGTCAAGCTGCGCATCGCAAAGCTGCCTGGCAGGGCCCCCGGGACTATCGCCTCGGCAGCAGCCGGCGCCGCGCAATGCGGCCGCGCCGGCAAGCGTCGCGGCCACTGTCGTGGCCGCCCTCGCTTTCCTTGCCCATCCCTCTGCCGCAAGCCACATGCCAGTTTCCGCACGGTGCGGTGCACCGGCACGCGCCGACTGTCCCGACGGCGCGCGACATCCGGCAAACCAACAGCTGGAGGCGGCCGGCATGCGGGTGCCAGCACCGCAAGCGACGGTCGACACGCGGGGGGATGAACGTTACGTGCTACGTAACGTGTTACGGCGTAAACCGCGGAAATTTGAGTGCCGCGATACATCGGCTCGCTCGGCCGACCATGTTCCCGATCCCCGTAACGCGTTACGTGACACGTAACGCCATTGGCGGCCGTGACAGCGCATGCGGGGCCCTCCCTTGCGGTCGCTTGCACTGACCCGCGAGCCCTTGTCACACCGGGCTTCACGCCCCTTCCCCGGCGGCTGCCGCGCCGTCTTCATGCGGCCACCACCGCCATGGCATGTCGATTGCGCAATGCATCGGGCACGGCGTCGTCCGCCGCGGCGACGCGCGCATCCACATCGACACGCGATAGACGAGGGGATCTACATGACAAGCACAACGACACGCACCACCACGGGCAGCGCGCTGCTGATGGTCCTGCTGGCGCTCGGTGGCTGCGCCACGGGAGCTGGCTCCACCACGGCGGGAACGGGATCGGAGACATACGACCCGCTGCCGGTCAGCGAGATCGGCGCGGGCACCAAGGACGCGGCCGGCGGCAATCAAGGCAATGGCGGCAATACGGCAGGGGGCGGCCAGCACGCGGGCGGAGGAGGAACGGGGGGCGGCAGCGGGGAAGGAAGCGGCGGCACCGGTGGGGACGGCGGGGGAACCGGCGGCGGTGGGGGCGCGCCGCTGGTGCTGTCACCCACCGGGCAGACCGCCCATGAGACCGGCAATATCGTCAAGGGGGTCGCCGATGTGCTCGGCGGCGCCGGCTCGCAATTGCGGGACGCCAATCTGCCGCTGGTGTCCGACCGCACGCAGAGCGGATTGGGCGGCGCCGTGATCTCGATCGGCAAGGCGGTCGACAGGCTCGGCGACGGGCTGCAGAACGGGCTCGGCAGCATGCCGCATGTCGACAACCCGGTGGGCATCACGGTGGGGAGCACCAGCGGTGCCGTCGGCAAGATCGGCGCTGCGGTGACGCAGCTTGGCAGCGCGGTGAGCGGCGTGGGCAGCGGGCCGCTGACTCCGCTGGCACCGGTGACCCACACCGTCGGCACCACGGTGATGGCCGTGGGCGGCGGCGTGGATCGGGTCGGCGACAAGCTCGGCGCGGTTCTGGCCAGCGCACCGGTGCAGCAGCTCACCGGCACGGTGAGCAAGGCCATCGTGCCGCTGACCTCGCAGGTCACCAGCGCCACGCAGACGCTTGGCGCGGCCACTGGCCTCGGACAGCCGGCGAACCAGTTGCTGGCCAAGGTCGGCGGCGTGCTCGCGCATGGCGGCGCCAAGCTGCAGCAAAGCCCCATGCCGACCGTCGCTGGCGTGGGTGGCGTGGTGGCCGGCGCGGGCTCGACGGTTGCCGCGCTGGGTGGTGCGGTGCGCGGCGGGGATGGCCATGGCGGCCAGCCGGGCGGCGGCGCGGTCGCCGGTGTGCTGCATGGCGTGACATCGACACTGGGCGGCGTCAGCGCGGGCGTGGTGGCCGGGGTCGGCGTGGGCGCCGGTGTCAGCGTGGGCCAGGGCGGCGGCCGCCCGGGACATGGTGGCGGGCACCACGATGGCCATGGCAGCGGGGCTGCCGGCGGACTGGTCGGCGGCGTGCTGGGCGGTGTGGGCGCGGTGCTTGGCGGACGGCGATGATGGCTGGCTGAGCTCGCGGTGACTGCCCTCTCCCCGGCCCCTCTCCCGCTGTGCGGGAGAGGGGAGCAAACCCGCAGCATTCCAAAACCCGCCGGTTTTCTCCTCTCTCCCGCTCGCGGGAGAGGGGCCGGGGGAGAGGGTACTCACCGCCAAAAACAAATCGCCACGAGGCAGCGGCAGCCCGATCGCGATCGACGTTCGCAAAAAAACCAGCCGCATTTCCATTCAACAGGGGATTCACCATGTCTCGCACGTTTACCCGAGTCGCCCTGCTCACCGCCATCGGCACGCTGCCCGTGCTGGCCGGGGTGGCCATCGCCGCCGATCCGCGCAGTCCCGTGCAGGGCGACCCGACGCAGACCCTGCCCAGGATCGCCACGCCGCGCGGCGAAGACAAGGTCACCATGCAGGTCGAGCGTCCGGACCCGGCATTGCAGAACCTGCTGTCCACACGCCTGACGCCGACGCGGTTCCGCATCGAAGGCGTCAAGGCGCTGCCGTTCGATGAGGTCGCGGGCCACTTCGCCCCGCTGGCCGGCAAGGACATCACCGTCGCCGAATTGCTGGCCGCGGCGGAAGCCGTTACCGCGCGCTATCAGCAACGCGGCTATCCGCTGTCGTTCGCATTCGTGCCCGCGCAGAGTTTCGACAGCGGCGATGTGCTGATCACCGTCGTGGAGGGCTACGTGTCGCGCGTCACCGTGCGCGGCGAGGCCGGACCGCTGGAGCCACGGCTGCGCGCGATCGGCGAACGTCTGCAGCAGGAAAAGCCGCTGACCCGTGCGAGCTTCGAGCATGTCGCCGCCGTGCTGGCGCTGCAGCCGGGCATCAGGGTCGACGCCACCGTGCAGCCGCCCACCACCACCGACGGGGCCAGTGAAATGGTGCTCGAGGTCAAGCGCCGCGCCATCGCGCTGGGCACGGCGGTCGATTACCTGTCACCGGGCGTGCGCGCCATCGCCACCGTCACCACTAGCGGCCTCACGCCGCTGGGCGAGCAACTGTCGTTTTCCGCGCTCTTTCCCAAGGGCCGCGACGACGAGGAATACTACGCGGCAAGCTACGCGCAGCCGATCGGCACCGCCGGCATGGTGGCGCGCCTGCACGCGTCACACTATCGCGGGGTGCCGCAGAATGCCGCGCTCGCGCCCATCGGCTTTCAGCGCCGCTACGTCAACGACAGCAAGCGTTTCGGCGCGACGTTGGACTATCCGTTGTGGCTCGCCSCACGGCACACACTGACGCTGAACGGCGGTGTCTACGGGGTCGACCAGTTCGAGCGATACACGCATGCCGCGAGCGGGCAGCGGGTGGCCATCGGCACCAACGTGCGCGCGTTGCAGGCGGAACTGAGCTATGTGCAGCGCGGTGAGGGCGTGACGCGCAACGCGTCGCTGGGCCTGTACAAGGGTGTGGATGCGTTGGGCGCTTCGCGGGAGAACAATGCCACCGACCTGAACTTCCTGCGTACGCGCGTGCAGCTGTCGCAGGCCAGCGATCTCCCCGCGGGCTTCGGTCTCTCGCTGGCGGCGGCGGCCCAATGGAGCGGCGACACGCTGGCGCCAAGCGAGCAGATCACCTTCGGCGGCCGGCAGTTCGCGCTCGGCTATCCGCCCGGCGAAGCGGCCGGCGACAAGGGCTGGGCCGCGTCGGCGGAGCTGAGCCGGCCGCTCGACGTGGGCTTCGATTACCTGAAGATGGTGCAGCCCTATGTCGCCGGCGACATTGCCCGTGTGCATGCCAACGGCCTCGCGCTCGCGGCACGAACGTTGGCGTCGCTGGCGCTCGGCCTGCGCCTGACCGACCGCCGCCACTACGCATTCGACCTGTCGCTGGCGCGGCCGCTGGGCGACAGGCCGCTGAACGCCACCGGCCGCTCGCCGCGCATCAACGCGAGCTGGTCGTATCAGTTCGACTGACCCAGGACATCGCGCCACGCACCGCGGCTGGCGCGATCATCGCAGCCTCCTCCGCATCGACACAGACATGACCAAGACACATCAACGGCGCCTTGCACGCCGCCGCCATGGCCGCCGCGACATCACGGCTCGGGCTCGTGCCGGGGCGGACGCTCCTCGCGCTCATCGGTGCGGTCGGCGCGGTCCGACGGCATATCCGGGGCAATCCCTTCCGCGGCATCGGCGATGCGCTCGCCGATCTGCTCCTCGGGCAGGATCGCCTCTGTCCGGTTGTCGTTCGGATAGTCCTGCTCCGCTTCCGGCATGCCCTCCAGATTCATATCCGAATCGATCGGCTCGATGTCCGCTTCGGGATCGAGCGAGCTCGGAATGGCGCCGGCCTCGTCCCGGATTTCGCGCTCCCGCTCGCGCTCGGCATCGCCGCTCGTATCCGGCGGCGTGCCATGCAGAGAGCCGGAACGCGAGTCGATCGGCGTAGGCACCGGCTCGTCGCGGCTGCGGTTGGGCGGGTTGGTTTTCATGATGACCTCCATCGGTTTGCATGGCAGCGGGTCGCCGCCGTGGCGGCGACCGGGCGCGCAAGCGTCAGGTGCTGCGGTCCAGCGGCCGCGTGCTGCCGCCGTAGGGATCGGTACCCTTCGGCACTTCGCCTGCGCCCACCTCCATGCCGCCAGCGTAGCTGCTGGCGGTGCTGCCCGAGACGCTGACGCCGCTGACATGGCCCTGCGGCTGGCCCG
>NZ_VLJN01000034.1:134668-214566 GCF_007829435.1 Cupriavidus gilardii J11
CCGCTGCCGCCGCCCTGCCCCCAGCGCACGCGCTGCGGCGCGCCGCTGAAGCTCTCGTACGATTCGTCGCGGCCATGCGGATGCCCATAGCCGCGCTGCCTCCAGTCCTCGCCGGGCCAGCCGGCGATGCGCCCGCCCGCTCCGGGCCGCTCGCTCTCCGGAAACTGGCCGCCCTCATCGCGCCAGCGAGCGCTGGCCTGACGGCGCTGGCGGTTCTCGTCGTCGCGCCACGATTGCGCGTCGAGCTGGCCGACATCGGACACACCGTACGCCTGCGCAAGCCGTTCACGGGTCTCGGGATCGTCGGGCGCATAGCGGTCCCGCCATGGCGTGCGCGACTGATCGGGCCACGGCTCGCGCGGACGGTCGCCGCTCACCGACAGGCCCTGCCCGCCGCGGCCTCGGCCAAACTGCTGGCGGCCCGCGCCGCCACGCCATTCACCTCGCCATTCACCTCGCCCTTCACTGCGCTCTTCGCCGCGCCAGCCTTCTCCGCCGCCACGCCATCCGCCCGGCGGCGCGCCGCGATCGCCCCGCATCACCTCACCCGTGCTGGGATAGGTGCCGAAGGGGTTGTCGCCCACGGGCTCGTCGAACTCGCGGCCAAGGCGTCCCTCGCCGAAGCGGCCGGCGCCATAGCCGCGCTCCGCATGCCTGCGTTGGCCGAACGCGTCCTCGTCCTCGCTGCCACTGCGACGCTCGCGGTGGACATAGGGATCGCCCCGGTCCTGGTTGCGCCAATCGTCTTCCAGGCGGTCCTCGGCGCTGATTGGGTAACGAAAATCCCATGCGCGCCGGCTTGTCCTGCCCTCGTTCATGTCGGCCTCCGTCGGTAAGAAATGCAAATGCGGTCGCACGCGCATCGCGGCCATCGGGCCGCTGCGGCGCGCACGCCATCCGAGCGCAAGGTCACGCAATTTCCATTCCCCCGGCACCGGACCGCGGCCCTGTGTGGGGTAGACGACTTTCCAGGGTCGTCCACGGTGGCTAGCCTGTCGCAACGCGGGAAGAACTGACCGCTCGCCCGCGTTTGGCGCCTCTCCCGTCCCCGGTGGAGAGGCGCCCTTTCTGACCGCATCTACGGGCGGAGCATGGGCGGGCAGGGGCGGGCAAGGGGTGGGTAACCGGGTGGGCGGCGGCGCAGCTTGCCGCGCGGTGCCCGGGCCGCGCGGCAACGGCACTGAACGAGGACTACAGCATGCGCCGGCGGGCGACGACAAACAGACTCAACGCGGCTTCAGGCGAGGTCGGATCGATCCCGGAGAGCCGCTGTGCGAAACGGATCTTCAGCGGTGGACGGCCCATGACACCGTTCATCACTTCCTTGCCAACAAAGTGGCTATGCGGATAGATATCGATGTCGAAACCGAGCGGCGCCAGTGTCGAGCGAACCAGGCTGGCCGTCAGGCCGTCGCCCGGCCGATGGTGCAGCTCGGTGGCCAGCGCCCACACCTGTTCGTTGTCCGCGGCGGTATGCCCGCCCCGCTTGAGCCAGCGATAGAGCGGCAGCCGCCACAGCATCAGGGCGAGGCCGCGGAAGTCCCATGCCGATTGCTGCGGATCGTGGTCCAGGATCAGCAGGCCGCCCGGACGCACCAGCCGCGACGCCTCGATCAGGCCGCGCCGCATATCGTCCAGGTGGTGCAGGGAGCCATTGATCGCCACCACATCGGCAATGCCAGAACGCAACGGCATGTCATGGGCGTCGGCGCGCAGGGGCACGTAGCCGACTCCCGCCGCGCGCTCGAGGCTGCCGGGCGCGATGTCCACGCCGATCGCGACGCGCGGCTGGCCGCCCAGCGTGGCGAGCAGATTGCCGGGCCCGCAACCGACGTCGACCAGGACCTTGTCGTCGAGCGTGCCGAGCACCGCCATCCACCGCTCTCGCAGTTCGGGATATCGATGGACGAAGGCCAGCCAGTCGTCCATCCACCTGGGATGGCTGAAGTAATGCGCGTTGGCCCGCATGCCTTCGGTGTAGCCGGGAATCACCGTTTCCGGGTAGACGCCTGCGCGAACCTGGGCGTCTGCCTTCAGATACGGACGCAAGCGCTCCATATGGCTGCCAGGCGGATCCGTCTGCGCGGCGGACGGGGCGCCGGCAGTGCGCCGCTGGCTCTGTCGGCGCGACGCGGCAAGGATGTCTTTGTTCAGGGTGCAGGCGTCGGAAAGTAAGGCGTCGTTCATGGTCGATCCCGGGGAAGAAAACGTCAGCACGGCCGTGAACACGGCCACGCCTGACGAAAGACGCGACAGTTCCGCCAGCGGGGCCGGATGGCCCTGCCACCGAAAATGTCATTGCGTCGCGTTTGGCAAGCCGGGCCCGAGCCGATGCGTGCCGGTCGGTACCCTGCGCCTCCTGGGTAGTGATATGGCCATGGCGCGCGGGGATATGCGCGGGACTGAGTCCGTCCTGACCCCATGAACGATCAGTGTGCGGCGACCGGACACGCCCCCGGATCCGGTTGCCAGCACCCCTCGCAGGGACGCGGCACCATGACGGGCCGCCCCTGGCGCGATACGAACAAGACGCTGTCCGTGGCGTGCACGCGGAGGGCCCATTCGGAAATCTAGGCACCGCGTGCTGCAACCGCAAATGATTTCCACTTCGCGTTTGTGCGGCGACACACAGACAGGGCTGGGCGATGGTGCGATGCGGGATGGGGTTGTGGTGGCGGGGTGCTGTTACTGCCCTCTCCCTCAACGCCCCTGCGGCGACGAAGCCGGATACCCGTAGCTCTGTGCCGCGGATGCGTCTCGAGCCCGGTTGGCGCGGCGGGCGTCGCCCGAACGCGACGACTTCGAACTGCCCGTCGCATCGTGTTGGCGGGCGTCGGACCGGTCGCCGGCATCGGCGCCCTCCGCCTGGGTCGGGCGGCCAGGCGCGACATCGGAGGCCGCCGTGCCGGGCGCGCGCTGGTCCAGCGGCGGCGCACCCGACGAACGGCCGGCACCGGATGTCTGCGCGATCGCCGCACCGGCCAGCAGCGCGGCCACGGTGAAGGTTGCTAGCGCTTTCATTTCACTCTCCTCGTTTGACACCAGGCCAGTCCTTGTTGCCGAACAAGGACGCCAGTCGATTCATCGCTTCGCCGCCTGACCACCACCCGTCGCGCCAACCTCCTTCGCCATCTTCCTGGCCATGTCGAGATGCTGTTCCAGCGTGGGTAGCGTCTTGGTGGCGAACGCCTTCAGGTCCGGGTCCCTGGCCTTCCCCGCGGCATCGCGGAACAGCGTCACGGCCTTGTTGTGCGCCCTCACGCCGATCTCCTGCGCGTATTGCCGGTCGAAGTTGCGGCCCTCCAGCGCACCGAGTGCCTCGACCTTCTTGCGCTCGGCACCGGGCAATTCGGTGGGCAACTCGACGCCCTTGTTCGACGCAATCGCCTTCAGTTCGGTATCGGCCGCCTGATGGTCCTTGAGCATCTGCGCCGCGAACGACTTCACGGTCTCGCTGCTTGCCTTGTCCCGGGCCAGTTCGCTGGCCTGGATTTCAAGCATGCCGCTCTCGGCCGCCTTTCTCATGAACTCGGTGTCGCTCTTGCCCACCTCGGCCCAGGCCATGCCCATCGTCGCCGCGGCTGCAACGGCCAGCGCCGGGCGTATCCATGCAATCGCTCTCACGATGCGCTCCTTCGAAAACGGGAAGACAAGCGCGCCGCGCAACAAGCATGCCGACATGCGGCTGCGCAGCGGCCGCCACGCACACTCGGCGCAGGTGTCAGCCCGCAGCGCCATCGCGGGACATTTCTACATGGCAGCGTAAGGATTTCAGCGCCGCGAGGGCGTCGCCCCAAATGCGTCGTCCAATTCCTACAGCTGTTTCAGGCATCGCCCCGTAAGTCGCTCCGCCCGGCATGCGTATCGTTAAGACACGGGCACCGCTCACCCCTGGCCGGCATCTGTCCGGACGTCGTGCCCGCTCTCACAATGTCATTGGATGGAGCCAACGATGAAACGCATCCTCACCACGACAGCGCTCGCGCTGACCGCCGCGCTTGCCATGCCTGTCATGGCGCAGCAGGCGCCTCCCGCCAACAACGCGCCGAATCCCAGCGCGCCGCCTGCCGAGGGCAATCCGCCCGCGCAACGCATGGGCGGCCAGTCGGCCACCAGCGGCACCACCACGGGCACAGGCGACAGCGCCACGCACCGCAGCACCACCAAGAAGAGCGAGAAGGGCACCACCCATCGCAGCAAGAAGCCACGCCAGCAGGGCATGCCGGACGCGCCTACCGCCGACTCGCCGTCGGCGCCGAAGGGCGACTCCCCGAGCCCCGCGCGCTGATTGCCCATCGGTTGTCGCACGTCGGCGGCGCGGTAGCCGTCCCGGTCCCCTCCCCCACCGCCCGCGCCGACACGGCTTCCCACCGGCCGGAACGCGTCGCATGCGTTCCGGCCGGTTTGCGTTCGCAGCCCGCATGGGGCCACGCTCAAAGCTCCAGCTTGACCTTCATCCAACCGGGCTGCCGCGTATCGAACGCCTGATAAGCCGACAGGGCATCCGTCAACGGCTCTCGCTGCGTCAACACCTCGGATGGATCGACGATGCCTGCGCGCACCAGATCGACGAGTTCCGGCAGGATCGCCCGGTGATTGCAGTTGCCCATCTTCAGCGTCAGGTTCTTGTTCATCGCCTTGCCGATGGGAAATTCCTGGTGGGCTTCGGGATAGACGCCGATGATGGCCAGCGTGCCCGCCTTGTCCAGCGCCTCCACGGCCCACTGCAACACTTGCGACGGGCCGTCGCCCGGTTGCCATAGCGGGGGTCCACCGCTGGCGCCATTCCCGCCGCCGCTGGTCGCGCCGGGTTTCTGGGCGTCGATGCCGACCGCATCGATCGCGCGATCCGCGCCGATGCCGCCGGTCAGCCGCAGGATGGCCGCGACCGGGTCCTCGCGATTGAAGTCGATGGCCTCGGCGCCCTGCGCCTGCGCCGCCTCCAGCCGTGAGGGCACATGGTCCACCGCCAGAATGCGCGAGGCCCCAAGCAGCTTGGCCGAGACGATGGCGAACTGGCCCACCGGGCCGCAGCCGAACACCACCACGGTATCGCCACGGTGGATTTCCGCCAGTTGCGCGCCGAAATAGCCGGTGGGGAAGATATCGGACATCAGGATGGCCTGGTCATCGTCGATCTCGTCCGGCAGCTTGACCGCGCCAATGTTGGCGAACGGCACGCGGGCATATTCGGCCTGCAGTCCGTGGAACGGCCCCGTGGTCTCCGGGCCGCCGAAGAACGCCGTGCCGGCGCGCATGCCGTTGGGATTGGCGTTGTCGCATTGCGCGTGGTAGCCGCTGCGGCAGTAGCTGCAATAGCCGCACGCAATGGTCGACGGGATGACGACCCGGTCGCCGGGCCGAAGGTTGTTCACGTCGGCGCCGACCTCCGTGACGATGCCCACGCCCTCGTGGCCCAGGATCGTGCCGGGCCGCATGCCTGGCATGGTGCCCCGGACCATATGCAGATCGGTTCCGCAGATCGCGCTGGCGGTGAGCTGGATCAACGCATCGGTGGGGGCCTGCACCACCGGGTCCGCGACGTTATCGAGGCGGATATCGCCGACGCCGTGAAATACGACAGCTTTCATCGAACACTCCGGTTGGAGTGACCCATCATGTCGCCGGCCCGCGGGCCACATGGGATCGAACCGGCAGCGTGCCCGGGGGCCGGACGGGATCATTCGGCTGCCGGAGCCGCCCTGGATGGCGTAGGCCATCCGGCGAGGGGTGGGACGCAATATGCGTTCCTGGGGGGGTGGGGGGAAGGGGTTAGGGGATTGGGCTTTTTTTTATTGCTGTGACTGCCCTCTCCCCCGCCCCTCTCCCGCAAGCGGGAGAGGGGAGAACACCGACGGGGTTTCAAATGCTGCCGGTTTGCTCCCCTCTCCCGCTCGCGGGAGAGGGGKGGGGGAGAGGGAAGTCACAGCAAACCCACACCCCCACAGCAAACCCCAAGCCCCTTACCACCGATAAGTCACCGTCCCCAACACATTGCGCCGATAGCCGTAGTAACACGTCGTCGCGCTGCCGCACTGGCCGATATATTCCTTGTCGAACAGGTTGGTCGCGGTCAGTGCGAAGCGCCAGTGCGCGTCGAGCGTGTAGTGCAGCGCCGCGTCGGCGAGCCACACCGAGGGCACCTTGAAGGTGTTCGCCGAATCGCCCCAGCTGGAGCCGATATAGCGGGCGCCCACGCCCACGCCGACCCCCTTGAAGGTGCCGCCGCGCACGGTGTAGTCCACCCACAGGCCAGCGGTATGGCGCGGACGGTTGGTCGGCGCCTTGTGCAGGTCGGTGCCATTGCTCTGCGTGACCTCCATGTCCATCAGCGTGTACGAGCCGATGGCCTTCCAGCCGTTGGACAGGTCCAGCGTGCCCTCCAGCTCGAAGCCGCGCGAGCGCACCTCGCCGGTCTGGATCTGGAACGTGGTATTGACCGGATCCCGTGTCAGCACGTTCTGCTGGCGCAGGTCATACACCGACGCCGTGATGGCGCTGTTCACGCCCGGCGGCTGGAACTTGATCCCCACTTCCGTCTGCTTGCCCGTGGTCGGCTTGAACGGCGCGCCCTGCGCGTCGGTGCCCGCCTGCGGCTGAAAGGACGTCGAATAGCTGACATACGGCGTCAGCCCCAGCGGCGCCTGGTACAGCAGGCCGAGGCGGTACGTGAAGTCGTCCTGATCGATCGGCGTGCGCGTCTCGGTGCGCGCATTGGTCGCGGTGACAATGCGCGTGGACGTGGTGTTGGCGCTTGCCCAGTCCTTGCGTCCGCCGGCGACGAAGATCAGCCGCTCGGCGATCTTCATCTGGTCCTGCAGATAGATGCCGAGCTGGCGTTGGGTCTGGCGCGCGTCGGTGTACGAAGTGATCGGATTGATGCTGGAGCCGTACACCGGATTGAAGGGATCGATCAGGCCCAGCGGCGGCGTGCCCACGGTGCCAAAGCCTTGCCGGTCGTCGAAGTCCCCGTGCTGGTAATCGATGCCGGCCAGCACCTTGTGTGCCACCGGACCGGTGGTGAAGTCCAGCTGCGCCTGCGTATCCACCGTAAAGGTATCGAGCTGGCCGGACGCATCCAGCGAGCCACGCCGCAGCTGCTGCTGTGCCGCGCTGGCCCAGCCCCCGGCATACACGCCGGTATACACCAGGTCGCTATGCGTGTAGCGCAGGTTCTGCCGCACGCGCAGCGTATCGTTGAACCGGTGTTCGAAGGCGTAGCCCACCGCGTATTCCTCGCGGTCGAAGTTGTTGAAGGCGGGCTCGCCGGTGAAGAACGAACTGGAGATGCGGCGGCCATCGACGGTCGGAATGATGGTGCCCTCGCGCGGCAGGAAATTGATCGCCGTGCCCTGCCGGTCCCGCTGGTAGTGCGTCAGCAGCGTGAAGGTGGTGTCGGCGCTCGGGCGAAAGGTCAGCGCGGGCGCGATGAAGATACGGTCGTCCTTGGCGAAATCGGTCTGCGTGTCGCTGTCACGGAACAGGCCTGTCAGCCGGTACAACACCGTGCCGTTGTCATCGACCGCCCCGGACAGGTCGAAGCTGGCCTGCTTGCGGTCGTGCGAGCCATATTGCAGATTGATTTCGCGCAAGGGTTCGGCGGTGGGACGCTTGCTGACAAGATTGACCAGCCCTCCCGGCGCATTGGCGCCATACAGGACCGAACTCGGTCCGCGCAGCAGCTCGACCCGTTCGAGCCCATAGGGATCGACGCGCGGCATCAGGTAGCCGCTGGCGTAATAGTTGATGTAAAGCCCATCCTGATACTGGCGCGCGGGAAACCCGCGAATCACCGGCCTGTCGTAGCGCGACTCCACCACGTTGTCGCCGATCACGCCGGCCGAATAGGCGAACGCCTCCGACACCGTCTGCACGCCGCGATCGTCCATCTGCTCGCGACTGATCACCGAAATGGACTGCGGCGTCTCGGAGATCGGCGTATCGGTCTTGGTGGCGCTGGCGCTGCGGCGCGCCACGTAGCCACCCACGGGGCCGGTGGCCGTCTCGGCCTGGCTTGCGCGCACCGTCACTTCCGGCAATTGGCCACTGGCTTCCGCGGCCGGCTGGGCATGCGCGCTTCCCGTCAGCGCAAGCATGACCAGCACCGCGCGTCGGACTTCCGTCCGGCGGTATTCGAACTCCCGTTGCATCGGATTCCCCTTGTTGTTGGTTCACTGCTTTTTGGAAACGGGGGGGACGCTTTTTTTATGGTGCCTGGCTGCCGGCTTTTAATACTAATGATAATGATTCGTAATTATTGCTTGAGTGGCGTCTTTGGGGCAAGGGGGATGTGGGAGGGCAGTCACCGCGCATTCACGGCGCAGTCACAGAACACCCGCAGCCCACTCACCGCCCACCCCAAACCGCATACCCCACCGCCACCCCGGTCATACCGCCCAGCGCAACCCAGGACACCCAATCCCAGGCCCCGTCAGCAAACAAAGCCGCCGCAAGGCCCACGCAACCCACCAGGCCGAGCAGCAGCGGCATGCCATACACCCACAGGAATCCGCCGGGGCCCCTCATTGCAACTCTCCTTCGCGCAGGGCCGGAGAAGCGGTCGGCTCGTGTTGCCCCGCCGGCTGGGCCCGCCTCTGCTCCATCTCGCGCAAGCGCGCCTGCGCGCTACGCATGCGTCCGAGCCACAGGTACAGGCCGCTGCCCAGCAGCACGATCACGATGACGTCCAGCACGGCCCACAGCAGCTTCAACGGCATGCCGCCGTAGTCGCCAAAGTGCAGCGGGCCGGAGATCCGCAGGGCCGCCACATACCACGGCATCTCGCGCTTGGCGGCAAAGCGGCCGGTTTCGGCGTCCACCAGCACCGGCTTGATCAGCCGCGACGTGATATGCGCCTCGCCGCGCATGAACACCGCGTAGTGCCGCGGACCGGCCAGCGGCGTGCCGGGATAGGCCACAAAGGCGACCACCATGTCGGGCTCCTCCGCCTGGGCCACGTCGATGGCCCGTTGCAAAGGCGCCAGCGCCACCGGCGCCGGCTGCGCGGCGAACGGCGCCACCATCGACTTCAACTCCGTGGCCTGCCACATGGTGTATGTCGGCTTGGCCAGCGTCAGCAGCACGCCGGTGACACCGACCACGATCGCCCACGAAACCGTCGCCATGCCGAGCACGTTATGCAGGTCGAGCCATTTGAGCCGCGCGGACCGCTCGCGCCGCACCGTGCCGAACGGCAGCTTTTTCATCAACGGTCCGTAGACGACAATGCCGGACACGATCGATGCCACGAACAACAGCCCCATGAAGCCCAGGAACAGCGTGCCGGCCAGTCCCGCGAACAGATCGGTATGAAGCTTCACCATCAGCAACATGAAACCCGAGCGCAGCGGCGTATCGCGCAGCAGCTCGCCGGTGCGCGCATCGTAGGTCAGCAAGGCGCCGCCCTGCCGGGGCGCGTCACGAGACGATACCGACACGAACCACACCGGCTCCTCGTCGTCGGCCGTGACGAAGCGGACAGCCGTGCCCGGACGACGCGCGAGCGCATCGGCGACGATGCCGTCCACCGGCGCCCGTGCCACATGCCCGGGCATCTGCGCTACCTCCACGCCATTGCCGAACAGGTGATCCAGTTCATGCCCGAACACCAGCGGCAGGCCGGTCAGGCAAAGCAGCAACAGGAACAGGGTGCAGACGAGGCTGGTCCATTTGTGGACCCAATACCACAGGCGGAACGTGCGGATATGCATGGCGCGGCGCGACCCTGAATTGCAAATGATTCGCATTCTATATGGAACGCGATGCCGCGGATGGGAGATATGGCGGGAGAGACTGGTGATCAGTCCGTCGACCGCACCCTCCAGTGCTGCGCGGCTGCGGTGTCGATGCCCGCGATCCGCAAACGTGCCATCGATACGTCGGCGGCAAGGGCGATCACCACGTCACCGCGCCGCCACGTCACCGCGTTGGCCTCGTGGCAAGCGGCCGGCAGCGCTTCGATGCGGTGTCCGAGCATGGAGGTGAACAGCGTGCCGCCGGTCAGTTTCAGGCACGCTTCCTTCAGGCACCACAGGTGCAGCGCGACCCAGGGCAACGACAGCCCGGCCAGCGCGGCGACGGCCCGCTGGCGCTCGACGGGGGTGGCGATGGCATCGAGCAGCGCGGTACGGTCGCGACGGGGATTGAGCGGCTCGATATCGAGCCCGATGGGCGTTTCGGCCAGTGCGCAGGCAACCAGATCGCCGGCATGGGACAGCGACAGATGCATATGCGCGCGCCCGACGACGCGAGGCGCCTCGCCTTCCCGCGCCGTCAGCGTCCAGTGCCGTGCTTCGTCGCCGTACCGCCGCGCAAGCAAGGCGCGCGCGAGCGCGCGCCCCGCCACGAATTGCGCGGCACGCCGGGGGGCGGCGATACCCGCGAGCCGTCGGCGTTCCACATCGGACAGCCCCGGCCCGCCATCCAGCGGCGGGCCGGCGTGAGCGAGGTCCGCCCACGCCAGATCGACGTCGACGGTCGCCGCGTCTTGCCCCCGCATGGGCGCCGCGATTACTCGGCCACCTTGGCGTAGTTGCCCTTCAACGCGACGCCGACCACGATCGCGCCGGCATGGCACTCGTACTCGCTGGCGCTGGAGAACTCGTTCTTCTTGTAGTAGCTGACGATATCCACCACGGCATTGGCGCCCTTGGTCCTGGCCGTCTCCTGGAACGCGATCAGCGCCGACAGCGCGGCCCAGCGGCACGCTTCCTCGTCGCTCTTGCCCACGCCGTTGGTCTTGCGATTGGACACGTCGTCACCGTTGCGCTCCAGCACCTTGGGCGTCTTCATGCCGGCCAGATAGAAGCGCACGGATCCATCCAGCTTTTCCTTGGCCTCGGGCATGTCGAGCACGTCCTGGAACGGCAACAGATACTTGGTATCCCGCGCGCTGGCCGGCGCGGACATCAGCACGGCCGAAGCGGCCATTGCTGCGAGTACGAAAGACGCGATTTTCATTGACCTTCCCTTCTTCGTGTTGTTGGTCGTGGTGGCAGGAGCGCCCGCATTGCGAAAGGCCGCGCCGCGCCCCCCTGGCGTCAACCCGGCCAGCGGCGGAACACCAGCGAGGTGTTGATTCCGCCAAAGGCAAAGTTGTTGCTCATGACGTGCTCGACCGCCAGTTCCCGGCCGCTGCCGGTGATGTGGTCGAGCGCGGCGCAGCGCGGATCGGGCGTGCGCAGATTCAGCGTGGGCGCGAACCAGCCGTCGCGCATCATTTCGATGGTCATCCAGGCCTCCAGCGCGCCGCAGGCGCCGAGCGTGTGCCCGAGATAGCTTTTCAGCGAGCTGATGGGCGTGTCGGCGCCCAGCACCTCGGCAGTCGCCTGCGACTCGGCGATATCGCCATGATCGGTAGCCGTGCCGTGGGCGTTGACATAGCCGATGCGGGCCGCGCCAAGTCGCGCGTCCCGCAACGCGAGCCGCATGGCCTGGGCCATGGTGGCCGCCTGCGGCTGCGTGACATGGGCGCCATCGCTATTGGTGCCGTACCCGACGATCTCCGCCAGGATGCGCGCGCCACGGCTGCGCGCGTGTTCCAGCTCCTCCAGCACCAGCGTGCCGGCGCCCTCGCCCAGCACCAGGCCGTCGCGGTCGACGTCGAAGGGGCGGGGCGTGGTCGACGGCGCGTCGTTGCGCGTGCTGGTGGCGAACAGCGTGTCGAACACCGCGGCCTCCGTCGGATCGAGCTCCTCGGCGCCGCCGGCCAGCATGGCGATCTGCCGGCCCGAGCGGATCGCTTCGTAGGCATAGCCGATGCCCTGGCTACCCGACGTGCATGCGCTGGACGTGGTGATCACGCGTCCGGTCAGGCCGAAGAACACGCCGATATTGACCGCGGTGGTATGCGGCATCATGCGGATGTAGGTGGTCGCGGTGATGCCGTCCGTCGAGCGCTCGATCAGCATGCGGCCGAAGTCGGCCACGGCCGCCGGCGTTCCCGTCGACGAACCATAGGCAACCCCGACCTCGCCGCTGGTCAGCAGCGGATCGCCGAGCAGCCCGGCATCCGCAAGCGCCGCCTCGCTCGCCGCCACCGCCATCAGCGCGACCCGCCCCATCGAACGCGTGGCGCGCCGCGAATAGTGCGCCGGCGCGACGAAGTCCGTCACGGGCGCGGCAAGCCGGGTATTCAGCCCCTCGTAGTCGGACCACTCCGGCATGGACGCGACGGCGCTGCGCCCTTCCGACAGCCGCCGCCTGACCGTCGCCCAGTCGTTGCCCAGCGCCGACACGGCACCCGCGCCGGTCACCACCACGCGTTTCATCCGAACATCCCTCCGTTGACCGAGATGACCTGCCGCGTGATATAGCCGGCTTCGTCCGACATCAGGAAACCCACCGTCGCCGCGACTTCGTCTGCCTTGCCCATGCGGCGCAGGGGGATCATGCGGATCGCCTCCTCACGGGCCGCGGCCGAAGGCATGTCCGCCGTCATCTCGGTGTCGATCAGTCCGGGCGCGACGCAATTGACCGTGATGCCGCGCCGCGCCAGTTCCATCGCCAGCGACTTGGTCGCGCCGATCAGGCCGGCCTTCGAAGCGCTGTAGTTGGTCTGTCCGCGATTGCCGACGAGGCCCGACACCGACGACAGCGTCACGATACGCCCGGGCTTGCGCCGCTGCACCATCGGCAGCACGACGGGATGGAGCACGTTATAGAAGGCGTCCAGGTTGGTATGGACCACGGCGTCCCATTCGTCGGCGGTCATGGCCGGAAAGGCCGCATCGCGGGCGATGCCGGCGTTGCAGACGACGCCGTAGTAGGCACCGTGTTGCTCGATATCAGCCAGCAGCACCTGCTCGGTGTGCTCACGGTCGGCGACATCGAATTGGAGCACGCGCGCTTGCACGCCGCTCGTGCGCACGGCCTCGGCGACGAGGTCGGCTTCTTCCCGCCGCTTGCGGCAATGGACGACGACATCAAATCCGTCGCGGGCCAGCCGCAGTGCAATGGCGCGGCCAATGCCGCGCGACGATCCAGTAACAAGCACAGCACGATTCGTCATGAAGGAAGCCCTTCCAGGAATGCCCACGGGTTCGCGGGCTGATAGACGGAAATATTGGCACGCGCTACCTCGCGGCCATCCAATGCCAGCGTGCAGGCGAACATACCGAGGCCGTTGTCGCCAATCAGCTCCACCCGCGCGGTCATGGTCAGCACCGCGCCGAATGGAAAACTTGCCACGTCGCTTTCATATCGCCGGGACCCCAGCAGAAAGCCGATCGCGGGCGCGCCGCCGGCTCGCAGCGCCCGCGCCCCGGCCCACGCGGCGATGGTCTGGGCCATGAACTCGATGCCGACCCAGGCCGGGATACCGCCGTCTCCGGCGAACAGGCTGTCCTCGCGCGCCATCGCCTGCGCGACCGCGTGGTCATCGTCAGCATGCAGCAGCGTGTCGAGCAGCCGCATCGCGCCCGCATGGGGCACGACTTGCGCGATGGTTGGCAAGGTCTGGCTCATCATCCGCCCGTGTCCTCGGTCAGCGTGGTGATGGTCAGTCGATAGCCGTCGCGGTACTGCCGCAGCACCGTGGTCCGGCTATCGGGGTACTCCACTTCCACTTCGAGACGGCGCGCCGACCACAGCGCGCGCCGTTGCGGCATGCTTTCGATGCGCCAGCCCGGCGGCAATGCCGCCGCGATGCCGGGCACCGGCCAGAGCGACAGCTGCAGATCGCTCAGAATGCGTTCGGGATCGAGTTCGCGGGGCGCCCACGGCGCGCGCGTGACCTGCAGCGCCTGGCCATCCCACCGCAGGCGCGCCAGCACCTGCCCGCCCGCCACCGCTGCCAGCCGCGTCGAACGCGCATCGGCCTGCAGCAGGGCCAGCAGTTCGCGGCGCTGTTCCCGCGCGCCGTCGCGATACTCCACCGCGATGCGTTGCTGCACATCCAGCGTGCGCCCCAGCGCGGCGGGCGGCAGGCGCAGCCGCGGCATGGCATCGCTCGCATCGGCGGCTTCGGTCGCATCCGGCGCGGCGGACCCTGCCACGCCGGCGCCATCGTCACCGGGCCCGGTGCGCGACGCCGGCGGTGCGCACGCCGCCAGCACGCCGACGCAAAACGCGGCGGCGAGCCATCGGCGCATCGCGGCAAGCGGGGCAGGCATCAGTTCGAGCAAAGCGCCTCCAGTACGGCAAGCCGGCGCTTCGACTCCCTGACGAACGGGTTATTGCGATCCCACGCATAGCCCGCGAGGATCGACGAAATCATGCGGCGAATCTCGGGCGTCGCGTTGGGATGGAAGATCAGCTTCTGGAAGCTGCCCTCGTACCACGCCTCGACATAGCTGCGGAAGCAGTCCACGCCGTCCTTCAGCGTCTTGCCGTAGTCGTTGGCCCAGTCGACCGTCTCGCCGGCGAACTGCCGGCGGATGCAGTCGGCCGCCAGGCTGGCCGACTTGAATGCGATGGTCACGCCCGAAGAGAACACCGGATCGAGGAATTCGCCGGCATTGCCCAGCAGCGCGTAGTTCTTGCCCCACAGCGAGCGCACATTGGCGGAGTAGCCAACGATCTGCCGCGCGGGGGTATCCCACCGCGCATCGGCCAGCAGGCGCGCCAGCGCCGGCTCCTCGTCGACCAGCGCCTTCAGCCGTTCGGTTTCGGTGCCGGAATAGCGGTCCAGGAAGCTCTTCTCGGCCACCACACCCTGCGAGCATCGTCCGTTGGAGAACGGAATGGTCCAGTACCAGACGTCGACATGCTCCGGATGGATGCTGATGCGGATCTTGTTGCGATCGAAGCCGCCGGGCGGGATGCGGTCCTCGACGTGCGTGAAGATGGCCGCGCGCACCGGAAAATTCGACGGCGATTCGAGTTGCAGCAGGCGCGGCAGGACGCGGCCGAAACCCGATGCATCGAGCAGGAAGCGCGCCTGCACGCGGTATCGTTCGCCGTCCGCCCCTGCCACCGTCACCGACGGCTGGTCGGCCTCGACGTCCACATCGACGACCTGATGGGCGAAGCGCACCTCGGCGCCCTGCCGCTCGGCTTCGCGGATCAGCACATGGTCGAAGTCGGCGCGCTGGACCTGATACGTGACGCCCCAGCCTTCGGAAAACTTGTCCCGAAAATCGAAGTCGGTATAGCGTTCGCCACGCACGAACGCGGCGCCGTTCTTGTACTGGAAGCCCGCCTCCACCACCGCGCGCAGCATGCCGGCCTGCTCGATATATTCCATGCTCTGCGGCAGCAGGCTCTCGCCGATCGAGAAACGCGGAAAGACTTCCTTCTCGATGACCAGCACGCCGATGCCCTGCTTGCGCAACAGCGCCGCGGCCACGGAGCCGGCCGGGCCGGCGCCGATGATCAATACGTCCACAAAGTCGGTTCGCATACGTGTTTTCCTGCTGTTCCAGCGGTTCTGCCGTTCCTGTTTCGGCTAATGGTCCCGATCGGCCGATGCCGACGCGTCAGGGGTGTGAGATGGTGCTGGCGCCGGCAATGCCTCGTCGCGCATCCACGGCGCGAGCAACCACACGGCGGACACACCCGCCAGCATGGTCATGCCAAAGGCATGCAGCGCGGGCGTGGCGGACAGCGCCAGCAGCCCGAAGGCAAGCAGCGTGCTGGCTGCACCGAGCACGATCGCGGTCCACGAGGCACCATCGCCCGGATGCTCGAGCAGGAAGATGCCATAGTCCACGCCGACGCCGATCAGCAGCGCGAGCGCCAGCACCGAGAAAAGCTGCAGCGGCACATGCATCCAGCCGAGCACCGCCACGCCGCATGCGGCCGCGAGCAGGGTCGGCACCAGCGCGCGCCAGGCGCGCAAGCCGTATCGCCACCACAGCAGCAACGCCACGGCACCGGCACCGGCCGCCAGCAGCCAGCTCATCTGTATCCGGTAATGACGCAGCAAGCCGGTGTAGTCGGCGACCCGGTCGACCCATTCCACCCCGGCGACGGTGCCGGCAGCGGCGCGGATCTGCTGCAGCGCGGCCGGATCGGCCACGCCCCGCAGCAGCATCACGCTGGCCAGCGTGGTATCCGCGTCGTTGCCCTCGGCGATCCGGCCAAGCCACAGGTGACGCAACGGCTGCGACACCGGATGCGACAGCCAGCGCGCCACGGTCAGCGGCTTCGGCGCCGATGTCCGTGCCGACGCCTCGTTCGTGCCCTGCGCGGCCATCGCGCTGTCGCCGAGCACGCGGGCCACTTCCGTGCGCGCCGCCTGCTCGGCGTCGTGCGTCAACGCGGCGTCGTCCTGCTGGCGGCGTGCCGATGGCACCCAGTCGGATACGGCGATGACGCCGTCCAGCCTGCCCTGCGCGCGCAGGGGCATGAGCGCCCGCTTGACCGCCTCCTCGCGCGCCAGCACCATCTCGTCGCTCGATCCCCGCACCAGCAGGAATTGCGCGGGGCTCGGCGTGCCCAGCAGCCGCTCCACGGCCCGCTGCGCATTGACGAGAGAGGCAGGCGAACTTTGCAACTGCCGCACGTCGTCCGCCACGCGCAGCTGCGCAATGCCGGCCACGATAAAGATCCCAAGCAGGGCCAGCGCCAGCATGCCGCGCCGGTCGGCGCGCAGCCGTGGCCAGCGGGGCAGGCTCGCGCCAATGCGCCCCGCGAGGCCGGTCGGCCGCGGCGCACGCCGGTCCAGCCACGGAAACCACAGCACGACCGTGACGAACGCCGCCACCAGCCCGGTCGCCGAGAACACCGCCATCTGCCGCAAGCCGGGAAACGGCGCAATGCCCAGCGACAGATAGGCGACCACACTCGTGCCGAGCGCCAGCGCCATGCCCGGCAACAGCAGCCGCATGGTGGCGCCCGGCGGACGCGACGCCTTTGCCTGCCGCGTCACGAAATAATGGATGCCGTAGTCCTCCGCCACGCCGATCAGGCTCGCGCCAAACACCAGCGTGATCAGATGGATCTGGCCGAAGACCAGCGCCGTCACGGTGATTGCCATTGCTGTCCCGACCAGCAGCGACAGCCCCACCAGCGCGATGGGCACCACCGAGCGGAACGCCAGCCAGACCAGCAACAGCACAGCCAGCAGCGAGCCCAGGCCGATCACGTTCATTTCCCGGTTCGCCTGCGCCGCGGCCGCTTCCGCGTGCAGCGGCACGCCAGCGATGTGGATGGCGATGCCGGGGACGGCGGCACGGGCGGCCTGTTCCGCGGCCGACAGGCGGTCGGCATGGGGCGTGTCGCCATTCACTGCGAAGGCCGGCGCCGGCGTCCGATAGGCCAGCACCACCCATTCCATGCCATCGGCGCTGACCGTCGACATGCCGTCGCGCTCCCGCACGCGCGTGACCGCGGCCCGGTCCAGCCACCATCCGGACCACAGCGCCAGCGGGTCCGTGCGCCAGTCGGTAAGCCGCGCGCCGCCGGCGAACTGGTACAGCGACGCCAGCGCCTGTTTCGCCAGCGTCTCCGGTTCCGTGCCGCGCAGTGCCTCGCGTTGCGCATCCGTCAGCAGCCGGGCACGGTACGGCCGGTAGAACGCCAGCGCCGCGTCGACATCGAATGCGGCCAGCCGGTCGACGGCTTGCAACGCCGCCGCGCCACCGTCGGGCGCTGCCGCCTCCACCGGCGCCGCGAAGCGCCGCGCGGCGGTGCGGGCCGCCGGCCAGTCCGGCGCGCCGACCAGCACGACGATGTCGCGCGACGCGCCATCGACCATCCGCTGCAGCACGCGATCGGCCACCGCGGTACGCTGGCTGCCGGGAAGCAGCGCCATGACGTCGGTGTCGACCTTGCCCGCGCGCCAGAACTGGAACTGGTGCACGGCCACCGCAAGCACGAGCGCGAGCCACAGCCACGCCAGCCCACGCGCCCATGGCCCCGCGGCGCCACGGGCCTGCATCGCGCAGACGGGCTGGACGGACGTCGTGGACGGCATCGCGCGCTCGTGCAGTTCAGTCAAAGCCGCGCTCCTCGTCGGACGACAGCGAGTCCGCGCCCTGCACGGCCAGCAGCCGTACCTGCGTGACATCGCCACCGGCCTCGCGCACGCGCACCTCGCGCACATAGCGGTCGCCGGCCAGCTCGATGCGGCTGACGGCGCGTTTCATCGCGGCGTCCCTGGGGGTCAGCACAAGCCGCCAGGTACGGCCGCCGCCAAGCTTGCCATCGATGTCGAATGCACGCGCCAGCGGCGCGAAGTCGGCGCGCAGCAGCGCGGCCACCGAGTCACCGACGGCCTGCATGCCGTCCCGCCCGCCCGGTGCAATGCGTTGCTGCACATGGCCCTCCCCATCGCGCACCACCAGGGAATCCGGCGTGGCCACCAGCGTGGATACCAGCGGTTCGCGCGTGGCCCAGATCATGCCCCGGTCGCGCGCCACGACGAAGTCGCCGCGCGAGCGCAGCGGCTTGTCAAAGCCCGCCAGCTGGCGCTGCTGCTCGAACTTGCCCCGGATGACCGGCGACTGCGCGACCCGCGCCGCGACGTCCGATAGCAGATCGGACGCTGCCCAGGCGAGCGCCGGCAGCCACAACGCGGCCACCAGCGAAAAACCTCCAAGCCACTGCCTGCGCTGGCGCCGGACGGTGCTTCCCATCGTTGCTCCCTGATGTTTCATGCCTGCACTCCCAGCCGCTGCCACAGCACGGGCGGGCAGACGTAGCACATCTCGCGCGTGGCCATGTCCACCGCCACCTGCACCGTGTAGCCCTTGGTCAGCCGCTGCCCGGCGGCTTCGTCGCGGATCTCGTAGTCGATCTTCAAGCGGTTCTCCCATTCGACGATGGTGGCCCGCACGATCACGCGCTGGCCATAGACCACCGGTCGCACGAACTTGACGCGCATATCCACCACCGGCCATGCATAGCCGGAGTCGCGCATCGCGGGGTAGTCGTAGTCGAAACGCGCGAGCAGCGCGCAGCGCGCGTGCTCGAAATAGCGCGCGTAGTTGCCATGCCAGACCACGTCCATCGGATCGAGGTCATGGAAGGCCGGCGACAGCGTGATTTCGTGACTGAGGTCAGGGGCTTGCGTGGTCATGGCGTTTGTTGCGTGGCGGCGCCGGCTTGTCCGTCGCCCTCCCAGAAGGGATAGAAGTTGAACCAATCACGCGGCGATTTCTTCAACAAATCCGCAATCCATTGTGCGTAACGAACACCATAGAAGGCCAGCGCCTCTTCACGGCCCTTCCGCGGCAGGCTCACCTGCCGCGCCAGCTCGGTGAAACGCAGCAAATAGCCGTCGCCGTCGCGCACGCATCCCATCGCATAGAGCGGACATCCGAGCAGGGCCGCCAGCGCATAGGGGCCGATCGGCAGGCGTGCCGGCGCACCGAGGAACGGCACCGTGACGGTACGTCCCCCGGCAACGGGCACGCGGTCGCCGGCGATGGCGACGAACTCGCCTGCCGCCACCTTGCGCTCGAGCAGCAGCGCCGTGGCGGGCCCGATCTCGGTGACCTGGATCAGACGCAGGTTGGCATTCGGGTCCAGCCGGGCCAGGATATTGTTGAATCGCTGCGCGTGCATGGTATGGACCAGCACGTTCAGGCGCAGCCCCTCGTGCCGGGAGGCCAGCGCGCGGCACAGCTCCAGGCAGCCCATGTGCGCGGTGACGATGATGCCGCCCTTGCCGCTGGCGATCTGTCCCAGCAGCACCTCGTGCCCTTCCCGCCTGACGTTGCCGAAGCGATAGCGCCCGCCCATGGCCAGCATCTTGTCGAGCAGCGTTTCGCCGAAGCCGAGCATGTGGCCCAGCGTGTCGCGCCAGCCGGGCAGCGGTCCGGCCGCACCATTGGCGGCGTGCACGCGCCGCAGATAGTCAAGCGAGGCGCGGCGTGCGTGCGGGCGCGTCAGCCAGTAGTAGAAGACCACCGGATAGAGCACCGCGCGGAACAGCGCGCGGCCGAACAGCCGGTGGATTCCATAAAGGGCCCAGATGCCCCACACGCAGGTAGATTCCGCGATGCTGGCCCAATGCCCGGCCGGCAACGCATCGCCGGCGTCGCGACCGTCCGGAGCGGGGGCGTGGCTCATGGCGCCACCTTGCGCCACAACAGCGTGGGCGCGCGCCGCAGCATGCCGAAGAACAGCCGCGCATGCATGCGCGAGATCAGCGCGTTGTCGCGCCAGAGCGCGAAATGCGACACCCCATCGGCGGGATAGGTCACGCGCGTGGGCACATTGACCATCGGCACGCCGCGCCACGACAGCCGGACCAGCACCTCGATATCGAACTCCATGCGCCGCCCCAGCCGGGCGTCGCGGAACACCGCCAGCGTGGGCGCCAGCGGATACACCCGCATGCCGCACATCGCGTCGCGGATGCCGGTCGACAGCGTGTTGATCCACACCCAGACATGGGTCAGATAGCGCGCGGCCAGCCGGCCGCGCGGCACCGTGGCGTCGTAGACCGGATAGCCGCAGATCATCGCGTCCGGCCGCCGCGTGGCCTGCGCGATGAAATCGGGAATGCGGGAGGCATCGTGCTGGCCGTCGGCGTCGATCTGCAACGCATGGCTGAAGCCCAGCTCCGCCGCGCGGTCAAAGCCCGCCATCACGGCGCCGCCCTTGCCCTGGTTGCTGGCGAGCCGGACCAGCGTCACGCGGTCCGCGTGCCGCGCCGCCAGCGCCTGCAGCACTACGGCGCAGGCAGCATGGCTGCCGTCGTCGACCAGCACGCAGTGCAGCCCGTGCGCCAGCACGGCATCGAGCGTGGCGCCGATGGCGCGCTCATGGTTATAGACCGGTATGACGGCCGTCAACTTCATCATGTCAGCCTCGGTAGATCACCCGGCCGCTGGCGTGCGGGCCGGCCGCCGACGTCAGGCGAAATGCCAGCGTGCTGCGCTCAGCCTGCCATTCGAGCGCCAGCTCCACCGTGTCGCCGGGCCGGATCACCTGCTGGAACTTGAGCGCGTCGAGCCGCGCGAAGCGGCTCCGGTCGGGCAGCGTCAGGCATTGCTCCGCCAGCGTGATGGCCCAATGGACCTGCGCCACGCCGGGAACGATCGGCGCCTGCGGAAAATGCCCGTCGAACACGGCAAGGTCCGCGTCGATATCGAGCCTGGCCCGCGCGAGGGTGGAGTCACGCTCCAGCCAGTGCACCGTGGGCAGCAGTGCCTCGCCGTCCTTCGCTCGTTCAGTCATGCTCGCTCCGACCGCGTGCAATCACGCGCTGGCGCACCAGCCACTCGGCGCCGAACAGCAGCCCGATCAGCGCATAGGCGATGCCGCCGTTGTACAGCGCCCAGATGCGGTCGCTGGCGAACCATGCGGTATAGGCGGCAATGCCGCCGTTGATGACGAAGAACGCGCACCAGACCTGTGTCACGCGGCGCGTATAGCGAACCGCGTGCGGCGGCAGATCGGGATCGCGCAACCGCGCCAGACGCTCCACCACGGTGGGCGGATGCAGCAGGCTCCAGCCAAAGACGGCGAGCATCATCAGGTTGACCAGCGCGGGATAAAGCTTGAGCGGCAAGGCATGGTCCGACCACGCGGCGAACGCGGCCAGCGCCGCGGCCACCGGCGCCGCGATGCGCCAGCCGCCGAAGCGCCGCGGACCGAAGCGCAGCAGCGTCAGTGCGGCAAGCACCAGTGCCAGCACGCGAGGCGACCAGTGCTGCAGCCCGATGTAGACCACCAGCGGGTACGACAGCGTCAACACCGTCGCCAGCAGCCGGCGCAGGGCCCTGCCCCACCGCATGCGTGGCTCAGACCGCCGCGGCCGTGTCGCTGCGCGGCGCATCCACCAGCAGCGCCAGCGCGTCGACCACGTCCTGCACGGTGCGCACGGCCTTGAACTGCTCGGGCTTCAGCGGCTTGTTCAGCATGGGCTTGAGCTTGACCAGCAGATCGACCGCATCGATGCTGTCGATGTCCAGGTCCTCATACAGGCGCGCGTCGGGCTGCACCCGCTCGCGCTCGATCTCGAAGGTTTCCTCGAGCACGTCGGCCACGCGGGCGAAAATCTGTTCGGGTGTCATCAAAGTTCTCCTGCGCGGCGAATCGGGCTGGCCATCGCCGCCATGGCGGTTGTCATTGGGCGCCGCGCGCCGCGAGCCGGTCGGCGACAAAACTGGCCAGCGACGCGACGCTGGCAAAGCGCTCGCGCATCTGTTCCTTGTCGCCGTCGAACGCCAGCCCGTAGCGTTTTTGCAGCGCCAGGCCGAGTTCCAGCGCGTCGATGGAATCGAGGCCGATGCCATCGACGAACAGCGGCACGTCCGAAGGCAGATCGTCGACGGTCATGTCCTCCAGCGACAGCGACGAGATGATCAATTCCTTGATTTCTTGTTCAAGCGCCTTCACGGCAGGTCTCCATGGAAAAGAAGCGGGTCAGCGAGCGGGTCAGCTGCCGCACCGCGAGCGCGTCGTCCGCGCCGGCTTCGATCCAGTCCGAAAGCCGCACGTCTTCACGCACATCGATGACGAAATGGGGCCGGCGCGACGGTACCCGGTACCATTTCTCGCCCTTGGCCAGCGTGGGCGGCTCGCAGCGGATCACCACCGGCGTCATGGCGAAACCGCCGCGCACCGCGACATTGGCGGCGCCGCGCTGCAGCCGCAGCGGGCCATCGCGCCCGGTGCGCGTGCCTTCGGGAAAGATCACGAGGTTGTTGCCCGCGCGCAGCGACGCCACGCAATCGGCCACCAGGCCCGCGCCCACGTCATTGCACAGATAACCGGTGGCGCGCACCGGACCGCGCGTGAATGGATTGCGCGCCAGCGCGGCCTTCACCACGCAGTCGGCGCGCGGCGTCAGCGCGATCAGGAACACCACGTCGATCAGCGTCGGATGGTTGGCGACGATCAGCAGGCCCGAGCGGCGCAAGCGCTCGCCATGCCGGATCTCGTAGCGCAGCACGCCGAGCGTGCGCATCCACCAGATGAACAGCGAGAAGGTGTGGCGGACGACCTCCTTGCACACGCGCTCGCGCACCGCCGGCTTTCGCAATGCCAGCGACAGCAGAGGAAACAGCAGCACGCGCAGCAGCAGGCCGCCCACGCCGAAGCTGGCGAAGCTCACGGCGGTAGCCAGCACGCGCCAGCAGCGGTCAAGCCGTTCAAGCATGGCCGCGCGCTCCCGGCGCAGGCGTGCGAAGGCCGCCTGCATGCAGGCGGCCCCCTTGCGCCGACGCGCGCCGTGCGCCTGCGCGGTTTGCGAATGTGACAGCCATCCTCTCCCTGCCCGTTCTATCCGGCCCGGACACCGACGGCCGCCACGACGCCGCACGCCCCCGCCGCGCGCGGCGGCGCGCGGCATGACCGCGCAACGATGTGCGCGGTGCTGCCCTTCACCCTGCCTGACGCAGCAAGACGCGGGACAACCGGCCACGGACACGCCAATGCGTGTGTAGCCGGTTATCGTCCGAAGCAGGCATTCCTTGAGGGTGCGCGTGGCCCTGCCGGCCGCGCAGCGGGCGATGCCGGCGCATGGGCCGGACGCCGCGGCGGTCGCGGGCAAAAAGCGTCGGGCGCCTGGCCCGTTCCTTTCCTTTTCCTGGTTCTGACGCCGACCGGAACACCATGCCGCCAAAGGGCATGGGGGCTCATCCAATCGATGCCGTGGACGGTTACCCGTCTCTTTAGTCGAATCGGCGGATGGTATCACAGCTCATTGACTGCCCTCTCCCGCTCCCCCCTCCCGCGAGCGGGAGAGGGGAGAACACCGACGGTGTTTCAAATGCTGTGGGTTTGCTCCCCTCTCCCGCCTGCGGGACAGGGCGGGGGAGAGGGCAGTAACAGCAAGCCAACCACCCCACTACTTGATCCTCTGCTTCTCCAACTTCCGCGCCAGCGTCCGCCGATGCATGCCCAGCCGCCGCGCCGCCTCCGAGATATTGAAGCCGCTGGCCGCCAGCGTCTCGTGGATGTGTTCCCACTCCAGCGTCTTGATCGACGTGGTGGGCCGCTCGGTGACCTCGACATCGACATCGCCGGCGGCCCGCTCGAAGGCGGCCTCGATGTCGTCGGTGGTCGAAGGCTTGGCCAGGTAGTGGCAGGCGCCCAGCTTGATCGCCTCCACCGCGGTGGCGATGCTGGCGTAGCCTGTCAGCACCACGATCAGCATGCCGGCATCGTGCGCGTGCAGCGCCTGCACGCATGCGAGGCCCGACGCCTCGCCCTTGAGCTTCAGGTCGACCACCGCATAGCCGGGACGCTCCTGTTGCAACACCTCGCCGACTTCCTCCAGGCTCGCCGCGTGCAGCACGCGGTAGCCGCGCCGCTCGAACGAGCGCCGCAGCGTGCGCGCGAACGCCGCATCGTCCTCGACGATCAGCAGCACACGGCCGGGCTGCGCCTGGGCGGGCCCGGTGGAACCGGCCGCGCCCTCGCCCGCACCGCCGGCAATGGTGTCGGCCTCGATCGGGGCGTCAATCGGCAGCATGTTCGTCATCCTCCAGCGTGATCGATGCGAGCGGCAGCGTCATCGTGACCATGGCGCCGCCCTGCGGGCGGTTGCGCGCCGTGACGCCGCCACCCAGCGTGCGCGCCACGTTGACGACCAGGAACAGCCCGAGCCCGCCGCCCGGCCTTCCCTTGCTCGACTGATAGGGCTTGCCCAGTCGCTCCAGCATCTCCGGCGCGAAGCCCGGCCCTTCGTCCAGCACGTTGATCACCAGCGCATCGCCCTCGCGGGCCACTTCCAGCCCGACCCAGCGCGGGGATGCCTCCAGCGCGTTGTCTAGCACGTTGTGGACCATCTGCTTGATGGCCGAATCCGATACCACGCGCAGGTCGCTGCCAAAGCGGAAGTCGTAGGCGAACTGGTCGACCGGTCGCGTCGCCCGCCACTCGCTGACCAGTTCGTCGATGAAGGTGCGCACCGTGGTCTCGGCCGGCGCCTCGCCGCGCGCCTCGCCGGCGGACAGCAGGATGCCGCTGACGATCGACTTGCAGCGCTGCACCTGCGCCTGCATCTCGCCGATTTCCTGCAGCAGCTCCGGGTCGCCCGAGAACGGCTGCATGCGGCGCCAGTCGGACAGGATCACGGCCAGCGTGGCCAGCGGCGTGCCAAGCTCGTGCGCGGCGCCGGACGCCAGCAGGCCCATGCGCACGATGTGCTCTTCCTCGGCGGCACGCTGGCGCAGGTCGGCCAGCCGCTCGTCGCGCGCGCGCAAATTGCGCTCGATGCGCGTAATAAACACCACCACCAGCGCCGCGATCAGCAGGAAGCACAGCAGCATGCCGATGATGTAGAAGCTGCCCAGCCCCCGTTCATGGTCGGGTGGCAGCGCCAGCGGCCGCCCGAACAGCGCGAGCCCGGCGAAGCAGGTGGCGGTCAGGCCGACGATGACCCATGTCGACCACACTTCGAGCAGCACCGCCCCGAGAATGACCTGCAGCAGATAGAGAAAGACGAAGGGATTGGACGCACCGCCACTCAGGTAGAGCTGCGCGGTCAGCATGCCCACATCGACCAGCAGCGCGAAGAACAGCTGGGCGTTGGACACCTCCCGCACGAAGCGCAGGCGCAGCTGGCTCAGCGCATTGAAGGCGGCCAGGGCGAGCAGCACGGTCAGCATCTGCCGCACGGGCAAGGGAATGTCGAGTCCGTAGTGGACCAGGCTGATGGTCATCACCTGGCCGAGCACGGCGATCCAGCGCAGCTCGATCAGCTGCTGCATGTTGTCGCGGCCGGTGGCGTCCATCGCCCGCAGGGCCCAGCGGCCGCCGGTGGGCTGACGCTGGGCCGGTTCGACGAGGGCGGCTTGTGGAAGATTCGGCATGGGGGCGGCTTCAGGGCGGCGCGGCCCCGGCCCCGCCACCCGCGAAGGCGGGCTTGCGGGGCCTGCGGCGCGCCGTCAATGCAAACAGCCCGTATTGTCCCTCATCGGGCGCGCCGGAGCCGATATTCCTCGCGGCCGACATACCAGGCGGCGGCCGCCACCATCAATGCGAGGCCGTACCAGGTCAGCGCGTAGACGAGATGATTGTCGGGGAAGCTGATCACGGTAAGCCCGCCGACGGGCCACGCCGGCGCCTCGCCCGGGCGCGCGGCCGCCCCGGCATCGGCATCGACGAAGTACGGCGCCACCCGCGCCGGGTCGAGCCCGGCCGCCATGGCGATGCCCCTTACATCGCGCGAATACCACTTGCCCGCGGCCGCATCGTTGCTGCGAAGGAAGCCGCCCTTCGGCTCGCTGATGCGCAAGAGCCCGGTCACCGACACTTCGCCTGACGGCTGGTTGCCGGCCCGCGTGGCCGGATCGCGGCGGTCCTGCGGCACGAAGCCGCGATTGACCAGCACGATGCTGCCGTCCGGCTGCCGCAGCGGCGTCATCACCCAGAATCCGCTGCCGTAGGCGCTGACGGCCTGCACCACCGTCTCGTGCTCATGCAGGAAGGTGCCGCGCAGCCGCACATGGCGGTACTCGTCGCTGGCGGCGGTGACGCGCGGCCATTGCGCGGGACCGGGCGCATCGACGGCAGGCGCGTGCACGCGCTGCTCGACGCGCTCGATCAGCGCATGCTTCCATGCGCGCCGCTCGATCTGCCACGTGCCCAAGGCAAACAGCCCGGCGAAGGCCGCCACCGCCAGCAGCGCCAGCACCACGAGGGTGGCCGGGCTGCGGCGGCGGGACGGCCCCACCGGGCTGTTCGGGTTGCGTTGCGGCGCGATCAAGGCATCAAGGCATCGACTTCATGTCGTGCGGCATCATCGGCATCATGTTCGTATTGAGGTGATACATCACCCACAACGAACCCGCCAATGTAATCACCACCAGCAGCAGTGTGAAGATCAGCGCCAGCATGTTCCAGCCGCCTTCCGACTTCGCGTTCATGTGCAGGAAGTAGATCATGTGCACGACGATCTGCACGGCGGCGAAGCCGAGGATCACCATCGCGGTGGTCGCCGGGCTGGGCAGCACATTGCCCATCACCAGCCAGAACGGAATCGCCGTCAGGATCACCGACAGCACGAAACCGGTCATGTAGCCCTTGAAGCTGACATGCATCTCATCGCCATGGTGATCGTCGTGATGATCGCCATGGTGGCCGTCGTGGCCGTGGCCGCTCTTGTCGGCCAGATTGTCGAACGAATAGTCATGCGCGCTCATGGCAGCACTCCCATGAGATAGACGAAGGTGAACACGCCGATCCACACCACATCCAGAAAGTGCCAGAACATCGACAGGCACATCAGGCGGCGGCGGTTGGCGGCGATCAGGCCATGCTTGTTCAGCTGGAACAGCAGCGTGACCAGCCAGATGATGCCGAAGGTCACGTGCAGGCCGTGGGTGCCCACCAGCGTGAAGAACGACGACAGGAATGCGCTGCGCTGCGGCACCGCGCCTTCATGGATCAGGTGCGAGAACTCGTACAGCTCCAGGCCCACGAAGGCCGCGCCGAGCAGGCCGGTGACAGCCAGCCACGCCATGGTCGGACGCAGGCGCTTGCGCTGCATCTCGATCATCGCGAAGCCGTAGGTGATCGACGACAGCAGCAGCATGGTGGTGTTGATCGCCACCAGCGGCAGGTCGAACAGGTCGGCGCCGGACGGACCGGCGGCATAGCTGCGGCCGACCACCGCGTGCACCGCGAACAGGCACGCGAAGATCAGGCAGTCGCTCATCAGGTAGAGCCAGAAGCCCAGCAGCGTGCCGTTCTGCGGATGATGCTCGGTGGGCAGGTAGAAGCGCAGCTCGCCGGCGCCGGCGGCGCCTCCGCGAGCGGCCGGCTCGCCCATGGCGCCGGCGGATTGGGTTGCAGTGTTGTCAAGCATGGTTGGCAAGCAGGCGGGTGCGTTCCGCTTCCGTGCGGACCACTTCCTCGGCCGGGATGTAGTAGTCGCGCTTGTAGTTGAAGGTGTGGGCGATCGCGTAGATCAGCACGGCGGCGAACGACACGCCGGCCACCAGCCACATATGCCAGATCATCGCGAAACCGAATGCCGCGGACAGCACCGCCAGGATCACGCCGGCGCTGGTGTTCTTCGGCATGTGGATCGGCAGGAAGCCCTGCTGCGGACGCTGGTAGCCCTGTTGCTTCATCTGCCACCAGGCGTCGTTGTCATGCACGACCGGCGTGAAGGCGAAGTTGTACTGCGGCGGCGGCGACGACGTCGACCACTCCAGCGTGCGCGCATCCCACGGGTCGCCCGTCACGTCGCGCAGTTCGGCGCGGCGGCGGAAGCTGACCACCAGCTGGATCAGGAAGCTGGCGATGCCCAGCGCGATCAGGAACACGCCGACGGCGGCGACCTGGAACCAGATCTGCAGCGACGGATCGGTGAAGTGGCTGACGCGGCGGGTCACGCCCATCAGGCCCAGCACGTACACCGGCATGAAGGCGACCCAGAAGCCCACCAGCCAGAACCAGAACGAGCACTTGCCCCAGAACGGATCGAGCTTGAAGCCGAAGGCCTTCGGGAACCAGTAGGTGATGCCGGCCATCATGCCGAACAGCACGCCGCCGATGATCACGTTGTGGAAGTGAGCGATCAGGAACAGGCTGTTATGCAGCAGGAAGTCCGCGGGCGGCACGGCAAGCAGCACGCCGGTCATGCCACCGACCACGAACGTGACCATGAAGCCCACCGTCCACAGCATCGGCACTTCGAAGCGGATGCGGCCACGGTACATCGTGAACAACCAGTTGAAGATCTTCGCCCCGGTCGGGATCGAGATGATCATGGTCGTGATGCCGAAGAACGAGTTGACGCTCGCGCCCGAACCCATGGTGAAGAAGTGGTGCAGCCACACCAGGTACGACAGCACGGTAATCACCACGGTCGCGTAGACCATCGACGCATAGCCGAACAGGCGCTTGCGGCAGAAGGTCGCCACGACTTCGGAGAACACGCCGAACGCGGGCAGGATCAGGATGTACACCTCGGGGTGGCCCCAGATCCAGATCAGGTTCACGTACATCATGGCGTTGCCGCCAAAGTCGTTCGTGAAGAAGTTGGTGCCCAGGTAGCGGTCCATCGACAGCAGCGCGAGCACGGCGGTCAGCACCGGGAACGCGGCCACGATCAGCACGTTGGTGCACAGCGAGGTCCACGTGAACACCGGCATCTTCATCATCGTCATGCCGGGCGCGCGCATCTTGACGATGGTCACCAGCAGGTTGATGCCGGATAGCAGTGTCCCTATCCCCGCTATCTGCAATGACCAGATGTAGTAGTCCACCCCCACGTCCGGGCTCTGCAGGATGCCCGACAGCGGCGGATACGCCAGCCAGCCGGTCTTGGCGAATTCGCCGACGAACAGCGAGGCCATCACCAGCACGGCGCCGGCGGTGGTCATCCAGAAGCTGAAGTTGTTCAGGAACGGGAAGGCCACGTCGCGCGCGCCGATCTGCAGCGGCACCACGTAGTTCATCAGGCCCGTGACCAGCGGCATCGCCACGAAGAAGATCATGATCACGCCGTGGGCGGTGAAGATCTGGTCGTAGTGATGGGGCGGCAGGTAGCCCAGGTTGTCGCCAAAGGCGATGGCCTGCTGCAGGCGCATCATCACCGCGTCGGCGAAGCCGCGCAGCAGCATCACCAGCGCCAGGATCACGTACATGATCCCGATCTTCTTGTGATCGATGCTGGTGAACCACTCGTTCCACAGGTAGCCCCAGACCCGGAAATAGGTCAGGGCGCCGACGAGCGCCAGCCCGCCGAGCACGACCGCGGCGAAGGTCGCGATCAGGATCGGTTCATGCAGCGGAATCGCCTCCCACGAGAGGCGGCCGAATATAAGCTGATTGAGGTCAAGCATGCTGGTCAACGGCGGTGAAGGCGCGTTGGGTAAGAGGAGGAAGCAGGGGTTGCGTCAGCGCGGCGGATTCCCCAGCCGGCGTGGCCGGCCGGGCGAAGGCGCCGAGTCCTTCGGGATCGGCGACGGTGCACATGCCGCCGACATAGGTACGCACCGGGCCTTCGAGGCCGAGGCGTGCACGGGTTGCGGCATCGAGCGACGCGACGTTGAACGCGCCGGGCTTGCCTTGGCCGCCCTGGGCGTCGATCGCCATCATTTCGCGCATGCACATGCGGTTCGGCTCGACGCAGCGGTTCAGGATCGCCTCGAACAGGCCCGGGGCGACACTGGCGTAACGGCGCACGGGCTCACGCTCGCTGGGTTGCTCCAGCTTCAGGTAGGCCTCGCGCGTCAGCGTCTCGCCGCTGGCCTTGTTCTTCTCGACCCAGCTGTTGAAGTCTTCCTCGGACAGGCCGTGGAAGGCGAACCGCATGCCCGAGAAGCCGTGGCCGCTGTAGTTCGCCGAAAAGCCCTCGAACTCGCCCGGCTTGTTGATGACCGCGTGCAGCTTGGTCTGCATGCCGGGCATCGCGTAGACCTGGCCAGCCAGCGCGGGCACGAAGAACGAATTCATCACCGTCGATGCCGTGATCTTGAATTCGATCGGACGATCGACAGGTGCCGCCATTTCATTGACCGTGGCGATGCCCTGCTCCGGATAGAAGAACAGCCATTTCCAGTCCAGCGCCACCACTTCCACCGTCAACGGCTTGACGTCGGCCGGCAATGCGCGGTTGGCGTCGATCCGGGACAGCGGCCGGTACGGGTCCAGCGCGTGCGTGCTTACCCAGGTGATTGCGCCAAGCGCGATGATGATCAGCAGCGGAGCCGACCAGATCACCAGTTCGAGCGCCGTCGAATGATGGAAATCGGGGTCGTACTTGGCCTCCTTGTTCGCCGCCCGATAGCGCCAGGCGAAAAACAAGGTCAGCGCGATCACCGGAACGATGATCAGCAGCATCAGCACGGTCGAAATGTAGATCAGATTGCGTTGCTGCACTGCAATATCACCCGAGGGCGACAACAACACAGCATTACAACCTGTCAATAGGGTAATGGCGGGCAGCAAAATCAACCCGCGAATGGTATTAATGGAGGGCATTGCCGGAAGAGGAAATGACGTGGTACCGCTGTGGGAGGCGGAGCTACGGCGCGAAATGTACTCTAATCGGCAAGCAGAGAGAATTGGACATTTTGTCCTATCGTTGTTGCGCCGCACGACGGCGGTCGTCCCATATGGACTTCTCTGCCCTTGTGCCGGCGTGGCGCGGTCCCATCCTCAGTCAGGGAGGTAGAGTATGTCGAGCATCGCGCACGGACACCCAGCCAATCTTGGCTCCCCCGCCGAACGGGACGCCCACCGGCGTGCCAACGTCGCGCCGGGCGAAATCGCCACCGGAGTCGTGATCGGCCGGGCGTCCGAGTATTTCGATTTCTTCGTCTACGGCATCGCATCGGCGCTGGTCTTTCCGGCGGTGTTCTTCCCGTTCGTCGGACGGCTGGAGGGCACGCTCTATTCGTTCGCGCTGTTCGCGCTGGCCTTCCTGGCCCGCCCGTTCGGCACGGCGCTGTTCATGGCCATCCAGCGGCGCTGGGGCCGGGGCGTCAAGCTGACCGTGGCGCTGTTCCTGCTCGGCTCTTCGACTGCCGGCATCGCGTTCCTGCCGGGCTACGACTCGCTGGGCATGACCGCGATCCTGTTCCTGGCGCTGTTCCGGATCGGACAGGGTATTGCCTTCGGCGGCTCGTGGGATGGGCTGCCGTCGCTGCTGGCGCTCAATGCGCCGCCCGAGCGGCGTGGCTGGTACGCCATGCTTGGCCAGCTCGGCGCACCGGTCGGCTTCCTGGTAGCCGGCAGCCTGTTTCTCTACCTGCGCGCCACCGTGCCGGCGGACGACTTCCTGCAGTGGGCTTGGCGCTATCCCTTCTATGTGGCCTTTGCCATCAACGTGGTGGCGTTGTTCGCCCGGCTGCGGCTGGTGGTGACCGAGGAGTACACCAAGCTGCTGGAGGAAGGTGAGCTGGAGCCCATCAGCACCCATGAAATGGTGCGGGCGCAGGGCTACAACATCTTTATTGGCGCGTTCGCCGCGCTGGCCAGCTACGCACTGTTCCACCTGGTGACGGTATTTCCGCTGTCGTGGCTGGCGCTCCAATCGGCGCACGAGGTCAACGACGTGCTGGCGGTGCAGATCGCCGGCGCGATGGTCGGCATCGTCGGCACGATCCTGTCCGGCTGGCTGGCCGACCGCATCGGCCGCCGCACCACGCTCGGCCTGCTCGCCACGCTGATCGGCATCTTCAGCGTGTTCACGCCGTGGCTGCTGGGCGGCAGCGAGACGATGCAGAACCTGTTCATCCTGATCGGCTTCTTCCTGCTGGGCCTGTCGTACGGGCAGGCCTCGGGCACCGTGACCGCCAACTTCGAGTCGCGCTTCCGCTACACCGGCGCCGCGCTGACGTCCGACTTCGCCTGGCTGTTCGGCGCCGCCTTCGCGCCGCTGGTGGCGCTGGGGCTGTCGGTACGGTTCGGGCTGGTGGCGGTCAGCCTGTATCTGCTGTCGGGCGTGGCGTGCACGATACTGGCGTTGCGGATCAATAAGGTGCTGGAGACGCGGGATTAGGGCTTGCCGGGCGGAGTTGCTGTGACTTCCCTCTCCCGCTCCCCTCTCCCGCTTGCGGGAGGGGGCCGGGGGTGAGGGAAGTATCAGCGCCCCCGCAACTCACCCCCCTCAGGCGCCGGCCGCCGCTTATACCACGCATACCCCGCTTCCACATCCGCCGCCCCCGGATGTCCGACGCTATACGGGTTCTCGGACACCATGGTGACAAACCCGACCGGCTCCCCAGCGCGCTGCCGCGCGCGCAGCGCCTCGCAGCGTGCCAGCACGGCGCTCAGCTGGTCGGCGCCATAGTCTTCGGCGTGAGCCGTCGGCTCGCCTTGCTCGTCGTAGGTGGTCCAATACACTTTGTACATTGCGTGTCGATGGTGGACGCGCGGCCGCTGCCGGCGCCTCGTTTCATCTGCTGATTGTCCTGCCGCGCCATCCCATGGCTGGGTCGGCGCGCAGCCGGKAGCCGTTCGCGTCGACCGTCACGCCACGCTCGGCTGGCGCCAGAACGGCCGGGCCCTCGCCGGGCTGGACGGACCCCGCTTCCGCTATCAGGCGGAACTGGAAGTCGCGCCGGTCGGCCTGGTGGTGCGCTATCCCGGCCTGTGGGAAATGGAAGCGGGATCGGGCTGGTGAGCCTGGCGACGGCACCGCCGCCAGCCACGTCATCTCACGAAGGCATGCCGCCCGGCTGGCCCACCACGCGCTGACGCTGCTCGCCGAGTCCCGCGATACCCAGCCGCATCGTGTCTCCTGCCTTCAGGAAGCGCTGCGGACGGAACCCCATGCCGACACCGGGTGGCGTCCCGGTGGCGATCACGTCGCCCGGCATCAGCGTCATGCACCGGCTGATATAGCTGACCAGATGCGCGACACCAAAGATCATCGTGCGCGTACTGCCGCTCTGGACGCGCTCGCCATTGAGCTCCAGCCACATGTCGAGCGCCTGCGGGTCCAGCACCTCGTCGGCCGTGACAAGCCACGGGCCGACCGGGCCGAAGGTGTCGAAGCCCTTGCCCTTGTCCCACTGCCCGCCGCTGCGTTCGATCTGGTATTCCCGCTCGGACACATCGTTGATGACGCAGTAGCCCGCCACATGGCGCAGCGCCTCGGCCTCGGGGACGTTCTTGGCCCGCGAGCCGATCACCACGCCAAGCTCGACTTCCCAATCGCTCTTCACCGAGCCGGCCGGCAGCTCGACGTCGTCGTTGGGCCCGTTCAGGCAACTGATGGCCTTGCTGAACAGGATCGGCTCGGCGGGAATCGGCATGCCCGCCTCGGCGGCATGGTCGGAATAATTCAGGCCCACGGCGATGAACTTGCCGATGCCCGCCACCGGCACGCCAAGCCGCGGGTCGACGGCCGCCAGCGCCTGCAGTGCCTGCGGATCGAGCAGGCCGGGATCGATATCCCGAACCAGCGCGGACAGGTCGCGCAGCTTGCCGTCGGCGTCGAGCATGGCCGGCTTTTCGGCACCTGGAGGTCCATAGCGGAGCAGTTTCATCGTGTCGTGTTCCTTTTATTGTCTGGCGGCGGGGTCGGTCTTGTTTTGATTTGAAGGTGGCGGGGGAGTTGACTGCCCAGCGGAACGGCTCAGTCTACCTTCGCTCCCCGACATCGAACCCCTCGCCCTCGCCACCGGTCCGGGTCGCACGGGACTCAAATGTAAACGAGTGCAAAGAGTCCTGCCAAAGCGATGACGATGCCGCAAGCGCCACATAGAATCCAGACGCGCCACGCCCATGCTGCGTCCGTGCCCATGCCGTGCGGTATCGATGCCGCTGGCGAAAGCCCCAACCTGGAGAAAAATCAATGGACTTGAAGCGCCCCTTGGCCGAGGCAATCGGCACCTTCTGGCTGGTATTCGGCGGCTGCGGCTCGGCCGTGCTGGCGGCCGGCTTCCCGCAACTGGGCATCGGCTTTGCCGGCGTGTCGCTCGCCTTCGGGCTGACCGTGCTGACCATGGCCTGTGCGATCGGACCGGTATCCGGCTGCCACCTGAATCCCGCCGTGACGGTGGGCCTGGCCACCGCGGGCCGCTTTGCATGGAGGGATGCCCCGCTGTATATCGTCGCGCAGGTGATCGGCGGCGCGCTCGCCGCGCTGGTGCTGTTCGAACTGATGCTGGCCAAGCCGGGTTTCGATCTGGCGGCGAGCGGACTGGCGGCCAATGGCTTCGGCGCCGGCTCACCGTCCGGCTTCGGCTTGGCGGCCGTGTTCGTCACCGAGGCGCTGGCCACCTTCTTCTTCGTGCTGATCATCGCCGGCGCCACGTCCCCGCGTGCCCATGGCGCCCTGGCGCCGGTGGCCATTGGCCTCGCCCTCACGCTGATCCACCTGATCACCATTCCGGTGTCCAATACGTCCGTCAATCCCGCGCGCTCCACCGGCCCCGCGCTGATTGTCGGCGGCATGGCGCTGCAGCAGTTGTGGCTGTTCTGGGTCGCGCCGATCGTGGGCGCCGTAGCCGCCGGCTTCGCCAGCCGGCTGCTGTACGAAGAGAAGTCGTCCATGGAGCCGACGACCGAGACCATCGCGCCGGGCGCCGCGGCCTGATGGCGTAACGCCGACGCCGTATGGCGTCAGCCGTTGTGGCCTGAACCGTTCAGCAGTCGCTCCACCGTGCCGAGCAGCTCCACCGGGGAACACGGCTTCTCGAACACGGCCGCGAACAGCTCGGAATGGGCCCGGCCCACCGCCGCCTGCGCGGCGCTGAGCAGCACCACCGGAATGTGCTGGTAGGCGGGCTCCGCCTTGATGGCCGCCGCCAGCTCCAGGCCCGACATCGCCGGCATCATGAAGTCCGTGATGACGAGCGCGACGTCGACGCGGCCGATCAACTCCCACGCCGAACGGCCGTCGGGCGCGGTATGGACCGAGTGCCCCAGATCTTCGAGCAGGAACGCCAGGGCCTCGGCGATCAAGGTCTCGTCATCGACGACGACTACAGTTGCCATGCGACTATGTCCGCTCGGACGAGGGCCCCGTGCCTGCGACGTGTCTGGCCGTGCCGGTCAACAAGCCCTCCGCGCGGCTGGCCCGCTTGTGGATAGACAGGCCGCCGGGCCCGATCGTCGTGACATGGATCGAAGGATCGAAGCCGCTGTCCCGAATCTTGACCACCGCGAGCAGACGCTGGATTTCCGATTCCATCTCGGTCTGCCGCAGCATCACCATGTTGTCCATCAGGCTCGACATCTCCGGCAGCGGGTCGGTGACCGAGGGTCCCATCAGTTGCCGCAGTTCCGCCGTCACCACGGTGGTCACGCCGCGCGCCCGCAGTTCGTTCGATAGCGCGGTCAGGAACTCCACCAGGCGGCCGGGCTCCAGCGCGGCCCGCTGGAACCCGCCGAAGCCGTCGATGAACAGTCGTTTGACGCCCCGCGCGCTGACCGCGTCAAGCAGTGCGTGCCCAAGCTGGTCCACCAGGTTCTCCGTCAACGGCTGCCACATCAGTTGGAGATGGCCCGCGGCGACGAGCCCCTCGATATCGATGTCGAGGGCCTTCGCCTTGGCCAGCAGACGGTCCGGCGACTCATAGAAGCCGAAGTGCAGTGCCGGCTCCGCTTCGCTTGCCAGGCGCAGGAAGTTCAGGCCGAAGGTGGTCTTGCCGCTGCCCGAGGGACCGAGCAGCAGCGTGACGGAGGCCTGCGGCAGTCCCCCGCCGATCAGTTCGTCGAAACCCGCCACGCCACTGGGTGCCCGGGCCTGCGGCATGGCCAGCGGCACGGTCGGACGCGCGTAGACCTTCTCCAGCCGTGGATAGACGGTAATGCCTCGCGCGGAAATATCGTATTGGTGATAACCACCGTGCGCCCCGCTGCCGCGCGACTTCGACACGCGCAACTGGCGCACGCTGCGGTTACCGCTCAACTCCTCGCGCAACTGCAGCACGCCGTCGACCATGGTGTGCTCGGGACCGGCATCCTCGACCGAGGCGCTGGTCAGGAACAGCACGGTGCAGCCGGTGAAAGCGGCATGGCCTTGCAGCTCGGCGACAAAGGTCTTGACGTCGAGGGTGGTCTGCGCCCGGTCCTTGGCGATCAGCAGGCCGTCCAGCACCAGCATCGAGCAGCGGTGCCGCAGCAGCTCCCTGCGCAGCATGGCGACCAGCGCCGACAACCCTTCATCCCGCAGGGTCTGGAACAGGCTGATATAAAAAAGATCGACGCCGACCCGGGAGGCATCGTAGAAGTCCAGCGTGGACAGCGACTGGAACAGCCAGTCGTGGGACTCGGCCAGCAGCGTGACGTACAGCACCTTCTGGCCGCGCCGGGCATGCGAGAAGGCGAGCTGGTTGGCCAAGATGGTCTTGCCCGAACCGGGACTGCCTTGCACGATGTACGAGGCACCTTGGACCAACCCGCCGCACAGGACCGTATCCAAGCCAGGGATTTCGCTTTGCACACGAACCAGTTTTTTGGTCATTCCACAGTTCCGATAGATTGGCCCCGCGGCACGCCTGAACCTGCACCGTGCGGCGATAGGCGACGAACTCGCGGACCAAGGGTCGTGGCATTCTACTATGCGGAATACGGGCGCAAGGCCGTTGGAACCGGCGAATGCGAAGATAATTCGCCCAGTCGCCAAGTCGCCCAGCCGCCCAATTTCCCCTTCCGCTGTTTTCGCCCATGCCGACCGACGCCACTGTCAAGAACCCGGCCGCCGCGCTGGCTGCTCCCGCCCACCTGACCGACCTGCTGAACTACCGGCTCGCCCGACTGGTGGCCGCCAGCGGCGCGCCGGTAATCCGGCTGTGCGAGGGCAAGTACGGCGTGTCGCGCCGGGAATGGCATCTGCTGGGACTGCTGGCGGCCTTCGGCCCGCTGGCTCCGTCGGAACTGGCTGACCGATGCCATCTCGATCGCACGCGGGTATCGCGCGCCATCACCCAGATGAGCGGCAAGGGACTGATCCGCCGACTCGGCGTGCCGGGCGACCAGCGGCGCGCCCGGGTCGAGCTGACAGACCAGGGACGCGCGCTTCATGCGGCGATGTTCGGCGATATCGCCGCGATCAACAGCGAACTGGTGCGGGGGTTTACCGCCGAACAGCTGGCCGTGCTCGACGGCATGCTGAACGCGCTGACCACGCGGGCCGAACAGGTGCGCCAGCAATTCGATACGTCGATCAGCACCAACCGCTGGCGCGGCGGCGCGGCACGGCCGCGGTGGCCGCGGGAGGAGTGAAGGGGTTCCATTTTCTTGGGAAACTGCCCTCTCCCCGGCCCGCGAGCAGCCCCTCAAACAATCACCCCTCCGCCTTCCTCGCCTCCCGCGCCCCCCGCCACTTCTCGTGCACCAGTTCCTCCGGCAGTTCCGTCTCGTCCCAGAACCCCAGCAGGATGCCCTTGCGCAATGACGCACCGCGCATCTGCCCGATGCGCTCGTCGCTGATCGCGGTGCGCTGCGACTGACGCAGGCCCCAGCGCGCCAGCGCCGCGTACATCCGCTCGCACTGCGCCTGGCAGGCCGGATTGCCGCCCAGGTCATGCAGTTCGTGAGGATCGCGCTCGAGGTCGAACAACATCGGCCTGAAGCCGGGCGCATGCACGTACTTCCACCGTTCGTCGGCCACCATGAACAGCCGCGCGTCCAGCGGTGCCACCCCCAGCGCCACCGCGGTCTGCGTGGCCGAATAGTCGTACTCGCTGATGACGAACTCGCGCCAGCGTCGCGGCGTGCTGCCATGCAGCCACGGCTGCAATGGCCGCCCTTCCAGGCGATGCGGCTGGGGCGCGCCGCCGCAGGCCTGCACGAAGGTAGGCACCAGATCGATCGCCTCGACCAGCGCGTCGCACACGGAGCCCCGCGTGGCGTCGGCCTCGGGCGAAGGGTCCACCACGATCAATGGCAGCCGCACGGAAGGCTCGTGGAACAGGTCCTTCTCGCCCATCCAGTGGTCGCCCAGATAGTCCCCATGGTCGGACGTGAATACGATCATGGTGTCGTCGAGCAGACCCTTGCTGCGCAGATGGCGCATCAGCACGCCGATCTGGTCGTCGATCTGCGTGACCAGGCCCATATAGGCCGGAATCACGGCCTCGCGCACCTCGTCGCGCGAGAAGGCCTTGCTGACCCGCGACTGCATGAACGCCTTGAAAATCGGATGCGGATCGGCGCGCTCGCCTTCATTGCGCACTGGCGCCACGATATCGGCCTTGCCGTACATTGCATGATACGGGGCGGGCGCGATGCAGGGCCAGTGCGGCTTGATGTACGACAGATGCAGGCACCACGGCTCGTCGCCGGCGCCATCGATGAATTCCATTGCCCGCCGCGTCATGTACGGCGTTTCGGAGTGTTCCTCCGCGACGCGCGCGGGGCGGGTCGAGTTGCGCAGCAGCCAGCCCGACAGCAGGTTGCCGTGCTCGTCCTCGCCCGCATTGGCCCAGTCGTCCCAGCCGTCGTCGCCCGCGTAGCCGAGCTCGCGCAGGTACTCGTTGTAGCGCACCGGCCTGGGATCGTAGCGGCCGGACGGGCCGCTGCCGTGCAGCCCATCGTCGCGCTCGTACGGATCGAAGCCGCACTCGGCCACGCGCGTCCCGATGGTCGAGGCCGGATCGATGCCCAGGCGCGCCATGCCTTCCGTATCCGCCGCCATATGCGTCTTGCCCACCAGCACGGTCTGCCGGCCCAGTGGGCGCAGATAGTCGCCCAGCGTCATCTCGCCGACCTTGAGCGGGAAGTTATTCCACGCGGCGCCATGCGAATCGACATAGCGGCCGGTATAGAAGCTCATCCGCGACGAGCCGCAAATGGTCGACTGCGCGTACGCGCGCGAGAACCGCACGCCGCGCGCCGCCAGCGCATCGATATTGGGCGTGCGGATGCTGGGGTGTCCCATGCACGACAGGTAGTCCCAGCGAAGCTGGTCGCACATGATGAAGAGGATATTGCGCGCCATCCGCCGATACTCCTTACTGCTGAAAGCCGCTGCGCCTGACCACCGGCTGCCACTGCGCCTTGTACGCCTTGAGCATCGCCACGGTCTGCTCCTGGGAGCGCGACACCGGCTCCATGCTCACCGACACGAAACGCTGCCGCACGGCGGGATCGGCCATCACCGACTGGATCGCGCCCGCCAGCATCCGTGTCTTGTCGGCGGGCATGGCCCTGGACGCGAAGAAGGTATTCCAGCCGTCGGCGGCCAGATCGATGCCCGCCTCCTTCAGCGTGGGAATGTCCCTGGCGAACGGCGAACGCGCCTTGCCCGATACGGCCAGGATGCGCAGCTTGCCGCTGCGATGCAGCGACAGCACGGTGTCGAGCGTGTCGACGCCAACCGGAACCTGCCCGCCGAGCAGATCGGTCGACAGCGGCGCCGAGCCCTTGTAGCCGACGACATCGCCCTTCACCCCGGCGCGCTCGCCCAGCATCAGCGCGAAGAAATGCGGCAGGCTGCCGGTGGCAGGCACGCCGAAGAACGCCTTGTCCGGATTCGCCTTCAGCCAGGCGATCAGGTGCGACATTTCGCGCACCGGCACCTGTGCGCCCGTGACGACGGCGAAGTCGTAGGACGTCACGTGGGAGACCGGCACGAAGTCGGCGTCCGCATCGTAGCCGTTGTCCTTGAAGACGATCGGCGCGACCGTGATCACCGCCGGATTGCCCAGCATCAGCACATTGTCGGCCGCGCCCGCATGCTTGAGCTGCTGCGCGGCGAGCCGGCCGCCCGCGCCGGGCTTGTTCTCGACCACCACCGTCATGCCGTACTTTTCCTGCAGCGCCTGCCCGATGATGCGGGCCGCCCGATCGGAGGCGCCGCCCGGCGCATAGCCGACCAGCAGCCTCAGCGGGCCATCGAGTTTCTGGGCAAGAACGGGAAAGGCGCCGGCAAGCAGTGCGACGGCCAGCGCCAGCTTGCGGGCAAGGGCGGGGAACTTCACGGTGTCTCCTGGGCTTTATTGTTGTGGGGTATTGCAGTGGGATGTGCGGGCTTTGACTMCCCTCTCCCCCGCCCCTCTCCCGCGTGCGGGAGAGGGGATAAAACCGACGGTGTTTCAAATACTGGTGGTTTGCTCCCCTCTCCCGCAARGCGGGAGAGGGGCCGGGGGAGAGGGCAGTCAAAGCCCACCCACGGCCCCGAAAATGTAAGCCCCCCTCCGGTAATTGATCAAATCAACTATCTCCGCGACTTTCCACAAACCCCCAGCCCTTTCTGACAGCGCAGCCGACGAAATCCGGCAGATTGCCAATCCTCTACCGACGAGGAGGGCAATATGCTGCACCGTCTGCTGCCGTTCGCTGCAAGCCGCGCTCGCGGCCCCCAGGATCACGCGACCATCGGCGTGAGCGTCTTTCACGACGCGATCCGCCGCGGGGACGTCGCCCGGGCCAAGGCCCTGCTCGCCGCCAATCCGCAATGGCTCGACATGGCCGATGCCGATGGCATGACCGCACTGCACTGGGCGGCCTGCGGCGCAAGCCGCGACAACGCCGGCGCAGCGGGGCACGCGGATGAGGACGGATCCCCGGCGACGAACGAAGCCGACTGCGAGGCGATCCTCAGGCATCTGCTCCAGCAGCGCCCCCGCTTTGACGCCCGTTCGGCAAATGGCGAGACGCCGCTGCATCTGGCCGTGCGCGTCGCCCGCAGCGAACGACTCGCGCGGGCGCTGCTGCAGGGCGGCAGTTCCGCGCACGCCCGGGATTCCGAAGGCCACACCCCGCTACATCTGGCGATCGCGGCCGGCCGCAACACCGTGGCGCTGGTTCACCTGCTGCTGGCGCATGGCGGTCTCGCGCTGGCAGCGTTGCGCAACCACGCAGGCGAAACGCCTCGCGAGCGGATGGCGGCACGCCCGGCTCAACCGGACGACGCCGAGCTGCTTGCCCGCCTGCTAGCGGCCGAAACCGATGCTCCCGCGGAAGCCGCCATGAATGACTCGGCTTTGCTTGTGCCAGCCGCCCCGCCGTGGCAGATCCGGCTTTCCGCGCTGACAGCGGACGGCCCGCTGCATGACCAATGGTGGGAGCTGGAGCAGGTACTGGCCGACTGGTATCCCTGCGTCGACAACCCCGATCCGTCAGTGGTCCGTCTGGTACTGAACTGCTTCGCCCACCTGGCACGCCAGCAGGGAACCGCGGCGGCCGCGCCCGGGCGGCTCCGGCGCCTCGCCGAACGCGTGGCGCGCGCGACCGACCTGCCGCCCGCGCTGCACGCCGCGGTACGCCCGGAACTGGCCAATCTGTACGCGGCGGTCAGCAGCCTGTGGCTGCGTACCGGCAATCTCGTCGAAGGAATCAGCTACGCGTGCCAGGCACGGCGGCTCGCCGACCCCGATGTGGAGAACCCGGGCCATCAAGCGGTGAAAGAAGCCGAGCGGGCCGCCGTCCTGCTGCACCTTCGTCGGGGCGATGCGGAAGCGGCGGAGTACGGCAATGCGCCGGACTACCTCGGCCTCATGTTGGCCGCCACGCCGCGCTCGCCTGACTGGGCCGAAGCGCTCACGCATCGGCAAGTCGCCGGGATGCTCGGTCCATGGGTGGCACAGCTGCGCCAGATGACGCAACTGCTGCGCCAGAGCGCCCGGGCCGTTGGCGTGCTGGTGGGGAACGGCGTACAGGGACGGGACCGCCAGTGCTGGGATGACGTCTGGCTTGCCCTGCCGCTGGACCAGATCGGCGAGCCATTGGAGCGTGTGCTCGAATGGGCGCGATGGCAAACCGACGCCTCCGCGTTCGCCACGGTGGCGACGGCCATCGAGGAATTGGCGCAGGTCGCAACCCGGCATGGCGCCGTCACCGAGACCCGGGCCTGGTGCAGGCAGGTGCTCGAGGCGCGCATCGCCGAACGGGCCAGCCCGGCAGTCAGGGCTCACGATGTGCGGACGCTTGCCGCACTGGAGCGGAAACTGGCGCGACTGCAGGCGACCGAGGTACCCCCCATCCCGTCCATCGCGCCGGCATCGAACTGGCGCGGCTGGCACGCCCGACTGACCGGGTCACGTGCCCGCTTTGCCGCATCGCTGGCGCAATTGCCGCGGCTTGCAAGCGACCAGCAGGCGCTTTCCACCCCTGATCCGCTGCCCATCGACGACCTGCAGCAGCGCTGGACCGATGACATTCGCATGCTGCTCGCCGACATCGTGCGAGGCTGTCAGGATGCGCTGCTGATCGATCCGCCCTGCGCCTTCGCCATCGTGGGCCTGGGTTCCATGAGCCGGCGAGACATGGCGCCGTATTCGGACATCGAGTTTGTCATTCTCGTCGACGACAGATGGGCCGCCGACAATGGCGGCCAGGCGCCGGGGCCGATGCCAGCGCCCAACGCGGAGCGCGGCGGGCTTGAAACCATGGCCGATCCATTGGCCCGGGCCTATTTCAGCCAGCTTGCGTCGTTGTTCGGCGCCGCCGTGCTGGCTCTCGGGGAAACGCCGCTGCCCGGGCATCCCGTCTTCGCGATCCAGGGCCTGCGCATCGATCCCGGCGTGGGTACCGGCGCCAGCGATCCCGCGATGATCAACACCCCGCACGGCCTCGCCGCGACGGTATTCGAGCGGGCGCGTGCCGCGCTTGCCGATTTCGAGGCGCCCGACCAGGGACTCTGCTATTCACTGCTATCGCCGTGCCTGATCCATGGCAGCGAAGCGCTGCTGAATGACTACCTCACGCAGCTGAACCGGCAACGCGACCCGGCATGGCCCGAAAAAAGCGCCGACCTGTGCCAGCGCAGCGCACTGTGGCAACTGCGTGCCGATCTGACCCGGCTGCGCAGCGTGCAGCAGACATGGTCCGGACCGTTCTCGCCCGAGGCGATGCTGGATCTGAAGCACGACTTCGTCAACCCGCTGAACCATGCGCTCACCACGCTGGGCCTGGTGTATGGCATCGCCGAACGCGAACCACGCAAGGTGTTGGAACGGCTGGCCCAGTGCCAGTATCTCGCGGCGCCGTTTCTTGCCGACTATCGCTGGAGCCTGGCCACGCTGCAGGCGATGCGGTGCCGGCACCAGATCCTCGCCTGCGAGGAAGCGGGTTCGGTCCCCGCCGGCGCGCTGCCCGATACCGACCGGGTGGACCTGGAAGCCATCGTGTGCCGTGTGTTGCAGCCGCTGTGGCTCTGGCTCTCCGACCTGATGGAACGCCATGCCCCGTCCCGCACGGGGGACTGGAACGATCCCGTGCAGGCGCTGCTGCGTGACTTCCATACCCAGCATCAGCGCGATCCGGCGCTGCACAACCTGGACGCGCGAGGCACGGGCGGACAGGCCATGGTGGCAAACGGCAAGGCCAGGGGCGGCGAGACCGTCGCGCCGGTTCGCGCCGACTTGACCGACGAGATGATACGCAGTGCCATCGCCACGCTTGCGCACCGGCGTGCCGCGCCCGCGCAATGCCTGCCCGTCTACCGGCGCCTGATGGACGTGACGCTGTCGCAGCACTATTGGCGGCAATGGTGCATGTGGCGCGACGGCTTCGCCGCGGTGCCGGGCAACCAGCCGGTGCGCAGGGCGCTCGCCGACGATGCGCGCCCCAACGGCTGGCGTGCGGCGTGGAACGAGCATCAGCGGCTCTTCTACCGGCGCCTTTCCGCGTGGCTCGAACCGCTGGATGACAGTCGTTCCGCTACACCGGGCGAGATCCGCGTGAGGGCGCTGGACCTCGCCGACATCGCTGGGCATCAGGCGCGGGACTATCGCCTCGCTCCGGAAATCGCGTCGCAATTGCAGGCCAACGGGCGTCTCGTGCGCGAGAGGCTGGCGGACCTCGGTGGCCGGCATGTGGTGGTGCCTATCCGCTTCTCCAGCCGTGCGGCACGATTCGACCAGGACGCCAGCGAAGCCGTGGAACCGGAACAGCTGATCTGGTGGATCAAGTTCGCGCCGGAGAATCCCGCCACCGAGCGGCTGGTTCATGCGCTGGACTGCCGGATCGGCGGCGGCCACGATACGCCGATGAGCCTGCTGGTCACGCTGCAGGCCGGCGCCGAGACCGTCGCGGCGCAGATCATGACCGACGTGCCCGGCGCCAATCTGCACGCTGTGCTGCAAACGGAGCCGCAACGTCTCGCGCGCCTGGACCCTGCCTCCTTCACCCGCACGTTGCTGCGGGTGCTGCTGATCAATCCGGAGGACGATCGCGGCGACGACTATCGCCTGAGCACGCAGCCGGACGGCAGCGAACGTCTGGGGCGCCTGGACAACGAGCGTGCGTTCTTCTCGGTCGAGAAGAAGGGAAAGTTCGGCCTCGGCACCACGCTGCAGGTCAAGAGCCAGCTCTACTGCCTCGACCAGATGAATGCGCCGCTCGACGCCGCCGTGCTGGCCGATTTCCTCGGACGCCAGCCACTGCAACTGCTGAAGGGCTGGATCGATGAAGCGATGCGCCTGCACCACTACTACCGGTCCCTGCTGACGGAGGACATGGTCGTCGGCCACTATCGCCGCGCCCAGACCAGCTTCCTGGTGGTGGGCATGTCGGACAGGATCGAGTACGAGCTGAACATGCGGCTGGAGTTGATGCAGGACGTCATCCGGCAAACCCCGCGGCATGCGCCGCCCCGCGATGGCATGACGCTGTTGCACACCGTGCAGCCCCGGCTATGCGAGTTCTATCGACGCGCATTCATCAAGCTGCCGGCCGACGGCGGCAACCGGCAAGCGTGGCCCCGCTTCAAGTGGTTGACCGACGGCGAATTCGGACAGGACGCACGCGGTCACCTGTTCTCCAGCATCCGTGGCGACCTTGCCGTCTCGGCCAGCCTGGGCGAGAAGAAGCTGCTCAGCGAGGCCCAGGTCAAGGCCATCTGGTATGGGCGGGCCTTGAGTCCGCTACAGGCCAGTGGCCGCTTGCGCGATCTGGAACTCCATCAGGTCGCCGGGATCGTCGACGCGGTTTGCGCGGGCCAACCCGGTGCGGTCGAACGGTTTCGCCGGCTCGGCATGCGGCAGCGGACCCTCGCGCTGCGCATGCTGCGCGAGGACCAGGCGGCGGCTCCCACGCGCGGGAGACCCCATGCGCCGGCCCCGCGCGATATCGCCACGACGTATTCCGAGGCCGCCCAGCGGCGCCTGCTGGCCGCATTGGCCGGCACGGAATTCGCCAAGCTGTCGCTCGGCGCCTTTGCCGGGGTGCTCACCGACGATCTGCTGATCCCGCTGCTGGCCGGCTGCCACGCCCATCTTTGCGTGCTGGACCTGCGCGGCTGCTGGCGCCTGACCGCCGCCAGCCTGGTCGCGATGGCGGAACACTGTCCGAATCTGGAAGTCTTGCGGCTGGGCCGACTCGCGCCGCCTCCGGAGTCGGCCGCTCCGCTGCCCGCCATCCGCAAGCCGGCCCTGTCGTTCGGCACGTTGACGCTGGCCAATCTGAAAGAGCTCGATGTCAGCGGAAGCGCGGGGCTCACCGCGATCGACATCCAGGCGCCACGCCTGCTGCGGCTGACGCTCGATGGCTGCCCGGCGCTAACGGCCGTGCGTACCGGCAGCACGGCGCTGCGGGAGCTGTCCGCCCGCGACTGCAAGGGGCTGGCGGAAACCGCTTGGACGGCTATCACCGATGCGTGGCAGTGCGTCGAGCACATCGACCTGAGCGGCTGTACGCAGCTGCAACACCTTGCTTTCCGTGAACGGTTTCCGTGGATGGCCGACCATGGGTGGAACGCGTGGGCCGATGCCGGGCTGCAGGATCTGGCCAGAGGTCTGGCCGGTGGTCTGCCACAAGATAGCGGGGACCCGATCGTGCTGCCACCCATCGCCGCGCGGGAACGGGTCAGGGCCTGGTTGATGGCGCGCACGGCGGCCGTGGATGCATTGATGGCGTGCATCACGTCGAAGACGGGCGAAACGTTGCTCGAAATTTTCAGTGATGACTACATGGGAATGTGCGCCGCATCAGCCAGCGCCCTGGCAAATGTGGGGCCCGAATGGCGAGAGCCCGTGTTCGCTGCGCTGCTGCGCAAGCTCCATCGCCTTGTGAACATGGGAGCGCTGGTGCAGGCAATTGCCAGCATTGGCATCGCATGTCCGGAGCAGGTGGTTGGGACACTCCTGGGCTTGCTATCGTCGGACGATGCGATAGTGAATAGCGCCAGCATGGCGTTGGCTCGCATCGGCACAAGGCATCCCCAGCACGTCATTCCGCCGTTGAAGCAGATGCGCTCGAATCCCGATTCGACAGCCAGAATTGCGACGACCACGCTGGAACGCCTTGCCGCCGCGCACCCTGATCAGATCAAGGGGGCCTTGCTGTCGGTGCTGGACTACGATTGGCCCGCTGTGGACGAAGGCGCGGCGGCGCTGCTTGGCGATGAGGCCGACCCGGCCCGGGTTGCTACGGTGATCGCTACGCTCGCCCAGAGGCTGGCCGGCGAGCAGTGGGAAGACGAGGCAACGCGTTGTGCCGCAGCAGAGGCATTGGGTTGGCTTGGTGGCGCACAGCAGGCGGCAGTATCGGTAGTGGAGCCACTGGTTGAGGCTGTATTTGTGACCACGCGTGCGGTGTCGACAACGGCGGCATCGGCGTTGATCCGCGTTGGCAAGACGCATCCCAGAGAGGTCATTGATGTCTTGCTGACCATGGAGCCGACCTATCGGTGCGCTTCGCTGCCCCTGAATTTCCCGCCCGGGAGTTCAGAGGAGATCGCATGCGAGTCGGCGCGGCGGGTACTACGAGCGGTTTGCCGAGAGCATCCCGCAGTTGCCGTCTCAGTGCTGGCCAAGGGGCCCATTCGGAGCACCTCGGCGTGGGCCGCCGCAGTTGGCCTGTTGGGGGAGCACGGGGCCGATATGAAGGATGTCGTCTTCCCCGCCTTGCTGGAGGCGTTGTCCATGTACTGGGTTCAGTGGGACGCCGCCCGGGCATTGATTTCGCTCAATGCGGTCAGCGACGACGGTGTGCGCTCCAGTCTGCTGCAGGTTCTTTCCGACCGCGACTCCATCAAACTCGCGCCGGCCATCCATGTGCTGGGTCGATGTGGCGGAGCACGGCATGAACCGGTTCGGGCTGCGTTGCGGGCGATCCTGCCGAACCCATCCTACGTGATCGCCGCCGCCAACGCGCTGGGCCATCCCGAGGTGGGCGCCGACGAATCGACCATCAGTGCATTGCTGAAGCTGCTGTCTGATTACAGCACCGATGTCCGGGCTGCCATTGCGTCAACACTGGGACGCATTGGCGCAGTGCCATCCCATGCTATCGCCGCCCTTGCCAGATCTCTTGCAGATCGGGAAGAGGCCGTCAGGAAAGCGGCGGGACAGGCTTTGGATGCCATCTGGCAAGTCAATCCCGATCAGCAAGATACGCTCGCTGCCATCTATTTCCGCGAGATACTGAGCGCCTATCCCGATGTGAGGGCCGAGGCGGCGCGGGGCATCGGCCGCCTCGCGAAGTCGCAGCCCGACACGGCAATCGCCGCGCTGTCAGGTGCGCTGGCCGACGATAACAGCACAGTCAGGGAAGCGGCAGCGATAACGTTGTGCCGGCTGGATCCGTCGCTGCTCAGACCACTGGTCCCCCGCCTCCACAGCGCCTGCCTCGGACGCCGCGCTGCGTGCGTCGTGTTGCAACGTGTTCTCGATCTATTGAATATCTACAAATATCTTGGGGTTGGCAGCGACTTCGTTGGCGCGCTGTTTGACGACGATCCTGAGATCCGCGCGACAGCCGTCGCCGTCGTGCATCCCAGGGCCAAGGTACGACCCGCGGATCTCGGCGAAGCCATTGCGAAAGAGCTCTACTTCCAGCAGCGGCCATCCAAAGACGTAATGCGCGGCCTGCCGGGTCCCGGCACGGGCCCGAGCGCAAGTCAGATCTACGACATCGTCCTGGACTGCTTGCCGTTCTTCATCAGGACAGTGATGTGTCTCGCGTACGCGGAGACAGAGGCGGAGGACACCTACGGCGATAGAAGCGCCATGCAACGCTGGGCGCAAGAGAGACACGCTGCCGCGATGCGCGTCCTCAAACCACTTCTGGCCACGCATCCCAACCGCGTCACTGCGGAACTCCTGCCCTTGCTGAACGACGATGAAGCCGACTGGCGGACACGGCTTGCGGCGGCCGAAGCGCTGATCGTACTCGGCAACCCCCGACCGCAGCAGGTTGTGACTACCCTGCTATGGGCCTTCACTTCCGAATACCGGCAACGTCGCGAGGCGAGGTACAAGGCGCTGCGCCGCGACAAGAGCTCCTGGCGCAAGGACGCACCGGACCACTACCTTGAGGAAGAGACCACGTTGCGGCAGAAAGCCTTGCGCCTGCTTGGAACAGTCGGCGCCGCGGACCCGGAACGCTTTGTTGCCACCATCGCACAGGTCGCCCGCGACCAGGCAGAGCCGGAGGCAGTCAGAACCGCCGCCGCGACAGCGCTGGGCCAGGCGGCCCTTTCGATTTCCGACCGGAACATCGCCCTGCTGCTGCGATAGGAGCATGGCAGGCGCCTTTGATACTTTGATATCGCGCCGGCCAGCAGGCCAACGCTACCCCGCAACCCGCTCCCGATACCGCGATGGCGCCAGGCGCCACGCGGCTTCGACACGCAGCCCCTCCACCGCCTTGGCCGCCCACCCCCACCACTCCCACGTCTTGACAACTCCTCCTCGTTCCCGCGAATATAGTTAGAACTATATTCTGTTGTACAGAATAACGAGCCCTAGCGCACTTGCAAGACCGGAGGAGAACCATGCAGCGCCGCCAATTCCTGAAAACCACCATCACCGCCACCGCCGTCGCAACGGCCATGCTGGCTGCACCGTCCCATGCCGCGGACACTTTCCCGTCCCGGCCCATTACCGTGATCGTTCCCTACGCCGTGGGCGGGTCCGCCGACCTGATCGCGCGGCTGGTCGCCACCGGCATGAGCGCACGCGGCCTCAGCACGGTGGTGGACAACCGTACCGGCGGCGGCGGCGTGATCGGCTGGAGCACGGCGGCACGGGCCACCCCGGATGGCTATACGCTGCTCGCCACCGAAATGTCGTACGCGATCGGGGCCACGCTGCAGCCCAAGCTGCCGTTCGATCCGAAGACCGGCTTCCAGCACATCTCCGTGGTCGCCTCGGTGCCGCACGTGCTTGTCGTCAACCCTGGGGTGCCTGCCAAGACCGTGCAGGAGTTCATCGCGCTGGCCAAGGCCAATCCCGGCAAGTACTACTACGGCTCCGGCGGCAACGGCACCAACACCCATCTGGGCGGTGCGCTGTTCAACAGCCTCGCCGGCGTCGAGCTCGTGCACGTGCCCTATCGCGGCGCGGGCGCGGCGTTGCAGGACGTGATGGGCGGCCAGGTGCAGGCGCTGATCACGTCGCTGCCCACTGCCCTGCCCTTCGTCAAGTCCGGCAAGCTGCGCGCGCTGATGCTCGCCAACGATGTCCGTTCGCCGGTGCTGCCCGATGTGCCGACGGCGGTGGAAGTGGGCATGCCGAAGATGGTGATGAAATACTGGGTCGCGCTGTCCGCGCCCGCTGGCACGCCGCAGCCGGTGATGGAAAAGCTGAACAAGGAAGTGGTGGCGGCGGTCAATTCGCCGGAGGTCAGGAAGCAGCTGCAGGCCCAGGGCCTGGACCCCGAGGGCACCACGGCCGCCCACGCCACAAAGCTGGTCAACGACGAAATCAAGCGCTGGGCCGCGGTGATGAAGGCCGCCAATATCAAGGCCGACTGATCACCATCGCCCGAACGACTCCCGGACATCGCCATGTGGAACGTCAACTTCACCGCGCCGCAGATCATCGAGGCGCGCGTGCTCACCCGCCTGCCCGATGCGCTTCGCCTGCCCAGGCGCAGCGCCTGGGCAGACGCCAACAAGCCCGGCCAGATTGCTGACAGCTTCCTTGAAGGACCCACCTTCGACGCGCAAGGCAGCCTGTATCTGACGGATATTCCGCATGGCCGGCTGCTCCGGGTATCGTCCGACCTGCAATGGGAGGTCGTGGCCGAAACGGGCGGATGGCCCAACGGCCTCGCGCTACATCGCGACGGCAGCCTCTGGATCGCCGACTACCGTCATGGATTGCTGCGGTGGAATCCCGGCACCGAAGCCCCCGAGCTGCTTCTCGGACACCGCAACTCCGAGAGCTTCAAGGGCCTGAACGACCTGACCTTCGACGCCGACGGGAACCTGTATTTCACCGATCAGGGCCAGACTGGGCTGCACGATCCCAGCGGACGGGTCTATCGCCTGCGCCCATCGGGACAGCTGGACCTGCTGCTGTCCAATGTGCCAAGCCCCAACGGCATCGCCATCGATCCATCGGGCCGCTTCCTCTTCGTCGCCGCCACGCGAGCCAACGCCGTGTGGCGCATGCCGCTGCTGCCGGATGGCTCGGTGTCGAAGGCCGGGGCGTTCCAGACCTTCTTCGGCACCAGCGGCCCTGACGGCCTCGCCATGGACCGCGACGGCCGACTCGTCGTCGCGCATGCCAGCCTCGGCGGCGCCTTCGTCGTCGACGCCCATGGATGGTGTACCCACTTCGTGCGCAGCCCGATGGGGGGCACGGTGACCAATATCGCCTTCCGCCCGGGCACCAACATGGTCGTCATGACGGAATCCGCCACGGGAACCGTGCTGGAGGCAGAGCTGCCGGGGGTTGGGATGGGGTTGTTCGGGCAGGGGTGATTTTGTGGGCCGCCATCCGGTCGACTGCAAACATCCGGGATACGCGCTACCCTAGCGGCTTCCCACGCAGCACGCCGACGTGCCGCAGTCCGCCCGATCCGAGCCCCCCATGCCTCAAGCCCTGAAAATCGATTTCGTTTCCGACATCGCGTGCCCGTGGTGCGCAATTGGCCTGTCCTCGCTTCAGCGCGCGCTGTCCAACCTGGGCGACACCGTTGACGCCGACATCGTGCTGCACCCATTCGAGCTGAACCCGCAGATGGGTCCGGGCGGCGAAGCCATCGTCGACTATCTCGGCAAGAAGTACGGCCGCACGCCCGCGCAGATCGCCGAGACGCAGGCCATGATCCGCGAGCGGGGCGCCAGCGTGGGCTTCGCCTTCGGGGAGCGCAAATACGTCTACAACACCTTTGACGCGCACCGCCTGTTGCACTGGGCACGCATCGACGGAAAACAGCTTCCGCTGAAGCTGGCATTGCTGCGCGCCTACCATTCCGATGGAAAAGACCCCAGCGATCATGAGGTGCTGCTGGAGGCCGCGCAGTCGGTGGGCCTCGATGCGACCGCGGCGCGCCGTGTGCTGGACAGCGATGCCTATGCCGATGAAGTTCGTGACGAAGAGCGCGACTATCAACAGATGGGCATCCAGTCGGTGCCATCGATCATCTTCAACGATCGCTATCTGGTGACGGGTGGTCAACCGGTTGAAGCTTTTGAACAGGCGATTCGGCAGATCCTGGCGGAAGGGTGATCTGGTGTCGACCGAGTTGATGTGACGGGACGCTGGCGCTTGTGTTGGGGTCGGCTCCGGAGCTGGGACTGCCCTCTCCCCCGCCCCTCTCCCGCGCGCGGGAGAGGGGCGGGGGAGAGGGCAGTATCCGATCCCCGCGCAGGACTACCCCTGCCCCATCGCGAGCCATTCCGCCAACATCGCATTGACCCGATGGTGGGCCTCGTATTGAACCCAATGCCCGGCGCCATCCACCATCCGCACCTGGATATCCCAATCGCGTGGGACATCCCGATACGGCCGGCACGCCTCGACAATGCCTGGAATACTTTCCGGCGACACGGTGACGTCCTCCTCGCCCCAGATCATCAGCACCGGACCCGCGTAGCGCGCCACGGCCTGCTGCAAGCCGCCCGCTTGCGATAGCGACTTGCTATGGAATCGCGTGGCGCGGCATGACCGGGTATGGATATCGAGGGCCTGTGCGTCGATGGCGTGGGGGTCGGCGATCATGAAGACGCGCAGGTTGTGGTGCATCGCTTCGGCCAGTTCCGTTGCATTGCTTGCACGGCGCCAGTTGATCAGCGTGTATTGCATGCGCCGTGGGCCGGCGTGACCGCCAGGACCGAGCAGCGCGAGGCGTTCAACCCTCAGGCCCCCGAGCGAGGGATGCGTGGCGAGATTCGCCGCGACCAGCCCACCAAAGGAAAAGCCGACGAGATCGATGGCCGGCGTGTCGAGCCGCAACTGGGCCAGCGAGTCGGCCAGCACGCCGACGATGCCTGGCAGATCGGCATGCGGGCAGTCGTCCGACTCGCCAAACCCAGGCATGTCGGGCACGAGCACCCGCCGCGACGACGCCAGCGCCGGGATATTGCGCGCCCAATGGCGCCAGCTGCCATGTCCGCCATGCAGCAGCACCAGCGGCCTGCCCTCTCCAAAGCTGCGCCATACCACGCGGCAACCTTCGGCCTTTGTCTCAATGCGCTGGCCGGCTTGTTCCAATCCTGCTTCCATCATCTGGCTTCCTTGCGTCGCCGCGGCGCGGCACCGCTCTCGCGCGTGACTGCTGCGACGGCGTTCTGCTGCATGCGATTGATCGTGAGTTGCCGATCATGTCGAGCACATCGAGCTGTGTCAAGGATGTCGGGAAAGGGATATGCCGCGGTTATCTCCCCTCTCCCGCTCGCGGGAGAGGGGCCGGGGGAGAGGGCAGTGAAATTGGTAACGACGGTGGTGCACCCCCTCTTCCTCGCCCTGCCGGCCAGAGGGATCGCTCGTCGGCTCGATCAGGCGGTGCCAGTCATCCACCATGACGCCATCGCGGCTGCAAGTCCAAGCCCTTGTTCCAAGCCCGCCTGTGCCGCCGTGGAGCGCCTGGCGGGATCGAGCACGTTGTCTCCCAACGCGGCCAGCGATGCTTCGTCGGGAACGACCACATGCACGCTGCTGCCGCCCTGCTGCAGCAGCGACACCTCCGCGCGCAAATGCCCGCTGACCGGATTGCCGTCGCTATAGCCCAGCGGCGCGAGCACCACGATCCGCGCCGCGTCGGCCGCGACGCTGGCATTGGTCATCGACGCGATGCCGCCATCCATGTAGTGACGGCCATCGATCAGCACCGGCGGCCACGTGCCCGGTACCGCGCAACTGGCCGCCACCGCATCGACCAGCCCGCATCCCGCGGCCGCATCGAACACGCGCGGCAAGCCGCTTTCCGTATCGACCGCCACCACGCGCAGCGGCGCCGCGGGCCATTCATGGCGCGGCAGGCGGGCCATGATGATGGCGCGGCGTTCGGCCGGCGGCGGCGTGGCGCTGCGCCGCGCGAACGCGCCGATGCGCTGTCGTGCCTTGGCCAGATCGCCGCCGACCTTGTCGAACAGCTTGCGGTTCTGGGCGTCGGCCTCCGCCTGTGAATACGGGCGGTATTGCTCGGGCGAGTCGGCCGGCGGGTGCAGCTGCTGATGCAGCAGATACTCGATATCGACGCCGCACGCCAGCTGGGTGCCGGCAACCGAGCCGGCGGAGGTGCCGACGAACAACTGCGCCGTCGACAGGTGCACGCCACCGCGTGCGAGACCCGCCGCCACGCCGATTTCCCAGGCGATGCCGGCCACGCCGCCACCGCCAAGGACCAGTGCACTGGCGAGGCGGTGCGCTTGGCTCGCGCCCTCTGCCGGGACTGCCCTCTCCCCCGGCCCCTCTCCCGCAAGGCGGGAGAGGGCAGTATTCGGGCGGGAGTGCATCAGATGATGCCCTGCCGCGCCAGTTCGCGGCGTTCCGTTTCGCTCAATCCCAGCATGTCGCCATAGACCTCATCGTTGTGCTGACCCAGTTCCGGCGCCGGCTCGATCGGCTTGGCCTGCACGCCGGAGAAGCGAGGAAACACGCCCGCCATCTTCACCGGACCGATGCGCGGATGCTCGACCGTGGCGATGCTCTGCCGCTCGGCGTAGTGCGGATCCTTCATGATGTCCTCGATTGTATAGATGAAGGAATACGCCAGTTTGGCCTCGTCCAGCTTGCGGCACAGCACGTCGACCGGCTGCCGTTCGATCCAGTCCGCGACGATCGCGTTCAACTCATCGACATGCTCCCAGCGCGAGAGATGGGTGGCATAGTCCGGATGCGTGGCGAGATCGGGACGCTCCATCGCGTGGCACAAGCGCTGGAAGCCCGCATCCGCCGAGCAGGTCAGGATCAGGTAGCGCCCGTCGCTGGTGCGGAAGTGCTCGCCGGGGGCCGCCGCGAAATGCTTGTTGCCACGCCGCTCCCGCACCACGCCGAGACGGTCGTACTCCGGCACCAGTACCTCGGTGAAGCGGATCACCGACTCGTACATCGACAGATCGATCTCCTGGCCCTGCCCCCCCATCGCATCCCGGTGATACAGCGCCATCATCAGCGCGAAGGCGCCAAGGATGGCGGTCTGGTAATCGGCGGTAGAGGTGCCGCTGCGCACTGGCGGACGGTCCGGATAGCCGGTGATGCCCATCAATCCGCCAAACGCCAGGCCGATGCGATCGTAGCCCGCGCGCTCGCGATAGGGGCCGGTCTGTCCGAATCCGGATACCCTCAGCATGATCAGGCGAGGGTTGTGTTGCCGCAGCACGTCGTAGCCGCAGTTCCACTTCTCCAGCGTGCCGGGCCGGAAGTTCTCCACCACCGCGTCAGCCTGCGCGACGAGCCGGTACAGCAGCGCCTGTCCCGTGGGCTCGCGCAGGTTCAGCGTAATGGATCGCTTGTTGCGCGCCTCCACCTGCCAGTACAGGCACTCGCCATCGACGAAGGGCCCGAGGTCGCGCACGGTATCGCCGCGCTCCGGTACCTCGACCTTGATCACATCGGCACCGAAGTCGCCGAACAGCGTGCAGGCAACCGGACCGGCCACCATGGTGCCGAGGTCCAGGATCCGCAGGCCGCTCAGCATATGTGGGCCCGGCCCGCGTGGCGTGGTCTTCATGCTCTCCGTCGTCATGACCGCGCCTCGACTGGCTTGCCTTGGGAATCGGCATCGCTGGCGGCGACGCTGGTGGCATCGTTGGCCGTGGCGTGGCGCCCCGCTATGCGCAGCCGGTAGTCGCCCAGGTCCGCCTTGCGCGCCATGTGCCAGTAGTCGTCGTTGCGAAACGGCGTGGTCGCCACCACGCGGCCATGGGCATTGCGGTACCAGTTGCTCATACCCTTGTGGGTCCAGATCATGCGGGCGTGTGCCTGTTGCACGCGCTCGTTGAAGGCATCGTGCCGGTCGCGGCGGACTTCGATCTCGAAGCGTCCGGTCGTGCGCGCCATCGCCTGCCGCAGCAGATTGAGGATGTAGCTGGTTTGCGTCTCCAGCAGCGCGACCACGCTGCCGCCGTGTCCGAGCGCGGTGTTGGGGCCGGCCAGCATGAAGAAGTTCGGGAAGTCGGGCACGGTCACGCCCATGAAGGCCTCCGCGCCCCGCTCGTCCCACGCGTCGCGAATCGACTTGCCGCCACGGCCATAAAGTTTGAAGGAGGCCAGCATGTTGATCGCATCGAAGCCGGTGGCCACCACCAGGATGTCGGCGGTGTGGCGCTCGCCCTTGTCGGTGACGATCTCGTTGCCGGCGATCTCGCGGATGCCTCCGGTCACCAGCGTCACATGCGGACGGGCCATCGTGCGGAACCAGCCGTTGTCCATCAGCATGCGCTTGCCGAACGGCGGATAGTCCGGCAGCACCTCCGGCAGCAGGTCCTGCCGGTCGCCGAGCTGCTCCTTGATGTAGTCGGTGAAATAGGCGCGGTGCCGGTCATTGGTCTTGTTGATCGCTCGTTCCGGATGCGGCCATTCCGGGTCGATCTGCAGCGACGCATGGATGCGATCGTTGAAGATATAGGCCAGCCGCTGGCGATACCACTCCTGGTAGAACGGCACCTCGCGCAGCAGGAAGCGCTTGGTGTCCGGCACCCGCTTCTGGAACTTCTCGAACGGCGCCGCCCATTGCTTCGACCGCTGGAATACGGTCAATGCCTTGACCTTGTCGGCGATGGCGGGGACCACCTGCATCGCGCTTGCGCCGTTGCCGATCACCGCCACGCGCTTGCCGGAGACATCCAGATCCTGCGGCCAGCGCGCGGTGTGGAAGCACGGCCCGGCAAAAGTGTCCAGCCCGGGTATCGCCGGCATCTTCGGCACATTGAGCAGCCCCACGGCGCTGATCACGATGTCGGCGTGCAACGCTTCACGCTTGCCGTGCTTGCCGGCGGTCCGTACGATCCATTGCATGCTGGCCTGGTCGTAATGCGCCGATTCCACGCGGGTCTCGAAGCGGATATGCCGGCGCAGTCCATGCTGGTCCGCCACGCCCTCGAAATACCGCTGGATCTCGTCCTGCAGCGCGAAATAGCGTGACCAGTCCGCCTTGGCGAACGAGTACGAATAGATATGGTTCGGCGTATCGACGCCAGCGCCGGGATACCGGTTCTCGTACCAGGTGCCGCCGACCTCGGCGTTCTTCTCGATCACCACATACGGTATGCCCGCGCCCTGCAGCCGGATCGCCGCGCACAGGCCGCCGACGCCCGCGCCGATGATCACCGCGCGAAAGCCGTCGGGCACCGCGAAACGGCCACGCTGGTCGATCACCATGTCTTCGTCCAGGCCCAGCGACGCGGCGATCATCGGCCCATACGACGGCGGAATCGGCTCGCCCACGCTGGACTGCATCATCGCGACCAGCGTATCGAGATCGGGCCCGGGCAGCGCGGGGGCCGCGCCTTCCTTCCAGCGCACGATGGCGGCGAACGCGACCTCGCGGATCTCGTCCTGCACAGCCTGCGGCAGGCCGCCGGAGTCGTTGTCGTCCAGCCCGCGAATGCGCGTGCAATGGTAGGGCTCCGACAGCCAGCGGGTGTCACCGGTCAGATGGACGAGAACCATCAGCAGGGTCGGCAGATTGGCGTCTTGCAGTGCGTGGCGCAAAGTCTGGCGCCAGGCGGCGCCACCGGCGTGGGTATGGGTCATGATGCAGGAAGGTTGGGACGCCGCCGCGGCTGCGTCCGGATGATCAAGAGGTAAGGGCGTGAACGCGCCAGGCAGCAGGAACGGCGATACACGCGTCCCTCGCGGCCGGCAGCGCTATTGCGCCGTCAGGCCGGCGGTTTTCACCACCGCGCCCCAGGACGCATGTTCCTCGCTAATATCCCGCGCGAAGTCGCTGGCGCTGCCGGTGTCGGGCTCGAACCCGAGGGCCAGCAGCTTTTGCGCGACCTCGGGCTTGGCCATGATCTGGCCGAGCTGTTTGTTGAGCTTGTCGACGATCGGCGCGGGCGTCCCCTTCGGCGCCACGATGCCGAGCCAGCCGACCGCCCGGTACCCGGGCACGCCCGCCTCGATCATCGTCGGCACATCTGGCAGCACCGCCGAACGCCGATCGTCCAGTACCGCCAGCGCCTTCAGCTTGCCGGCCCTGATATTGGCCTGCTGCGCGCCAATGGTGTCGACCATCACCGGCACGCGCCCGGCCATCACGTCGATCGACGCCGGCGTGCCACCGGCATAGGACACCGAGCCCATGCGGACATCGGCCTTGGTGGCGAACAGCCGCATGGCAAGGTCGAAGGCCTGCGCGCCCGCGGCGAACATCACGCCGTCGGGCCGTGCCCTCGCCTCGCGGATCAGGCCCTTCACGTTGTCGAACGATGCGGAGGGCGATGCCACCAGCACCATCGGCGCCTTCGCGACCATGCTCACCGGCGCGAACGCTGTCAGCGGATCGTACGGCGTGGCCTTGACCAGATGCGGGCCGATCACCATCGTGCCGCTCACCGCGACGCCCAGCGTGTAGCCATCGGCCGGGCTCTTCGCCACCAGTCCCATGGCCAGCATTCCGCCCACGCCGGGCCGGTTCTCCACCACCACGGGCTGGCCATTCATATGGGACAGCTCGTTCGCGATGATGCGTCCCACGGTGTCCGACGCACCGCCGGCGGGATAGCCCACCAGCAGCTTCACCGGTCGGGCGGGATACGGCTCGGCATGGGCCGGCTTGGCCAACCCGGCCACGCCGGCAATCAGGGCCGAGGACAGCGTCACTGCCGCGGCGATGCGATGGACTTTCATGGCTTTGTCTCCGTGTCTTGCACTTTGTCGAGTGTCTGGTGTGATTGCATTCCATCGCATCGTCATTCAAGATGCAAAAAAAGAATGCCAAAACATTCACTATGTGAACGTCCGGACCATCGCACGGAGAACAGATTGCCCAAGGAAGACAAGGCGCCGCATGTGGCGTCGCCCCCGGCGCCGGCAAGGGGCGCGCAAACGGTAACGCGCGCGCTCGGGCTGCTCAAGCGCATCGCCGCGCATCATCCGGGCGGCATTGCGCTCGGCATGCTGGCCGACGATGCGGGACTCGATCGCGCCACCGCATACCGGCTCGCGTGCAGTCTGGTGGAATCGGGCATGGTGGAGCGCGACCACAAGCGCCTCTATCGGCTGGGCATCGACGCGATGCAGCTCGGCCTTGCCGCGATGAAGGGTGCGCCCATCGTCGAGCGCTGCCGCGCCGCCATGCAGCGGCTGGCGCGCCGCACCGAGGACACGGTGTTTCTCGTGGTACGCAACGGCGACTACGGACACTGCCTGCACTGCGAGGAAGGCGCGTTTCCGGTGAAGGCGCTGGTGCTGCAGGTGGGCGGCATGCGCGCGCTGGGCATCGGCTCGGCGGGGCTCACGTTGCTGTCACGGTTGGCCGACGAGGAAATCGACGCGCTCTACGGGCGCCATCGCGCCGAGTTCGAACCGCACAGGCTGACGGTCAAGCAGTTGCATACGATGGTGGCGCGTGTCCGCGAGACCGGCGTGGCCAAGACCGACAGCCTGGTGAACGAAGGCGTCAGTGGCGTGGGCATGCTGTTCGAGGTGTCCCCCGGCAGCTACGCGGCCATCAGCATCGCCGCGATACGCAGCCGCATGCAGGAGTCCCGCAAGCAGTGGATCGCCGAGCTGATCGCGGATGAACTGCGCACGGCGGGGTTTCGGKATGTGGGGGCGGGGGAGAGGGCAGTCACAACCCCACCAGCAAACCCACCTCAACAAAACACCAACGACTAAATCGGCGCCGCCCCCACCGACAACCCCCCACACGCATACAACACCTGCCCGGTGACAAAGCGGGCATCCGCGGACAGGAAAAACGCGATGGTCCCCGCGATGTCCTCCGGCTGCCCAAGCCGACGCATCGGAATGCGGTTTTCCAGCGCCTGCCGCTCCTCGGCGGTCATCGGATTGTTGTTGCGGTACAGCTGCGTCTCCACCGGCCCCGGGGCCACCGCGTTGACCGTGATGCCGTGCCTGCCCAGCTCCAGCGCCCACGTACGGGTATAGCCGATCAGGCCGCTTTTCGCGCCGGAATAGGCCGTGCGCCGTGGCATGCCCAGTGCCGCGCGGCTCGCGATATTGACGATGCTGCCCTGGCCCGACCGGATCATCGACGGCAGGCATGCCTGCACGCATTGCAGTGGCGCGCGCAGGTTGATCGCCAGGATGCGATCGAGTTCGTCCACGCTGGTTTCCTCGAGCAGGCTCGACGTGGTCAGGCCCGCGTTGTTGACGACACTGTCGATGTCGTGCCGGGCAGCGATGTCGGCCAGCGCAGCCTCGGTGGCCTTCGCATTGGCCAGGTCCACCGCGTAGAAGTCGCCGGGAAATGGCGTCGCGGGCCGTGAGCGCGCGAGGCCGATGACCCGGTGGCCATCGCGGCTGGCGCGCTCGGCCACCGCCAGGCCGATGCCGCGGCTGGCACCGGTGATCAGCACGGTTCGCTTCCGCATCGTCGTCCGCCTCAGTTGACCTTGGCCCCGGCCGCCTTGACGACCGTCGCCCATTTATCGACTTCCCGCTTCACGTGCTGGCCGAAATCCGCCGGCGTATTGGCGCCCTCCGGCACGTCGGCGCCGCGCTGGACCAGGATGTTGCGGATCTCGTCGTCCTTCAGCGCCGCATTGACCGCGCGATTCATCTTCGCCACGATTTCCTTGTCGGTGGCGGCGGGGGCGAACAGCCCAAACCAGGCGCTGACCGCATAGTCAGATACACCGGACTCGCCGATCGTTGGCACGTCCTTCGCCGAAGGAGACCGCTTGGCGCTGGTCACACCGAGCGCACGCAGCTTCCCCGCGTCGACGTTGGGCTTCACGGTCGGCATGTTGTCGAAGACCGAATCCACCTGCCCGCCGAGCAGGGCCGTCATCGCCGGTCCGCTGCCGGTAAACGGCACATGCATGATGCTGGTGCCCGTGCGCATCTTGAACAGCTCGCACGACAGATGAATGCTGGACCCGGTGCCGGACGACCCGCATGTCAGCTTGCCGGGATGAGCCTTGGCATAGGCGATGTAGTCGGCCACGCTCTTGATCGGCAGCGCCGGGTTGACCACCAGCATGTTGGGCACCGACACGAACAGCGCCACGGGCGCGAAGTCCTGCACGATGTCATAGCCGGCGTTCTCGTACAGCGTGCGATTGATGGCGTTCGCCGCCGAGCCGACGTAGTAGGTATAGCCGTCGGGGTCCGCGCGCTTGACCGCCTGCGCGCCGATATTGCTGTTTGCGCCCGGCCGGTTCATCACCACCACGGTCTGGCCGAGATTCTGTGACACCTTGTTGGCAATGGCGCGGGCAACGATGTCGGTGGTGCCCCCCGCCGCATAGCCCACCACCCAGGTGATCGTCCGTGTCGGCCACTCGCGCGCGGACTCAGCGTGCACGGGCGCCGCGAGACCGGCGCCAATAAGGAGGAACAGCGCGCCGCGCTGAACCGACTTGCTGATGTTCATGGTGTCTCCCCGTCGTTTTGTGCCCGGCCTGCCGGGCCTGTTGTGGGTCTTTCCCGCCAACTTATCATTCGCGATTGCCAAGGACAAATACAGTTTCGCGCCGCCATTACCCCTGCCCTTCCTATCAATCGCCAACTCCGCGGATGCACGCCATGGCGGGCAATTGGGGATTACGCAGACTACCAGTCGGGTTGCTGGAAGTGCGCCACGCTGAAGTCGATGAAGGACTGCGCGAGGGCGCTGTCGGATTGACTGCGGCAGGCGATGCCCACCGACAGCTGCGGCGGCGTTTCCGCCAGCGGCAGGTAGCGCACCCCATGCAGCATGAGCCTGCGCTGGGAGCGCGGCACAGGGGTGAAGCCCTGCTCGCCGGCGACCAGCGCCAGTGCGGCGTGCATCGTCCTGACCTGCAGGAAGTCCGCCGTCTTTACCTTGTGCTTGATCAGGAAATCGCGGAACAGCGTGCGCGTGCTGCCGCTGGCGTGGTGGCTGGGAAAGCCGATCATGCGCCAGCCCTGCAGCTCCGTCACCGAGATCCGGTCTTTCCGCCCGGTGTGCCAGGATTCCGGCACGGCGATCCAGTACGGCTCCGAAAACAGCCGCGTGACGGTCAGGCCGGCTTCGTGCACGGGCTCGCGCACAAAGGCCAGATCGGCGTCGCCGGTGGACAGCACCGTGGTCTGGTCCTGTGTCGCATGCTCCAGCAGGCTGAGCCGGACGTCCGGCCTCTGCTTGGCCCAGGCCGCGAGCAGGCGCGGCAGGAATGTATAGGCGTGCGCATGAAGGATGCCGATGCGCAGCGTGCTCATCTTCTGCCAGCGCGCGTCGCGGATGACTTCACCGCAGCGGTCGATGTCGCGCAGGATACGGCGCGCGTGCGGCAGCAGGTTAAGGCCGTCCTCGGTCAGCGACACGCTGCGCGTGGTGCGCTGGAACAGCGGCACTCCCAGCTCGCGCTCCAGCGCATGGATGTGCTCGCTCAGCGGCGGCTGGCTGATGCCCAGCCGTTCGGCAGCCCGGCTGAAGTGCTGCTCCTCGGCGACGGCGACGAAATAGCGCAGTCTCCTCACGTCGATCATTGTTCCGACCGTCCTATAAATGGCGGGTTAAAACGCGATTGGACTTTATCCTTTTCCGATAATTATACTGGCCTCGACTACCGAAGATCGGGTACCACGGAGGACGACAACATCATGGAAATCCGCAAGCTGACCGGCACCATCGGTGCAGAGATCCTGGGCATCGACGTATCGAAACCGCTGTCCGCGGCCGTGCTGGCGGGCGTGCGCCAGTGCCTGCTGGACAACTGCGTGATCTTCTTTCGCGACCAGACGCTGACGAAGGAAGAGCACATCGCCTTCGCCAGGCAGTTCGGCGCCATCAGTTCCAGCCCCGTCTACAAGACGCTGGAATCGCACCCGGAGATCATGCCGGTGATCAAGGAGCCGACCGACACCGACATCATCGGCGACACCTGGCACACCGACGAGACATACCAGCCCACGCCGCCGATGGGCTCGATTCTCTACGCGAGGGAAGTGCCGCCGGTGGGCGGCGACACGCTGTGGTGCAACCTCTATCGCGCCTACGACACGCTGTCCGATGCCATGAAACGCCAGCTCGCCGGACTGCGCGCGGTCCATACCAATGAATTCCTGACCGGCAACACGAAGGCGCGCAATGCCACGCGATCGACCAAGCTGCTGGAGACGGTTGGCGTGAGCCAGGTCGTGCATCCGGTGGTTCGCACGCACGAGGAAACCGGGCGCAAATGCCTGTTCGTCAACCGGCCATTCACCTGGTCCTTCGAGGGCATGACGCGGGAAGAAAGCCTGCCGCTGCTGAACTACCTATACGAGCACAGCGCGAGGCCGGAGAACACCTGCCGCTTCCGCTGGCAAAAGGGATCGATCGCGTTCTGGGACAACCGCTGCACGATGCATTACGCGATCAACGACTATCCGGGCTATCGGCGCGAGATGCACCGGATCACGATCCACGGGATCGAGCCGCGATAGTGGGTGGTTGGACTTTTGCGGGGCGGGGGAGAGGGCAGTCACCATAACCGTCCCCCTCCCCCGGCAACGCCTGCGAAGCGCCGCTCAACCCCTGCCCTGCGCCTCGAATACCAGGCTGATGGCAGGAGCATATTTGTCGCCGTGGCCAGCCTCGATCGCCTTCTCCAGGGTCGCGATCAGATTGCGTGCGCCCGTGGCGTCCACGCCGACCTGCTCGCCCAACGCCACGGCGTACGAAATGTCCTTCCTGGCATAGGTGACCGGAAACGCCTTCTCGGGAAAGACCTGCGGTGCGATGGCCTTCATGCCATGGTTGCGCAGCGCGAAGCTGTCCGCGGAACCGGTCGAAAAGGCCTGGAACAGGACGTCGGGCTGCACACCGGCCCGCCGGCCGATGGCCGCCGCTTCGGCGAGCGCGAGCACCGTCTCGTAAAGCACCATGTTGTTCAGGATCTTCACCACCTGCCCGGCGCTGATGCCGCCGGCGTGGGTGATGTCGCTGGCGAACGTCCGGATGAACGGCTCGATCCGGGCAAACACATCGGCATCGGCGCCCACGGGCACCGCCAGGGTCCCGGCTTCGGCAGCGGCGCGCGTGCGCATCACCGGGGCGTCGGCGAACACGATGCCCTTCTCTTGCACCCGACGCGCCGTTTCCAGCGTGACATCCACCGACGACGTGCTGAGGTCGACAATCGTCTTGCCCGCTGACAGACGCTCGGCCAGTCCGCCCGCACCGGTGACGACCTGCTGCATCACCTCACCGGACGGCAGCGACAGGAACACGATCGACGCCTGGTCCGCCAGCGTTTCCATGCTGACCGCCTGCACGTTGTGCGCGGCAAGCCGTTGCAACGGCTCCGGATTGGTATCGAAGGCCAATACGCGCGCGCCGCTCTTGGTCGCGATATGCCGGCAGATCGGCTCGCCCATCACGCCGACTCCGATAAAGCCGACCACCACCTGTTGATTCGTCATGCTGTTTCCCACGTGTTCGGAGCCTGTCATTCCGGCAGGTTGGCCGGATTCATGCTCCAGTAGATGCCCTTGCTCTGCTGATACAGGCGCACGCCGGTGACGCCCTTCTCGCGGCCGATGCCGCTCTCCTTGAAGCCGCCAAAGGGCGTCGCGATCGACAACTGCTTGTAGGTGTTGATCCACACCACGCCCGCCTCGAGGGCCCGCGCCACGCGCCATGCGCGCTGGTAGTTGGCCGTCCACACACCGGAAGCCAGGCCAAACACCGTATCGTTGGCCTGGGCGACCAGGTCGTCCTCGTCGTCGAACGGCAGGACACAGACAACGGGCCCGAAGATCTCCTCGCGTACGGCGGTCGCCTGATTCGACAGGCCGGCGATTACGGTCGGCAGGTAGAACGAACCCTGCGCGAAGCGATCGCCATCGGGACGCCGGCCGCCGGCCAGAATCTCGCCCTTCTCCTGACGCGCCGACGCCACCAGCGACTCGATGCGTTCGCGATGCCGGAAACCGGCGACCGGCCCCATCTGCGCGCCTTCCGCGTCGGGCAGGTCCACACGGATGCTGTTGGCGCGCGCCACCAGCATCTCCACCACCTGCTCCAGCACATTGCGCTGCACGAACAGACGCGATCCCGCCACGCAGGACTGGCCGCTACCTTCGAAGATCCCGTCCACCACGCCATCGACCGCGGCCTGCAGATTGGCGTCGCCGAAGATGATGTGCGGCGACTTGCCGCCCAGTTCGAGAGCAACCGGAATCAGCCGCTGCGCGGCGACGGCCGCAATGTTGCGTCCGGTGATGGTGCCGCCCGTGAAGGAGATCATCCGCACGTCGGGGTGGTGAATCAGCGCCTTGCCCGTCCCGGCGCCGGTACCGGGCAGCACGTTAAGGATCCCGGGGGGCAGCCCCGCCTCCAGCGCGATGCGCGCGACCGCCAGACCAACCGCCGGCGTGATCTCGGACGGCTTGAGCACCACCGCATTGCCCGCGGCCAGCGCCGGAGCGATCTTCTGGGCCTCCATCGTCATCGGCGAGTTCCAGGGCGTAATGGCGGCCACTACGCCGTACGGCTCATAGGCCGTCATCGACAGGTAATCGCCGCGCGACGGCGTGACTTCCGCGCCCAGCGTTTCGCAAACGGCCGCGTAATAGCGATAGGTCGCCGCAGCGCTGGCGACCTGCGCCCTGCACTCGCTCCAGACCTTGCCGTTCTCGATCATCTGCAGCCGGGCCAGTTCATCGGAATGCGCGCGGATGCCGTCCGAAATCCGGCCCAGGACCTGCGCCCGCGCATGGGGCAGCATGTCGCGCCACGCCTTTGACGCGGCCGCCGCCCTTGCAGTGGCCACGGCCCGGTCCACCAGCGCCGCGTCGGCAACCGACACGCGGTAGTTGACGGCGCCAGTGGCGGGATTGATCGATTCGAGGGCGTCGTCTTCGCGCGCCACCCACTGGTCGCCGATCAGCATCGGCTTCAATTCGGCTAAGGAGGATGCGGACATGATGGAAATTGGGAAAGGAGTTGCGAAAGGCCGGGCAGGCCGTGTTGCGCTCAGTCGATGCGGGCGCCCGAGATCGAGGCGGCCTTGGCCCACTTTGCCTGCTCGCTGCGCATGAACTTCTCGAACTGTTCCGGATTGGTGTTGTTGACCTCGCCACCGAGGGCCTCGATCTTCTGCTTCATCTCCGGCGTGGCGACGATCTTCGACACGTCGTTGTAGATCTTCTGGCGCAGCTCGGGCGGCAGCTTCGCGGGAGCCAGCAGGCCGAACCACGTGGCGGCATCGAATTCGCCCAGGCCCGCTTCGCGGAAGGTCGGCACCTGCGGCAGCACCGGCAAACGCTTGGGATTGGCCAGCGCCAGCGGCTTGAGCTTGCCCGCGCCAATCTGCGGCAGCACGGCCGTGGTGGTCGCGAACATGATCTGCACCTGTCCGGCCAGCAGATCCGTGATGGCCGGCGCATCCCCCTTGTACGGCACATGCACCATGTCGACCTGGTGCGCCGCCTTGAACAGTTCGCCGGCCAGATGCTGGGCCGTGCCATTGCCCGGCGAAGCAAAGGCGATGTCCTTCGGCTTCTGCTTCGCCGCCGTCACCAGCGCCGCGGCGGTATCGACCTTCATGGCCGGACCCGCCACCAGCACCAGCGGCACCGTGGTCACCAGCGTGATGGGCGTGAAGTCCTTCAGCGGGTCGTACTGCAGCTTCTTGTAGAGGCTGGGACTGATGGTGTGGGCCGAGGTCGTCATGAACAGCGTGTAGCCGTCCGGCGCCGAGCGGGCGATGGCGTCAGCCGCCAGCGTGGTGCCGGCGCCCGGGCGGTTGTCGACGACCACGGCTTGCTGCCACGTCTGCGACAGCCGTTCGGCCAGTGCCCGTGCCACGGTATCCGTGGCACCGCCAGCGGCATACGGCACCACCAGCCTGACAGGCTTGGACGGAAAGCCGGGCTGCGCGTGCGCGGCGCCCGCCGCCGTGGCCAGGACAAAGGCAGATGCCAGCAGGGTGCGCAGGCGGGGGAATCGAGAAGTCGGGTGCATGGTCGTCTCCGGTGTTGTTGCCGCTCTTGTTGGGTCGCGTATTGGGTCGCGTATTGTGTCGCGCAACGGTCTGTCTGGCAGACCTAGCGTTCCGGCAGCAAGAATACGCGGGCATGCAGATGAAGTCAATGTGGTGATGTCACGACGGTAGGGACGGCAAGGGTCGGCCGGACGCAAGCGCGACCCGGGCGATGCCAAAGGGAGATGGTGAGAAAAGAGGGAGCGGGAGGGGAAGTACGGCGTATGGCCGGTCGTGCCGCTACGCCGTGCCGGCGTTCACCTCATGTACGCCTGCGCGGTTCCGTACTGGGGTCGGGCCGCCGGGTACCGGTGCATGCAAGCCGGTACCGCGGCTATGCAGCCGCGCGGCGGGGCCAGGTGCCGCCCAGCGCTTCGGTGGCGCGCTCGCCGGCTTCCAGCAGCAGCGCACTCATCCGCTCCACCGCCGCGGGAGAGAAGCGCTCCAGCGGCCCGGACAGCGACAGCGCACCCAGCAGCATGCCGAACGGGCCGAACACGGGACACGCGACCGCACCGCACAGCGGGTCGCGTTCGCCGAACGACGTGAAAATCAGCGGGCTGTCCGCTGTCGGAGCGGCGCCGGCATAGGCCAGCAGCACCTTGCCCGCCGCACCGCGACGCAACGGCAGGATATCGCCCACGCGCACCCGGTCCAGCGTCGAATGCGCGGAATCGACGCGCAACAGGCAGAGACGGTGCTCAGGTCCGTGCTGGATATGGAACGACGGGCTTTCCGTGCCATGCGCCACCAACCAGTCCAGGATGGGGGACAGCCCCTCGCGCAAGCCGTTGGACGCGTCGAAGGCGCGCCCAAACAGGAAGGCCAGCGGGCCCAGCATGTAGCGGCGGTCGGCGCGGCGCGTCACCAGATTGGCGCGTTCCAGCGACGCAAGCAGGCGCAGCAACGTGCTTTTGTAAAGCCCGGTCGCCCGCGACAGCTCGGAGAGCTGCATCGGGGCCGACGACTGTGCCAGCGCGAGCGCGATCGAAAGCGCCCGGTCGACGGCGGCCACGCCGTCGCTTGCCACGGTGGAAGACTCGCCCGATTGCACGTCGTTCATGGGATTCCATTAGATATCGCCGAGGCGCGAGTGTAGCAAATCCGGGCATCGGCACAGGGGAATTCATGCCCTGCCGGTCCATTGTACGCACCAATCGTTCCGTAAATGGCCCTCCCGCGGCCATCGGGATCGATCCGTCAGAGCATTCGCGCGCCGCAGTATCATGGCCGGCTCCACCTCAATGGGAAATACCGCAATGCAAGTCCTGGTCGACGCTGACGCCTGCCCGGTCGTAGTCAAGGAAATGTTGTATCGGGCCGCGGCTCGCGTCGAAGTGTGCGTGACGCTGGTGGCCAACCAGTACCTGCGCACTCCCCCTTCGCGCTTTATCAAGTCGCTGCAGGTGCCCGCGCGTTTCGATGCCGCCGACGACCGTATCGTCGAACTCGCGAATGCCGGGGACCTCGTGATTACGGCCGACATACCGCTCGCCTCCGCGGCTCTCGATAAGGGAGCTCATGTGCTCGATCCACGCGGAAGCTGGTTTACCCGCGAGAACATCCGGGAGCGCCTGACGATGCGCGAGGTGATGGACCAATTGCGCGCCTCGGGGATCGATACCGGCGGGCCCGCGCCGTACTCCCCGCAGGACAGCAAGGCATTTGCCAGCCAGCTGGATCGGTTCCTGGCCCGCCATGCGCCACCCAGAAACGTTCCTTGATGCGGCCAGGCATGCGCGGCGTCTTGCCGAACAGTGATCCAACCCCCGGGGCAATATCACTGGGGCGGCAGGCGTGCAGTCAAGCAGCGGCATCCGCCAATGCGACCGCCGCCTGCGCGTGCAGCGCCGTGGTGTCGAACACCGGCAACGACACATCGCCGGCGGCAATCAGCAGCGTGATTTCGGTACAGCCGAGGATCACCCCTTCCGCGCCCTGTTCCCGCAATCCATCGACAATGCGCCGGTAGACCGCACGCGATTCATCGCGCACGACGCCGTGACACAGCTCGCCATAGATGATGTCGTGCACGCGCTGTCGCTCCGCTTCAGGCGGCACCACCACCTCGATGCCATGGCGATCCTGCATGCGGCCGCGGTAGAAATCCTGCTCCATCGTGAAACGCGTGCCCAACAGCCCCACCCTGCGGATCCCCGCTGCCTGGAGCGCGGCAGCGGTTGGGTCCACGATATGCAGGAACGGCACCGTCAGCACCGCTTCGATGGCCGGCGCCAGCCGATGCATGGTATTCGTGCATAACACGACGAAATCCGCCCCGCCCGCCTCAACCTGCCTCGCTGCCTGCTGCATCCGGCTCGCCAGCTCCTCCCAGCGTCCATCGTGCTGCAACGCCTGGATGTCCTCGAAGCACACCGTCGCCATGATGCTGCGCGCGTTGCAATGCCCGCCCCTGCGCGCCTTCATGCCCTGATTGATCAAGCGGTAGTACTCCGCCGACGATTCCCAGCTCATGCCCCCGATCAATCCGATGGTCTTCACCGCTGCTCTCCCCGCTTCGTTATCACGTTCTGGACGATACCTTCGACAAGCGATGGCGGCCATGTACAGTTCGCCCGTTTACCGCCAGACCAGGGCCTTGCCGGCGATCGATACATGAAGGCGTTCCCGGTCTATTCCCGGGATGAGAGCGGGGCAGAGCTAACCTACTGAAAGTAGAGCGGCCGATTCGCTGTCTCATACGGTCGTTGCCGGAGACCTTGTCGAGGAGCAGGCCCGGGATGAACTGGCCGAGACCATCATTGGGCTGGTGAAGAGGAGCAGGTAGATCCGGCACGCCGCGCTCGAAGCGTATCCGGTCCTCTAAGCCCTGCGTCACGCTCTAGCCTGCCAACGCGTTTTTATACTAAACTTTCAGAAATTCCTGAAAATACAAAACGCCCCGACATGAATCTCTCCCCTCTCGTCCAGCGCTTCGTCCTCCACTTCGGTGAAATGGGCAGCCGCTGGGGCATCAACCGCACCGTCGGTCAGATCTACGCGTTGCTTTTCACCGCCCCCCGGCCGCTGAACGCGGACGAGATCGCCGAATCGCTGGGATTCTCGCGATCGAACGTCAGCATCGGGCTCAAGGAGCTGGAGGCATGGAAGCTGGTACGGCTTTCGCATCAGCCCGGCGATCGCCGCGAGTACTTCTCCGCGCCCGATGACGTATGGACGATCTTTCGCACGCTGGCAGAAGAGCGCCGCCGACGCGAGATCGATCCGACGCTGTCGATGCTGCGTGAAGTGCAGTTGGAGTCGCCGACAGACCCCGACGACCGGCACGCGCAGCGGCGGATGCAGGAGATGTACCAGCTGATCGTGCTGGTGACGGGCTGGGTCGACGAGATGCAGAAGCTCGACGCCGCAAGCCTGGAAAAACTGATGCGGCTTGGCTCCCGGGTGACTAAGCTGCTTGAAGTGAAGGACAAGGTATCCGGCGCGCTGTCCGGCCGGTCGGCCGACGCCAAGGGCAAGTCTGCCCGAGGCAAGAAGGAGTAAGTCCCATGTTCTCGACGATGGACCCGGTGCTGCTGGCGCGCATCCAGTTCGCCGCCAATATCACGTTCCACATCCTGTTCCCCACCATCAGCATCGCGCTTGGCTGGGTGCTGCTGTTCTTCAAGCTGCGCTACGGCAAGACCGGCGACGAACGCTGGATGGCGGCGTACCGGCTGTGGGTGAAGGTGTTCGCGCTGACCTTTGCCGTGGGCGTGGTCAGCGGCATCACCATGAGCTTCCAGTTCGGCACGAACTGGCCCGGCTATATGGAGACGGTGGGCAATATCGCGGGGCCGCTGCTGGCCTACGAGGTGCTGACGGCGTTCTTCCTCGAAGCCACCTTCCTGGGCATCATGCTGTTCGGCACCCGGCGCGTCAGCAATCGCGTGCATACCATCGCGACGCTGCTGGTTGCCGGCGGCACCACGCTGTCGGCCTTCTGGATTCTCGCGCTGAACTCCTGGATGCAGACGCCGGCAGGCTTCGAGATGATCGACGGCAAGGCCCACGTGACCAGTTGGCTCGAGGTCATCTTCAACCCGTCGTTCCCGTTCCGGCTGACCCATATGCTGATCGCGTCCGGCCTCACGGTGTCCTTCCTGCTGGCCGGGCTGTCGGCCTACCGCTGGCTGCGCAACGACCGCACGCCTGAGGTGCTGTCGACGATGCGCACCGGCGTGATGGTGGCGGCGGTGCTGATTCCGCTGCAGATCGTGGTGGGCGACCTTCACGGCCTGAATACGCTGGAACACCAGCCGGCCAAGATCGCGGCGATGGAAGGCATCTGGACCACGGGCACCAGCGTGCCGGCGGTGCTGTTCGGCTGGCCCAACGCGCTGACGCGGAGCACCGACTGGGAGATCTCCATTCCCAGGCTCGCGTCGTTCTACCTGACCCATACGTTCGACGGCGAGGTCAAGGGTATCGACGCGTTTCCGAATGCGCATCCGCCGGTGGCGCCGGTGTTCTTCGCCTTTCGCATCATGGTCGGAGTCGGCATGCTGATGCTGCTGATCTCATGGCTGGCGGCATGGCAGCTGCGCCGGCGTGGCGAGCCGTCGCGCGGCATGGCCCGTGCACTGCTGGCGATGACATTCTCCGGCTGGGTGGCGCTGGTGGCGGGCTGGTATGTGACCGAGATTGGCCGGCAGCCGTATCTGGTCTACGGCGTGCTGACCACGGCCGAGGCGGCGTCGGACGTGCCCGCGCCGATGATCGGCGGCACGCTGGCGATGTACCTGACGCTGTATCTGGTGCTGATCGCGTCGTACGTGTCGGTGGTGTTCTATCTGGCCCGCCGGGCCGGCGCCGAACCGGCCACCATCGATGAGCCCGAAATCGAAACGCCACAGCCCGTCGTCGGCAAGGTCCGCAACGTCGGCAACAACGAAGCCCGGAGCCCCCAATGACCGACCTGAGCCAACCTGCCGGCTGGATGCCGCTGGTGTTCCTGGCCCTGATGGGGCTGTCGATGCTGATCTACGTGATTCTCGACGGCTACGACCTGGGCGTGGGCGTGCTGCTGCGGCGCGCCGACGATGACGACAAGGACCGCATGATCGCGTCGATCGGCCCGTTCTGGGATGCCAACGAGACGTGGCTCGTGCTTGGCGTGGGCCTGTTGCTGACGGCCTTCCCGATCGCGCACGGCGTGATCCTGACCGCCCTGTACATTCCGGTGGCGCTGATGCTGGCCGGCCTGATCCTGCGCGGGGTGGCGTTCGACTTCCGCGTCAAGGCGCGCGCCCATCACAAGCCGTGGTGGAACCGGGCCTTCTATGCGGGCTCGCTGCTGGCGTCCTTCTCGCAGGGCCTGATGCTAGGCCGCTATGTCACCGGCTTCGAGCACGGCTGGCTGGGCTGGGCTTTCGCGGTGCTGGTCGGCCTGGGACTGGTCGCGGGCTACTGCCTGCTGGGCGCGAGCTGGCTGATCATGAAGACCACCGGGCCGCTGCAACTGCGCGCGATGTACTGGGGCCGGCGCTGCCTGTGGCTGACCGGCGTGGGCGTCGCCGCCATTTCGGTGGCCACGCCGCTGGTCAGCGAGCGGATCTTCGACAAGTGGTTCTCGCTGCCGAACATCATCCTGCTGGCGCCGATCCCGTTGATCACCATTGCGCTGTTCATCGTCGTCGATCGCGTGCTGCGCCGCATGCCGGCCATGCACAACGTCGGCAACGACCGCTGGGCCTGGGTGCCGTTCGTCAGCACCGCGGTGATCTTCCTGATGGCGTTCAATGGTCTGGCCTACAGCCTGTTCCCCTATCTGGTAGTGGACCGGCTGGACATCTGGCAAGCCGCGAGCGCGCCCGAATCGCTCGCCTTCATCCTCGTGGGCGCGGTGATCGTGCTGCCGACCATCCTGGGCTACACGATCTTCGCGTACCGGGTGTTCTGGGGCAAGGCCACCGACCTTCATTACTATTGAGGGATCGACGTTCCGAATCGCGCCGCCCATGGCGCCCAGGCAGCATGCAGGGAAGTGACAGAACCGCGGGTCAAACCCGCCCCGCCGCGACGACGCCCTCGGTGCGGGGCGGCATCGCGCAACGCCTGCGCGATCGCGCCGGCACGCAGGTGCGCGCGCTCACGCGCAGCAATTCCGGCATCACGGTGGACTACGACAATCCTCCGGGTGACCCGGGCCTGTTCGGGCCGGATGCGGTCTGCTGGCGCGTGCACGCCGACTTTCCCGGCATGCTGGCCGGCGGCGTCAGCGCGCTGCTGATGCAGACCATGCATCCGCTGGCGCTCGCCGGCGTGTGGGACCACTCCAGCTTCCGGCAGGACATGCAGGGCCGGCTTGGCCGCACCGCGCAGTTCATCGCCGGCACCACCTACGGCAGCCGTGCCGACGCGATGCGGCTGATCGAACGGGTGCGCCGCATCCACGATGTGGTCAAGGGCAGCGCACCGGACGGGCGTCCGTACGCGGCCAGCGATCCGGCGTTGCTGACCTGGGTCCACGTGGCCGAAGTGTCGAGCTTCCTGGCGGGATATCTGCGCTACGTCGGGCCGCTGTCGGAGGCGGAGCAGGATCGCTACTACGCCGAGGTCGCACTGGTGGCCGAGCTGCTTGGCGCCGCCGATATCCCACGGTCGCGCGCGCAGGTCGAGGACTACCTGCAGGCGATGCGGCCGCAATTGACGGTGACGGCGCGCACGCGCGAGGTCGTGCGGCTGGTGATGCGGATGCCGGTGGGCAACCCGATGCTGGTGCCGGCGGTCAGGATCATGGCGGATGCCGGCATCGCGCTATTGCCCGCGTGGGCGCGGCGGGATCTTGGCCTGTCCGGGCTGACGCCGGCCGCGCTGCGGCGCCCGCTATCGCTGGCGGGCATGCGGATGCTTGCGCCCGCGCTGCGGTGGTCGCTGGGCGGGGGATTGGCGGCGCGGGCCAGGCGGAGGGTGTTGGCGGGGGGTGGGTAGGCGCCGTTATGGCCTGGGTGGGCGGTTACTGCCCTCTCCCCCAACCAACATCAAGCCCCCTGCCCCTGAAACAATACCAGCGCCCCATCCACCACGATGGTCGCCCCCTGGATATAGCGCGCCTGTTCCGACGCCAGGAACACCGCCACCTCCGCGATCTCCTCCGGCTTTCCCGCGCGCTTCATCGGGATCGACTGCACTTGGCGCTCGCGCACCGACGGGTCATCCATTGCCTTCCGGTTCATCGGCGTCAGGATCATGCCAGGGGCGATATTGTTGACGTTGATATTCTTCTCCGACAGCTCGAGCGCCAGCGTGGTGGTCAGGTTGCGCAGTCCGCCCTTCGAGGCGTCATAGGCGGACCCGCCCGGCATTGGAATCTCCTGGTGCACGCTGGTGATATTGATGATGCCGCCGTGCCGGCCCGTGCCGTCGATCATGCGGATGAACTGGCGGCAGCAATAGAACGGGCCATAGAGATTGGTGCGGATCGTGCGGTCCCAATCCTCGTCCGACAGGTCCTTGACATGCACGCCGTTGGCATTGATGCCGGCGTTATTGACCAGGATGGTCGGCACGCCAAGGGTCGCGCGCACCTGCTCGAAGAACTTGCCCACCGCCACGGGATCTGTCTGGTCCAGCTGCATGACCAGCGCCTTGCGGCCCTGGGCCTCGATCGCCTCGCGGGTGCGCTCGATGCCCTCGCGGTCGCTGTGGTAGGTGATGGCCACGTCGGCGCCTTCGCGCGCGAAGGCGATGGCGGTGGCCTGGCCGATGCCGGAGTCGGAACCGGTGACGATGGCGACTTCGTCGCGCAGTCTGGATGAGTTCATTGGGGGCTCCCAGGTGGCGAAATCCCCATGGCTTGCAAACGCCGTACCGGCCGCCGTTCGCGCCGAACATCACGTATTCACGCCGACCGGCAAAGCAAACATGCCCGGATGGCGCGGAGCCGTCCGGGCATGTTTGCAGACCTTACACGCGTGGCGGCGAAGCTCGCGCCGCGCCACGCACCCTTCAGTTCGTCACCGGCTGCGCACGCGGAACCGCGCGCTGCGCGGCGGCGGCGGCTCGTCCGGCGCGCTTGCGGGCCCAGATGATCACGCCGGTGGCGCACAGCGTCGCCACGGCCAGGCCCATCAGCGAGATCATCACGCGCCCCGGCAAGCCGAGGATGCGGCCGGAATGCAGCGGAAACTGCGCCTGCAGGAAGATGTCGCCGGCGCTGCCAGTGCCCGGAATCTTGCCGCCAGCCGGGGCCAGGGTCGCGCCGTCGAAGTAGAGCCAGGGGTTGCCCAGTCCGCCGTCGCCGTGATCGTTGCCGGGCGCGAAGAAGCCCACGCCGTACAGGCCATACATCGACGAATAGAAGATGCCGCCGGCCGGATCGGTCCAGCCGCGCCGGGTCGCTTCCTCGCGCGCCGCCGCGATGACCTGCTCGCGGCTCACGGCCGGTTCATGCGGCTGGTTCAGCGGGCGCGGGGTCCGGTTGTCGAATTCGTTCGGGCTGAGCGTTGAAAACTTGGATACCAGCGGACGCATCACCTGCGTCTCCAGGTTCATCGACACGGAGGTGACCGCCAGCAGCAGGAACAGGCCCCACAGCCACACGCCGCCCGAGCGGTGCAGGTCGAAGTTCAGCGCATAACCGCCCTTTTTCCAGCGGAACGCGAGCGACTTGCGCCAGGCGCTCCAGTTGGGAAAGGACAGCCACAGCGCGATAAAGCAGTCCAGCACCCACGCCATCGCGATCAGGCCCATGAACCACTTGCCCAGCTCGATGCCCCAGCCGTCCGGGATATGCATCGTGTAGTGCAGCTTGTACAGGAAGGGCAGCAGGTTCTCGCGCGTCAGCGAGATCGCGCCCCAGAAGCGCTTGCCCTGGACCTCGCCGGTAGCCGGGTCGATCGCCATCTGGTTGAAGCCGAGGTCATAGGGCTGGCCGGTGGCCGGATCAATCCTGCCCTCGACGAAGATGGTCCACGCGTGGCCGGGCTCGACCTCCAGCGGCATGTAGCTGATGCGGATGCGGGGGTCGGCCGCCTCCACGCGGCGCGCCAGTTCCAGGGGCGCCATCGGCTGCCCCTCCGTGCGCGCATGGAAAAGCTGGGGATTCAGCCATTCGTCGAGCTCGTGGTCCCACGAGATGATGGCGCCGGTCAGGCCGGAGATAAACAGGAAGATCGCGGCGGCAAGGCCGAACCAGCGGTGCAGCCGGACGAACAGGGAGCGCATGGTGCTAGCAGGAAGCGTGGAGTCATTGGGTATGACGGATCAGGCTTCGAAAGCGGAACTGGAGTGGGGGATTTTTTTGGTGGGGCTGTTACTGCCCTCTCCCCCGGCCCATCACTCCCCGCCAGCCGCCGCCGGACTCCCCCGCAGCGTCGCTTCCCGCAGCCTCGCCACCAGGAACGGCGCCAGCAGCGACACCGCCGCGCTGGCGACGAACAGGATGCGGAAGGCGCGCTCGGCCGTCTGGCGAACCGTCTCGGCTTGCGCGCCGTCGCCCAGCGACAGTACCTGCCGGAACATATGCATCAGCACGTCCTCGCCGCCCGGCAAGGCGCTGACGGCCATGCCGCCATGGCGCAGCAAGGCGATCAGCACCGTTGTCAGCACCGCCACGCCGACGGCTCCGCCCAGCATCCGCGAAAACGCGGTCAGCGCCGTCGCCACGCCGACCTGCTGCGGCGGCACGGCGTTCTGCGTCGCCACCAGTCCGGACGGCAACTGCAGGCCGATGGCCAGGCCCAGCACGATCATCACCAGCGCGGTCGGCGTCACCGCACGTGGGTCGACGAAGGCCAGCGCGACGATGGTGGCCGGCGCCACCAGCGCGCCAATCATCTGCCACGGCTTGTAACGGCCGCTGCGCGACATCAGCCGGCCACAGATAAAGGCGCCGAACGGTATCGCCAGTGTCAAGGGCACCAGCCGCAGCGCCGCGTCGTCGGCTTCGGCCCCGCCCACCACCTGGAAGCGCAGCGGCAGCAGCACCGACATCGCGATCAGCTGGAAGAAGCACAGGAACAGCGTGGTGCAGCAGATCGCCACGGTCGGCACGCGCAGCATGGCGAGCGGAATCACGGGATCGGCCGCCCGGCGCTCGTGCCAGACGAACACCAGCAAGGCAGCCAGGCCGCCGCACAGCATGGCCAGCGCGCCCGGACGCCATACGTCATGGCCCTGCCCCAGCCAGGTGAGGAACACCAGCACGCCGCTCAATCCGCCCCCGAACAGCAGCGAGCCGACATAGTCGATCGGTTGGCGGCGCCCGCCGCCCCTGGGCAGATGGCGCAGCGTGCGGCGCACCGCCACCAGCGCCAGCAAGGCCAGCGGCAGGTTGATCCAGAAGATCCAGCGCCACGACAGGAAATGGGCAAGATAGCCGCCGATCACCGGACCGGCCATGCTCGCCACCGCCCACACGCCGCTGACATAGCCCTGGTAGCGTCCCCGGTCGCGCAGCGGCACCACGTCGGCGATGGCCGCCTGCGATACCGAAATCAGCCCGCCACCGCCGAGCCCCTGCAGAATGCGCGCGACGATCAGCTGCGGCATGGTCTGCGCCATCGCGCAGGCGATCGATGCCAGCAGGAACAGCACGATCGAGAACGACAGCACCGAGCGCCGGCCGAGCACGTCCGACAGCTTGCCGTAGATCGGCGTGGCGACCGTCGACGCGATCAGATAGGCCGATACCACCCAGGCCATGATGTCGAAGCCGTTCAGCCGCAGCGCGATTTCGGGCAACACCACGGCGACGATCGACTGCTCCAGCGCGCCCAGCAGGATCGCCAGCATCAGGCCGAAGATCACCTGCATGACCGGCACCTGGGGCGGCGTCGCGTGTGGCGTGTTGGACAGGCCGGACACGGCCATGGCCGGGTCGGCGCCGGGGCGGGAAAGCGGCGGTGCAGTCATTGGGCGGGCAAGGAGAGCTGGCGGCGCGTGGTCCGCCCCGGCTTGACCGCCGAGGCCCGGTACCCGAACCGCCTTGGTTCTGGATGGCGCCGAAAGATGGCGCCGGCAAGCGCGCTATTGTAGGCCGATGGTGAGCAGCGCGCTTTTTGTGGCCGTCCGGCGTGCCTAATGCAGCGCCCGGACATGCTCCAGCAGCGCGTCCAGCGCCACCGGCTTGACCAGATGCCGGTCGAAACCGGCCGCCGCGCTGCGCTCGCGATCGGCGCTTTGCCCATAGCCGGTCACCGCGATCAGCAGGCACGGCCGGCCGCCCAGCGCGACCCTCAGCCGGCGCGCCAGCTCATAGCCATCCATCACGGGCAGCCCGATGTCGAGCAGCGCCACTTCGGGCGCGAACGCGGCGGCGATCCGCAGTGCGGACACGGGGTCGTACACCGCCTCGACCCGATGCCCGCATGCGCGCAGCAGTTCGGCGAGCGCCTGCACCGCGTCAACGTTGTCGTCCACCAACAGGATGCGGCGCGCCACCGTTTCGGCCGGCCCTTCGGAAGGCGGACCCGTGTCCGCCACCGGCATTTCGCTCCCCCGCCGGCTTACCGGCAGTTGCACGGCAAATACACTGCCCTTGCCCGGCCCGTCGCTGGAGGCGGCTACCGTGCCGCCATGCAGTTCCACCAGATTCTTCACCAGAGCCAGGCCGATGCCGAGCCCGCCGCCGGCCCGGTCGATCCTGCGCGGGCCCTGGAAAAAGGGATCGAAGATACGCGGCAGGACGTCAGCCGGAATCCCCATGCCATCGTCGCTGACCGTGATGACAAGCGCATCGTCGCCCAGTGGCGACGCGCGCAGCGCGAGGTGTCCGCCCATATCGGTATACCGCGCCGCATTGGTCAGCAGGTTGCCGACCGCCTGCGCCAGCCGGACCGGGTCGCCATACCACATCAGCGCGGGATCGATGTCGGTCGTCAGCCGATGACGACGTTGCTCGAGCAGCGGGCTGGCCATCTCCAGCGCCTTGGCCAGCACGTCGGCGATGCGCACCCACTCGTGCTTCAGCTCGATCGTGCCGCGCGTGATGCGCGACACGTCCAGCAGGTCATCGACCAGCCGGACCAGATGGTTCACCTGCCGTTCGATGATCAGATGCTCGCGCTCCGCTCCCGTGATGCCGCGCATGCGGATCAACTGCAGTGCCGTGACGATGGGCGACAGCGGATTGCGCAACTCATGGCCGAGCATGGCAAGGAACTCGTCCTTGGCGCGGCTCGCTTCGCTCAGGTCCCGCACCAGTCGTTCGCGCTCGGCATGAGCGGCTTCGAGCCGTTCGCGCGTGCGCACCGCCTCGGTGACATCGCGGGTGAAGCAGCGCGTGTAGAGCAGCTTGCCGTCGCGAAAGCACCCGTTCGAGTGGATCAACACATGGCGGATCGAGCCGTCCTTGCAGCGCAGCCGCGCGGGCTGGTCGTACAGGGTCTCGCCCGCGGCAAGCCGTACCAGCATGTCGGCTATCACGTCGCCATCGACATGGAATTCGGCGATATGCCGGCCGACATACTCATCGGCGGCATAGCCCAGCAGCGCCAGTTCCGCCGCGTTGGCCCACAGGATGGTGCCGTCGGCGCCGACACGGTGGATGCCCTCGGCGGCATTGTTCAGGAAATCGATCAGGTCCTGCTCGCGGGCTCTCAGCGTGGTCTCGGCCCGCCGCAGCCGCTCGACCTCGTGCCGCAACGCGACGGTCCGGCGTTGCCACGCGCCTTGCCGCGCGGCGTCGGGAAGCGCCCCATCGTCGGGCGGATCGTCCCGCAATACACAATCATGTGTGGCACAGACGTGGCGGAAATAGTGGCCGTGATCGTTGTCGTCGAAGAGCCGGTCGGGATAGCCGCACAACAGCCGGAATGGATGGCGCTCGCCGAGTCCGTTCCACAACGCCTCCATGTGCAGGGCGGCATCGAAGCGCCCACGCTCGCACAGCAGGCCGACCATTTCGCCATAGGCGTGCACGGGGCCGGGCGAACCGGGCGGAGGTTGCAGCAACGGTCCCAGCACGGCATCCATTCGGTCGCCGTCCGGCCACCCGTCCACCAGCACGCGCTCCAGCGTGGCTGCGGCGTCGAGCAACACGAGCCGGCCCGGATACCACGGCCGTTCGTCGGCGCCGCCGCCAAAGCCATGCAGCACCAGCGCCACCCGGGACAGATGGGCGCCCGTGGCGATAATGATGGCGCTGCCCCCACGTCGCAGGGCCTGATCGGCGAATTCGGCGATCTCGCGAATCAGGCTGTCTTCGTCATGGTGAAAGCGGGCACCATGCCGGCAGCCATGGTCGGGCAGGCAGAAATCGGTTGACGTCGACATCGGTGTTCACACGGCGCCCGGCGGGACGCAAAGCACCATGGTGCCATAGTCGACAGCCCCCCTTTTCTCCCCTCTCCCGCAAAGCGGGAGAGGGGCCGGGGGAGAGGGGATACCCAGCCGGGGAAAAGCCCCCGAACACCGCCAACCCCAACCCACTCAAAAACTCTGCCAATCCTCCCCACCCGCCCCCCCAGCGGCGGCCGTACGCGCGGCAATCGCCGCCCGCCCCGCGCCAGCC